>DITE01000057.1 GCA_002422725.1 Bacteroidales bacterium UBA6192
TAAAATACTCCTTTATATGACTCTCATCCTTGCAATGCTTATCCTTATCTATAAAAAGATTAACGGATTTGGCTATAAAACTGCAAAAAGACGGTTTGCAATGGAATTAGAGTATATTATCGATGATTATATGATCCAAAAAAGCGGCGGTAATCCAAATACAGTTTTCCGATAAAGTAATCTGTAACCCTAACTTTCAATACTTCAAAGAACTATTTTATGATTAACTATAAATATTTGCACTTAAGGTTTTGAACACTCATAATCACAAATCAAAAATTTAAAAAATCCCCAAATAATTGACGACTGATGATCTCCAATTGACGATTTTAGATCTTGGGTGTTTCGGATATTGAACGAAGCAGTCATCTTGTTTGTAGTGAAACTGTGTTGACCTATGTGTCATTTTTTTTATCTTTACCCCAAATTATTCATGAATCATTTAATCAATGGAAAAAGCACGTAACTACATCGAAACCAACAAAGAAAGGTTTCTCGAAGAACTATTCAACCTGATCAGGATTCCTTCAATCAGCAGTATTGCCGACCATAAACCTGATATGGTGAAAGCCGCAGAATACTGGAAAGAAAGCATTTTGAGAGCAGGCGCCGACAAAGCCGAAGTGTTGCCAACCGATGGCAATCCGGTGGTTTATGGTGAAAAGATCATTGACCCTGAACTGCCAACAGTGCTGGTGTATGCCCATTATGATGTGATGCCTGTTGATCCGCTTAACCTGTGGACAAGCCCTCCTTTTGAACCTGAAATCAGAGACGGGAAGATTTTTGCCCGCGGAGCCGACGACGACAAGGGACAAGGCTTTATGCATGCCAAAGCCTTCGAAACAATGGTAAAAACAGGCACCTTGCCATGCAATGTAAAGTTCATGATCGAAGGTGAGGAAGAAATTGGTTCACCCAGTCTGGGCAAATGGTGCGAAGCCCACAAAGATATGCTCAAGGCCGATCTGATACTTGTTTCCGACACCAGTATGATAGGTCCCGATGTTCCGTCGATCACCACAGGACTGCGCGGACTGGCCTATTGGCAGGTGGAGGTTACAGGCCCCAACCGCGACCTTCACTCAGGCCTTTTCGGGGGTGCAGTGGCCAACCCCATCATCGTGCTTGCCGAGATGATCAGTTCGATGCTCGATGAGAAAAACCGCATTACCATACCCGGTTTTTACGATGATGTACTCGAAGCTACAGCCGACGAAAGGGTGCTGCTCAACAAAGCACCATTTAGTGAAGAAGCTTATAAAAAAGCCCTCAATGTGACCGAACTGCGCGGCGAACAAGGTTTTACCACCACCGAACGAACCGGCATCAGGCCAACTTTCGATGTGTGTGGTATCTGGGGTGGCTACACCGGCGAAGGTGCCAAAACAGTGCTGCCATCCAAGGCTTATGCGAAAGTATCCTGCCGTCTGGTTCCAAACCAGAACCACGAAAAAGTGGCACAGATGTTCAAGGATCATTTTGAAAGCATTGCCCCCAACACCGTTCAAGTTAAGGTTGAGAGTCTTCATGGAGGCCAGGCTTATGTGTGCCCGATTGAGCTCCCTGCCTATAAGGCAGCCGAGAAAGCCTATATGCTCACCTATGGAAAACAGCCGGTGCCTATGCGCAGTGGCGGCAGCATCCCGATTATCTCCACCTTTGAACAGATATTGGGGATTAAAACCCTGCTGATGGGCTTTGGTTTGGAGTCGGACGCCATCCATTCACCCAATGAGAACTATCCGCTGGCTAATTTCTACAAGGGCATCGAAACCATTGTGGCTTTTTATCAGGAGTTTGCAAAAAAATAACTTAAGAGAACATGCAATGAAAACCGGCCCGCGAAGCCGGTTTTTTTGTTTTTGCGCAATTGCTGATGCTAGGCCTGTGAATATAACAACGGCTATTAAACACATGCGACCCCTCCGGGGTCAATGGATCTTTTCTTTTGTTTTCTATACACATGTGACCCCACTGGGGTCAGGCAAAACAAAAATCATGAATTTACCATTAACCCTGCGCTCAATAAACATGCTAATGCAACGGCAAACGACCCCTCCGGGGTCGCATGTATATAGAAAAAGTCATCATGCCATTCCGACCCCAGCGGGGTCGCAAGTGTTTGAAAAACTCCCCCCTCACCCTTGACGAAATAGCCGATGACAACGGCAAAAAACGTGGCTACGAAACCTCAATATATTTTTATCATCCCGATCATCTGGGCACAAACACATTAATTACCGACCTGCATGGCGATCCTTACCAATTCTTCGTAAATTTGCCCTACGGAGAAACCATGATTGAACAATCTAACATTGTCGACTACGACAACCCCTTCAAATTCAACGGCAAGGAACTTGACACCGAAACCGGACTATACTACTACGGCGCTCGTTACTACGACCCAACATTAAGTGTGTGGTTGGGGGTGGATCCGCTGGCGGAGAAATACACAGCTTGGTCTTCATATGCATATTGTTTAGATAATCCAATTATATATATTGATCATGACGGCAGAGAAGTATTGCCAACGAATAAATTAAAGGCAAATTCATCAGTCTATTCTTTCTTCCAAGTTGCTAGTTCAAATAGTGTTTGGAAAAATATGATGAAAAATTTCTACGCCAATCAGAATAGTGTTTATGTGCATTTAGGAAAGTTAAGAAACAGTAACAATGCACCATCTGGATTTACGAATGTAGCGAGAACAGAATCTCACTTATCAACTAGCAATCCTGTATCTAAATTTGGACAGCATAGGATTATAATCAATTCTGATATTCTCAATTCTTCAGGTGAGATAGGCATAGATCAGACCTTCCTTATGATGGCATTAGTGCATGAAGGAGATCATGCTAGAATGTTTGAAAGATTTAAACAGTCAAATGGGACTTTTGAAGGATTTCTGGGTCATATAGACTTCATTTTAAACCGATCAGGAGGAGACGGACATCATAATCAAATGGGAGCTTTTAATCGATCCATATTAGTGGATGCAATGAAAGAATTTGACAATCAATTCCTTAACGGTGGTGGAACAGTCCCCGACTATCATACTGAAGATTGGTATCAGGCCATGTCATGGTATGGCTTAAGAAACACCCAAGCATGGAAAGACTTTAAGGCAAATAATCCGGAAAAATCCGCACAATATCACAATCTAATTAATCAACAAATTGAAAGGAATAAAAATGGAATTGAAAGAGGCAATTAGAATTATGTTTTCATTCTTATTGTTTGGATTGGTGATAGTTTCATGTATTAGCGATAAACGCGGAAGGCAATCGGGTCATGAAAAAATTGTCGATATTAAGGAACAATCTGACATAGATTCAGTTAGAGGAGAATATATTGACAAGGAAGTAGAAGAAAATTCTATTGTCGAAGATTCTGTTTCACACACTTTCCCCACTTCATACGATTATGAAAGCGAGGCGTATATTTACTATCATAGTCAAATAGGGAAATTTTATAATGACTCCGTTTTTAATCTCTACTACCCTAATCGCTTACAATCTCTAGATTCGCTGATAAAGAATAAAAACTAATAAAGAAAAAATACTATTTGACAAGCTTTATCAATTAATAAGGTATCTAGGATTTCTTGAAAGAAGTCTTATTACTTTTTTCTTGCAAAAATTGTCTCTATCATTCTTAGTTTTGTCCTCACTGAAAGCATCGGCCTGCTAAGCCTTATCAGATCCTTACAATTAGAGGCACATCGTTTAGTTCCCTTTAATTGTCTCGCCGTATGATTTCACCCATTCCACGATAACACCACGCTCCACATCATTCAGGTTTCCGGGTGGGTGCATCAGCTTGTAGGGTGTGGGAGGCATTGATCCTTCTTCGAGTACTTCAGCAATTTCTTCGAGTGTATGATGCTGTTTGTCAGCACTAAGTAAATGCCATTCAGAGAAATTTACCTTCTTTTTTGCAGATTTGATGTTGTTGCTGATCATCCACGAAACCGGTGCCACACTTGCATACCAGGGGTAATTGGTGCGGTTGGAATGGCAGATAAAAATAAACACATGCGACCCCTCCGGGGTCAATGAATCTTTTCTTTTGTTTTCTATACACATGTGACCCCGCTGGGGTCAGGCAAAACAAAATCTTGAATAAACCGATAACCCTGCTTTCAATAAACATGCTAATGCAACAGTAAACGACCCCGGAGGGGTCGCATGTTTAAAGAAAAAGTCATCATACCATTCCGACCCCAGCGGGGTCGCAAGTGTTTGAAAAACTCCCCCCTCACCCTTGACGAAATAGCCGATGACAACGGCAAAAAACGTGGCTACGAAACCTCAATATATTTCTATCATCCCGATCATCTGGGCACAAACACATTAATTACCGACCTGCATGGCGATCCTTACCAATTCTTCGTAAATTTGCCCTACGGAGAAACCATGATTGAACAATCTAACATTGTCGACTACGACAACCCTTACAAGTTCAACGGAAAAGAACTTGACACCGAAACCGGACTATACTACTACGGCGCACGTTACTACGACCCCAAACTTAGTGGGTGGTTGAGTGTGGATCCGCTGGCGGAAGAATTTACTTCTCAGACTCCATACGCTGCTTTTAGTTGTAATCCAATAATTAACATTGATCCAGATGGCCAAGCTGTTTTTAATAGTGTTGATGGCTATAAAGATTTAAAAGGTAATTATAAATGGTATGACAACCAAACCGCTGATGTTATTCATAAAGATGATAAAATTTGGTCAAAGATAACTGATAGCCGGATTGTTTTTGATATGGTTGCTTCTGGGATGTTAGACAATATTCCAGAACAAAGCGACCCTGGGGAGATACAGCCTTACACTCCAAATTTTTTTGGAGGAGCTGAAGAATATTTAAATTCTCCAAGTATTTCGCCTAATGAAGCTATTGGTAAATTCGCTCTTGGTATTCTGTATGGAGTTGCGGATGATATTATGGTATATGGGTCTAATTTATTACTAGGCCCATCAAATGCAAGGCATTTAAATAATTCAGGCGCAAATACTTCTGAAATTACGAATTCAGGTGTAAATGCGATAACAACTATTGTTCCAGTAGGTTCGTTTGGTAAAGCTATTGGGATAGGAAAACAATCATTAAATGCATCTAAATTTGGCACACTTTTTAAAGGAGGTAGTGTGTTAAAAGGTTCACATAATATACGAGGAATAAACATTAGAAAATACAATCATACAATAAGAACAAATAATTCGTTTAATTCTACTTTTCCGTATTTTAACTATTCTCCTTTGTTATTAAATCCAAGCTCTGACACAAAATAAAGCAAATAGAAAATGTTTTATGGTTCAATAATTGCGCGATTTTTTGGAGTAATGATTGTGTTGATTATACGATTCTTTTACTCCGTACTGACTGGCAAAAAGATAAAGACATTTGCTGACATCTGGAAAGGGCCTGTTTACGATGATTTAGCAGATAATGCTTCCTATGAAATGAAGTTTATTTTAATAGGCGTTATTTTCATCTTTATAGCATGCTGGTTTTTAATGAAAATTCCTTTATAAATAATTATTAAGATATTAAAACATCATCTATGTATAATCCTATACTTTTTACGAAAAGTTATTGGGGATAATTACCATTAACAAAAATAAAATACAATGGTAAAAAACAGTCTCAGCGTCTGTAACTATGTCAAATTACATAACTTTATCTTGTCCGTTTCAACAAGAGGCACATCGTTTAGTTCCCTTTTATTCTCTCGCTGTATGATTTCACCCATTCCACGATAACACCACGCTCCACATCATTCAGGTTTCCGGGTGGGTGCATCAGCTTGTAGGGTGTGGGAGGCATCGATCCTTCTTCGAGCACTTCAACTATCTCCATGAGGTTATGATGCTGTTTGTCGGCACTAAGCACATGCCATTCGGAGAAATTCACTTTCTTTTTTGCCGATTTGATGTTGTTGCTGATCATCCATGAAACTGGGGCTACGCTGGCATACCAGGGATAATTGGTGCGGTTGGAATGGCAGTTGTAGCAAGCACTTAGCATACTTGTTCTGACAACCGTTGGCACATCCGTGAGCTGTGCAAAAAGTTCGTTGCGGTTTATCACTGTCTCGCTATTCCTCTCAGGCCGCACAAATTGAATGGCGATGAAGAGTATGATGATAATAATCAGTATGATAACGGTTCTGCTTTTCATTTCTCTAATGTTTTTCGGGTACATTTCCGGCAACAATGTTAATAAAATCCACGCAAATCATACCGCTGCTCCTAAAAAAACATTTTAGACTGCTTTCTATTTTGATGTGCCAGCTTCAATTTATGACTCTTTTTCATCTTATTCTTTGTGAAACTTCGTGTCTTCTTTGTGGCTCTCTGTGTAATAGCTATTGCACAAAGTTGCACCAAGAATCACAGAGTGACACTAAGAGATAATGGATTCAGAATCAATCAAAACAATCCTCTGCACATTAAGATAAGATTTAGCCACATTTTTGCGAAACCGAGGCAAAAGCCCCCACTGGCAGCTTTTTGGCAAAAGGCCAATGGCTAATGGCCAACAGCCAAAAGCCAAAAGCTGACAAGGGTATGGGGGCTAAATGACAAGTCTATCAAAAAAAAACTCCTTCCAATTACGAAAGGAGTCCCATATTGTCGGAGCGGCCCGACTCGAACGGGCGACCGCTTGCACCCCATGCAAGAATGCTAGCCAACTGCACCACGCCCCGATTGTTAAATGAGGCCGCAAAAGTAAAACAATTTGACCAAAAACACAAATCGTATTTCAGGCACTCACTGTTTATTTCTCCTTATCCTCACCTGCACGGCCTGTCTTTCTGAAATCCGTTTCTTTCAGCCCGTACTTTTTCATTACCTCACCACAATACGATGAGTTTTTGTAGGCTTCGCGCATCATGAACGAAAATGCCTTCTTCTGCTCAGGGCTTTTACCGTATTTCTCGCGGTACGCAATGGTAAGTTGTTCCTGTTCCTTGACCAAAGTAAGGTATTCAGGATCGTTGGTCTCGTCAAGACCTTCAAGAAAAGGCAATTCGAGGCTTCTGGCTTTGATTTTGCAGTTGAGATCGGCAAAATAAGCCACATCTTCCTGCATTTGTTCTTCGGCTGATTTCTCAGGCGATCCGCATGATAAGAACGACATAATCAATACTATAGCGGCGCCTCTTAAAAGGTTTTGGAGTTTAAAACCGGTTCCGTTCCAACGGTCATTTGATATGAACATGATACTTTTTGAGATTAGGTGAATAAAACATCGTATTTTTGTGCAAAATTATTTAAAATTCCATCCCGAATACACCTGTTCATTCTTTGGCCAATTTGTTGCATTTTGGCATGTTTAAGAATATTATTAACAAATTGTTGTTCGCAAATTTGGTGGAACGAAAAAGAGTTTCTATTTTTGCACCCCATTTCGGGATAAGTATGCGCAGAAATGACTTTAGAAATAACTAGATTATAATGAATACACTGAGTTACAAAACTGTAAGCGTCAACAAAGAAAACGCTAACAAACAATGGGTAGTGATTGATGCCGAAGGATTGATTCTAGGCAGGATGGCATCGGTTGCAGCTATCATTCTCAGGGGCAAACACAAGCCCAGTTTTACTCCCCACAGCGACTGCGGCGACAATGTGATCATTGTGAATGCCGAAAAAATTATGCTGACAGGAAACAAGATGGAGACAAAAGAGTATGTTCGTCACACCGGTTACCCGGGAGGACAGCGCATACGCACCATCAAACAACAAATGGCAAAGAAGCCTGAAGTGATTATCGAAAAAGCCATCAAAGGCATGCTTCCAAAGAACACACTGGGCCGCGAACTTTTCCGCAACTTATATGTGTATGTTGGACCTGAACACAAACATCAGGCACAAACACCGAAACAAATCAATCTTAACTCAATCAAATAGTCAATATGGACGTCATCAACGCCTTAGGCAGAAGAAAAACAGCTGTTGCCCGTGTGTACCTGAAAAACGGCAATGGAAAGATCGAAATTAACAAGAAAGACTATAAGGAGTATTTCCCTACCGGCACCCTGCAATATGTTGTTGAACAACCCATGTTGCTCACCGACAATGTTGGAAAATTCGACATCAAGGTAAACCTCGATGGCGGTGGCATTACCGGGCAGGCCGAAGCCTTGCGTCTGGGTATCAGCCGTGCGCTGTGCGAAATTAACCCTGAATATCGTCCAGTCCTTAAAGCAAAGGGATTATTACGCCGCGACCCACGTATGGTTGAGCGTAAGAAACCCGGTCAGCCAAAGGCCCGCAAGAAGTTCCAGTTTAGTAAACGCTAATATCCCCAGCATAGTTTAGTATCCAAATTGCTGAGACTTCTGTTGATTCAGGACTACTCAGCAATTGTTGTTAGAGAAAGTAAACAATTTTAAACAATCATTATGTCACAAATCACTTTTGAAGAATTATTGGATGCAGGTGTACACTTTGGTCACCTGAGAAGAAAATGGAATCCTAACATGGCTCCTTATATCTTTATGGAGCGCAATGGAATCCACATTATCGACCTTTACAAAACACAGGCTAAGCTCGAAGAAGCCACCAATGCCATGAGGCAATTGGCCAAATCTGGCAAAAAAATCCTGTTTGTTGCCACCAAAAAACAGGCAAAGAATATTGTTTCGGAAGAAGTTTCGAAGATCAATATGCCTTACGTTACCGAACGTTGGCCTGGTGGTATGCTGACCAACTTTGCTACCATCCGCAAAGCGGTGCGCAAAATGACCAATATCGATAAGCTGATGGTCAGCGACTCTTACACCAACCTCTCGAAGAGAGAACGCCTTCAGTTGCGCCGCGAACGCGAAAAACTTGAAAAGAACCTCGGAAGTATCTCCGACCTGAGCCGTCTTCCTTCAGCCATTTTCGTTGTGGACATCCTCAAGGAACACATTGCTGTTGCCGAAGCACGTAAGCTCAACATTCCCACTTTCGCCATTGTTGACACAAACTCTGACCCCACACTCATCGATTTCCCTATCCCGGGCAATGATGACGCATCGAAATCAATTTCGTTGATCGTTCGTGCCATGACTCAGGCTATTGAAGAAGGACTGGGTGAGCGCAAACTTGCCAAAGACAAAAAAAGTGACGATGATATGTCTGATGATGACGACACGAATATCGACCACAAATTTGACGATGACGATGACGAAGGTGATCCTGACCGCAAAAAAGGCAACGCTCCAAAAGCAAAGACAGACGAAGCCGGCAAAGAAAGGGGCAAAAGACCCAGAAAACCTGTTTCGAAGAAATAATCAATCGAACAAATACGAATACATTATGAATATTACCGCTTCACAAGTTAATGAACTGAGAAAACGTACAGGTGCCGGTATGATGGATTGTAAAGCCGCTCTTATTGAGAGCAATGGCGATATGGAAAATGCCATTGATTACCTGCGCAAAAAAGGCCAGAAAGTAGCTGCAAAAAGAGCCGACCGTGATGCCAACGAAGGTGTTGTTGTTTCCAAAACCAATGCAGACCATACTTTTGCAGCAGTAGTTATGGTTAATTGTGAGACTGACTTTGTTGCCAAAAACGAAGATTTCGTAAAGTA
Source organism: Bacteroidales bacterium UBA6192 (assembly GCA_002422725.1). Classification (GTDB taxonomy): domain Bacteria; phylum Bacteroidota; class Bacteroidia; order Bacteroidales; family F082; genus UBA6192. The sequence continues at coordinate 9,602 of DITE01000057.1, forward strand.
CGCCCACAGCATTCTCGATGCAGCCATCGAAAATAAAGCTGCTTCGGTTGATGCTGTTAAAGCACTCATGATCGGATCGCGCACTGTTGCTGATAGCCTCACAGACCAGACCGGGGTTATTGGTGAAAAAATTGAGCTTGGTGCTTACGACCTTATCGAGGCACCCATGACTGCCGCTTATATTCACCCGGGCAACAGACTGGCCACCATCATAGGTTTGAATAAAGCCGGATTTGCTCAGGTTGGTCGCGAATTAGCCATGCAGGTAGCTGCTATGGATCCTGTTGCAATAGACGAAAAAGACGTTCCTCAGGAAGCCATCGATCGTGAAATCCAAATAGGTATGGAGCAGGCCCGTAACGAAGGTAAGGCCGAAGAAATGCTCGAAAAAATTGCCCGCGGAAAACTGAATAAGTTTTACCGTGACAACACTTTACTGAATCAGGATTTTGTGCGTGAAAACAAAAAAACCGTGCGTCAGTACCTCACAGAGGTTGAAAAAGACCTTACCGTTACCGCATTCAAAAGAGTTATGCTTGGATAAAAACCAACATACAGAATAAAAACCAAGAGGCTCCAAAAAAGCCTCTTTTTTTTTGGAATATTTCACGGGTCTTGCTTGTCTAATATTATTGTCATTCTTAACAGACAGGCATTGTCCGATACAAAGCAAATACAAAAGAAAAACCAGATTAAAGATATCGGAGCGATCCCGGTTTTCTTTATCCTCAGCCGCCCCAGAACAGGATCCACCCTACTGCGGACATTGTTCGATGCCCATCCGAACATTCAGATACCACCGGAATGTCAGTTTATTGTGAACCTGCACCCGAAATACGGGAAGAGAAATTATTGGAATCACGACAATATTCTTGAATTCGTCGATGACCTCGAAAAACAATTCCTATTCGACTCCTGGAAGCTTGATATTGAAAAACTAAAAGATTCTCTTACACGATTAGCAGGGCCATTAGACTATGCAACCCTATGCAAAGCTGTGTATCTGCACTACCAATCTCTTTTTGCAAAAGGTAAAATTTTTTGGATAGGCGATAAAAACCCGGGTTATGCGCTTTATATTGAACAGCTTCGCTCGATATTTCCCGATGCAAAATTCATCCACCTTACCCGCGACTACCGCGACAATTACCATTCATTGGCAAGGGTTGAGTTTGAACTGCCCATCATTTCGCTGACTACTTACAAATGGAAATATTTTTACAGGAAAATAACCAGTGCAGCAAAGCAATCTTCAGATGCTTTCACAACAATCCGTTACGAAGATCTTGTAAAGCAGCCTGAGACAGAAATGAAAAGGCTTTGTCAGTTTCTGGGAATTGACTACGATCCCGGAATTCTTCGATTTCACGAAAAACGCGACGAATTCCTCAAAATTTACCCGGAAGCGATGGTCAATAAAATCCATGCCAGCCTGATGCATCCTGTAAGCGACAACAAAACCGGTATTTGGCGCACGAAATTATCTGAACGCGAAATACGCATTGCTGACTATGTTGTTGGGCCTTATGGTCAGATGGCTGGTTATGAAAAACAGTTTTCGGAAAAGGGGTGGATGTAAAGCTGGCTGCACTGCCCGGAACACTTTTAGCCCGTTCTATTTATCTTGCTACCCGCATTGTTAACCGCCTGCCTTACAAAAGAAGGCAATATATTCTGAGCGAGTTGCCCTTCGTTCTGGGTCGTTTCTGGAAGCAATACCTGGCAAAGCCTTCGGCTAAAAATGGGGCTGGTAATGGTAACGCTTCCCGTCCGATTCAGTAGGTTCAACTTTATCAATTTTTGACAGATCTATATGGGCGTCCATAAGTTGTCCCATTCCTGTTTGATAGTCTTCTGGTTCGATTTCGATCACGATATTGTCCTTGCCATACAACAGCACAAGGAAACCTCTGAACACACGACTATATCGCATAAACCGTTCGCCCGAAAAAGAATACAACTGATTAATTTTATTTTCCTGGCCTTCGCAAAGTTCAAACCCGAGCATTTTATTATACCGGATTGCCCTTTTATTGGTAACCATAATTTTTGCAACAGCCTTCAGGTGAAATACATTGGCAGCCAGTTCGCCAAAAGTCAATGCTGCCAGCAAGGCTACCGGCGAATTGATATACCGTTTATCCCAAAAAAAGATACCCCCTTCGGCTGTCCTCTTTTCCCATTGGATATTTCTGGCATTAATGAGCCCGATGGGGTCGCCTTTATACTCGGTCAATAAATACAGGTTGTTGTTATTATTGATGGAGTGAAACCATTTCAGCTGCATTTCGGGGGTAATCTCCTCCCTGTATTCCATATACTGACGGACAAAGTTACTATTGCGGTGTTGTCTGACCATTTCAATGTCTTGAACACCTAGTCGCCTCATTTTCAAATCTTTTCTCTCAAATATCATTTACAGTATTTTTCTGATAGTATAGGGTGGTTTCTTATTCTGGGCGAGATAGATTCGGCTGAGGTATTCACCAATTATCCCTAAACTGAACAGGATAATACTGGTTGAGAACATTATCCCCACAATGATGGAGGTATAGCCCATTGGCACATTGAAAAAAAACTTCAGGATGATGTAGTAAACAGCAATTACAGCAGTTACCATCGAACCAAAAAAACCGCCATAAACCATGAATTTCAGCGGCACATTGGTGTAATTGATCACCAAACCGGTGATCAGTTTAAACAGCTTTCGTTTGCTATAGCCAGATTTATTGCTTTCGCGTTTACGATGTTCGACTGCCGCGTAGGCAGGTTCTTCGGCATACCAGTAAAGTAGTTCATCGATAAACATAAAATTCAAACTATGCTGAATCACTTTGTCAACGAGTTCCCTGTTGATCAGCCGGAAAGCCGATCCCTGCGAAGGTCTTCCAAAATATTTACCGGCCGAATGCCTGAAAAGCCTGCTCCCCAGATTCCTGAAACGGGAATGCTCTTTATTTTCGAATACCCCGTAAACCATCTCGGCATTGGACTCTAACTGCTTTTCGATCAGTTTCTTAATCTCTGAAGGGGGATGTTGGAGGTCATCGTCCATAGTAATCACAAACTTGCCACGACCGAAAGTTAATCCGCAAAAAGTGGCATTATGCTGACCATAATTCCTTTTGAGCCTGATGGCTGTCAAAAAAGGTTTGAAACGTTGTTTCAATTCAAGGATTATCTCCCACACATTGTCGGTGCTACCATCGTCAACAAGCACTATATCAAATGAATACCCTAATTCATCGAAGGTTTCGCTGATACCTTCGATAAGTTTCGTTATGGTAGACGAGCTGTTGAAAACAGGTATAATAACAGAATACTCAGGTTTTTCTGTGATTGCCATCTTCAGCCTCCTCCCAGAATCAGGTTCGTACCCGTGACCCACTTTGATGCCTCTGAAAAATAATAAATGGCTGTGTTGGCTACATCTTCAGGTTCGCCAATCCCCAGTGGCTGTTGTTTGTCGATTTTTAACACCGCTTCCTGCGACAATCTGGCTGTTTGCTCAAGCATGGGTGTACGCACAAAACCAGCTCTCAGACAATTTACCCTGATCCCCTTTGGAGCAAGTTCAACCGCCAGCACCCGGGTATAGCCTTCGAGAGCTGCTCTGGCACTAACGTACATTGCCCCGCCAACAAATGGGTAAACTGTTGAAATGGTGGACATATACAGGAGGGAACAGTTCTTGTTAGTCAATTTCTTTGCTTTAAGTAAAGCTGTTGTCAACATCACCGGAGCCTCGAAATTCACTGCAAAATCCTGCCTGAGTTTTTCCTTGGTGATAAATCCTGCGGGCAATACTGTTGAAACTCCCAGGCTAAAAAACACACCATTCAATTTTGGGAGATTATCAACCAGTGAGGACAACTCTCCATCATCGGTAAGGTCGGCCAATACCTGACGGTGACCCTTACCCTCCAAAGCAAGAAAGGTGGCGTTGAGTCTCGCTGAATCTCTTCCGGTTATGATAAGTGTAGCTCCGGCTGCCGAAGCTGAAACAGCCAGCTGCCGCCCTAGGCCTGATGAAGCCCCGGTAACCAGGATAGTTTTCCCAATAAGGCTGAAACTGTTCATATTTCTAATAATTCAGGAATACACAACGAATCCGTTTCCTGCACACAACTTCCCCAGGACAATCCAACACCAAAACCTGACAAAACCAGGCGGTGAGGTTGTGTAGTCAGTTTCCCACGCATTTCGGTTACCATTGTTAGCGGAATAGATGCTGAACTTGTATTTCCAAAATGTTTGATAGAAAGTGGAAATTTCTCTGGTGTTTCGCCCATTTTTTTTCTGATGGAATCAATAATGAGTTTATTGGCCTGATGAAGCACAAAATAATCAATTTGCTGCTGCTCGATTCCCGCAGCAATCAACAATGACCGGATATTTGGGATTACTTCTCTCAGTGAAAAGTTGAAAACTTTCATTCCATCAAGAGCAAGATGAAGCCTGTTGCGCACAATTCCGGGCGCTGACTGAAGCATGGCAAACGATTGAGCCTGATTAACGGGGTTTCTCATTCCACCATCAGGAATCATGATAGTATCATACCCTTTACCATCAGATTGGATATTGAACCATAGTCCGGCCGATTCAGCATCATATTCCAGTGCAGTTGCCGCAGCAGCATCGCCAAAAAGCGGGAAAGTGCTTTTATCTGTAGGAGATGTGTTACGGCTTGGAATTTCTGCAGTGAGTAACAATGCTTTGGATATTTTTCCGGATGAAACCAGAGCCGATGCAACAGCCAGACCATTGATATAGCCAGAACAGCCCGAATTGATATCAATTGCCATGCAATCCTTTGGCAAGCCAAGCCTGTCCTGCAAAATATTTGAAGAGGCAGGCATCAGATAATCACCGGTTTGAGTTACCAACACCAGCAACTGAATGTCTGAGGTTTTCCATCCCAAGGCGTTTATCAATTGGTTTGCGCTGGCAAAAGCCAAATCTACCGAAGTGGTTCCGGCCCCGGCAACCCTGCATTGTTCAACACCGGTGGTTTTTATGAGCGACTCGCGCTCAGCCGGACTGATCCATTCGTATTCAGCATTATACCGCACACCGGAGGGTACACAGGCAGACAAACCGGAAATCCGGCATCCTTTTATGCTGAACAGACCCATGATCAGGCAGCTCCCTGCTTTCTGGTTTCAACAACACTGTATAAGTCAGCTACAGTTTCAGATTGCTGAAGATCCTCAGCATTAATCTCAACATCGTATTCAACATTCACTAACGCTATAAATACAAGGGCATTGATTGAGTCCCACTCAAAGTGGTCTTTTATTTTGCTTTCTGGTGTTAAGGTTCCGGGAGTTATTTGGTCGAACTCATGCTCAACCTTTTGTATAAAGTCTTGTATACTCATTTCATACGATTTAACCCGCAAATGTATATCTTTTTTCTTCATAAAAGCCGATCTATTCCCGATTCAAATTGACCTGAGCAAACAGCTTTGTGCAGTTCATATATAAATTCGACTATATTTGTCAGGCAAATACTGTTATGGAAGATCAAGTGAAACACAAAAAAAAACTGGTATTGATTAACCCTATTAATGCCTTTACCCGTGATATTCCATTCCTTACCGAATCGCTTTCGCCACCTTTGGGGCTTGGAATCGTGGCAGCCCTCACACCCGACCATTGGGATATAGAACTGATTGATGAGAATTTTGAAACATTTTCGTTTCGCCATGCCGATCTGGTGGGTATCAGTGCACTAACTTCAGCCGTACGCAGAGCCTATGAAATAGCCTCAATTTACCGTGAAAACGGAATTCCGGTAGTCCTGGGTGGCATTCATGCTTCCATGATGCCTGATGAAGCATCAAAATATGCTGATGTAATCGTTATTGGAGAAGCTGAAGGCGTTTGGGCTGATATTATCCGCGATGCGGAACTGGGCACGCTCCAAAGCAGGTATCAGAAAGATAGTGGGAAAATGTTCCATTCGCCCATTCCCCGGCGCGATTTGTTTCATAAAAACTATGGTCTGGCCAATATTCAAACAACGCGCGGATGTCCTTTTGCCTGCGATTTTTGCAGTGTTCACATTTTCAATGGGCCTTCATATCGCTACAGGCCTGTGGATGAAGTTCTTGACGAATTAGAAACTATCACGCACAGCAGGATATTTTTTGTGGATGACAATATTATCGGAACAAGCCGCTTCAGTATCGAAAGAGCCAAACAACTTTTCAGGGGGATTATCGACCGAGGGATCGTAAAAGATTGGGTGTGTCAGGCCTCCATGAACTTTGCCGATGATGAGGAAGTGCTTGAACTGGCAGCTAAAAGTGGCTGCTGCACTGTGCTGATCGGCATCGAATCAGAAAAGATCGAAGGCCTTCAGATGACCAATAAAAAACTGAACATTAAAATAGGTACAGACCATTACAGCGAGGTTATTCAAAAAATTCACCGGCATGGCATCAGTGTTATCGGGGCCATGATTTATGGCCTCGACAGCGACACCAGAGCAGACCTAGACGCCCGATCTGATTTTCTGGTTCAATCGGAAATTGATACCCATCAGGCCAACATTCTTACCCCTTTGCCGGGAACAGACCTCTATAAACGCCTGCTGGACGAAGGAAGGCTCACGGCAACCAACTATCCCGATGACTGGGATCGTTACCATTGCTTTGATGTAGTATTCGAGCCCAAGAACATGACATCAGCCGAACTGGAGGAAGCTATGTTCGAAAACTGGGATAAGGTTTGGGGTAAGAAGACAATCTACCGTAAGTTCCTGCAAACTCTAAAGCTTACCCGAAATAAAACAGCTGCCAACTGGGCACTTTTTGGCAACATCGAACGCCACAACCTGGCACTGGGAAAAATCAGGAAGCCATTTCATTCAGCGGATTTATTTTTTAAAGATGACAAGTAGTAAAAAATACAAACTACTGCTGGTTAATCCACGTAACCGACGAAGGGTAGGTCTTTCGCAGAACAGAGATTCCATTTACCCGCCTATGGCCCTTGGAATTATTGCTGCCCTTACGCCCGAAAACTGGGAAATAGAGATTGCTGATGAAAACTTCGAAGATTTCACTTTCAGGCAAGCTGATCTTGTTGGCATCACCGCACTCACTGCCACCATTAACAGGGCTTACGAAATAGCAGGCCTTTATCGCGAAAATGGCATTCCTACTATCCTAGGCGGCATCCATGTTTCCATGCTACCCGGCGAGGCTTCTCAATATGCTGATTGCATTGTTAAAGGTGAAGCAGAAAGTGTGTGGCCGGTTATCATTGCCGATTTTATATCGGGCAGATTGCAACCCTTATACGAAGGCAAACTTTTGCCCCTCGTAAATTCACCTTCGCCCCGTATCGACCTGTACAACAAAGATTATGAATTCGGGTCGGTGCAAACAACCCGCGGATGTCCGATGGCCTGCGACTTTTGTTCTGTGCACACATTCAACGGTAACTGCTACCGGACAAGACCTATTGATGAAGTGCTGCGCGACCTTGAACAAATTCCCCAACGTAACCTTTATTTTATTGACGACAATCTGGTCGGTCACAATAAAGCCATGGCTGATCGGGCGATCAAACTATTTAAAGGTATGGTTGACAGGGGCATAGAAAAAGATTGGTGGTGTTCCACCTCACTCAATGTTGCCGAAAATGAGCAGGTACTTGAGTGGGCAGCGCGCAGTGGCTGCCAGATGATGTTTCTTGGAATCGAATCAGAAGATATTGAACAGTTGAAAGCGGCCAATAAAAATGTGAATGTCCGCATTGGTGTAGATCATTTTGAGGAAGTATTTCAAAAACTGAACAAATATGGCATTGCAGCCCTTGGCGCCTTTATCTATGGCCTGGAAACGGATACACCCGACAAAATGAAGGCCCGCACTGATTATATCATCCAATCAGGTATTGATGCTATACAAGCCACGCTGCTCACCCCCTTGCCAGGCACATTGCTGTTCGACAGATATTTGAAAGAAGGAAGGATAGTGTACAATAATTTTCCTAAAGATTGGGAAAGGTATCATTACGCCGAGGTTGTTTTTAAGCCTTTGTTGATGGAAGATGATGAACTGGAAGCTGAAGTGAAAAAAAACTGGGCACGCCTTTACGACTTAAAACATATTAAACGTCGAATGATCAGCAGTCTGAAAAAAACCCGGAATCCTACTGCTGCAATCTGGTCGCTAACCAACAATATCCAGCTCAGGAACCTGGTATTTGAAAACGAAACAGAGACTTTTGATTTATCTTCGTTTCTCAACGCTAATTTTGGGCTCGATAAACTAAAAGCCATTCAACAATTGAAGGTAAAGCATGAGTAAGCGTCCAAAACTATTGCTTATCAACCCAATCAATCAGCATCGCAAAGGCTTGTTGCGTGATAAGCATGCAATTTACCCACCCCTGTCCCTTGGTATCGTAGCTGCACTTACCCCTTCGCATTGGGATGTAGAGTTGATTGACGAAAATTTCGATGACTTCACCTTCAGGGAAGCAGATCTGGTAGCCTTTACATCCTTTACATCCACTGTGAACCGTGCTTATGAACTGTCAGGTCTTTACCGCTCAAAAGGGATTCCTACTGTTATTGGTGGAATACATGCCTCCATGCTTCCCGAAGAGGCAAGCAAATACTGCGACGCAGTGGTAATCAATGAAGCCGAAAGTGTTTGGCACGAAGTGATTACTGATGCTGAAGCTGGCAAATTGAAACAGATTTATAAAGGCGTTTGGCAATCGCTGGAAGGGCTTCCCATGCCACGACGCGACCTATTTCATCCGGACTATGTTTTCGGAAGCATACAAACAAGCCGGGGATGCCCGATGAAATGCGATTTCTGCTCGGTGCATACTTTTAACGGAAGTAAATACCGCCAACGACCCATCAGTGAGGTGCTCGATGAATTCGAAACCATCGTGCCTCAGCGTATCTTCGTGGTGGATGATAACCTAATAGGCTATAGTAAGCGCTCGTCAGAAAGAGCCAAAGAACTTTTCAGGGGGATCATCGAAAGGGGCATTCGTAAGGATTGGTTCTGCCAGGCCTCAATCAATGTGGCCGATGATGAAGAAGTGCTTAAACTGGCAGCCGAAAGTGGATGCCGCCTTATTTTGCTGGGTATTGAATCGGAAAAAGCTTCAGCACTTACCGACATGAACAAAACCATGAATGCCAAACGTGGAGCAGGAACCTATGAAGAAGTATTCGCTAAGTTGCATCACTATGGCATTGGGGTGCTTGGCACATTCATAATGGGACTCGAGAACGACAGCCCTGACGACCTGGTCAATCGTGCCAATTATATTATCGGCTCATCCGTTGATGCTATCCAGACAACCATTATGACTCCCCTGCCCGGAACAGCCCTTTTCAACAGGCTTAAACAGGAAAACAGACTTTTATACACCAATTTCCCAGCTGATTGGTCTAAATATCACTTTGGCGAAGTGGTTTATAAGCCATCCCTGATGACTCCTCATGAATTAAGCGATTGCATCCATGAACAATTTATCAGGATGTATGAGCCGAAAAGCCTGAAAAGAAGAATGATACAAAGCCTGAAGAACACCCATAACGCGGTAACCTCTACCTGGGCCTATGCTTCAAATCTACAATACAGAAACATCTATTTTGAATCGGAAGAAAGACTTACTATATAATATGTTCTGCTTCCAAACAGAGGAGTATTTCATCTCCAAGCGAATTGGAGAAAACGATCTGATTCAGCCTGGCAAATATATTTACAGACCTCAGCATCATGCTTCTGAAATCATTTATCAGAGGAGAAAATCCACATACAGCGTGTTATTAATACCAATGCCTAAACACCCAAAAGTTCCTTAACTATTTTTGATATCAGCTGGTTATCTGCTTTTCCGGCAACTCTTTTAGTAGCTGCACCCATCACCTTGCCCATATCGCGGATGGATGTTGCCCCTGTTTCAGCAATGATGGCCGACACGATGGATTTCAGCTCGTCTTCATCCATTTGCGAAGGCAAATAATTCTCAATTATTTCAGCTTGATACACTTCCTCTTCAGCAAGCTCAGGTCTTTGTTGCTCAAAATAAATGGTGGCTGATTCGCGTCTTTGCTTCACCAGTTTTTGCAACAACTTCAACTCAACACTTTCGGGTATTTCACCACTGCTGACATCTTTGCCTGTTTTTTCGAGTAGCAATGCGGCTTTGATAGCCCTCAGCGCATTCAGTTTGCGCGCATCTTTGGCAAGCATTGCCTGCTTAATGTCGTTATTGATCTGTATTTCGAGGCTCATGGTTATGCTACATTAATCAACATTATCGTGTAAATATGAATTATCAGTGCGTAACCCGCGTTTATCCTCATTCCCGTCGAGACTATAGCGCGACACGTGCTTGCCCGTATTGTCAGGATCTGACAGTTGAAGACCTCTCCGCAAATAAGCAGGCTGACGTTCAAGTTCATCCACCTTGTCAGGCGAGTGAAGCTGCATGCTCATGGCCTTTAGCTTTGCCAGACGTTCGCTTGATTTTTTATCCAGTTCGTCCCTTTCTTCCTTATCAATAAAGTGTTCATGGTGAACAGGTGCCGTTTCCGGTTTGGCCAATGGCGCTGTTTCGATGACAAAAGAAATAATCTCTTCCTTTTTATCATTTTCATTCTGCCAGGAAACTTCCGTTGATTCCATCACCTTTTCTTCAATCCTTATTTCTTCAGAAGCAATCTCTGCAATATCGTCAGCTTCTATGGTCTGATTGATTTCTTCCCTTGTTTCTTCAAACAGATGGTGAACTTTGGCAGGTGAATTCTCGGTTTCCTGAACTTTTTTGTCACTATTGGATTTCCCGGCATTTTCATCAACAAACCTAAGTTTATCCATCAGGGACATGATGCCCGTTTTTGATGTAGAAACCTCTTGCTTTATTTCAGCAACTGGTTCGTCAGGAATAGTAATTGGGGCAGGATCTACGGCAGGAGGGGCTGTTGGGGGAGCTATGGGAGCAACCGGTTCGGGATTTGAGTACAAAGGGGTGACTTTAACTGCTTTCTGAACAGTTCCAGTGTGTGTGTCGTCATCCGTTTCGAAGCCTGTTGCAATGATTGTGATGCCAATACTCTTACCTAGTGCTTCATCTGTTCCATTACCCCAGATCACTTCAGCGCTGTTTCCACATTCGGTCTGAATATAATCGGTAATTTCATGTACCTCATCCAGCGACACTTCCTCAAGACCTGAAGTGATGTTAAGCAAGATGTTTTTGGCTCCTTTAATGTTGGTGTCGTTTAACAAGGGCGACCTCATAGCTTCTTCAATAGCCTTTACAGCACGGTTTTCACCATCGGCCCTTGCAGAACCCATAATGGCTTTACCACTGTTTCGCATTACCGTTTTCACATCTTCAAAGTCCACATTGATGTAACCTGTAACCGTGATGATTTCGGCAATGCCCTTGGCGGCAATAGTGAGCACGTTGTCGGCCATCCGGAAAGCTTCGGTAAGCTTCATATTGCCATATTCTTCTCTGAGTTTATCATTGCTGATCAGCAGGAGTGTATCCACCGATTTGCGCAATTCTATAATCCCTTCAAGGGCTTGTTGCTGACGCTTTTTACCTTCAAAGCTAAAAGGTAAAGTCACAATACCTACAGTGAGAATATCAAGTTCCCGGGCAATTTCAGCGACAATAGGCGCTGCCCCAGTTCCCGTGCCACCACCCATACCGGCAGTTATAAACAACATTTTTGTATGTTGTTGTAGCATATCCCTGATTTCATCTTTGGTTTCGATAGCCGCATCGCGCCCAACTGAAGGCATATTGCCCGCACCGAGTACCCGCTTACCCAGGTGAATTTTATTATTCACCGGACTGCTGTTTAGCGACTGGGCATCGGTATTACACAGGATAAAATCAACGCCCTGTATTCCCTCATGATACATATGGGTTACTGCGTTGCTTCCACCTCCGCCTACACCAATGACTTTGATGATGTTGGATTGGTTTTTTGGGTGTTCGAATGTAAACATGTCGGTCATTTTATCGGTTTTTAAAATTACAGGTTAATACTTCAGGTATTGTTTCGTGCTTTGTGTTATTTTTGAACAATCTAAGGTTAATAAACTCCATTATTCGAGCAGTTCCCGGTCAAACATTCCTTTTATTATATCGAGATAGCTCGGACGTGACTTTGCAGGTTTTTTGGTTTCTTTCCCCGGAGCAGTTTCTTTGGAATCATTACCCCCTTTCATCTTATCCACTTCTTCTTCGTGCAGACGACGGTTCATGCCTTCAATAACCAGCCCGATACCCGTTGCATACATCGGACTTGCCAATTCATCGGGGGTAGTATTTGCCAGATGTTCGTTCGGATAACCAATGCGAACATCCATTCCGGTAATAAACTGAGCAAGCTGGTCAACATGTTTTAACTGGGCTCCACCTCCGGTGAGCACGATTCCGGCAATCAGTTTGCGTTCGAGTCCCGAGTTTTTGATCTCATAATACACATGCTCAATAATTTCTTCCATCCGTGCCTGAATGATCGAGGCAAGATTGCGGAAAGAGATTTCCTTGGGTTGCCGTCCACGAATACCAGGGATAGAAACCACCTCGTCATCGCGGTTCTCACTGGCCAATGCCGAACCAAATTTTATTTTAACCTCTTCTGCATGTCTCTTGATAATGGTGCATCCCTCACGGATATCTTCTGTAATCACATCGCCGCCAAAAGGAATAACAGCTGTGTGTCGTATAATCCGGTCATGGAAGATGGCAACATCAGTTGTACCGCCTCCAATATCTACCAGCACCACGCCTGCTTCTTTTTCTTCTTCACTCAACACTGCTTCGGCTGATGCAATTGGTTCCAAAATCATATCAACCATATCGAGTCCGGCCCTCTTAATACATTTCATGATGTTCTTGGCTGCAGCTGTTTGCCCAATAATCACATGGAAATTGGCTTCAAGCTTGTTGCCGTTCATACCAATTGGTTTTCTGATTCCCTGATCGCCATCGATGATGAACTCTTGTGGAATAACATCAATAATTTCTTCTCCGGCATGCATATTCAATTTATACATGTCGTTGATCAGTTTCTCAATCTCCAGTTGATTGATCTCCTTTTCATTAGACTCTCTGATCAGGCTTCCACGATGCTGAAGGCTCTTGATGTGCTGACCCGCAATTCCAACGTTCACATATTGAATATCCACCCTCGATTTCGCAGCAGCTTCATCCACAGCTTTGGAAATCGAGCTTACCGTTTCTTCAATGTTGGCAACAATACCACGTTTGACACCAAATGATTCGGATTTGCCATGACCCAGGATTTCAACTTTACCAAACTCGTTGCGTCGTCCAACGATACAGGCAATCTTGGTGGTTCCGATATCGAGCCCGACAATGATTTCAGAGGCTTTCATAGGCTAAACTGTTTTTTTTAATACACACAATTTGATTCTTAAACTTGAGATTTAATGCCCTGTATTCTAACATTTCGCTGCTTAAGACCTTTTCTTTGTAAAACGCCTTGAGTTTATCCAGTTTTTCGTTCATGTCAGAACTATCACCCAGCATGATATTTACTCCCCCCAGTTTTGGAGTGAGTTCATACTCCTGCAAACTGCTTACATAAATCTGATCAATCAGGGCATTGGCGAATTCATCAGACATTATGGCCATTCCAACAGACAAAACCCCGGAAAGTAGTGTTTTGCGATAGTTCTTATCCTGAACATGGGCAGTAATCCCAAAAGTTAGCGGGGGGAAATCAATATGGCCGTTCACAACCTGCACACGTGCTGTCTTGTAAGGGTTGGTCAGAAATACAAAACCATCTTTATCCAGATAAACAGAATGTCCGGACAATGCAAAGACGCGGATAACAGGTTTTCTTTCAATAATTTCCACTTTGAGTTTACCATCCAGATCGGTCGAAGCCTTCACGTTTCTTACCCAGGGAATTGCAGAAATGTCTTGAAGCAAGGTTTCCGTTTGGATATATCGCATCGACTTTCCGATAGCTCCCTGAAACAGTTGATCAATCTCAAACCTTATTGAATCTTCTGACAGAAAACCAGTTTCGTCAAAATGATCAATTGTTATTCCAATCGATTTCAAAGGGGAGTTTAAATAGTTTTCGCGCGCAAAACTCATCAGTACAAGCATTCCGGCTCCGCTACCGAACCAGACAACCAAGGTTAATATTTTTATTATCAGTTTTTTCACCTGTTTAACGCTTTTTCAATGGGTTCAACCAACTGATCGATATCACCGGCCCCAAGTGTCAACAAAACTTCGGGCTTAAGTTTAATAATTGACTTTATCAGTTCTTCTTTCTCGCACAACAGCTTCATTTCAAGCCCAATTCTCTCCAGCAAAAGTGCCGATGTAAGCCCGGGCAAGGGTAACTCGCGGGCCGGGTAAATCGGCAGCAGAATCACTTCGTCGAGTAGGGAAAGGCTCGAAGCAAATTCATCAAGGAAATCACGTGTCCGGCTGAAAAGGTGTGGTTGAAACACGCCGGTTATGCGCTTGCTGGGAAACAATTCCCTTGCAGCAGCAATACATGCCCTGATTTCTTCCGGATGGTGTGCATAATCATCAACAAAAACCATATCGTTTCTGCGTATCCGGAATTCAAACCGCCTCTTAACACCCAGGTACTTTGAAAATCCCTGAGCGATCACATCGGGTTGCACGCCCACTTCGATGGCTACCATTGCAGCGGCTAATGCGTTTTCAATGTTGTGCATGCCCGGAATACACCAGCTGATCGGTGTTGGAGGGCAACCTTCCCTATGTATAGAAAACAACACCTTTCCCGACTGATAACTAACCTGATCGGACCAGATGTCGGCATGATCAGAATGACCATAGCTGGCCTTTCTCTCAGGACTATTCAACGAAAGATCCTCATGGCTGATTAACAGTCCTCCTTCTTTGATTTGATTGACAAATGACTGATATGATCCCTGCATCGTATGAAGGTTCTGATAAATGTCAAGATGATCGGCATCCATCGACGACACCACGGCTATATCAGGATGAAGATGAAGGAAAGACTGGTCGTATTCGTCGGCCTCCACAATCACATAACGACTTTGTTGACTTGTAACAAGATTGCTATTAAAATTAAGTGCAATTCCGCCAATGAAGGCCGTAACCGGCAATCCGGCCTGATGCAACAGAAATGCAATCATGGATGTAATGCTTGTCTTTCCGTGTGTACCGGCAACTGCAATGGTAAAGTGATTATTGGCAAGTTCGCCCAGCAGCTGTGCTCTTTTCATGAGCGGAATTCCCTTATTGCGGATATAGACAAGTTCAGTGTTGTCGGGTGGAATAGCCGGAGTGTAAACAACAAGGTTGGTATTTTCAGGAATCTGCTTAATATCTTCCGTATAATGAATCACCATGCCTTCCTCAGCAAGGGCAACAGTGAGTGGGGTACAAACTTTATCGTAGCCATGAACTTTCTTCCCTGCCTGACTGAAATACCTTGCAAGGGCGCTCATTCCGATGCCGCCTATGCCAAGAAAATAAACCGTATTCAGTTTTTCAATGTTCATGTTTCAACAGGCTCGTTATTTCATTGGCAATTCTGTCTGCTGCGTCAGTGATTGCAAAGCGCTCAAGTTTAGCCGACATCAACTCCAAGCGTTTCGTATCTGTTATTAATGATGTTACTTCTTTGATCAATTGTTTTTCAGCATGCATATTCTCGACAACCAAAGCCGCCTCGTCTTCTGATAAACGCAATGCATTTTTCATCTGATGGTTCTCCGATGCTGTTGGCAGCGGTACAAAAATGGCTGGTTTGCCAACAACAGCAATTTCAGATATAGCTATTGCTCCGGCTCGCGAAACAATAAGTGTTGCTGCTGCATAGGCCAAATCCATGCGATTGATAAAAACATGAGGTTTAATTGTTTCCTGCATTGCATCGTGTTCAACCTGGATGACTGCCCGGTGAAAATACGATTCCCCTGTTTGCCATATCAGTTGTATTCCGGCTATCACCAGATCCTTAAGGTGAGCACCAATGGCTTTGTTGATCGAATGTGCCCCCTGACTGCCACCAACAACCAACAAAACTGGCTTATCCGGACTTAATCCGAAGAACTTCAGTGCCTCGGACTTTTTACCGGCTATATCGACAGCTGTTTTACGCAACGGATTACCGGTCAACACGGTTCTTTCCTTCGGAAACCAGGTTTCCATATGGTCATAAGCAACACAAATTGTGTTCACTTTTTTTCCAAGCACCCGATTTGTAACGCCAGGAAATGAATTCTGCTCCTGGATAAGTGTTGGGATTTTGAGCGAGATTGCTGCCCTTAGGGTTGGTCCGCTGGCATAACCTCCAACACCAATTACCACATCGGGACTAAACCTTTTCAAAATCAACCATGCCCTGACCATGCTCAGTATGAGCTTGAATGGGAAACTCAGATTCCTATAGCTCAAATTTCTTTGAAAACCGCTAATCCATAATCCTTTAATCTCGTATCCAGCCTGAGGTACTTTTTGCATCTCCATGCGTCCCAAAGCACCTACAAACAATAGTTTACAATCGGGAAACCTCGACCTCATTGCGTCGGCTATGGCGATTGCAGGGAAAATATGACCCCCTGTGCCTCCCCCACTGATGACTATTTTAATTGGCTTCGACGACATCAGCTGTTATTTGTTGATTCTTTTTAGCAATTTCTTTACTCACACTCAGGATAATACCTATGGAAAGGCTGGTAAACCAGATTGAAGTTCCTCCCATACTGACCAATGGCAGAGGCTGGCCTGTAACCGGCAGCAAACCAACGGCTACACCCATATTGATCATTGCCTGAAAAACCAGGCTGAAAGCCACACCAATGGTCAGAAACGCACCAAATGTCTGCGGAATCTTTGTTACGATCACCACGGCCCTGAATAACAAAATGAGGTATAGAAGTACCAGAAATGTACCACCAACCAAACCATACTCTTCGATAATAATGGCAAAAATAAAATCGGAATATGGATGTGGCAGAAAATTCCGTTGAGTACTGTTTCCCGGACCTTTGCCAAACAACCCCCCGCCGGCTATTGCTATCTTTGATTGCTCCACCTGAAAGTTATCCCCTCCACCTGCCACAAAGTTTTCGATTCTGTTCTTCCAGGTGTACAAGCGCCCCTGCTTATCATCAGGCATCTGAAACAGTATCAGGATGAAAATGGTTAAAAATACCAGACCAATGCCAATCAGGTAAAAAATATACTTCATATTAACCCTTCCGATAAACATCAGCACCAGACTCGTTGTAAACAACATCAATGCAGTTGACAGATTGGCCGGCAAAATCAGAAATACAATAATCAGAACCGGCAACATAATGGGGACAAATGCCGATCTGAAATCCTTGATATGGTCCTGTTTCTTGGTCAATAAACGGGCTAAGTAAATAATAAGCGTCAGTTTTGCCAGGTCGCTTGTTTGAAAAGTCAGGTTAAATGGAAGAGGAATAACCCGCTTTGCATCATTCAGATCGAGGCCAAAGAATAGTGTAAACAAGAGCAATGGAATTGAAATCCAGAGGGCAACCTGAAAAACAGGCGAGAAATAAATATACTTGACTTTATGTGCCAGATACATAAAAAAGAATCCAAGGAAAAGGATCACAAAATGCTTTAGCATATAATACTCTGTGTTGCCTCCCTTATACTTATAGGCCAGTGTACCGGTTGAACTGTAAACGGCCAGCAACGAAAAAATTGACAAAAGCAGCACTACTGCCCAGATCACTTTATCGCCTTTAATATCTCTGAGTAATGAACTCATCTTATAGTTTTTTAACTGCGTCTTTGAACTGATTGCCACGGTCCTCAAAATTCTCGAACAGATCGAAACTGGCGCAGGCGGGCGAAAGCAAAACCACATCATTGTTGGAAGCCAGATTGGATGCAGCAAACACTGCTTCTGATGCTGACAGGGTGTCGACCATCACGGGAACCAAGTCACCAAATGCCTCATGTATCCGACTGTTATCAGTCCCCAGACAGACAATCGCTTTCACCTTTTTCTTAACCAGTGCTTTGAGAATTTCATAATCATTTCCTTTATCGACTCCCCCTACAATCCAAACCACCGGCCTTTCCATGCTTTCGATTGCATACCAGGTTGAGTTAACGTTGGTTGCCTTGGAGTCGTTGATGTACGACACTCCATGCACATTAGCCACATACTCCAGGCGATGGGCAATATTCTGAAAGTCGGAAAGACATTGTTTTATAGTCTCTTTTCTGATATTCAGTAGTTTACCGGCGATTCCGGCTGCCATTGAATTGTAAACATTGTGCTTGCCTTGTAATGCCAATTGTTCTAGTGTCATGTGTAAATGGGTTTTATCGGTATGTATAACTATTTCATTTTGATTCATTGAAGCCCCTTGCCTGCGCACTGAATTGCTCAGGGTGAAGGGGTATAATCTCGCTTTGGGATTGTATCTTTGGAGTTGACTCATTGTCATCGGATCGTCGGAGCAGAAAACAAAGGCATCCTCTTCGGTCTGGTTCTGGATAATTCTGAATTTTGAATCGGCGTAGCGCTGGAAATCATCTCCATACCTGTCGAGATGATCCGGTGTGATATTGGTTAATATGGCTATGTCGGCTTTAAAGCTGAACATGCCATCAAGCTGAAAACTGCTTAACTCAAGCACATAATAGTCATGTTTTGACTCGGCTACCTGCCAGGCAAAGCTCCTGCCCACATTTCCAGCCACACTTACATTCAAGCCGGCCTTCTGTAAAATATGGCCAATCAGCATGGTGGTGGTAGTTTTCCCGTTGCTTCCTGTTACACAAATTTTTGTAGCGTTGGTAAACCATGCAGCAAACTCAATTTCGGAGATTACTGGCAGCCCGATTCCTTTCAGATGAAGCACTTCGTTTGAATCATCAGGAATTCCAGGGCTTTTTATCACCAGATCAGAAGTGGCCAGTCGTTCCAGACTATGCCCTCCTTCTTCAAAATCTATATTGTTGCTGAGTAAAACATCCTTGAAGGTGTTCCTGATCATTCCTTTATCCGACACAAAAACAGGAATTCCCTGCCTTGACGCAAGCAATGCCGCTCCGCAACCACTTTCGCCGGCCCCAAGAACGACTATATTCCTATATGTTGTATCTTCTCTTTTCATTTCATTATCTGAGCTTCAAGGTTATGATCGTTAGAACAGACAGCATAACACCCACGATTAAAAACCTCAGCACTATTTTAGGTTCTGAATATCCAAGTTTCTGATAATGATGATGTAAAGGCGACATTTTAAAAATACGACGGCCTACTCCATACTTTTGGCGGGTATACTTAAACCAGGAAACCTGAAGAATAACCGAAAGGCTTTCGGCCAGGAAGATTCCGCAAAGAATGGGAATCAGCAGCTCTTTGCGTATAATAATAGCAAAAACAGCAATTATGCCACCCAGGGCCAGACTTCCTGTGTCGCCCATAAACACCTGAGCAGGATATGAATTGTACCAAAGGAAGCCAATATTGGCTCCAACAAAGGCACTGATAAAAATTGTCAGCTCACCTGAATTAGGCAGATACATAATATTCAAATAGTCGGCAAAGATGATATTACCTGATACCCATGCCAGAATGCCCAGTGTGGCCCCAATGATGGCAGATGTACCAACGGCAAGTCCATCCATTCCATCGGTGAGATTGGCTCCATTCGAAACCCCGACGATGATCAGGATAACAATGGGAATAAAAATCAAAAACGCCCATTTCTCATAGCCCGGGCCTAACCATCGTAAAAGAACCGCGTAATCAAATTCATTGTTCTTAATAAAGGGGATTGTTGTTTTTGTCACCTTGCTTTCCTCAACCATAAAGCGCGATGCAGGACCTTCGGCAACAACATTGCCGACAACCTGTTTGAAATCACGTGGTTTTTCACGCATGACGATGCTGTTGTCAAAATACATCGTGGAGGCAACAACAAGGCCTAAAAACACTTGTCCAATGACCTTGGTTTTTCCTGACAAACCACGTTTATCTCTTTTGAAAACCTTGATATAATCATCTATAAATCCTAACCCCCCCAGCCAAACCGCAGTGAACAGCATGAGGATAACATAGGTGTTGGTTAGTTCGGCAAACAACAAGGTGGGAATAATCAATGAAGCCAATATAATGAGCCCACCCATAGTTGGCGTACCTTGCTTCTCAAGCTGTCCTTCAAGACCCAGATCACGCACCGTTTCACCCACCTGACGACGATTCAGGTATCCGATCCACCTTTTTCCAAAATACAAGGATATGATCAGCGACGTAATCACTGCCATAGCAGCTCTGAACGAAATATACTGAAACACCTGAGCACCCGGAAAATCGAAAACCCTGTCTAAATAGCCGAATAGGTAGTATAACATAAGCTCAATGTTTTGCTAACAATTCAAATAATTCTTTCTTATCATCAAAAGGATATTTAACCCCATCGATTTCCTGATATTTCTCATGGCCTTTTCCGGCAACAAGAATGATGTCGCCCGACCTTGCCATCGCCACTGCAGCTTTTATGGCCTCATGTCGGTTGGTGATGGCTAATGTGCGTGAATAATATTGTGGTTCAACCCCTTTGCGCATGTCAAGAATGATGCTCTCCGGATTTTCTGAACGCGGATTGTCGGAGGTAAGAATAAGTTTGTTGCTCAATTTTGCAGCCACCTTTGCCATTTCTGGCCTTTTGGTCCGGTCGCGGTCGCCGCCGGCACCAGTCACCGTAATAAGCAGTTCGTTGTGAGTCCTGATTTCATTTATTGTTTCGAGCACATTCAGCAAGGCGTCAGGTGTATGGGCATAATCAACAATACCTATAATTCCTTCTGGCGATTTCATCACCTCAAACCTTCCTTCGGCACTGGTCAGGGCACTAATCCCTCTGAGGGCTTCTGACTTATCAAGCCCGGCCAGTACAGACGCTGCATAAACCGCCAATAAATTACTGGCATTGAACTTTCCTGTCATGCAGGTAAACAAATCCTGACCATCGATCTGCATAACAAGGCCTTCAAAACGGTTCTCGATAAGCTTTGCCCTGAAATCGGCATCAGTGTTGAGCCCGAAGGTGAATTTCGAAGCTTTGGTGTTCTGCAACATGAATTGACCATTGCGATCGTCCTGGTTAACTAGGGCAAATGCATGTGCGCCCAACATGTCGAAAAGCAATTTTTTGGTGTCACGGTAATGAGCAAAACTCCCATGATAGTCAAGGTGATCGTGGGTGAGATTTGTAAAAATCCCTCCTTCGAACCGAAGGCCTGCCACCCTGAATTGATCCAGGGCATGTGAACTAACCTCCATAAATGCATAGGTGCAACCATGATCAACCATTTCGGCGAGCAAGGCATTGATCGACAAGGCATCAGGAGTGGTATGCGTGGACGCAACAACTTTTGTGTCTATGCGGTTTTCAATGGTGGACAACAACCCTGAAGGATAGCCACATTGCGAAAAAAGCCTGTAGAGTAATGTGGCTATAGTTGTTTTGCCGTTGGTTCCGGTAACCCCGATAAGCTTCAGGTTTTCAGATGGATAATTGTAAAAGGCCGCCGACATAAATGCTAGGGCAAAAGCTGCGTTCTCAACAACCACATACGTTACAGAGCTATGCTGCATCTTGGGGAGCTGTTCGCAAACGACTGCAATGGCACCCGCTTCAATAGCTTTTTCAATGAATACATGACCGTTGGTTGTTCTTCCGCTCACTGCTACAAACACATCTCCTGCAGACACCTTCCTGGAATCGAACGCAATGGATGATATCTTGACATCCGGATTTCCTACGATCTGTTTGACCGGACTTTTGAGTAATATGGTGGTCAGCAGTTTTTCCATCACAAATTCAAAAGATTAAGTTCGATAACCTGACCAGAAACCAATCTGGTGCCCGCCTCGGGAAGCTGTGAAGCCACCTGGCCACGGCCGCTTACTATCGGTTTAAGACCAATTTTTTCAAGAAGATAAATCGCATCACGAAGTCCCATGCCGGTCACATCAGGAACAAGGGTGTCGGAAAACTCAGCTGGAGCAAGCATCATCTGATCGCCCTCAACTTTGCGTCCAACCCATTCTATCCCATAGAAATGCCGGCTGGTCGATTCGCCAATCTCGCCATATATGTATGAAAGATCATCATAATGAGTCAGTCCGGTCGGGATTGGAATTACAGGAAGGGTAGTATCAACCTGATTGTGTCCATCATGTATATCGAGTCGTGTGGCATACACTTTATCGGCAATTTCCCTGAAAACCGGAGCCGCAACGGCTCCACCATAAATTTTTCCTGCGCTTGGATTGTTCACAACCACAATGCATGAGTATTTGGGATCCTTTGCAGGGAAATATCCCACGAATGATGCATTGTAATTTTGCTTGTTGTAGCCCTTTTTTCCCGAAGCAATCTGTGCTGTACCAGTTTTCCCGGCAATTTTCACCGGACTATCCTTCAGGCTTTTGGCCGTACCCCTTTCGACCACACCCTCCATCAGTGACCTTACCGATTCAATCGTCGTTGCTGAAGCAATAGAAGGGTTGATCACCTCGGTTTCGAAGCGGCGGATGACATAACCTCCCTGATTGATCTCTTTTACGAATATGGGTTTTACCATAATGCCATTGTTGGCAACTGCATTGTACAAAGTCAGAATCTGAAGAGGTGTCATCTGCGACTCATAGCCAATTGACATCCATGGCAGTGTGGTACCATACCAGGCATCCTTATCTTTCGGATGTTTGATATAAGGCTTACCCTCACCGGGAATGACAATATTCAATGGCAGATGTATCGACATGGCATAGATTCTCTCAACAAATTTGGCCGGATCGTGCTGATAAGCGTTATAAACCAGTTTAGAAATTGCCACATTCGACGACTTTTCAAAAGCTTCCCTTACAGTAATGTGTCCGTTACGGATGCTATGCACATCGCGCATTACCCGCTTGCTGTATACCATCTGTCCGTTGCCTATGCGCATGCTGTCGCTTAGCCTTACTTTACCATCTTCGAGCAAAGCCATCATTGAAGCAAGTTTAAAAGTTGAGCCTGGTTCCACACTTTCGGCCACAGCAAAATTGTATGACTCCTCGTATCTTCCGGTTTTACTGTCAAGGGTCAGGTTTGCAATGGCTTTAATGTGTCCGGTTGCCACCTCCATCAACACAGCACATCCCTGAAAAGCCTCATTTTCGGTTAAGTTGCGCCGAAGGGCACTTTCTGCAACATCCTGAATATTGATATCAATGGTTGTAACAATATCTTTTCCATTCTGCGGATCTATTTCTCCTGCATCAAACACCGGAATCCAATCTCCGTTGTTTATACGGCGTTTGAGCTGCTTGCCGTCAATACCTTTCAATTGATCATGGAAAGCCCCTTCGAGCCCTACAAAAAGGTTCTCTCGGCTGTTCTCATAGCCCACTGTGCGGCTGGCCAGTTCCTTAAATGGTTTTTCGCGCTTGTCGTGCTGAATTACAATAAGACCTCCACGGTATTTCCCGCGATTGAAAATCGGGAATTTTCTCATTTTCTTTAGCTCAGCATAGGTTACTTTGTTCTTAATCAGCAGGTAGCGATTGCCTTCACGTCGTCCGGCACGCAAATCATTGGCATATTCTTTTGCCGACTTATTGCGAAAAAGACTTGATAATGACATGGAAAGCGAATCGACCTTGGTTTCAAACAGGGCATCATCAATATGCGGTGAGGCAATGTCCATGCGAATCTCAAAAACCGGCACCGAAGTTGCGAGCAATGAGCCATCTTCAGCCAGTATATTACCACGTAAGGCATCCAGATTAAACACCTTAAGTTCTTGTTGTTGCGATTGTTCGATCAAATCATCACCAGTTCTGTATTGTATCATAGCAATCTGAACGATAATGGCAATCGCAAAAAGAAGCACCGCTACATAGAGCAAGTACACACGCCATAATATTTCGCTTTTTGCTTCCTGCATGATTCCTTATTGTTCCATTTTTACAATAATCTTCTTCACCGGTTCAATGGATTCAACCATTCCGCTTGGTGCCATCTTACGGGCTATCTCCGATTGCTTTCCGGCCTGCATCAATTCCGACTTTGTCGAAACATATTCATACTGCAGTTCCTTAAGCTCTCTGGCAACTTCATCAATATTCCGGCTTGTGCTTTCAGCATAGTAACTATTTGCTATGTAGAACAAAGCCAATGTTGCCAGAAAAAACAAAAAGTTTAACTGATTGCGAGCCCATTCGCGCATCAGGAAATCGCCTCCCAAAATCTGCACAAGCAGCGTCCCGACAGATCCTTTTTTCTTCACCGGAGTGCCAACAGTTTCCTGCACAGTCTGACTATCAAGTTGCTTATTCTCCATTTCCAGCATGTTTTTCAGCAATCCTTAACCTGGCACTCCTTGCTCTTGGATTTCTTTCGGTTTCTTCATCATCGGCAACAATCACCTTCCTGTTTACAGGTTTCAAGGGACTAAGCAGGTTTCCAAAGAAATCCTTTTTCAATTCGCCCCCGGCATTACCCGACCTGAAAATATTCTTCACCAGCCTGTCCTCCAGAGAGTGGTAGGAAATCACGACAAGTCGGCCACCGGGAGCGAGGCATTGTATGGCTTGCAGAAGCCATTCTTCCAAAACAACAAGCTCCTGATTCACTTCAATACGCAATGCCTGAAATAGCTGCGCCAGGGTTTTATTCTCGCGACCCTTTGGCAATAAATGATTTACAGCCGTGATCAAAGCAAAGGTGGTTTCAATTTCATTGCTTTTACGGGCAGTATCAATGGCAAGGGCAATTTTACGGGCATGATCAAGCTCGCCAAACTTCTTCAATATCGTTGTTAGTTCTTCAACAGTAGATTGATTGACAACTTCCCTTGCATCCCGTGCATTATTCTGGTCCATGCGCATATCCAGACGACCATCGAAGCGGGTGGAGAAGCCTTTGTCGGCAACATCGAACTGAAAAGAGGATACGCCCAGATCGGCGAGTATGCCATCAACTTCCATTACACCATGAAGGGTTAAGAAATTTCTCATAAATCTGAAATTCTGAGGGATAAAAACCAGGCGGGGATCATCAACTACATTTTTTGCAGCATCCTGATCCTGATCAAATGCAAAAAGCCTTCCTGAAGTTAAGCGTTTCAGAATTTCTGCCGCATGTCCACCACCTCCATAGGTAACGTCCACATAGGTCCCATCGGGGCGAATGCGCAATCCGTCAACACTTTCGTGCAGCAATACCGGTTGGTGGTACATAGCTTAATCGTTCTCGTCAGTAATATTTCCAAGTACATCTGCTGCAAATTTCAAGAACGCTTCCTGGTCGGTATCGGCCTGAACCTTTGTGAAAGCTTCTTTGTCCCAGATTTCAATGTTCTTTGTTACTGAGTTAAGCACCACATCCTTTGTCAAACCACCATCTTCGATCAGGTTCTTTGGGATCTGCAAGCGACCAAGACTGTCTATTTTCACTTCTTTGGCTCCTGCATTGTACTTTCTCACAAAATCAACATTGGATTTTACAAACTGGTTGAGCTTTCTTAGCTTCGACTGAACCTTCATCCAGTCCTGCATGGTATACAGTTCCAGATACTTATCAAACAAACCGGGTCTTAGCACAAAGCCTTGCTGCAATGCCTCTTTCAGCTTGTCGCGAAAGTCAGCAGGCAACATGAGTCGGCCTTTGCCATCGAGTTTGCAATGATATGTGTCAATTGGGTAGCTCAAGAAAATTGCAATTTTGTGAGGTAAAATTAGTGCATTATTTCCCAAATTCTCCCATTTTTTACCACATTTTTTATAAAATGTTTCAAACAATTGCAAAAAAAGTGCACAATAAAATATAACAAGCTGATTAGATGATAAATAAATTCAATATTTATTTTAATTCAGCTCAATTTTCCCCTTCTGGGACACACTTATGAACAAGACAAACTGAGAATCAGACCTTGAAGCTCCCAAATCGCACATACGATAGTCCTGATTCTGTCATAATTTTCTACCTCAGCTGCATCAACTATCCTGATTACATACTATATTTGCTCAAAAAACCAGGAGAACAGTCTGCATGGAAGAAAACATCCCTGTTGCGCCCGCAGCATTCATTGACATTGAGAAGGTGCTTGCCGATAAAAGTCCTGGTCTGAAGCGTTTTATACCCGGTTTTATCATCAGATACCTGAAACGTATTATTCATCAGGAATCCATTAATGGCTTGATTAACAGGTCACATCATTTGTATGGACTGGATTTTGTTGATGCCATAATGGACGAGTTTCAGATGAAAACTGAGGTTCAGCACTTCGACAGGATTCCTGAAAAAGGAAGATTCATTGTTGCTTCAAACCATCCTTTGGGAGGAATTGATGGAATCGGCCTTATGCAAACCATTGGCAAAGTTCGCAAGGACATTCAATTTCCGGTCAATGACATACTGCTGAACCTGAAAAATCTCAAACCACTGTTTATTCCCATCAATAAGCACGGAAGCAATGCCGAAAACATTCAGATTCTGAACGACACTTTTGCAGGTGATGCAGTCATCTGTTATTTTCCATTTGGACTGGTATCGCGCAAAAAAAACGGAACAATCAAAGATCTGGAGTGGAAAAAAACCTTTATCACGAAAGCAAGAAAATTCAAACGCGATATCATACCGGCGCATATCAGCGGACGTAACACCAATTTCTTTTATAATCTGGCCAACATCCGAAAGAATCTAGGTATGAAAACGAATATTGAAATGCTTTATCTCGTTGAAGAGTTTTACAAACAAGAGAATAAGCTTTTAAAGATTACTTTCGCGCCGGCTATTCCATGGCAAACTTTCGACAAAAGCCGCACCGACAATGAATGGGCCGAGCAACTCCGAAGATACGTTTATACCCTGCCATCGGGCAAGGCTGAGGCTTTTGACCCAAAGAACAACTATCCCAATATTTAAAGCATATACTAAACTTTATGGAACAAGTCATTCCGCCTGTTGACAAAAAACTGCTGCTCGATGAGCTAACCCCCGATCGTCTGATGCGTAAAGCAAACAACGGGGCTAACGAGATTTATGTTTTTACCGAAGCCGAAGCTCCTAACCTGATGAGAGAAACAGGACGGCTTCGGGAAATCACTTTCCGCGATGCCGGAGGTGGAACCGGTAAGTCAACTGATGTAGATGTGTATGATATGGGCAACAACAATTTCAAACAATTAATTGTATGGAGCCCCGAAGATCAGGCAATTGTTGGCGGATACCGATTCATTCACTGTAAATATCTGAAAATTGATGCCGATGGGCATGTGAAAACACCCACCTCCAAACTTTTCGCCTACTCAAAACAGTTTGTTAAGGAATTTATCCCGCAAACAATCGAGTTGGGAAGGTCGTTTGTGCAACCTGACTATCAGCCTTCGAACAATCTGCGTAAAGGAATGTATGCACTCGACAATCTATGGGACGGACTTGGGGCACTTATCACAGAGTATCCCGATGCCCATTATTTCTTTGGAAAGGTAACCATGTATGGCCATTACAACACTTTTGCCCGCGACCTTATCCTGTATTTTATGAAAACATTTTTCCCCGATCCCGACAAATTGGTCTATCCACATGAACCATTGTCTCTGTTTCATGACGAATCAATCATTGCAGGCATCTTCAAAGGCGAAAACTACGATGAGAATTATAAAATATTGATTCAAACAGTTCGAAAACATGGAGAGAATGTGCCTCCACTGGTCAATGCCTACATGAACCTTTCGTCAACCATGCGAAGTTTTGGCACAGCCTTTAATGCCCCTTTCGGCAAGGTTGAGGAAACAGGTATTCTGGTTACCATCAAAGACATATTTAAGGAAAAGAAAGAAAGACATCTCGTCTGAAAACAACAAATAAACAGAGTTATGGAAATCCGGTCAGCTACTTATTTAATGAGCAATACGGAGGTGTCGAAGCTCCCAAAGCCCGACAAACCCGAATATGCTTTCATTGGCCGGTCGAACGTGGGGAAATCTTCTTTGATCAATATGATCACCGGTGCAAAAGGTCTGGCTAAAATTTCAGGCAGACCCGGAAAGACAATCACAATCAATCATTTTTTAATCAATGAAGAATGGTATCTGGTGGATTTGCCTGGTTATGGCTTTGCCAAACGATCGAGATCAGCCCGTGAACAATGGACTCTGATGCTGCGTAAATATTTGACCAGAAGAGACAACCTCATTTACACCTTTGTGCTTATCGATATCCGACACGAAGCACAGACCATTGATCTGGAATTTATACATTGGATGGCTGAAACCGGATTACCCTTTATACTTCTTTTCACCAAGCACGATAAAATTGGCAAAACCATTGCTGACAAGAACCTGGCATCGTATAAAAAAGAACTCCTCCAAACATGGGAGGAGTTACCTTTGATAGTGGTTACTTCATCGCTTA
The DNA here is from genome assembly GCA_002422725.1 of Bacteroidales bacterium UBA6192. GTDB lineage: Bacteria > Bacteroidota > Bacteroidia > Bacteroidales > F082 > UBA6192. Next base: position 38,067 of record DITE01000057.1, read on the forward strand.
GTAAACTTGGCCGGGATGAAGTTTTAGGTATTATCGACAGAGAAAATCAATTGTTTGGTCATTACACCACTTCTACCAACACGTGATTTTTTGACACTCTGTCTCCTGCTTTAACATGAACTGCTTTCACTACCCCATCGAAAGGGCATAGCAGGTTGTTCATCATTTTCATGGCTTCGAGCACAAGTAATCTTTCGCCCTGCTTCACTTTTTTTCCTTCTTTAACATTCACTTCTATAATCGTTCCTGGAATGAAAGCGGTAATCTTGCCCGGATTCTTTGCTTCATACATGACCCTGTGGCTAAACTTGCCGGTATAATTGGTCTTGTACTTAACGTTATCAATAGTGAGGTTGCGGTACCTGACAATCTTGTTGTCTTCCTCGTTGGGTTCTTCCGTCATAATGTAAAGTGTTAAAATGGTGGTATTCCATGCTTTTTCATAGGTACTTCAACAATCTTATCTTTGGAAATCTCGAGCGAATGCATCAGCATCCTGCGGGTTTCTTCCGGTTCGATTACAGCATCAATATAACCATATGCAGCGGCAACGTATGGATTGGCAAACTTTTTCTTGTACTCTGCCACCTTTTGTTTGCGCATTTCTTCAGGGTTTTCAGCCGTTTGAATCTCTTTACGGAAAATAATGTTAGCTGCTCCTTCAGGACCCATCACCGCTATTTCGGCTGTGGGCCAGGCAAACACAAAGTCGGCACGCAAATGGTGCGAGCACATGGCAATGTAACCTCCACCATAGGCTTTGCGCATAATCACTGTGATTTTTGGAACTGTTGCTTCGGAATAAGCATAAAGAACCTTGGCACCATGTCGGATTACCCCGGCATGTTCCTGATCAACACCGGGCAGATAGCCGGGCAGGTCGACAAGTGTTACCAATGGCACATTGAAGGAATCGCAATAGCGAATAAACCTTGCAGCCTTTACAGATGAATCCACATCAAGCACACCGGCAAGTACCAATGGCTGATTGGCCACAAAGCCCACCGTGTCGCCATTGATGCGGCCAAAGCCAATCACAATGTTCGAGGCAAACAATTCCATTACTTCGAGAAACTCAGAATCGTCGGCCAATGCCCTGATAACATCACGAACATCGTAAGGCATGCGCGGATCGGTTGGCAGTATCGATTCAATTTTGTATTGTCTGGTTTTTGGAGCTTTCTTAGGAAACTTTTCAGCTTTTTTCATGTTATTCCATGGGATAAAGCTAACCAGCTGCTTGATCTGATTAAAGCATTCTTCCTCGCTCAAGGCAAAGAAGTGAGCATTTCCGGTTATTTCGGAATGAACGCGGGCACCGCCAAGTTCTTCCATCGAAATTTCCTCACCAAGAACCGTTTTGATCACTTCAGGTCCTGTGATAAACATTTTAGAAATTTTCTCGACCACAAACACGAAATCGGTGAGTGCAGGCGAGTACACTGCTCCACCAGCACAGGGGCCGAGGATTACAGAAATCTGCGGGATAACACCCGAAGCCTGGGTGTTGCGGTAAAATATTTCACCATATCCGGCAAGAGAGTTGACTCCCTCCTGGATACGTGCACCGCCCGAGTCATTAATCCCAATAATCGGCACTTTGAGTTTCATGGCGTGATCCATGATCTTGGTTATTTTCTTGGCATGCATCCAACCCAATGAACCACCAGCCACGGTGAAATCCTGTGCATAAATACAAACCGGATGCCCGCTCAATGTACCTGTGCCCGTGATAACTCCATCACCGGGCAGGTATTTTTTATCCATATCAAAGTCCTTGGCAGCATGCTCCACAAAAAGGTCATACTCGTGAAAGGATTTCGGATCAAGAAGCGCGATGATTCGCTCACGGGCAGTGAGTTTACCAATTGATTTCTGTTTCTCGATCGCCTGTTCGCCACCTCCCATCAAAGCATCGCGCATGCGCCGCTGCAAGTCAGAAGTCTTCTGTTTTAAGCCCATAAATGGTTGATTTTGGTTTCTTTATCAGATAAAAAAGATAAGTTTTTCAAGAGCATACTGTAAATCAACTGATTACAATATTTTACTACTTGCCTAACTTATCTGGTTAATGCAAAAATAACGCTATTTGGAAAAATTACAACATTAAATACTATTCAGGGAATTACAAGGTATACCCTAACGGAGATAAATTTGTCGCAACTAAATTAATAAGTCTTTATACGACTGATGATTATGCAAACCCTTTCGTGTTAAGTTACCCCCATCCAGACCTCAGAAAAAGTTATCAACCATTTAAACAAACGGTATCAATTACGGTTTATATATCGCTAAAACTTCCAAAATTGACCTGCCACCAGGACTTTTCATTTCACAAAGCAGGATATATAATACCCGCTGGTCAAGTTAACTTAAGAACAAAAAATGAAAAGATGTTATTCAGACAGGTTTAAAGTTTATGCTAAACCAGACAAAGCATAAAGGAGAATAAGATGAATAACCACAAGGATAAATCAGCTAATTGAAGGCAAAACGTTGGAAAAAAAAACGGGTGGTCAGAATCCAACCACCCGCACCAACCAATAGTCATAAAGTGTTACAAAGCACCCTCATCGTAGGCTTTTTCGCCATGAATAGAGGCATCGATTCCTTCGTTTTCGTCACTTTCGCTAACTTTTACCGGAGTGATGAAATTAATCAGGGCCAGCATTACATAGGTAAAAATAAAAGCATAGGCTGCGCTTCCAGCTACGGCCAGCAACTCCTTAAAAAAGAAACTGGTGTTGCCTTCAATCAGACCCGATTGGCCGTTGATCGAACTCATAGCAAACACGCCGAGCAATATTGTGCCCAACACACCACCAATTCCATGAACACCCCACACATCCAGTGCATCATCCCAACCGAGTTTGTTTTTCAGATGAACAGCCCAGTAACAGACAAATCCGGCAGCAATACCAATCAGCATGGCAGCCCAGATCGGAACAAAACCTGCAGCAGGGGTAATGGTTGCCAGTCCGGCAACAGCACCTGTCAATAAACCAACAAACTTTGGTTTTCTGGCTCTCGACCACTCCACAAACAACCAGGTAATGGCCGCAAAGGAAGCTGCCACATCTGTATTCAGAAAAGAAAGTGTTGTAATGGCATCCACATCGAGTTCGCTACCGGCATTGAAGCCATACCAACCGAACCAGAGCAGCCCGGTACCAATTGCAACCAAAGGTATGCTGTTGGGAGGCGAGAACTTATCTCTTCGGCTACCCACGTAAATAACCGAAGCAAGGGCAGCAAAACCGGCTGTGGCATGAACAACAATACCACCGGCGAAATCGATAACGCCCCATTCAGCCAATAAACCACCACCCCATATCATATGAACAAAAGGATAGTAAACCAGCAACTGCCAAACTACCAGAAAAATCAGGTAGGCCTTGAAAGTAACCCTGTTCACAAATGCGCCTGTGATCAGCGCCGGGGTGATAATCGCAAACATCATCTGATAGGCAATAAAGATGTATTCAGGATATTTTCCATTCGAAAATGCATTATCAAAAGGAATTCCATTGAGAAATGCATGATCGAGGTTTCCGATGATACCTCCTTCGCCACCGCTGAAGCACAATGAATAACCCACTGTTACCCATAATATTGTAGTAATTCCAAGTGACACAAAAGTCTGAATCATAATTCCCAGAATATTGCGTTTTCCGGCCAAACCACCATAAAAGAAAGCAAGCCCCGGCGTCATCAGCATAACCAGGCTGGTTGCCAGAATCATAAATGTTGTTGAACCCGTGTCAAACATAATGTAATCTCCTATTATTAATTTGTGTATAAAATTTAAAACGAAAATCCTACAACAAAAAAGATATTCTGTGCCTGAGGGTTAGTTATTACCGAGGCAGTGATTGGAAGTGAAAATGCTTCGGTAACCGTAACGGCTTTTGATAAACTAAGACCCAGATTAACTACACTGAAATTATCGGATCCATCGGGTAAATAAATCCCCTTGCCGGTTGTAGCTCCAATAAAAACGTTGTATTCAACATCCTTTGCTTCGCCTCCGTAGCCAAGCTCGGCATAAAAAGAATTATCGGCATCAGCCCCATAAAAGTTGTAGTTCAGTGACAAGCTAAAAGGTATTTTATCCATTCCATTGAAAATAACTGAGCCTTCAAATACGTGACCCGTAACATCTTCATCGTATTTGAAATAGGCATTGTTTCCAACAACTCCCCCAGGAAAAAAATAATCGGTAACCATTAAAGTCACAACCTCTTTTATGTCATAGGAAACATACAAATCTGTTTCCTGATAATCGAAATTGGTTGCATAAGCACCCCAGGCTCCAATAGTGAACCCACTGTTGGTGTAAGACAATGATGGCTGTATGGAAGGTGAATTTCCAAAATCCATTCCCCTCCAGATGTAACGGTTGTAAACATCTGTTCCAAGTTGCCACTCTCCTTTCTGGGCCAAGGTAACTGTGACGAACAAACTGAATAAGGATGCCAGCATGAGCATCCTGATGCAAGACCGGTTTTTCATAGTGATATATTTTTTGTGAATAAATAAACAAAGCAAAAATTCAACTTAAACCTATGTTTTACAATAGGCAAGGTGCTGAATTTAAACTAAGTGAGCAGCGCAGGATTTTCTAAGTGTTACACTTAGATAGATCAAATTGATTCTCCGGACGACACAATAGCAGGTCCAGTTTGATCGGGCAATTGATGTTGCATTACCGAAACTGCGCACTTTAAAATGCTATGAAAGTATCAGAAAAGAGTGACCGAATGGAAGAGGGAGAAATAGTGATTTACCTATTAGGATGAAGGGATTAAAGATTCAGATCTCGATAATTTTGCATCGGATGGCAAACTTGACCAGATCGACAGTTGACTTTAATTCAAATTTTTGCATGATATGGTTCTTGTGCGACTCAACCGTCCGCACACTGATGAAAAGCTCGTCAGCAATCTCAGTATTAGACCTGCCACCGGCAAACAGTCTCAGAATCTCCGTTTCACGTGCTGTTAGCTTCTGGCCCGATGCTACATTATCATGCTTGGCTTGCCTGATATAACTTTTCAGGATAATGTTTGAAATGGTCGGGTCAAAGTATTCATTCCCCTGATAAACCTGCCTCACTGCCCCGATAAGCTCAGTCCGGTTAGCTGTTTTTGGCAAATAACCCGATGCTCCTGCTTTGATGGCATTGAAAATATACTCCTCCGAATTGTACATGGTGAGGATCAATACCCTTATTGAGGGATATTTTTGCTTCAGCTGACGGGTAACCTCAATACCCGATTGATCAGGCAGGTTTATATCGAGTATGATCACATCAGGCTGTGGGTGATTATTCAGAACCTGAAAAAGAGAATGGGCAGAATCGGCTTCTCCCATTATTCTGATATCCTGAAATTCAGATAATAACGATTTTACACCATCCCTCACAACCTGATGATCATCAACCAAAACAATGTTTATCTTTTCCATATGCTGATGGTGGGTATTAGGTTCAATTTTCAATTTTTAACTCAAGGTTTATCGTTGTGCCTCTATTTATTTTTGAATCAAAAACAAGTATTGCATTCATCAACTGAGCCCTCTCATGCATATTTTGTAATCCATTTCCGTGACAATTCAAAGCTCTTGTCACATCAAAACCTTTCCCATTATCGGCAATAATGAGTTTCAGCAAGGCATTCTCATGAATCAGCTCAACAGAAATACGGGTGCAACCAGAATGTCTGACAGCGTTGTTCAAAGCCTCCTGAACCATTCGGTAAATATATATCATGTTCCTTTTACTGATTGGCTTTATTTCGCCAACAGAGCTAAAAACAATAGTGCATCCACTTTGCTCCTGAATTGTGTAGCAAAGATTACGCACCGAAGCCACGAGGCCAAACTCCAGTAACCCACCTGGAGCAAGCTTGTTCGACATACGCCTGATTTCCTCAATCGTTTGATTTAAATAATCCTTTGTCTTTTCAAGCTGAATTTCAGTTTCTTCAATACTTTTGCGGTGAACGCCTTCAATTTGCATTTTGATGCCCACAAGAGCTTGCCCCAAGCCATCATGTAGTTCCCTGGAAAGTCTTTGTCTTTCCTGCTCCTGTCCATCAAAGAGTGACCTAAGACGTCTTTTCTTTTCCAGGGCAATTGTTTCCTCCTGCATTTTCAACTGAGCTGCCATTTCGTTGAACGAAGACGTTAATTCACCTATTTCGTCATTCGATCTGATCTTGAGCTTCACGTCACGGTGACCGTCCCTGATCAGGCGAGCCGCTTCGTTCAACCGGATAACCGGAAAAGTCAGATGTCGTGAAAAAAAATAAGCAAACAAAAAAATGATCATTGTAATTATCAACCCAATCAGCAATAATCCGTTGCGTAGCGAATTGACCGGAGCAAGCGCTTCGGCATAGTTAATTTCTGCAATAATTACCCAGTCAAGACCTGGTGCTTCGATCCTTCCCCACGAACTGAGCACTTTTACATCTCTGTAATCCAAAATAGCTCTGGTATTAAAATTACCCTTCACAGCTTCGTCCATGGCTATCGTGTTTACGGATATTGGCCCTTCTGGTAGATTCACAAACCGCGACCTTGTTCGCATGAGATTGTCGGGACCCACCAAATAGGACTCGCCACTTTCCCCAAGTCCGTCAGCAGCACTTTTCTCAAGCATTATCTGATTGATAACATCATAATCGATTGCCAGCAAAACAATTACACTATCCATTCCCTGAAATCCAGCTGACACAACAAGCATATTCCCGGCAAGTTTGTCGGTCGACACAAGGTCGTGGATCACCGGAACTCTCTTATTCACCGTCTTTTGCCTTATAAACTCAAGTGAATAGGGTTCACTGAAATTGTCGCGCAGCACATGCGATGTCGCTTCAAGGTCATTCATTGGGTAGACCGTCAGTTCATTATTTTTTCCGCTTACTGCCATCCATAAATAATATCCAGAATTGCTGAGTTTAGAAACAACAAAATGATCATTATCGGTTGGGTTATACAGATCAGAGCCAGCTACCAGCTGCGCATCAAGCAAACGGTCTCGGAGAAAACCTTCGATCAGATGCGATTTCACTTTTCTAACTGAGGTAAGCTGATCGAAGGTGCGGTTTAAGATTGCCCTGCCTGAATGATGAAATGCAAAAATCTCCACCACAATCAAACCCGCAATTCCAAAAAAAACGAAATATACAACCAGCTTTTCACTGAGTAAGATCCGACGTTTTTTCTTTTCCATTGCCTGTTTAATCAATTCGTGCCAAAGTTAACCAATCAGGTATAACTGCCACCTATCATTGGCATTTACACCTTAAAAGTTTATATTCGAACCTGATTTCGTTCAACAAAGCAACAATATTGCACTTTTGGTTATTTTTGTTAGAATTATTCACCAAACCTGATTTATATCAGGCTAAGACAAATGAGCAGCATCATGAACTGTTTCATATGTTTGCCAAAGGAAATCGTTCATTCATCAGTGAAACATGCCAGAAAAAGTATAAATCTCCATGCAAAACGAAATTGACCGTTACATTCAGACTTTTCCGGAAAATGTAAGAAAACATCTGGAAGAAATCAGATCGGTTATAAGACAGGCAGCTCCTGATGCCACGGAAACCATAAAATATGGTATTCCGACCTTTGTGTTGAATGGCAATCTGGTCCATTTTGCTGCTTATGAAAAACACATAGGCTTTTATCCTGCCCCTTCCGGGATTGAAACTTTCAGCAAAGAACTTTCAGGTTACAAACAAGCCAAAGGATCGGTTCAGTTTCCGTTGAATAATCCAATCCCATTAGCATTAATTTCGCAGATTGTCCGATTCAGGGTATCTGAAAACCTAACAAAAAAGAAATGATATACGCAAGAACACTTGCTGTTTTCAGCATACTTTACTTAATGCTATCCTGCGGGCCAAACACTACGGGATCAGTCGACAAAAACCAGCCGGAAAACACCAACCCCGCTCAGGACATCCTCATGTCAGGCTTTCAGGAAATTATTGATTCAGCTGGTGTGAATGGCTCAATCCTGATTTACGACCCACAGCAACATCTATACTATTCCAATAATTTTGAGTGGGCTGCAAGAGGATTCCTGCCTGCCTCCACCTTCAAAATTCCCAATTCGATCATCGCGCTCGAAACCGGAGTTGTGAATGATAAAGAAACACTTTTCCCCTGGGACGGACAGAAAAGACGCTTGTCAGTCTGGGAAAAGGATATGACATTCCGTGAAGCATTTCATGCTTCTTGTGTGCCTTGTTATCAGGAAATTGCCCGAAAAATCGGAATAAAAAGGATGCGTGAGTATCTCGACCGTTTTCAATATGGAAACATGGTTTTTGATTCGGCTTCTATTGATCTTTTCTGGCTCGAGGGCAAATCAGAAATCTCTCAATATGGTCAGGTTGAATTTCTCGAGAAATTCTTTACAGGCAAACTTCCGGTTTCCCCGCGCAACCAAAGCATGATGAAGGAGCTTATGGTTATCGAAAACACCGGGGTATTTGTCATAAGTGGCAAAACCGGCTGGTCGATCCGAAACGGCAACAACAATGGCTGGTTTGTCGGATATGTTGAAAAAAATGATCAGGTGTTCTATTTTGCCACCAACGTGGTACCCCTGAAAGATTTTAATATGGATTTGTTTGCATCCATCAGGAAAGACATTACCTATAAGGCCCTGAAATCGATTGGTGCCATCCCATGAGTGGAATTGAAATTCAGATTTATCCCTTGGTTATTTTTTCCTTTTTATTGTCTCCTTTTTGACGCAAACCTCCTGATTCCTGCCTAACTTTGTCCGATGAATTCAGTGCTTTCATCAGGCACTTTAACCATAAAACCATGTTTTATCAAAACATGCAAAAAAAAGGAGGTTTATATGACAAAAGAATTGACCACCGAAACCATTTGTTGCCCCGAATTCGATCCCATTCACTGGGATGAAAAGAAGTTTAGCTGGGAAAACAAAAAGTTTATCACCGACAAGGTTCGCACCTTGTTTTACATGCCCCTGAATTTTGGCAAAGTCATGACACGCCTGAGCGATACTGTTACCAAAGCCAATGCAGACATGCCCGATTGGCTCTGTTTGTCCGATCACACATCAAAATGGAACATGGCTCTTTATCTTGCCGTGAGCAAGGACATTCCGGGTGCTGCTAACACCACATTATCTGGCAGATTTTTCAGCAAGGTTTACGAAGGCCCGTTTAAAGATACCGGAAAATGGTCAAAAGACTTTGAAGGTATTGCAAAGTCAAAGGGTTTTCAGATCAAAAAGCTGTATATGTGGTATACAACTTGTCCGAAATGTGCTAAAAAATACGGAAAGAATTATGTTGTTATCATAGGGCAGATTGGTTAGCCTTACTGTGCACAAGTAATAAACTGCTATTCGCTGAATGCAATGTCTGGCCGATTTTTTTCCACTCCCGCCGACTTGTTTTTAACATCCTTCATTACTCTATTCATATAATCTGAGACAGAAAACAGATTAGCGCAGGCATGCTTCCCCCATGTTGCTTTTAGGTGACTTAGGTGATGATTTTTTATGCGATGAGGCAAGAGAGATACATCGCATGGATTATGATCGTTGAGGGAAACTAAGTTTGAGATTTAGGTTTGAGAAAAAAAAAGACTGCCTTTACAGGCAGTCTTTTTTAGGAGTACTTTAAATTTTATTTATTGTATTGTACCAGTATTGTTGTCAAATGTGAGAGTAACCACCTGACCCGCAGTACCTGCAACTGCATCTTGGTCTCCACCATCATTACGGTAAAGGATCTTGCCATCAAATAAATTGAATTCGGCATTCCACCAATCAGGAATCCAGTTGTGTTGTGCATACATACGGATGTTACCATTAGCTACTAATGGAGGAGAAACAAGTGTTTTATTAACATTGTCAACAACAAACTTATTAGCTTCTATGTCTTGGTCCCAACCACCAAATGCATCACCGATTCCGTAAACTTCAGCAGGTTTAACTGAAACTTTCACCATGTCGTCACGTAAATTCAGTACAATAACGTACATACCGCTTTCAGATGCAGCTATTGACATATTTCCTCCATTATCAACAACCTGAATACCTTCTGCATCAAATTCTTGTACCTGTCCAAAACCAAGGTTTGGTTCTGACCAAGCGGCTGCAGAAATTTTGAATCCAAGTCCACCTTCGAGGTGAGCTATTTTCCAGAAGATACCTTCACTTGGTGCACCGCCGGCAGTTTTATGGAAAATTGCTTCTTCACTTGTTCCAGGAGCATCCCAGCCGTAAGCTGTTCCATCACCCACAAGGTAAACAGCTTCCGGATACTCGGGAAGTGGTTCGCCATCACCTGTACGTTCCATTTTGCCTACGAATGCTTTTCCAAGTTCCCAGGTTAAGGTAACAGTGTAAACACCATAATTATCGTGCATAATGTCGGCTCCACCAGGTTCTGGTGCTGTAGGATCTCCTCCAAGATTAGTGTTGATTTTTACGGTTCCTTCCTCATTCAACCAGATTTTCCAACCGCCACCCATACGAAACTTCCATGCGTTCTCCAACAAGGTTAGGCCGGTTACTGTGAAATCCATTTTTTCCAAATTGAATGTGGTATTCATTGGAGTGTCTTCTCCCCAACCGCCTGGTGTAGCAGCACCTATCATGCCCCATTTAGCTTCTGTAATAACAACAACACCTAATTCGGTATCATAAACAATTTGGTAGAGACCATCATCAGGAACAGTAAACTTTGCATCTGTTTCTGCAATTGAACCACGCCAATACTTAGCTGTTTTGGGATATTCATTATTAAGATCCCAAGCGTCTTCGGTAACTAATGCAAAATCAGCACCAGGGCCATAGGTTGTTTGAGCTGTACCAGCAACTTTTACAATATTGAATCCATCGCTACCGCCTTTAACAGCAACATACAATTCAAGTAAACTGGCTCGGGCTTCCTGACCGACTTCGTTCTTGGTTGGTAACATCAGACCTTTTAGGTTAAAATCGGTCAATGCAGTTCCAGCACCTTTAATGTAAATACCATCTTCAACCACAGGTGGTTTTGGATCATCATCGTCATCGTCCTTTTTGCAAGAGACCATAACCATTCCTGCGAGCAACATAATGCTCATCAGGTAAAGCATTTTTTTAAGAGAAACTTTCATAACAATTAAATTTAGATTAGTGAATAATTAGGTTAAAAATCAAGGATTAATATCTACAATGTCTGCATCCAGATTCGGATTGGCTTCTTTAGCCCATAAAGGAATGGGGAAAACATTTCTATCCGGGGTTGAGGCATCTTTTTCCCACCAGGCTCTGTTAAACTGGCCGAACCTTATCAAATCTTGTCGGCGATGAGCTTCCCAGAACAATTCCCGTCCGCGTTCTTCCAATAACATTTCTAATGTAACCCCAGACCAAGGATCTAATCCAGCGCGACTCCGAACCATGTTAACATATTCATCGCCATTTTGTCCCTGACGAATCATTGCTTCTGCTTTCATTAACAGAATATCGGCATATCTGAATATTGGAAAACCATTACTCAAGTTAGCTTTAGCGCCTTTTTTAATTTCAAATTTGGCAACCCTTGCTCCAGACATACGGATTTCCTGAGGAGTATGTTCGGCAATAGTCATTTCAAGAGCTGGGATGTATGGATCAATAATGAGAGCTGAATTAGCTACGCCATCATTGATTACTGAGCCATCTGAAGTAAATTGTTGCCCATACAAGAATCCTGCTTTTCGCCTGTCATTGTCTGTATACGTATCGAAATGATCTTTCATTGCAGCAAAACCATTCCAAGGCCCGGCAACCATGTCAAAAGTTAAATTATGGTTATAATGAAGGGTTCTCATATGAAGGTTGAAACCTTCGTAATTATCTTCATTATAAGGTATTATCCATATGTTTTCAATTGAATTATGATTGTTGGTAACAAATGGGGCTAACGCATCAGATTCAAGTGAATAGATACCTAACTGAATAACGCTGTCCGCATACTGTTCAGCTTTTGCCCAATAGGCTGAGTTTACAGCACCGGTATAAACAGCATGGTTCAAATATAGCTTTGTCAACAAACTAAAAGCAGCTCCCTTACCTACCCCTGTGCGGCTTGTTCCAAAGTAAATTAAGGGTGTGCTTTCTTCAACTTCTTTTACGAGTTGTTCGAATATTTGTGATCGGTGGTTTCTTTTTGGGCTTGGTACAGCATCTAGATATTGTGTAACATAGGGCACATCCCCATAATTATCAATTGCCAAGTAATAGTAATAGGCACGTAAAACTTTCGCCTTTGCGATGGCTTGATCTACAATGGGATCTCCCACAAAAGGTTGCTGCGCTTCAATAAACCTGTTTGCTTCAACAATGCCATTATAAAAACGACTCCACATGCTATTAATGGCTTCGGTTTCATGATTCCATGTATGCTGATGCAGAACACGCCATTTACCACCATCATCCCAATCTGTATCACGTGTTGGGCCAACAGCTCCGTCACCAGTAAGCTCATTGGCGAACCACCAACCACCCCAATCAAGAAAATCTCTCATAGGTGCATAGATCACACTCATTTGAAGAACAGGGTCAGCTGTATATGAGTCGGGTGGAATTTTGTCATATAACTTGTCATCAAGCTTGGTACAAGAGAACTGCACCAACACCAACAAAACAAATGAAATTAGTATTTTTTTCATGGTTACAAGCATTAAAGAGTTACATTAATTCCTAAAGTAAACGTACGGGTTTTTGGATATACATCATATTGATCCAATCCAAAAAACAAGCCTGAAAAATTAATCTCAGGGTCAATACCAGTGTATTTAGTTATGGTTAAAAGGTTGTTTGACGCAAAATAGACTCTGATATTCTTAACACCTTTTAGTTTCTTGAAATTATAACCTAATGAAATGTTATCCAATCGAATAAAGGATCCATCTTCAAGATAGTAACTGCTTGTTCGTGGAATATCATTCAATCCTCTTGCAGCTTCATCCAATGCTGATTCAATTACATTGAGTGTAGGCAAAATCCGGGGGTTGCCAAAAAATAACTTCGTAGTATTGAATATTTTATGACCATAAACAGCTCTTATATTAAAGCTCATGTCAAAGGCCTTAAAGAATGTTAAATAATTTGACCAACCAAGTTCAAAATCAGGTTGTGCATTACCAAGTACACGTAACTCTCCTTCTTCAGGACGGCGTGTTACACCTCCAGCTGCAGTATGGAACAACCATTTACCATCGGGTGAAATGCCAGCATACTCAAGCATATACCAACTACCAAGGGGTAAGCCTTCTCGAACAATCTGAGTATTGTCACCTACCAGACCACGCCCACCTACACTACCTCCGCGTTGTGAGGACCACTCAAATTCGTCATTGGATAAACTTACAACTTCTTGCTTATATGTTGTAAACACAATAGATGTTTTCCAGTCAAAATTACGCGTTCTTACTGGATATGCTTGTGTAAATAATTCAAAACCGTTTACCTGAATCTGACCAACATTTGCAAATATCCTTCCTACAGGGTATGGTGGCACTGGAACACTGTATTCTCCTAAGAGATCATAGGTGTTTTTTCGGAAATATTCAACAGAGCCAGATATCTTATCTTGTAAGAATCCAAAGTCTATTCCGATGTTTAACTCAGCATTGGATTCCCACTTCAGATTTGGGTTGGCAGCATGAGAGAAACTATAAAGAATTGATTCTTCTCCAGTTTCAAAATTTATTGAATTCCCTGCCCTTACATAATACTCAATAGCATTATAGCGTCCGAAATTCTGATTGCCACTAATACCATAACTTACCCTGAGCCTTAAGTTATTTAAGATATCGTTCGCATTACTCATGAATTCTTCTCCAGCAATATTCCACATTATTGATGCGGATGGAAACCACCCCCATTGATTATTATTGCCAAATTTTGACGAACCATCCCTCCTAATAGTTGCAGTAAAGTAATATTTCGAATTGAAATTGTACATAGCGCGGCCAAAAAACGAAATGAGCTTGCTGGTTTCTTTGTAAGAAGAAATATCTCCAGGATTAACATTTAATAAGTTGGCAAGGTCATGAGAGAGCACATAATTTAGAAATGGACCCTTACCTTGAGCGGCAAAACCTGTTGCTTGTTCTCCTTGCCAAGTATGTCCTGAAACAAAATCTATATTATGCTTTCCAAAATCATTGTTATACCTTAATGTTGATTCAATCAATCTGGATTCAAAATTACCATAAGCCCTACGCCCAAAACCTTGTTCCTTTCCTAAGTATAAAGTGCTGGGTTCGAAATAAAAGCTTTCCTGATCGTCTCTCGTATACCCGAGATTTACACCTGCGGATATTCCCTTATAAATATCAAGATCGGCCTTAAAAAAACCAAAAAACCTTTTAGCACTGCGTTCATCTTGTATTTCATTAACTAATGCTACAGGATTGTAATAATCAAAATCTCTTTCAATTTCGTAAAACTTTCCTTCATCATCTTTTACAGGGTCAGTAGGATTTCTTTGAAATGCTTGAAATTGTATCGAGTTTCGCCCCCACCCACCATAATTGATGTAATTGTTCTGTTCAAAAGTTCCTGAAATACCAGCCTGCATCTTCAAATTGTTGTTAAATGCATTCTGATCTAAATTTAATCGAGCAATAGTCCGCTCTTTGTTCGATCCGATAATTACACCGTCAAAATTGCTGTGTGATACAGACGCACGATATGAGGAATTCTCATCATTACCAGACACGGATAAATTGTAGTTTTGGCTCATTCCTGTTCTGTAAATCTCATCTAACCAATTTGTATTGGCTCCTCCGTCATTGAAATTTGACAAATTATTATCGGAAACGTATTTCCTTACTTGGTCTGCTGACAAGAGATCAAGTCGGTTAGCTACGTGTTCTGTAGAGATGTAGGAATTAAAGTCAATCTCTGTGCCTTTCTTCTGTAGTGTACCTCGTTTTGTGGTGATAATGATAACACCATGTGCTCCTCTTGAGCCATAAATTGCAGATGAAGAAGCGTCTTTAAGGACATTCCAAGACTCAATGTCTTCAGGAGAAATTGTAGTTGGATCTACCCCTGGAACACCATCAACAACAAATAATGGTGACGTACCGGTTGTTAGTGATGATGCACCCCTGATCTTTATGTCAAAGCCTGCATTTGGGTCACCTCCTTTTTTGGTAACGGTTACTCCAGCAATTTTTCCCTGAATACCTGCAATGGGGTCGGTTAATACACCTGTATTCATTTCTGCTGCAGTAATACTTGCAACAGCTCCTGTTCTATCACTCTTCTTCTGCACCCCGTAACCAATCACAATGGTTTCTTCGAGGGCGATAGCATCGGGAATAAGCGAAAAGTTTACGGTTAAAGTTTTTCCGGCTTCAA
>DITE01000095.1:0-211 GCA_002422725.1 Bacteroidales bacterium UBA6192
GAAGTAAGCGTGACAGATTCTCCATCACAGAATGCAAGCGGTCCGTCAGCGGTAATGTTTACGATCGGCAAAGGATAGACCGTCACAGCCGTTATGGGCGAAGTCGCCGAACAACCATTGATGTCAGTCATGGTAACTGAGTAGTTACCGGATAAACTAACTAAAATACTCTGTGTTATCGCACCTGTTGACCACAGGTAACTCTCACCCG
>DITE01000095.1:306-52435 GCA_002422725.1 Bacteroidales bacterium UBA6192
GACTTGAAGTAAGCGTGACAGATTCACCCTGGCAAAGATTAGTTGGACCATCGGGTGTTATGATTACAATAGGCAAGGGATAAACTGTAACCGTTATGACTGCCGATGTGCCGCCACCAACACAAGCATCGCTTGTAGTAACTGAATAATTGCCCGAGCTGGTAACGGTGATGCTTTGGGTTGTTTCGCCAGTTGACCATAGATAAGTGTTGGCCGGGCTGGCTGTTAGCATAACTGATTCACCTTCGCAGAAGGTTAATGGTCCATTAGGAGTAATTATCGGTATTCCAAGAACATCTGGCAAAGAAATATTTCCATCATGTATGGTTATTGCTCCATTTGTCGACAAAGCTCTCCCCACAAGGGTGTCACCATAAGCCATGCTGATCGCCCCGTTATTGGCAACAAGTGTTCCCCTGAAAATGGAGTAACCACTGATGTCAGCCGCTCCTTCCACTTTCCAGTAAACATTACTGGATTGGGCTCCACCAAGCAATACAACATTTGAGTAGGTACTTGTGGTTAATGCACCATTGATTTGGATAACAAAAACGGCATCGGGGCTGCCCTGTGCGTCCAGAAAGATGGTGCCAGTCAGGTGTGTTGCCGAATCCATGCAATACACATGAGGCGTAAGTATCTGGCCGTTTCCAAACTGTGCCGGATGCATAAGTTCAATATCACAAGATAAAGTATTCAGGGCTGTATAAAGATTGATGATGTCCGAGGCCGCCTGATTTGTTGCTGCATCGGGTGGGGTATGAATGGTGCCGTTTACCAAAAGCGGGTCAAACCCAGCAAGTGGTCCGTTGTTTGTTCCGATATCGCCAACAACATACGTGATTCCGGTATTGGTCATAGCCCCTACTGAAGTAAACAGGACAAAGCACTCTGTCGCACCCAATGGTGGTGCCAGAGGCCCCATCAGTATCGGGCTGCCGCAGCCAATTGGCGTGCTGGCAGATACAGTAGTAACTTCAACGGCTCCCACCATCGAAAGCGCCCTGCCTTCAAGATCATCATCTGTGGTAAGTGAGATTGCACCATTCACAATTAGATTGCCTTTGAATACCACATCTGATGCAAGGGTAACAGCCCCCTCGACTTTCCAGAAAACATTGCAGGCCTGGGTTCCATTGACTAATTCAATACTGGCACCCGGATCTGCTGAAAACGCCCCGTTCATCTGAAAAATGAAACAAGCGTCCGGATCTCCTAAGCCATCCAGGGTGAGTATACCACTCAGAACTGATATTGTCGGGACACCGAAAACGGCAGGGGTTAAAACCTGCCCTCCCCCAAGCGCTATCCCTGGAAATTCAGTGGCAGCCTGACCACCTAAACTGTTGTAGGCAATATTTAAATCGAATCTGGCAGCGTCTGTCACGGCATCGCCGCTATGCATCTGACCATTTACGTTACCAAAACCTGTCACCGGCCCTGAATTGGAGCCAACATTTCCTGTGATTTGGGATATACCCACATTCGTAACAGCTCCACTTGATGTGAACAAAACAAAGGTAGATGCAACACCCAGGTCGGGTGCAATCTGACTTAGTGTAATGATTGGCATTAACAACAGTATCGCTGCTGTTAAGGCATATTGTAAAGTCTTTTTCATGATTGAATTTATCAGATATGGGGACAGTACAAAATTATTTTAGCATGATTGCTAAAGCGTTACACAACTTGGTGTATTAGTTACATATTTTGCGGTTAGATTTTCCAATTAGCGATGAGGTTTCTTCGTGACTTTTTGGGAAATTCAATACTACTCCATAAAAAAACCGTCTCAAAATGATTCTTGAGACGGTTTCTGCATCCTTCAGGATACGTTCATACACATTTTAGTGGACGATCATGACCTGATTATTTACCGGGAACAATGTCGATGATAACGGTCCTGTTGTAAAAACGTTCTTCCGGAAGGTTATTGTCAAATTGTGACAGACTCTCATCTTCACCAAAACCAAATACTTCAAACTTCACATCCTTTCTGCCGGATTTTGACAATGCATTTTTAATAATCTGCTCAGCATCTCTGGCACGTGCCAGCGATAATTGCTGATTGAATTCTTCTGTACCAATAATATCCGTATAACCATGAATATTCACTGTAGCATTATCCGGAATTAAGGGTGCTACAATCTCGGTGAGGTATTTCTCGTAAATTCTGATCGATTTTGAATCGTTGAATTCATAGATCACACTGAATCGCATGCCCTCCTGGCCAGTTGGTGGAGTCCAGAGTGCCATATGTACAGGCACTTCTCTGGTCACAACCTTATTGGTTTTTGTTTGCCCAACCATGGTGACTTTGTAGTCAGCTTCCAGTCTTTTGTTTAAGATGGATTTTCCGGGCAAGCTTACAACTTCCTGACTGTAAGGTCCAAACTTTTGCACTGTACCCTGTTCATCCATGATTTCCAATGACCATGAGGTAAGATATTCTTCTGCTCCCTCAACATGGAAAGTCACATAGCTGTCGAGTGGTGCTTCCTGTCTGGTTATAATTGTAACCGGCTTCAAAGGAGCTTCGGGTCCACTCTGGAATTCCATGAGCAGGGCCGGTGAGCCGCTTTCGATGGAAACCCTGCGGTCACCTTGACGGAGCAGTTCGAGTTCAAGCTCGCCACCTGGCTGTTCAGAAGGCAGCTTTGGCTTTGATCTGCCTTCAATTTTGATCCTCGAAGCTTTAATACTGAATATATCTGTGAGATATTTCCTGACGGATTCAGCCATTAATTTCCCATCTTCAGGGCCTTTTTCCGATGATCCTACCAGGGTAATAGTCGACGATGGATTTTTACCCATGCGGTCGCCAAGGATGTTCAACACGTTATAATAAACAATCATCTGTTGCTTCGATCTGGCTTTCAGCGTATTGATTGAATAAACTTCCAGATTGTCCTCTTTGAATTCGCTCACCTGATTCTTCGACAGCATGATGTACCTTGAAGGAATTTCGGTGGAGCCCAGATCAAAGAATATGTAATTGCGCAATGGGAAAGTTTCTCTAACCCTGCGATCTGATGGAATGTTTCCGGGAGAATTCACCCAGAACTTAATGTCAGAATCGTCGGCTGGTCTATAGCCTATTGTATAGATACTGGTTATTACATCGCTGTCTTTCAGGTTGAAATAATAAATATCATCATCACCAACTCCGTTTTCATAACGGTTGGAGGAGATGTAACCTGTTTTACCGCTTTCCAGAAACGCAATGGCAAAGTCGTCCGTGTAAGAATTAAAGGGGTATTTCATGGGTCTCGCCTTGTCAAAAGCGTTACCATTTTTCAAAGCCACACAAATGTCCAGACCACCAAATCCCTGATAACCGTCCGAAGCGAAGTAAAAATTGCCTTCAGCATCCATACTGGGAAACTTTTCGCGGTTAAAAGTATTGATGTTTGGTCCCATATTGATAGGTCTTCCCCAGCCATTGTTTTCGCGGTTGCAGTAATAGATATCCGTTTCGCCGTAACCACCTGGCATATCCGAAACAAAGTATAACCTTGATCCATCAGGAGAAATAAAGGGGTTTGCCACCGAATACAGATCGTTGTTGAGTGCGAAGGGCACTGTTTCGGTCCAATTGCCGTTCTTGAGGGTCGACATGAAGATTTTGTTTCTCTCGATCTCAAGGGTTTTCTTTTTCTTCCCTTTCAGATCTTTTGCAACCTGTGACATATAGATGGTGTCGAAATTTTTCGTGAAACTTGCCGGGCCACCGTGATACTCTCTGTAGATATTTTTCCCGCCAAAAGGTTCTACCTCAACAAAATCGGAATCATTTTCACCTTTTTTTGCATGGTAAATATCCAGAAAATAGCCACCGGTACGTGCATAAATGTTATCATGTCCGGGAGATTTACGCGATGTTGTGAATGTTAGTCCATCCTTATGGACGACGGGTGAGAATTCGGCTTCACTCGTATTCAGGCTGGCAACATTGTTCAGTATAAATGGCTCATCCCATTGATGGTCTTCTCTGACAATATCAATAGAAGCACTATAGAATTTACCTCTCGGATCGGATGGCATTAACTCATTGTATTTGTTAAAAGCCACCTTTGCCTGATCATACTTGCCATTGTTTTTCAACACCTGACCATAGTTCAGATAGAACTCCGGTTTGCTGTAGGTTCCTGCAGCATTAACTTTGTCATATGCTGCAAGTTGTTCTTTGTAAAGATTCATTTTCCGGTAACATTCGCCCAGTTTAAAGTAAATATCAGCACTGGGGTTTTTTTCGGCTTCTTTTTCGTAGAGTTTTGATGCGCGGTAATATTCCCAGCGATCAAATAGCTGATCTGCCTTTTTTGTTTGTGCATAGGAGGTCAGGCACAACAAGGCTGCAATAATAAGAATAGATGTCCTTTTCATTGGATTATGTATAAGTTGATTTATTTAAAAGAACCTTGGGCTCGACATTTTTGTCTTAAAGCGACTGATATCCCATCCCAGCATAAACTCATGGGTTCCGCTGTTGTAATCACCTGTACGATCCAGGTAATAGTCATAAGAATAACCGATTCGTAGTGAGGGGGAAATGGCGAACTCAAGCACGCCGATGAGCATATTGTCCGAACCGGGCATATTCACTCGCTTTCCGGTTCGGAAACCAGCACCAATGAACAATTTACGGTAGAAGATAAATGAGGCATTAAGCTCACTGACAAATGGTCCCCCTTCAACGAATTTTAAGAGGACAGAGGGTCTGAAATCAAAATTTTCGCCCATGGGCAATACTATCCCCGATGTGAGATAGTATTGTCTGTAGAAGCGGGCCCGATCAGCTTTCTCAGCATCGGTAAAACCCCATTTTGACTGAAGCAGGTGGTTGGCACTTAACCCTAAATAGAATCTGGGTTTGTAGAAGTATAAACCAGCACTGGCATCGCCAACCCAGCTTGAAGAGGCGTTTCCTTTAAATGATGGGTCATTTTCGTCGTCTATGTCAATATCGTCCCAGTCAATCCGCAGATTGTTCAGCATACCCGAAATCCCGAAGGAAAGGATGCCCTGTTCACTAACAGGCAGATGATAGGCATAAGTGAGATTCAGTCCTGTGTTTTTTAGCGGACCCGCTACATCGTTGTAAAGTTGCAGACCAAGGCCTACATTCGATTCCGGGATTGCGCTGTGAACACTGACCGATTGGGTTGTTGGCGAGCCGGTCATTCCGGACCATTGGCTACGATGAACCGCTGTTCCAGAGAAAACCTCTCTGCTTCCGGCATACCCGGGGTTGATATACACCGGGTTGAAGAAATACATGGAAAAACCGGCATCCTGTTGTGCAATAGCACCTAAGGAGAGTAGTCCCATTAATATTGCTGTAATTGTTATTTTCATGGCTTCAATTATTATTATTTTTTACTTTATGGCATTTATGATGTTGGTAACTACCTTTTAATGAATACCCAACCTGTTTTTACGATGTTGTTGTAGTTGATGATATAGTAGTAGGTTCCATCGGGCATTTCGTCACCATCCATATTCTTGCCTTCCCACTTAACGGATTCGTTGTTGTAGTTAACACCTTTCCATACTTCATTGCCCCAACGGTTGATGATGAGCACCTCGTTGTTTGTGTAGTAACTGAGCATAGGAATCTTCCAGTAATCATTGTAGCCATCACCATTGGGTGAGTAACCATTGAAAAACTCGAATTCCAGAATCGGGGTTGTGGTGATCACAGCTGTGGCAGTGTCTGATCCGCAACCATTTGTCGCAGTCAGGATAACTGTATAGGTGCCTGCGGCTGCATAAATGTTGGTTGGATCAACAGATGTGGAAGTCTGACCATCGCCAAAATCCCAGACAAATGATGTCGCATTCACCGAAGTGTTTACAAACGAATAGGTAAGTGATCCTGTTTCGCTCGAAGTAAAGCCTGCAATAGGCAAAGGATCCACCATGATCGTTGTTGGTTGTGAAGTTGCAGAACAGTTGTAAATGTTTGTTACCGTTACAAAGTAATCTCCCGATGTTTCAACAACAATACTTTGTGTTGTTTCACCAGTGGACCACACATAACTTTCGCCAGGACTTGAAGTAAGAGTTACTGAACTCCCCTGACAAATTGTTACAGGGCCTTCGGGACTAATGTTGGCAAGAGGCAACGGATTCACAACAACAGTTACACTTGCAGAGGTAGCTGAACAATTGTCGCCATTGGAAACGGTTACAAAATAGACACCTGAAGTGGTAACAACAATGCTCTGGGTAGTTTCACCTGTTGACCATAAATAAAGGAGCCCCGGGCTTGAAGTAAGGGTAACTGAGCCACCCTGACAGAATGTTAATGGCCCGAAAGGCGTAATGATGGCATCAGGAACAGGTAACACTGTGACAGTTGTGATGGCTGAAGTAGCCGAACAACCATGAATGTCAGTTACGGTAACGAAATAATCACCTGAATTTTCAACAAGGATGCTTTGTGTTGTTTGTCCATTCGACCATAAGTAGGTCATAGCAGGACTCGAAGTAAGTGTTACCGATGAGCCTTCGCAGAATTCAAGCGGGCCATTGGCAGTAATGATTGCATCGGGCAACGGATACACGGTAACCGTAGTGATTAGTGAAGTGGCCGAGCAGTTGAAACCATTGCTTACTGTGACGAAATAATCGCCTGAATTGGTTACCAATATGCTCTGCGTTGTCGCGCCTGTTGACCAAAGATAACTGGTTCCCTCACTGGCAGTTAACAGCACCGAACCTCCTTCACAAAACGCTAATGGACCATTGGGTGTGATGATTGCATCAGGAACCGGTAACACATTGACCACTGTTATGGCTGAAGTAGCCGAACAACCATGAATGTCAGTTACGGTAACGAAATAGTCTCCTGAGTTTTCAACAAGGATGCTTTGTGTTGTTTGTCCGTTCGACCATAAATAGATTGAAGCTGGACTGGAAGTCAGTGTAACTGATCCACCCTCACAGAAAGTTAACGGGCCATTGGCAGTGATTTCAGCCAAAGGCAGCGGGTAAACAGTCACAGTGATAGGATCCGAAATGGCCGAACATCCAAACTCGTCGGTAACAGTGACGAAATAGTTACCTGATGTTGACACGGTTATGCTTTGTGTTATCTGACCATTCGACCATAAATAGGTTGTCGCCGGACTTGAGGTAAGTACAACGGATTCACCCTCGCAGAAGCTTGTTGGACCATTTGGGGTGACAACAACTATCGGTAGGGGGTGAACAGTAACTACTGTTGGCTGCGATGTTTCTGAACAACCAAATGAATTGGTTACAGTTACTGTATAAACCCCTGAAGTATTGACCATAATGCTCTGGGTAGTTTGTCCGGTTGACCATAAATAGCTAACCCCTGGACTTGATGTGAGCATCACCGATTCACCTTCGCAGAAATCTGTCGGGCCATTTGGAGTGATTGTAGCAATGGGTGAAGGATAAACAGTTATGGTTATCGGCTCAGACGTTGCAGAACAGCCGTTAAGGTCGGTAACAGTGACTGTGTAGTCACCTGAAGTTTGGACAGATATTGCCTGTGTTGTACCGCCATTCGACCAGGCGTAAAGTATCGCCGGACTCGAGAGGAGGGTTACTGAGCCACCTTCACAGAATTCGGTTGGTCCGAGTGGGGTGATTATGGCAATTGGCAATGGATAAACCGTAACGATCGTAATAGGCGAGGTGCCTGAACAACCATTTATATCGGTCATTGTTACGGAGTAACTTCCGGCCATAGTTACCAGAATACTTTGCGTTATCGCACCGGTTGACCACAGGTAACTCTCGCCCGGACTTGAAGTAAGCGTGACAGATTCCCCATCACAGAAAGCAAGCGGACCGTCAGCGGTAATCGTGACAATTGGCAATGGATTTACGGTTACAACCGTTATGGGCGAAGTTGCCGAACAACCATTGATATCAGTTACTGTAACTGAATAATTACCGGATATGCTCACTGTAATACTTTGCGTTATCGCGCCATTTGACCACAGATAACTAACAGCAGAACTTGATGTAAGCACAACAGATTCGCCCTGACAGAGATTTACTGGTCCATTGGGTGTTATGGTAGCAATTGGCAGAGGATAAACAGTAACAACAGTTATAGCCGATGTGGCTGAGCAATTAAAGGAGTTGGTCACTGTAACTGAGTAGTTACCTGAATTGGTCACTACAATACTTTGTGTAGTTTGTCCATTCGACCATAAATAGGAGTCACCCGGACTCGATGTGAGTATAACTGAATCACCTTGACAAAATGAAGTTGGCCCGTCAGGGGTTATGACAGCAATTGGCAAAGGATTCACCGTTACAACGGTAATGGGCGAAGTTGCCGAACATCCATTTATATCCGTTACGGTAACTGAATAATCACCTGAAGTGTTCACATTGATACTTTGAGTTATTGCACCATTTGACCACAAATAACTTTCAGCCGGACTCGATGTAAGCAATACAGATTCGCCCTGGCAGAGATTAATGATACCGTTTGGTGTTATGATAGCAATTGGCAAAGGATATACAGCAACCGTAGTTACGGCCGATGTGCCACCACCACCACAACTTCCCACTGTGGTAACTGAATAGTCACCCGAGTTTGTTACTGTGATGCTTTGGGTGGTTTCGCCATTTGACCATAAATAGCTACTGGCCGAACTGGCAGTGAGGATAACTGAATCACCTTCGCAGAATGTTAATGGTCCATCAGGTGTGATGATCGGGATTCCTACAATACCCGGTATCGTAATATTTCCATCATGTATGGTTATGGCTCCGTTTGTCGATAAGGCTCTCCCGTCGAGTGTATCGCCATAAGCCATGGTGATTGCCCCATTGTTGGTAACAAGGGTTCCCCTGAAAATGGAGTACCCGCTGATATCAGCCGATCCTTCCACTTTCCAGTAAACATTACTCGCCTGGGCTCCACCAAGCAGAACAACATTGGAGTAAGTGCTTGTGGTTAAGGCGCCATTGATTTGAATAACAAATACGGCATCCGGGCTACCCTGTGCATCCAGAAAGATGGTGTCGGTGAGATGGGCTGCCGAACTCATGCAATATACATGAGGTGTGAGTACCTGACTGTTTCCAAACTGTGCCGGATACAGAAGTTCAATATCACACGTTAAAATATTCAGTGCTGTATACAGATCGATAATATCTAAAGCAGCCTGAGCTGTTGCCCCATCGGGTGGTGTATGTATTGTGCCGTTTACCAGAAGCGGATCAAAACCCGTAAGGGGTCCGTTGTTCGTTCCGATATCACCGTCAATATGTGTAATGCCGGTATTGGTCATAGCACCTATTGAAGTAAACAGGGCAAAACATTCTGTTATGCCCAACGGAGGTGCGAGAGGGCCCATCAAGGTTGGACTGCCGCAGCCTATGGGCGTACTGGCAGTTACAGTAGTAACTCCAACGGCTCCCACCATCGAAAGCGCCCTGCCTTCAAGATCATCTCCTGAGGAAAGTGTGATTGCTCCATTAACAATTAGATTGCCTTTGAATTCCACACCTGTTGCGAAGGTAACTGCACCCTCGACTTTCCAAAAAACATTGCAGGCCTGGGTTCCATTGATTAATTCAATGCTGGCACCAGGATCTGCCGAAAACGCCCCGTTCATTTGAAAAATGAAACAAGCGTCTGGATCTCCTAAACCATCAAGGGTTAATATACCACTCAGGACTGATACTGCCGGGACACCGAAAACAGCAGGGGTTAATACCTGCCCGCCTCCGAGAGCTATTCCCGGAAACATTGTAGCAGCCTGACTGGCTATGTTGTTGTAAGCAATGTTCAGGTCGAATGCAGCTTGGCCTGTTACGCCATCGCCGCTATGCATTTGACCATTTACGTTTCCAAAACCAGAAACCGGCCCTGAATTGGAACCAACGTTTCCGGTGATTTGCGACATGCCCACATTCGTAACAGCTCCACTTGATGTGAACAATACAAAGGTAGATGCAACACCCAAATCGGGTGCTATCTGACTTAGTGTAACGATTGGCATTAACAACAGTATCAGTGCTGTTAACGCATAATGTAAAGTCTTTTTCATGATTGAAATTATTAGTTATAAGTGACAGTACAAAATTATTCTGGCGTGATTGCTAAGGCGTTACACAACTTTTGTTAATAGTTACATGTTTCACACATTATACAAAATGATCTAAAAGGTTGAGTAGACTGCTCACTTTATTGACCCAAATCCTGAACTAACCAATGCCTGTTTACATAGTAAATCCTGGTAAATAATGAGTCGTTAACAAGACGTACGCGCGCGAGTAATTAATAGTAAGGATTGAAAAAAAATAGACAGATTTCCCTATAAATAACTCCTCTTTACGTAGTAAAGCAGGCGTATTTGAAGGTAGATTATTTGTCTTTTTCAGGGAGTATTAAAGAGAATGTAAAAAGGTCTCAGATCTTGTGTTCATGAAGCTCTCAATTGGCCAGGTTTACATTTCTTTTAACACGATAATAGGAAGGCAAATATGATGAACACGGAGTGGCAAGAACCCAAAGATGGGTTCAAAACGGCAGAAACAAAAAGGTTTTGCAATGGTTCTGGTGTCAACTTGGACAACTCAACGGGATATTTATCCTGTAAAGCTTGGCCGAACCTGAATCCAGGTCAGTTGCATTAAGAATAGTGTATGAAAGCTATATGGGCTCCTGATAGCCTGTTTCTACAAAAATCCAAGCTCCAGTTTGGCTTCATCCGACAACATTTCCTGGTCCCAGGGTGGTTCGAAGGTGAGTTCGATCTCGGAGGAGTTTACGCCATTGATTTCGGCAATTTTTTGCTTGACTTCATTGGGCAGGCTTTCGGCTACCGGGCAGTTGGGCGAAGTGAGGGTCATCAGCACTTTTACGTCGGCCTGCGCGCTGATGCTGATTTCATAAATCAGGCCAAGTTCGTAAATGTTTACCGGGATTTCGGGATCGTAAATATTCCGCAAAACCTCTATTATATCATTCTCAAGGACTTGTCGTTGTTCAGTATTCATGGCTAATTGCTCATTTTAAGTTTGTAAACCTGTGCATAGAGTTTCATCTGTTTCACCATCGAGAGCAAACCGTTGGAACGGGTAGGCGAAAGATGCTCTTTCAAACCAATCTGATCGAGAAATTCCAGTTTAGCCTGCAATATCTCGTCGGGGGTTCTTCCCGAAAACACCCTGATCAACAAGTTAATAATACCTTTGGTAATCACAGCATCGCTGTCGGCACTGAAATAAACACGCCCTTCGCTGAGTGAGGCGTGAAGCCACACCCGCGACTGGCATCCGGTAATCAGGTAGTTGTTGGTTTTATAACGGGCATCAATCAGTGGCACATCCTTACCTGTCTCAATGAGGTAATTGTATTTATCAAGCCAGTCATCGTAAACCGAGAATTCTTCGACGATCTGTCCGGCTGTTTCTTCGATGGTCATAGGTGTTTTTTTTGCAAAGATGCAAATCTTTGACCAAACCATGGCGGGTCAGATTAAGTCGAATCTCCGGTAAATGACCATGCAAAGCTTTCTGAATGGCTTGAATACACTGCTGCGAAGCCTGATGTGTTTTGCTTTGTATGTGCTACAAGAAAAGATCAGCCGGTCTGCAAGCACCAGACCACGACCGGACATCCGAAGGAATTCAGCGGACACCAGCCTCCAGCCAATGTTATGAATGCTTACCGAAGCTGAATATGTAGGCAATCAACTTTATGTTGGCCTTGCTTTTCACTTTTCACTTCTGCCACGGTTTACAGTATCAGGATTTTAAAACACAATATTTTTTCAATTCACCTGATTCAGCATGCAACGCGATCGGAAAATAAACTAATTTTGCCTGATCAAAAACATTGGATGTTTAAGTTTACATTGGATTCGGTGAAGTAAATAACCTTTGGTGTTCTGCCCAAGGTTATGCCCCCTTTAAACTCAGGCAAGTTCTTGCCGGAGTCATTATTATATCTATTTAAGAATAATTTTAAACATGGTAAGGAATGAGAAGTGTCCTTATGCCATGATTTTCAACAAAATAAATGTAAACACCATGAGTAACGAAAATAATTCAATTCATGCATTCGAGGTAAATTTAATCTGCGAGTATTTTTCAAGTCTTGAACGACAAGGCCCCGGAAGCCCTGAAATAACGGTTAAAGCCCTGAGCTTTATCGATCAGCTGAGCGACGAATCCAGGATTGCCGACATTGGCTGCGGAACAGGCGGTCAGACGATGGTACTGGCGCAGAATGCGCCAGGGAATATCACAGGTATTGACCTGTTTCCCGCTTTCATCGATTTGTTACATTTGAATGCCCTCCGACTGAATCTTCAGGAGAGAGTAAAAGGTATCGTCGGTTCGATGGACAATCTGTCATTTCAAAACGATGAACTGGACCTTATCTGGTCGGAAGGAGCAATCTATAACATTGGTTATGAACGGGGATTGAAAGAGTGGAGGCGGTTTCTGAAAACGGGAGGGTATATTGCTGTAACAGAAGTGTCGTGGTTCACACCAGAGCGGCCCGCAGAAATCGAAACATTCTGGCAGGATGCTTATCCTGAGATCGACACAATTCCAAATAAGGTGGCACAGATGCAAAAAGCCGGCTATATGCCGGTGGCGAGCTTTGTGTTGCCCGAAAATTGCTGGACTGAACATTTTTATGTGAAGCAGATTGAAGCACAGGAAATTTTCCTGACAAAGTACAAAGGCAATCACACTGCGGATGAACTTGTTGCTTATCAGCGGCATGAAGCACAATTGTACTCCAGGTATAAGGAGTATTACGGTTATGTATTTTATATCGGGAAGAAAATCTGAGCAACTTTGCTAAAAAGGACTGCTCCTGTTAATTCAGGGCAGTCCTTCTTTTACCAAACTTTTACCGGATCTTTTGGCGTTTCAATTGAGTTGAGCTCAAATGAAGCCATTATCCTGCATAGCTTTTCAGGAACTCACGGAATTTCTTTCAAGGAGTAATTGAATGCTTGACGGCAACTTCGATTTTCATTAATGCGATACTCACATTTTTGTCAAACGACTTTTGTCGGTAGACCTGTTTAGGAATTCAAATTTGTCTTCAAGTTATTAATTGCAATTTGAACAAATTTTGGATTAGTAAACAAGGTTTTTTTTCTATCACTCCAGCTTTCCAACTCCGTTGTTATTGCCTCTGGTGTGTAAATCTTCTTCTCTGAAATAATAAAGTCAATTGTTGATAACAACTCTAAACCAAAATGCGAATAAAAGCCTGTTAAAAAGTTTTTGGTTTTTTCAACTGTGATTTTGTAGGCTTCATTCTCAGATTTGTCAAAAAACTCATTCACTTCTATTTCAGCATCAGGAATTAATCCCAATTCTTCAAACGGTTTTTTGTCTTTTGAACTATAACCCATTATGTAGCTTCCATTCAGGTAATACAAAACATGTTTTACTTTTCCAGAATATGGGCCATAAAAATTAGGTTGAAACTCTAATTTGAAGGAGTCTTTTGCTCCGAAGCGTTGCAGAAAGTAGGCAATCTTTTCAGAAGAAAATTCAGAAACAAATTCTCCGTTACGAACCAATTCATACAGCACCGACAGCAACATTGCTCTTGCAGGGGTAAGTTTCACTCTTTCCTTTTTTAAAGCTTCCTGAATGGCTTTACTTGGCTCATAAATGTAAATATCACATGCTACATCTGCTAAGTGTTTTTCTAAAATAAGTTTCACTTTGCTCCAGTCCAATCCACCATTACCTGATCCTAATGGCGGTATAGCAATTGACTTGATGTTTTTTTCTCTGATCACTTTTACCAATTCCAATAAACCAGCTTCGATATATTGGTATTCCGAAGGCAATCGCCAATCGGTTTTTGTTGGAAAATTGATGATTATTTTTTTTCCTACCAGCAAAGCTTCTTCTTCGGTAATCAATAGTTGTCCCACTTGTAATCGTTTGTCTCTGCAGGCTTCTGCATACACTTTAAAATTACCGGGGAACATATTTTTGAATTGTAAGGCAATTCCTTTTCCCATTACACCCAAAGTGTTTACAGTGTTAACCAAAGCTTCAGTCTGGCTGTCGAATAAGTTACCTGTTCTGTAGTGTATCATATCTAGAAGTAATAATCAGATTTAATGTGGACATTGGCTGCATTTGCGCCAAATTTTATCATTCTTTTTTTTGCGTTTTCGTTGTAAACCAAAAAGCCTAAAATGGCATCTCGGGCAATATCACCCAAAACCAAAAATTCAGCTTCTTTTCTGCGTTTTCGATCCAAATCGTTTTCGTCCTTCCAATATTTATTATGGATAGCGTTCTTGTCTATAATGGCATGAAGGTTTTGAATATCAGACATGGTATATTGCGAGCTGAACCTATCTACTGCGTGCCCATCGGTAAAAACGAAATCTAACTGAAGGTCGATTATTTTTTGAACAGAACTAACACAATACACAATGTTTTCGGCAAGTGTTGGAGCTACCATATTAAATCCCTTTTGCACTACGTAGAGCATTGGTGTTCTGGTGCCAAAATAGAAAGGAATGTAATCGCCTAATCGACGGCCATTGTTTAATAAAAAGTCATTTCGTGTGGCTATTAAACTGTTGTCGCCAATTGGAATAAAATTGGGATTGGCATTGGTTGATGTTAAATGTGTAATGCCATTTTGAAGAATATGAGGAATATTCTCAATATGAGTCATTCTGAACAAGAATTCTTTATTTAAATCCGGCATTTTACAAATTTACTTTTTCTCACTTTCATAGAACCAGTTTTCTCAATTTTGTTGAGTAGAATCTTCAAGAGATCAAAGACAAAGTTGGGAGTTACCTTAGAGACAAATTTCAGACAATTTCATGTCAACGATACACAGAAAATTAATTAGCAGAAATCTTTGTGCTTCAGGTACAGCTTAATGATTTATCAAGCTTTTTACTTTAGTTTATCATAGCTTTCAGCAATTTTTAAAAGAGTCTCCGAATGATTGAAAATATCGTCCAAAGTCAATATTTCATTTTTAACTTCTTTTTTCTGCTCGTCGAGTATTGCCAAATATTTTTTATTGCTATTAAAGTAAAGTCGACAAATTGGCTTTCTATTGTTATCGTCTAGTAAAATTGCAAAATATGATTGTGCGTCTCTGTGTGAAATTCTCGATACGCTTATCTTTTGGCGTAAAATTGTTTTTACGATCATGAAACCTTCTAGCTCGTCATCAGTTGTAACAACTTTGCTATCTTCAACTTTTGCCTGTTCAGCTTGATTTGCAACCTGCTCCTTCGTTACTTCATCTTCCTTAGTTAATGCGGTTTTTAGTCGTTCAGTGATCAGATCACTTATATGTTGTTGTATCGATCTTTTTGTTAATGTTGTGAATTGCTCCAACACTTTGGCTGTTACAATACTTGGGTAAACTTGACGTGCAAAGTGTTTTACAAATTCTGGTGAAGGGTTATTTATTTCTTGTTGGAAGAGCTGTTTTAACTCATTAATAAATTTCAGCTCACTCGCAGTGTTTACAATACTTTCAGCGTCAAATATTGTTTTGTGAAACTTTTTGAGCTCTTCAATCTGAGCTTCTTTGATCTCTGATATATTAAACTCCAAAAATGGCTTTTCATCCATTTTGTTTGCATCAACCAAATCGGAATAAAATCGGTATTGTATACCGTTCGTCAATAATCCAAATTTTGCTTTAGAAACATGAAAGTAACGTAAAAGCTGTCCATCATGAATACTTAAGTTTTGTG
This sequence comes from Bacteroidales bacterium UBA6192, assembly GCA_002422725.1. Taxonomy (GTDB): domain Bacteria; phylum Bacteroidota; class Bacteroidia; order Bacteroidales; family F082; genus UBA6192. The sequence continues at coordinate 16,035 of DITE01000095.1, forward strand.
CCCAATGTTTGCACTCAATTAAGATTGTCGGGGAGCCATCCTTGAAAATTGCATAGTCAATTTTTTCTCCTTTTTTTAGGCCGATGTCAGCAGTAAATTCTGGTACTACTTCCAATGGATTAAATACATCATAACCCAATGCTTGTAAAAATGGCATAATGAAAGCGTTCTTTGTTGCTTCCTCTGTGTGGATTTGGTCTTTGAGTTTTATAACTCTGTCACCGATTTGTTTAATTAGGTCTTTGAAGTCCATGATCTTATTTATTTAATATTAATGGTTTTGTTTAATTCATCAATTCTTTTAGCCAATGTATCGATTTTATAACTTAGATTAGAAATTTCTTTCTGTAATTCATCATTGTTATCGCTAACCATAGCATCAACGAAGATTGAATTAACTAAAGATAATCCAATGATTCCTCCACAAAGTAACAAAAATACAAAATATAACTTTGACAAGAACCCAATCATTGGTTCTGAACGACTGGCAATTAGATCAGGTATCTCATACCAGCCTTCAACTGAAAAGAGTCTGAAAATTGAATAAAAGGATTCCAAAGGGTTGCCAAAATACTCAGGTGCTATCTTTTTAAATAGTGAACAAGACACAAGCGAAACAATAAACACTAATACGAAAAAGCCAAAAATAACTATATATGAGGCTTTTAATGCACGCTGAACCGATGATACGAGTGAGTTAGCATCTGGAAAAAATCGGATTAACCTAAAAAATTTGAAAACCCTAAAAACTCTTAAGGTAAGAAAAATATTTAGTTGCAAAGGGCTATCATTATAGAAAATAACAGCTAAAGAAGGAACGGAAATTATAATCAATATAAAGTCAAATCTGTTCCAGCCATCAGAAATATATTTTGCAAAACCTTTATTATTGATCTTGACCGACATTTCTACAATAAACAACAGTGTAAATACTGGTTCAAAGTAGTCTAGAACATTACCACTTGATTCAAACTCTTGAATAAATATTAATATGGCATTCGCAACAATGAGATATAAAATGAAATAATCATTTAAGAAAAATCTCCTTAAGTTATTCATTAGTCCTTTAAATATGATTAATTTAATTAATTTTAGTTGTCAATTGTCTTTTGTTTGAAGAACGTTTGGATTTGACATTACTAATAAGTTGTTTTATTCCCCCAAAGATATTGTTCTTTTCTGATTTTTTATCACATAATTTATCTTTTTGATATTCAATTGCATCATAACGTGGAGACTGAGAATATTTCTTGCTTTAAAGTCTAATGTCCATGTAAATATTGATGTGTTCAGGCAAATATGGGTCGCATATTTCGCTTTAGGGTTCTGAGAAATGTTGAAAAATAAGTTTTAATGTAAGAAACATTGTATACTCCTTTGGTACACTATCAATTTTTGGTTGTCAAACTTTTCTACAAGTTTACACATTTTCAATTCACCCTGAATAAGAATTGATTTGAATCGGAGACCGGCAGAAGTGTCTCTGCCGTTGAGACATCTGCTCTCAATGGCGTTATACATTTGTCTCATTCCAACTGCCAGGAGTTGGTTTTGGAGGTAAATTGAATAAAAATAGTATATGTAAAAATCAGGTTTAAAACTATTCAGACAATTTTACCGGATTTTTTAGCGTCTCAATTGAGTTGAGCTCAAATGAAGCCATTATCCTGCATAGCTTTTCAGGAACTCATGGATGTTTTTCTCCACACGGCCAAGGACATTGGCTGCGTCAACCTTCACAAAGGATTCACCGGTTACCTGTTCATACAGCTCGATGTAACGGTCCGAAACGCTCTTCACAAATTCATCGGTCATTTCGGGCACCTGCTGGCCTTCCTGTCCCTGAAACCCGTTATCCATAAGCCATTCACGCACAAACTCTTTCGAAAGCTGTTTCTGTTGTTCGCCCTTGCTGAACCTTTCTTCGTATTCATCAGCATAGAAAAAGCGCGATGAATCAGGGGTGTGGATTTCGTCGATCAGATAAATGGTGTCGCCTGCCTTTCCAAATTCATATTTGGTATCCACCAGAATCAGCCCATGTTCGGCGGCAATCTGGCTTCCACGCTCAAACAATTTCAGGGTATACTGCTCCAGCAAGGCGTAGTCTTCGGCGCTAACAAGGCCATTGCGGATAATTTCGTCGCGGGTGATGTCCTCATCGTGTCCGGTTGTTGCTTTGGTCGTTGGGGTGATGATGGGTTCGGGAAAACGCTGATGCTCTTTCATCCCCCCGGGAACAGGCACGCCACAGATCTCTCGCGCTCCTTTTTTGTAGGTACGCCACGAACTGCCGGTGAGAAAGCCCCGGATAATCATTTCGACCGGAAAAGGTGTGCAATAATGGCCAATGGTCACCATGGGGTCGGGACTGGCAATTTTCCAGTTGGGTACAATATCACTGGTAGCATCGAGAAATTTCGATGCTATCTGGTTCAATACCTGTCCTTTGTAAGGAATTCCACGGGGCAAAACCACATCAAAGGCCGAAATGCGGTCCGAAGCCACCATTACCAACAGTTGATCGTTGATGTTATACACATCCCTGACTTTTCCTTTGTAAACACTTTTAAGGCCCGGGAAAACAAAATCTGTTTTAACAATTGCGTGTGTCATATTGATTGAATTTGAGTGTCCTGAGTAAGTTGCTGATTGGATTTTTCGAAATTTTTACGGTATGCATGAATTATTTTCGTGACGAGTTTGTGCCGCACAACATCCTTCTCATCGAGGTAGATGAAATCAATTCCTTCTACCTGATCGAGCACTTCGATTGCCTGAAACAGACCTGAGGGTTGCTTTGGGGGCAGGTCGACCTGGGTTATGTCGCCGTTGATGATAAATTTGGCCGATTTTCCCATGCGGGTCAGGAACATTTTCAACTGGCTGCGGGTAGCATTCTGGGCTTCGTCTAAAATGGCAAAGGCATTGTCGAGGGTGCGTCCGCGCATAAACGCAAGTGGCGCCACCTCAATGGTGCCGTCCTCGAGGTAGCTGAGCAGTTTCTGGGTAGGCAACATATCGCGCAAGGCATCATACAGGGGCTGCATATAGGGGTCCAGTTTTTCTTTCATGTCGCCTGGTAGAAATCCCAGGTTCTCGCCCGCCTCCACAGCAGGTCGTGTAAGGATGATGCGTTTTACTTCACGATTTTTTAAGGCTCGCACTGCCAGTGCAACGGCGGTGTATGTTTTGCCGGTTCCGGCTGGCCCGATAGCAAACACCATATCGTTTTTGGCCACACTGCTCACCATAGCTTTCTGGTTGGCAGTGATTGCCCGCACCGAATGCCCGCCGGGGCCATACACAAGAACATCCTGTTCGGCACGGCTGATGGGTGTTTCCCGGTCACTGTCTGTCGACATGATCTGGTCGATAATCGTGTCGGTGATTTTGCCAAAACGTTCACAGTGCACCATGATCAGCTCGAATCGCTGAGCAAAAAAACTCACCTCCTCTTTATCACCCGAAACCTTGATAAAGTTTCCGCGTGCAATGATTTTTAACTTAGGGAATAAACGCTTAATGTGTTCCAGATGAACATCGTTGGCTCCGTAAACATCTAGCGGACTAACCTGTTCAATCTGTATAATCTGTTCACTCATATTGTTTTGTCCTTCTGAAGGACTCTTTGAAGAGAAATTCAAAATTATTTAAAACTATAACAAACTTATGCTCCGATTTGTTAATTTTACCGGACAAAGATAAAGGAAAATATTTCACATATCCGGCTCGGGCTAAAACATGGCAATCATCACATTAACAACTGATTGGGGTACTTCAGACTACTACCTTGCTGCGGTTAAGGGAACCATATTATCCTATTTGCCTGATGCCACGATTGTTGACATTTCGAACCATATTCCCCAATATGACCTTGCTGGAGCGGCTTTTAACTTACGAAACTGTTACCGCAATTTCCCTCAGGGGAGCCTGCATATCATCGGGGTGAACACCGAAGAGTCGATAGAAACCCCTCACATTGTGGCGAAAATGAACGGACATTATTTTGTTGGCTGCGACAATGGGGTGTTTTCGATGCTTTTTGATGAATTTCCCGAAGAGGTAATTGAAATTGAGGTTCCACAGGATAGTGATTTCTTTACCTTCAGCACACGCGACCGATTTGTGAAGGTGGCAGTTCACATTTTAAAGGGGGGAGACCTTGATTCGCTGGGTGGCCGGCGGGAGTTTATCAACCAAAGAATGCTCTTCCAGCCCACTGTCACCGAAACTGCCATCAAAGGATTGGTCATGCATATCGATGCGTATGGCAACCTGATTACCAACATATCCTATAAACTTTTCAAGCAGGCATCCAAAAACCGGACCTTCGAGATTTACTTCAACTCCTATAGGATTAGGAAGATTCACACACAATATCGCGAAGTAGGTGTGCCCGAGTTGGTTGCCCTGTTCGGATCGCATAATTTTCTTGAAATAGCCATCAACCAGGGCAGTGCAGCCACCCTTTGCGGCATGATGCGCAACAGTCCGGTTTATATTAACTTTTTATAGCGGATCAACAGCTTCGCCGGCAGAAGTAGCGCTCTGCTATGCTGAACAGGTAATACACCCCCACAGCTATCAGGAATCCAATGATGCCTCCGGCAAGGATATCGCCCGGATAATGAACCCCAAGATATATACGGCTGTAAGAAACAAGTATGGCATAGGTGAACACAACAGGTCCAATAAGCCTGAAATGCGAACGGAGCAGCAACCACAAAAAACCCGCCAGCGCAAAGCTGTTGGCAGCATGCGACGATACAAATCCGAAAGCCCCGCCGCAACGGTCGTTTACCAGATGAATCAGGGGTTTTAGCTCCTCTACATGGCAGGGCCGGGGGCGCTCAAAAACAAGTTTGAATGCTTTTACCGAAACCTGATCTGAAACACTGATCAGCAAGGCAACAAACAACAGCACCATGATGCTTTGCCAGCGATAATATTTGATAATCAGGTATAAAAAAAACACATACACCGGAATCCAGCTCAGTTTTCCGGAAAAAACGACCATCACGGAATCCAATAGCGGATGATGTAGCCCGTTGAGGAACAAAAATAACTGGGTATCAATTTGGCTTAGCCATTCCACCATTGCACTTTTCCCCGGATTAATCCTGTTTGTCGAAGAATGAATTCTTCAAATCGTAATATGTTTGGTTGTAGGGATCGCGTTTCATCAGGATATCGATCATTTCGAGTGCCCGCTTGGTTTTGCCTTTTTTCCGGAGTTTTTCAATATTATCGAGGTAATATTGATCGCTTTTGCATTTATACCCGGGGTTTTTCCCTTCAACAACCACAAAGCCACGGCCATTGGTTTCGGTGCCTTCCAGAATAAACTGAATGGGGATTTCGAAACGGGTATAACGTTCATCAGTGCACTGATTCCATTTACCAACGGTTGAACTGTAAAATGCCGTTAGCTGTTCGTTGAAGCCATAATACAAGGCATTGCGCATTTTCAGCTCGCCGGGCGTATTGTCGCAATCAACTGTAAAGGATAGAATAACAACACCGTTTACACAGTTTTGGCGGGCTTCTTCGGTGTAGAATACCTGATTGATAAGAAGTTTTTCAAATTCACCACTACCTCCCCTGAATCTCAGGTCGAGCATTTGCTGAATGTTGCGGTTTCGGCTCAGTGCCAGATTATCAGCCAGGGTATTCTCCTGCGACCTTATGTCGAATGGGTTGATAAGCAATAAGATGGAGCATAAAGTATAAAGAAACCTTTTCATAATCACTTTATTATTTGCCACAAATGTACAATGGATTGCAGAAAAAAAGCGATGCAGTCATGATTAAACAATAGCCAGGCCGTTTAATGCAGCCTTTAAGCCTCTTCATTGTTAAGTTTGAGCCAAAGCAGGTCTTTCAGCTCCTTGATTCCTTCGCCTGTGAATGAGCTGATAAACACAAAAGGCAATTTGGGGATACTTTTACGGATGAGCTTTTTAAGTTCCTCATCCAGCAGGTCGCATTTACTGATGGCAAGTATGCGGTCTTTGTCGAGCAGTTCAGGGTTAAAAGCCTCAAGTTCGTTGAGCAGAATATGGTATTGTCTTGTAATGTCAGGGGCATCGGCCGGGATCATAAACAGCAGTATGGAGTTTCTTTCGATATGACGCAGGAAACGCAATCCAAGCCCTTTACCTTCTGAAGCACCTTCGATGATTCCGGGGATGTCGGCCATTACAAAGGACTTGTAATCATAATACTGCACTATGCCCAGATTGGGCACAAGTGTTGTGAAGGGATAGTCGCCAATTTCGGGTTTTGCTGCTGAAACAACAGAAAGCAGGGTCGATTTGCCTGCATTCGGGAAGCCGACAAGCCCAACATCGGCCAGCAATTTCAATTCCAGAACGATATAAAACTCCTCGGCATCTTCTCCTGGTTGAGCATAGCGGGGTGCCTGGTTTGTGGATGTTTTGAAATGCACATTGCCCTGACCTCCACGACCCCCTTTCACCAGCACAATTGTTTGGCCGTCTTCCGAAATTTCGCCGAGCAATTCGCCTGTTTCGGCATGTGTAGCTATTGTCCCGAGCGGAACTTCAATGAAAATATCTTTGCCGCTGGCACCCGAACTTTGCTGCCTGCTGCCAGGTTCACCATTTTCGGCAAAAAGGTGTTTGGTATACCTCAGGTGAAGCAAGGTCCACATCTGCGCATTGCCTTTCATGATGACATGACCTCCGCGGCCTCCATCGCCACCGTCGGGACCTCCCTTGGGGACAAACTTTTCGCGCCTGAAATGCGCCGAACCAGCACCACCTTTGCCCGAACGACAAAATACTTTTACATGATCAACAAAATTGGAACCGGACATGAATTTTTTTTGCAAAAGTAATGTTTTCCATTGGTTTACCAGCCACTGAGCTAAAAACAGGAATTGGAAGCTGTGAAAAATCAGTCCTTGAAATGATATGCCTGGCTTGGCAACATACCGTATCTTTGCTTTATGAAACAGTCATCCAGATCAAAGCAGGCCTTGCAGGTAACCATTGTTGGTTTTGTTGTGAATGTGGTGTTAAGCACTGGCAAGATCATTGCCGGCGTTTCGGGCAAAAGCGGGGCAATGCTGGCCGACGGGATACATTCCCTATCCGATCTGGTAACCGATATTATGGTTTGGTTTTTTGTCGGGGTTTCCGACAAGGAAAGTGATCAGACGCATCATTATGGTCATGGCAAGTATGAAACTTTTGCCACCATGCTAATAAGCATGGTATTGTTGGCTGTTGGGATTGGTATTTTTTTTAATGGAGCAGGAGCAGTACTAAAAGCCCTTGGAGGACACCCACCCGAAAAACCGGGAATGATAGCACTTTATGCTGCCCTGATGTCCATTGCATTAAAGGAGGCATTGTACTGGTACACGCTCAGGACAGGTAAATCAATTAATAGTATGGCTGTCGTGGCCAACGCCTGGCACCATCGCTCGGATGCGCTCTCATCTGTTGGCACCAGTCTGGGAATTGGAGGCGCCATTTTCCTGGGTGAATCATGGTATATCCTTGATCCCATTGCCGGTATGGTTGTGAGTTTTTTCATTGCCAGGGTAGCATGGCAGCTGGGAGGCCCGAGCATCAGGGAGTTGCTCGAAGCTGCACCTTCCTCAGAGATTAGGGAAGAGATGTCGGACATAATCGGAAAAGTGACCGGGGTGAAGGATTACCATAATCTGAGGGCGCGCAGCATTGGCAAAGCAATGGCAATAGAGGTGCATATCAAAGTTGATAAGGATTTAAGTGTTGAAGCATCGCACAACATTGCAAGCCAGGTGGAGATTTTGCTTCGTCAAAGGTTCGGGCAGCAAACCCATGTCGGGGTTCATGTGGAACCGTTTTATCTGAAGAAAGTAGCAGACAATGAGGCTTTTAGTAAGATAGAATAAAGTTCTGTATGGGTAATATTTACCGTGTCAGTCTCGCCAAACCATTTTTCTATTTAAAAACATTCTAAATAAGAGAATAGTATTATTTTTGCAGTTTGCTACGACTGAGATTAACAATCATAAAATATACAATCAAATCATGGAAATAACTGCAAAAAAGCTTGGCGTTCTGGCCTACAGCATACGCGTAAACGATCATCAGGGGGAGCTTCTTGAAGAAGCCAGCGCGGAACAGCCACGCACGATGGTTTTCGGCACAGGCCGTTTGCTTGGTAGCTTTGAACAAAAACTCATGGGTCTGAAGGCTGGCGACTCATTCGAATTCACATTAAATCCGGCAGAATCATTTGGCGAATACAATCCGGATATGGTGATGGATCTCCCTGTTGCCGCGTTCATTGTTAAAGGAGAAATAAAGCCCGGCTTGCTCGATATTGGCAATATGATACCGATGATGGATAGCGAGGGCAATCCTTTTAACGGCAAAGTGATTTCGGTGCTTGGTGATAAGGTCAATATGGATTTTAACCATCCTTTGGCCGGAAAGAGTTTATACACCACCGGACAGATTCTGGAAGTGAGGGAAGCTACCCATGAAGAACTGAATCCGGTAGCTGCCGGATGCGGCTGCGGCACTCCCAATGACAGTTGTTGTGGTGGTGGTTCGCATCATGGGCACCATCACGACGATGATCACCATCATCACCACGGCGATGACAACTGTGGGGTGTGTGGAAACGCGCCTGAACTTCAGGGACAGGGCATTGGCAGTTGTCAGTGTGTTTAACAAAAAAAAGACCGGGATGATCATCATTCCGGTCTTTTTTTTTGTGATATTTACTAGGGCTTTGGCATCAATTGTCCATTCATATCGCCTTTTTCTTCGATAAGCGGAGCATGCACAACAGCGTGAATGAGAGCTACTAAACCTAATATCACAAAGGATGTAAAAACAATTAGAGCGATCATAGCAGCCTGTTATTAAAATTAACCAATCATTGAGCAAACGTAAACAATTCCTTAACATTTTGCAAGTGCGTTTTCGTTAATTTTACAATTTGCAGCACTATTGATATTCAATCCAGATAAAATTATTAACATTGCAATGGCAGGTGAAAAACCTGATCCCTTTTGAATATTGAAGAAAAAGCCAGGCGCCAGGCTTTGTAAACCTCAGATTCACTGTTGATAAATAAATGTAGCCTTATGCCACTCAACCGACTTGATAACCTGAACCGGAAGTTCATTTTTAACGACACCTCGTTTACGAGCCTGATGAAAAAGCGCATTTATCATGTTTTGCTTATTTCATCGGTCTATGATGCTTTTATGCTGGAGGATGACGGAAGGATTGATGAGCAGATTTTCAATGAATATGTTTCCCTGAACTTAAGGTATCCGCCCAGTTTTTTGCTGGCCACCTCAAAAACCGAAGCGGACGAGTTTCTGGCCGAGGAAAAGATCGATCTGATCATCATGATGCTCAGTGCCGAAGATAAGGAAACCTATGTGCTGGCGATCGAACTGAAGTCAAAATACCCAAATATCCCCATAGTGGTATTGGCTCCTTTTTCGCGCGAATTGAACCTGAAGATCGACCGCAAAGAGCTTCGGGCTGTCGACTATGTTTTTAACTGGCTGGGCAATGCCGATATTTTACTTGCCATCATAAAACTGATCGAGGATAAGATGAATGCTTACCATGACATACGCGATATCGGTGTGCAGTGCATTCTTCTGGTCGAAGATTCCATCAGGTTCTACAGCAGCTATCTTCCCAATATTTACAAAATTATCTTCAAACAGTCCAAATCGTTCATGACCGAAGGACTGAATGAGCATCAGAAGATGCTTCGCATGCGGGGCCGGCCAAAAATTCTGATGGCTACCAATTACGAAGAAGCCATTGAGATTTACAAGAAGTATAAGCAGAATATGTTGGGAATCATTTCTGATATTTCATATGAGCGTGAAGGAAAAATTGATCCCCAGGCTGGCATCAGGTTGTGTCAGGTAGTTAAGAAAAACGATAAGTATATGCCCATGCTGTTGCAGTCGTCTGATTCGTCCAACGAAGACATTGCAAAGCAGATCAAGGTAGGTTTTATCAATAAAAACTCCAAGACACTGTCGCTGGAGCTCCGGAATTTCATCAAAGAGTATTTTGCCTTTGGCGATTTTGTGTTCAAAGATCCTCAAACGGGCCATGAAGTGATGAGGGCTTCGGATCTGAAAACTATGCAGGAAAAGATTTTCCAGGTCCCCAACGAGGCGCTTCAATATCACATCGAACGCAACCACTTGTCGAAATGGCTAAGGGCAAGGGCTTTGTTTCCCTTAGCCGACTTGTTTAAGCTCTTTTTCCCTGAAGATTTTCAGGACTGCGACGAGATCAAACGATTTGTTTTTGATGCCATTGCCCAGTTCAGGCTTAACAAAGCCAGGGGTGTGATTGCCGAGTTTAACCGCGAAAGCTTCGATGAATACCTGTCTTTTACGCGTATCGGCGATGGATCAATTGGCGGAAAAGCCCGGGGGCTTGCCTTTCTTGATTCGCTCATCAAGCGCAACAAACTTCACGATAAGTACCCGAAAGTAACGATTGCTATTCCCCGCACTGTGGTGCTGTGCACCGATGTTTTCGACGACTTTATGGAAGAGAACAACCTGTATCAGATTGCGCTTTCCGATGATATCACAGATGAGGAAATTCTGAAACATTTTGTCGAAGCACGGCTTCCATTCCGAATCCACGAAGACTTGTACACACTCATTTCGGTCATTAAAAACCCCCTGGCGGTTAGGTCTTCAAGTATGTTGGAAGATTCACATTACCAACCCTTTGCAGGAATCTACAGTACCTATATGATGCCTGTTGTTGAAAATGACGAACGACTGATGATCAAGATGTTGAGCAATGCCATAAAAAGTGTTTATGCATCAGCGTTTTACAAGGACAGCAAAGCGTATATGATGGCAACAAAGAATGTGATCGACGAAGAAAAGATGGCCATCGTTATGCAGGAAGTTTGCGGCAAATCCTACGGCACGCGATATTATCCGGCCTGTTCGGGTGTTGCCCGCTCGATAAACTTTTACCCGATTCCGCCCGAGAAACCCGAAGATGGGATTGCCAGTATCGCACTTGGTTTGGGAAAATATATCGTTGATGGGGGACTTTCACTTCGGTTTTCGCCCAAGTACCCGCAAAAAGTGCTTCAAACCAGCATGCCCGACATGGCATTGCGCGAAACACAAAAGCATTTCTTTGCCCTGAATCTCGATCCCGATAGTTTTCAACCCAATGTGGACGATGCGGCAAACCTGCTGCAGCTCAGGCTGACCGAGGCAGAAAAAGACGGCTCCATTAAGTATGTTTGCTCCACCTATGATTATCAGAACGATATCTTACGCGATGGCTATCTTGAAGAGGGCAAGAAAGTGGTAACATTTTCGAATATTCTGAAGCACAATACTTTTCCCCTGGCAAAGATTATCGAAAATGTGCTGGAGATAGGGCAGCTCGAAATGGGCAAGCCTATTGAGATTGAGTTTGCTGTTGAACTCAATAAACCCAAAGATGTGCATCAGGTGTTTTATGTGCTGCAGATCAGACCCATAGTGAGTAGTAACGATTCGGTCGATTTCGATATTGAGAACCTGCCGGCCGACAAAGCTATAATCACCGCCAACCATGCTTTAGGAAATGGTTTGATTGGTGGCATACGCGATTTTGTGTATGTGCGGCCTGAGCATTTCGATCCTTCCAAAACCCGTGAAATAGCCGAGCTTGTCGGGCAGATTAATCATGGATTTCTCGAAAGAGACGAAAATTATATACTTGTCGGGCCTGGTCGCTGGGGATCGAGTGACCCCTGGCTTGGCATTCCGGTGAAATGGCCCCAGATTTCAGCAGCCCGCATAATAGTTGAATCCGGACTGGAGCATTACCGCATCGATCCGAGCCAGGGAACCCATTTTTTTCAAAACCTGACCTCATTTGGTGTCGGCTACCTGACGATCAATCCCTTCATTAACGATGGCACCTACGATCTGGAGTATCTTGGAAAGCAGGATGTTATTTACGAAAATCATTATATCAGGCACATCAGGTTTTCGAGCGATCTGATGATACTGATCGATGGGCGCAAAAACATGGGGGTAATTCTGAAAGAAGGCGAGAAGCTGAAGATGATGCCTGTTGAAAAGAAATGATGCTGTAAGGCTTTGCCATTTGTTCCGATGAAAAAGAGATTTCAGGGCTACGCCCCTTATTTTACTGTGCTAATATTTACCTGCTAGGAAGACAACAGGGCTACGCCCCCGCCGCTGGCGCGGATTTGCAATCCTTGCCAAACACCACGGTTGGCGCGAATTGCAACCCGTGCCAACCTTATTTTCGCGCAAAAGCTTATTATTCAGCTCAATAATGTTATTTCAAATAATCCATTTTGTCCTGAATAGTTGAGTGCACTGCTGTAAACATAATCTTCTGGCCTGAAGACAAGACCTTTTTCTACTGGATTAAAATGAATGTAGTTTAACTTTTCTTGTATTACTTTGTTGCTCCACACTTCGATCGGTTTGTTATCTGATCGCCAGAAACGGTATTCCTGCTCTGTTGCAAATTGTTGAAGCAACCATTCTTTTCTGCTTTCCTTATCATTTTCCTGAATCGCTATTATTACCGCCTTACTTGTTAACTTTTTAAAATCCCTCAATATATCAGAAAAAGAATCTTGTCCGGTTGCTCTGGCGAGTAAGTGGACATGATTTGTCATGATGCACCAGGCGAATATTTCAAGACCTTTGTTTTGACAGCAATAAGTCAGGTTTTCAATGAGAATGTCTTTGTACTGATTTCTTGTGAAGACATCCACCCACCCCTGCACGGCAAAAGTGACAAAGTAGGTGCCATCAGGATTATGGAATTTGTACTTTCGACTCATGTATCAAAACTAATCAATTAATGAGTATGTTGCTCAACTGATTATGTAACTTGTATTACCACTTGCTACTTCAATTTTATGAGTAAAAGTTACTTTTCTGTAGGCACGGATTACAAATCCGCGCCAGCGGCGGGGTGAATCATACACCGACTTGGAACAAGCTGATCCCTGAAACATGCGACCCCGCTGGGGTCGTAAATTGTTTTTTTGCCTTTTTCTACACACATGCAACTCCTCCGGAGTAGGGTTGTTCGTTTGGGATTTCCGATACATTGTGAGTATTGACCCCAGAGGGGTCAGATGTGTATAGAAAACGATATAATAAATTCCATCGACCCCATCGGGGTCGCATGTGTGTAAAGATTCCCATGGCTGGCGCGGATATGCAACCGACCGAAGGGAGCTCAGCGCAGTTAATCCGCGCAAGCCGCAGATAAGTTGGCATTAATGAATCATGTTTCTGGGATCAAGAATTTTGTCGAGTTCGTCTTTTGACATCAGTTGTTTCTCAAGCACCAGATCATACACACTTTTGCCTGTTTCGAGGGCTTCGCGGGCAATGACGGTGGAGGTGTCGTAGCCCAGGTATGGATTCAGGGCCGTGACAAGGCCAATGGAGTGCTGAACCATCTCGCGGCAGCGGTCTTCGTTGGCAGTGATCTCTGCGATGCACCGTGTAGTGAGCACCTGCATCCCGTTCTTCAGCATCTCGATCGACTCGAAAAGACTTTGCACGATGACGGGTTCCATCACATTCAGTTCAAGTTGTCCTGCCTCGGCAGCAAGGGCCACGGTGAGATCGTTTCCGATGACCTTAAAAGCAATCTGATTGACCACCTCAGGAATAACCGGATTCACCTTGCCCGGCATAATAGTTGAACCTGGTTGCATAGGAGGCAGGTTAATTTCATTGATGCCTGCTCTTGGGCCCGAAGACAGCAAACGCAAATCATTCGACATTTTCGAAAGTTTCACGGCCAGTCGTTTCAACGAGCCTGAGTAGGTGACAAAATCACCGGTGTCCTGGGTTGCTTCAACCAGGTTTCGGGCCAGTCGGATATCCATTCCTGTAATGACACGCAGGTAAGGAATAATTTTATCACCGTATTTCGGGTCGGCATTGATACCTGTTCCAATGGCGGTTCCACCCATATTGACTTCGAGAAAAAGTGCAGAGGTTCGGTTAAGTAACTGAATTTCTTCTTCCAGGGTAACGGCAAAAGCCAGAAAAGTTTGCCCGAGTGTCATCGGAACAGCATCCTGAAGCTGTGTGCGCCCCATTTTGATGATATGCGCAAATTCCCTGGCTTTTTTGTGCAGGGTTTTGATCAGTTCCTGAAGCACAATAATCAGTTTTTCGTTGGCTTTGATCAGGGCAATTTTGATGGCTGTGGGGTAAGCGTCATTTGTCGACTGCGAAAGGTTAACATGGTTGTTTGGGTGACAAAATTCATATTCTCCACGTTCTTTGCCCAATATTTCGAGGGCGCGGTTGGCAATCACCTCATTGGCATTCATATTGGTCGATGTTCCGGCACCGCCTTGTATCATGTCGACCACAAAATGCGAGTGAAACCTGTTGTCGATAATTTCCTGACAGGCTTTCACAATAGCATCGGCAATTTCTTTGGGGAGCTGACCCAGCTCATAGTTGGCTTTTGCTGCCGCCATTTTCACCATGGCCAGGGCATTGATAAAGTCGGGAAAGAAATTAAGAGTTATTCCGCTGATGTTAAAATTTTCGAGAGCCCTGAGGGTCTGAATGCCATAGTAATACTCATAGGGAACCTCCCTGTCGCCAAGCAGGTCGTGCTCCAGCCGGGTTTTCCCCGATTCATATTGCGATGTCACATTTATTGCCTTGGCGTTGGCATGGCGCATGCGTCGCGAAACCACTTTGGTAATATTTGAAAGGATAACCAAGGCAATGGAACCGGAGCTTTTGAACAGGTCCTTGTTGATTTTCAAAATCAGGGTGTCGTCAACTGCCCTTGCCGATGTGGAGTGTGGCGAGTCTTCCATCAGCGAACCTTCGCCCAGGAAATCGTAACGCCCGAAAAAAGTTATGCGTTGTTCTTCGCCAAAAGCAGTTGTTTTGTACAACTCTACCTTTCCATCAACAATCAGAAATATGTCGTGACGTGGATTATTTTCCCTGAAAAGCAGATCACCTTTAACCAATGTCTGCTCAAGTGATTCTTCTGCAATGACGCGGATTTCTTCTTTGCTGAGTCCTTTGAACAATTCTATATTGCTGATAAACAATATTCTGTCTGATAGATCCATGGCGTCTTAAATTGGTGTTAATAATATAACAAAGATAAGGTTTTTGCGAATAACCTATGCGGATTGCGGTGGCAACATCATTTGATCTTTGATGATAAGTTTGGCAGATTTTTCACTGAAGGCTATTCTTAGGCGAGTAGAATAAGTCGGACTTGTTAAGGGAAATAGTCACAGACTATGTTGAGTGGGGGCTATATCTCTTCAACAAATAAACCATTATCATTTATTTTTTTAATTGTATCAACATATAGCTCATCGGAGATAAGATATGTATAAAAATCATTACCGAACTCAATTCTTACACTCGAGTTCTTTATTACCAACTTACCCCAAATATGTTCTCGTAATATTAATTTTAATGTCATAATGACTTCATTATCTGTTGAAAAATTGTAATTTTCAGTTAAGTTATTGAACAATTTTTCTAAATCATCACAATATAGGCTCTTAATAGCACTATTATTAACATCGTAATAAAATTTTTCCAGTTCAGTCAACTTAATTCGGTTTAACTCATATTTATGAAGTACCGCCTCGTAAGACTTTAAATATTGATCTTCAACTTTGAGATAATCTGAAGCAGTCAACTTATAATCACCAAAACTCTTACCTATATCAGAAATAGAAGTCCATTCATCTTTAGAATAAACACCATCTTTTTCTCTATTTTTCGGATTATATTTTGTTATTCTATATGTTTTCATTATTTATCAACTTTAACATTTAACTCTTCATTATAAGTCCCATCCGCGTTAGAACAATAACTGGCTTAAGATATTCTGCTCATTCTATTTTATCAAATACAAAACCATGAGAATTACAATCAAAGCGATACTTAATTTTTACTCCCATACCCATAAGAAGGGAGTATTCCAATTTTTTCCCTTTTTTAGTTACTCTGTAAGGTAAAATATTAACAAAAAAACACCCTTTTTCATGCCTTATTGGTATAACCCTTAATAACTCAATACTCTTTTTGTTGGATGTCAAACTAATGAGTTGTTTGTATTCAATCAGCTTTATTTCCACATTACCTATTTTTTGGGGAAGATGGCTTGTCGTTAAATACTCGTATTCAACCATGAGTGAATTGATATTCTTTGCAAGAGAAGAATCACAATAAACCATCATCGCGTGGATATATATATTTGAAAGATCAGTCGATTCCGTACTGTTGATGATTTGACCAAACAAAGAATGCGACATAATGAAGGTTAGCGCTGAAATTATTAATGTTCTCATTTTATACGTATTGTTCTAATTTATCTAATGGGAATGTTCCAACTGTACCGTTGCTTTCCGCTCGGCGTAGTCTTTGACTACAACTATATCCTTGTAAATAATACACCAAACATATTCATAAAATTCTCATAATCATTCGGCTGAATTTTTTTCAGCAGACTCTATTTTCTGAAATCGAATAAACCCAACATAATAGGTACTGAAACCAACGGTACAATTAATAGTAAAAGAATTATAAACCCGTAAATACTCTTCTCCGTTTTACTTTGATTCTCCCATTTTTCCTTAAAAGCATTGTACTTATTCTTATACCTATAATCATTTACAAATGCTATAATTAAAATGATAACGATATAAAATGGTCTAAATTTATTCATTACATATTGCCTATCTGAGTGTTCATAGAATTCATTTATACTAAAACCAAGTATATTAGTTAATATCATTACTTGAGAAAGTGAAACAAGAGCTGATGCTCCAAAAGAAATTTTCCCTTTTTTCTCAAACCTGAAATACCAAGCCGCAAGCCTGTAATACATGTAAGCATATATTTCATAAATTTTCATAGCAATTGCTGTATTGTCACCCTAGCCCGGTGTAGTCTGTGACTATGTCGCTCGCTGCACGCCTCAAACGCCCTCACTGTCTGATGTATGATAGCTGGATTGTCCATAAAACAAAAATAGGCAATTCTGTTTACAGCGGCATGCAAGTGATCCTGAACCTGTTTAGGGTATACATTTCTTTCAACGCACTCACAGCAAGGCATGAGTGAATAGGTAAGATGCCAAGAATCATCCCCGGTTTTATTCTGCCGGCAACTGTTTCAGGAAGGGTTACAATACCATGCTCCTGCGATAGGGAACTAAGCCATGCCCCGGGAATGGGCTGTCCCCAGCCATTTTCGCCCATTTCAACAACATAACCAAACAATTCGAAGTTGTCGTCGGCCATTATTCTTTCTTTTGAGAAATGAATGGCACCGCCATAAATCACAACCTGATTGCGCGAGCTGTGTGTGGCCACTACCGGGCAAGCCATGGCAACAGCAATCTGGTCGAGTGAGCAGGAACCAATATGGTATTGCATCACATCATAAAACACGAAATTGCCCGGTCTCCATTCGTCAAAACCCGGGTTTTCGGTCATCAGTGAACACGAAGGGGTGTCGCCCCAACTGATCAGCAAATCAGGAATAGCTGCTGAGAGTCTGATTGCCTTCAAAGCGTTGGCAGCATCCATGGCAATCTGGTTTATTTCATGGTATCCTTTTGCCTTGTATGTGTGTCCGGCATGAGCAAGGAAGCCTTTTAATGTTAAAGATGGAATCTGCCTGATTGTATTGATCAGGTTCAGAATTTTCTCTGTTTCATGAACCGGAATGCCGGTTCTGTGCGCCCCTACGTCAATTTTGATGAAAACACCGGCTTTCAAACCTGCCTCACCCAACTGAGCTGTCACCTCTGCCGATTCGACAAGCAGATTGAGGTTGATGCGCGAAGCAAGTTTTGTGATTGCGTTCATTTCCAGCAGATTCACCGGAAAAGCAATGGTGATGTCGTCCCAGCCATGCGAAGCAAAATATTCAGCCATCGTCACCGACGAAACGGTGATAGCATGCACTCCGGCCTGCCTGAACCATTGCCCGACGACTGCCGACTGATGTGTTTTGAAATGTGGCCTGAAAATGACTCCGGCATCATCGGCCCGCTGTTTCATAAGCCGGATATTGTTCCTGCATTTGGCCTCATCAAGGATTAATTCGGGCTTAATGGTGGTATGACTGGGTCTTTGATTCATTGTGAAAAAAATTGAGCAATAAAAATAGGCTGTTTTTACAATACCGGATGCAATGGCTGCTGTCTATTTTGATGTGCTTGCTTCAAAATTTAATATTCATCTTTTCCTTTGTGAAACTTCGTGTCTTCTTGGTGGAGCTCCGTGCAAGAGCTATAGCACAAAGTTCCGCAGAGAATCGCAGAGTGACACAAAGTGATAATTGATTAAGAATCAATGAAATCTTTCACTAATAATTCTTTTCTTTGTGAAACTTCGTGTCTTCTTAGTGGCTCTCTGTACAAGAGCTATAGCACAAAGTTGCGCAAAGAATCACAGAGTAAAACAAAGTGATAATTGATTAAGAATCAATGAAAACTTTTCACTCAAAATTCTTTTCTTTGTGAAACTTCGTGTCTTCTTAGTGGCTCTCTGTGCAATTTGGAGCGAAATCCCTGATATATTGTTAGTTTTGCAACCAAATACTAAAGTCATGAAAGTTTATCTGACAAAGCTGTTCCTGATAGGTGGATTAATCCTTGTTGCCAATTGCTGGTCGTGCCAACAGAAGACTGAACAACAATTACTTACTGAGCGCATTCAGTATGATGTGACGATCAAAAGCCCCTCGCCCGATTACGATTGGTGGATACAGAATCTTGAAGGCCCGGCCAGGGAAAAACTGGTCAGGATGATACTGGAGAAAGCCATGAAAGGCGAGGTACAGGTGCATGATTATTTTAACAATCCATTGGAATCAAAACAGGTTGGACACATACTTCACGACACCATGCTGTTAAAGCTCATGCGTCAGGAGGCACCCTACGAAATGTACGACACAGTTGTTGTGCATCATATTGAACCGACAGATGTACTCAGGATTCGTTTTCTTGAAGAATGGTACATCGATCCTGTAAGCCTGCAGATTACCAAAAAAGTGCTCGGAATAGCCCCTGTAGCCCGAAGGTTCGATTCAGAGGGCATTGAGCGCTGGCAGCCGCTTTACTGGATTTATACAGATGAACGCTACCCTGAAAAAATGCAATAACCCACACGAGCGATTTCCTTTATGACATATAATTATTTTCGGTTGCCTAACGGCATACGGCTGATCCACAGGCAAACGAGCAGTAAGGTGGCTCATTGTGCCCTGATGGTTAACACGGGTTCGCGCGATGAGGATGAGCACGAGAACGGCATGGCCCATCTGATTGAGCATATGATTTTCAAGGGAACAACAAAGCGGAAAGCATACCATATCCTGAGTCGCCTTGAGCATGTGGGGGGCGATCTGAATGCCTATACAACCAAGGAGGAAACCTGCATACATGCTTCATTCCTTGCCGAACACCTCGACCGGACACTTGAATTATTTGCCGATATTGCTTTCAATTCGACTTTCCCTGCAGCTGAACTGGACAAGGAAAAAGATGTTATTCTGGATGAGATAAATTCGTACAAAGACACCCCCTCGGAGGAGATCTTTGATGAATTTGAAAATATAGTATTCAAAGGCCATCCGATTGGAAGGAATATACTGGGAACTGCAGAAAACATTTCACGGATCAGCAGATCAGACATTTTCAGGTTTATCAGCCGCAATTATAGCACCGATCAGATGGTCATCAGTTTGGTGGGTCCAATGCATTTTGAGGTATTCAAGCATCTATCTGACAGGTATTTTGGTCAGGTTTTTAATTTGAGAAATACCTCTAAACGCCGTGCATTTGATCATTACCAGCCAATGAGCGAATCCGTTGAACGCAGCGGTTTTCTCAGCCATTGCACTATTGGTAATCTTGCTTTTGACCAGCGGCATCCACTGAGGTTTGCTATGATTTTGCTGAACAATATCCTGGGTGGCCCCGGGCTAAACTCGAGGCTTAATCTGAATATTCGGGAGAAGTATGGCTTCTGTTATACCATCGAATCTCATTTTTCATCCTATTCCGACACCGGATTATTTGTCATCTATCTGGGCACCGATCCGAAATCGCTTGAAAAGACCATCCAACTGGTTTATAAAGAGCTAAAGAAATTTACCGACACTTCGCTGGGCGAGTTGCAGTTGCACCGGGCCAAAAAGCAGCTCACCGGTCAGCTGGCCATCAGCTTCGAATCGGGCATGTCGGAAGCACTTGCCATTGCCCGTTCGCATATGTTATTTGATGTTGTTGACGATATGGGCGATTTGGCAAACAGGATAAACAATGTGAGCAGCAATCAGTTGATGGAGGCCGCCCGGCAGGTGTTTGATCCGAACCGGATCAGCACCTTGATTTTTCATTCAGCCACAAAAAAATAGGGATTGTTGTTGAACCATTGCAACAAAGTGTATTTTTGGATAATGGAAAATAGAAAATACCTTTTAAAAATCATCGGCATTTTGTTGTTCATAGCCTGCACTGGCACGGGTAGGGCCGGGTTTGCGCAGATACTGGAGTTTGCCGAACCCGATGAGGTTGAAGTCCACTATCAAATGCCTCACAATGAAATGGATACACTTCAAATTCCAGTCCAAAACATACAATATCCTTACACTTTTGAGTTAAAGAGCTTCAGCCAGTTTCAACAAAGCACCCGAATGGTGTTTGAGCTAACCAATAACAACCAGGAGCAAATCAGTAACTTTTGGTTACACATTTCGTTGCTTGACAAGGAGGGCATTTTTTTGTACAGCGAACAACCCTTGTTTTACAGCAACATAGCTCCCGGGCGAAAGGGGATCATCGAAATGATGTTCGAGAGTGTCGGAAAAGACGACATTGGCTATATTGTTTTGTACCCGGGTCTGCTCGAAATAAACCGGAACGAATTGCCTTTTAATACCCAGGATATTCGTCTTGTGATGCCGGCTTCTGCCGAAGGCGTTCGCATGGCTTTTTATACCGATTTTGAATGATTTCTGACGAACTTGAACGGTATCTGCAGGAGCACAGCTCACCACCATGTGAAACCCTGAGAAATCTGGAGCGGAAAACCTATCTTGAAACGCTCTTTCCTCGGATGATGTCGGGGCACATTCAGGGAAAGTTTCTTGAAATGATCAGCTTTATGATCAGACCTTTACGGATTCTGGAGATTGGCACTTTTACCGGATATGGTGCTGTTTCGCTCGCAAAAGGATTGCCGGAAAACGGGTTGCTTGTAACAATTGAACAGAATCGGGAACTCGAAGATACAATCCGTGAGGTGCTCGACAAGGCCGGTCTGTCAGCAAAAGTGAATCTGATACTGGGTAACGCACGGCATGAAATCGAACAGCTTGACGACACTTTTGATCTGGTTTTCATTGATGCCGACAAGGAAAATTATTCCTTGTACTACGACCTGGTGTTCGATAAGGTAAAACAAGGTGGTTTTATTCTGGCCGACAATGTGCTCTGGAGCCAGAAGGTGATCGACCCGCAATTCAACG
Source organism: Bacteroidales bacterium UBA6192 (assembly GCA_002422725.1). GTDB lineage: Bacteria > Bacteroidota > Bacteroidia > Bacteroidales > F082 > UBA6192. The sequence goes on from DITE01000095.1 coordinate 37,615, forward strand.
ATGTTGAAACAAAAGCAATGCGTGAATTCAATAAAAAAGTTGCAGGTGATGAGCGTGTTGAACAGGTGTTGCTTCCAATGCGCGACGGACTGATGTTGATTAGAAAGATTTAAGAAACAGCGCGATATAGTCAATCACTTCCCCAAAAGTGATCTTTCATGGAAGCCAATATACACCCGGTTTAGTTTGTTTTAAACTTAAAACGCAGATCCTTCAGTTCTTCGTTGGCTTTAATAATTTTCAACTTCAGTTTCTCCTTGTAGTTTTCAACCTTCGCTGCAACGGCATCATCGCCGGCAGCAATGATCTGCGCTGCCAGTATGCCTGCATTGAGCGACCCATTGATGGCCACTGTTGCAACGGGTATTCCGGGCGGCATCTGCACAATAGCAAGCAAGGCATCCAGTCCTTCAAGTCCGGCTTTAACGGGCACACCGATTACGGGGAGTGGGGTCATTGCAGCCACTACACCGGGCAGATGAGCAGCCATGCCGGCGGCGGCAATAATAACTTTTATACCCCGCCCTTTGGCACCGCGGGCAAATGATTCCACCATGTCGGGGGTACGATGGGCACTAAGTGCATTGATTTCGAAAGGTATCTCCATTTCGTCAAAGAAAAGCGCTGCTTTTTCCATGACAGGCATGTCCGAGGTACTGCCCATGATGATGCTTACTAAGGGTTTCATTTGGCGTTCTATTGATTAGTGTGGCAAAAATATAATATTTCCTGCTTATCGATCGGCTGGATTCACTATTTTTGTTGGTTTATCAATTACTCCAACTTTGTTTTACCTGTATTATGAGCAGAATTAAAGTCCACGACAAGGAATTTGAATTGTATATCCCACAAGATCAGATTGAGAGGGCAATCAGAACAGTAGCCGATGATATCAGTCTTGAGATGGCAGGCAAAAATCCTTTGTTTCTGATTGTGTTGAATGGTGCGTTTATGTTTGCCGCCGAGTTGTTTAAAAACCTGAATATTGAATGCGAGATTAGTTTTGTAAAACTTTCGTCCTATTCCGGAACATCCACCACCTCGGTGGTACGCGAACTGATTGGTCTGGATCATGCTGTTGCAAATCGCGACATTGTTCTGGTCGAAGATATTATCGACACAGGCCTGACGATGCGCCATACCATTGACAAACTCAAGCACCTTGAAGCAAAAAGTGTTCGGGTTGCAACCATGTTATTCAAACCCAATGCCTTTAAAGAAGATTTTCCAATTGATTTTGTCGGACTGGAAATTCCGAATGACTTCATTGTGGGGTATGGCCTTGATTATGATGAACATGCCCGAAACTATCCTGATATTTATAAGATTATTTCTCAATAACAAACCAACACAACCAACATGCTGAATATTGCTCTGTTTGGCCCTCCCGGTGCCGGAAAAGGAACCCAGTCGAAACTTCTGATCGAAAAGTACAATCTAACCTATATTTCAACAGGCGACATGCTCCGTGAGGAGATTGTCAACAAAACCCCTATCGGCATCGAAGCGAAGTCGATTATCGAAAGAGGCGATCTTGTTCCGGATGAAATGATTGTGCAAATCATTGAAACCAAGGTAACAATGAATCTGGAAACCAGGGGGATATTGTTTGACGGGTTTCCGCGAACCATTGTGCAGGCATATATTTTGGATGGTTTGTTGCTGAAACTCAATACAAGCCTTACCTGCATGTTGAGCCTCGAAGTTCCGAATGATGACTTGATTACCCGTATGCTCGAAAGGGCTAAAACCAGTGGAAGAGCCGACGACAATCTGGATGTTATCAAGGTGCGGCTAAAGGAATACGAGAACAAAACAAAACCTGTTATCGAATTCTATAGCGAAAAAGGCAAGTATTTTCCCGTGAAGGGAGTTGGAGGGGTGGATGAAATCTTCAGAAGCCTGTGCCAGACAATTGAAACAACTGTGCCACAGAATTTCTTCAACATAGTGCTGCTTGGTAAGCCAGGTTCAGGAAAAGGCACACAAGGTGAGATTCTGGCACGCAAAAACAACCTGGTCTATATTTCCACCGGTAAAATGCTGCGTCAGGAAATTGCCAACGACACCGAGATCGGAAGAATTGCCAAACCATTTATGGAACGTGGCGAAATAGTACCCGACGAAATCGCCATCAAGCTGATCGAACGCAAAATTGAACGTAATCCCTCGGCTCAGGGATTTATATTCAAGGGATTTCCAAGAACCATTGTTCAGGCTTATATCCTTGATGGATTACTCAGGCGGATTGATTCGCGGGTGAGTTGCATGCTCAACCTGAAACTGACAACAATCGAGTCGATCAAACGGTTGAACAACCGTGCAAAAACAGAGCGAAGCCGCCCCTATGATGCCAGCGCAGAATTGATCATCAACCGCTTGGAGGAGTATGAAAAAAAGACAAAGCCGGTTATTGATTATTACAAAAGACAATGTAGTTTTTTCGAAATTGATGGAGCAGGAACACCGGAAGAAGTTAATTTCCGACTTGAAGAGGCTGTAAAAGAGGTGAATAAACAGCTAAGGTAGTGTTCTTCGAAATGGCCAAAACAATAAATTAGTGTTTCGATCCGGTTGCAATAGCTCGGAGATGTTAAAGGCTGCAATCCAATTGGCTACAATGCATCAAAACGAACCGGATCTCTGGAATACCAAACCACCCCGTTGTTGACCTGGTTTAAGGACCTATTGTTCAATTTCATTGAGCATATCGGTCTTGCTATGCGAATTTTTTCAGCGATTGCAGTCCTGTTGAATTTTATGCTATTTAACCTCTTTGGCAATGATAATATATGCCGGGAAGTGGTCGCTGTAGCCACCCAGATAGGTGCCTCCTGCATAGGTCCGGTGAGGGTAGCCCTTGAACCGGCCTGTTTTCTGGGCAAGTTCAGTTTTGTTGTGCACCCTGGCAGTGCGAAAAGTATAGGTAGAAAAATCTTCTCCAAGAAGGCCCTGGCTGATGATCAGCTGGTCAAACAAACTCCATGAATCCTGCCAGGCATTTGATCCGACACCTTTCTTATAGATAGAAAACATCGGGTTAAACAGTTCGCCGGTCTTCAGATTGTCCTTCGTTCCTTTGGCATTTAGCCCCTCTAATATGCTTTTGTTGGTGGGATTGTCGTTCAGGTCGCCCATGACAACGATTTTTGCATCAGGGTTTAACCCCAGCAATGAATCCACAATATGGCGGTTGAGTTTGGCTGCTGCCATCCGTAATGGCATTGAGCGTTTTTCGCCCCCCCTGCGCGATGGCCAGTGATTGACAATAACACTGATCTCCTCTCCATCGAAAAGGCCGGTAACAACCAGCGGATCACGGGTTAAAAAATCCGGATTGTTCTCCACAATTAATCTGTAAGACTTTGAATGAAGCGGTCTGAAATATTTCGGCTGATAAATCAGGCCCACATCAACGCCCCTGCGATCGGGCGAATCAAAATGAACAACCTTATAATTTCTGCCCGCAAGAGCAGGTTGTTTCACCAGATCGAGCATCACCTGCTTGTTTTCAATTTCGGAAACACCAATCAAAGCAGCCCCGTCTGGTGTAAACTCGGTGCCTATGCCGGCCATTGCTTCAGAAAGGGCCTTGAGTTTGTTAACATACTTTTCGGTATTCCATCGCACATCACCCTGAGGCGTAAATTCTTCATCGTTGGTTGTGGGATCGTTGATGGTGTCGAACAGGTTCTCCACATTGTAGAATGCGATGCATCCTACACGCCAGTTTTTCTCCTTTGTTTGTGATTGAGTAAATGATGCATATAACAGCATCAAAGCCAGAAAAAAAGCACGGAACATGATTTTATGTAGCATAGTGGAACGAAGAATAATGGGTGAAGAACAAAGGTTAATAAAATTCACACAAAATTAGGATTTATTTGACACCTGATAAGGGTTTAATATCACATTTAGATTAAATTTGCAGCCCCTCTGTAAAAGCTCATTTAACCAGGAGGATCATGAAAGTATGAGAAAATTTACTTTTCTAATTGCCGGCTTGTTCGCCTTTCAGGTGATTATGGCCCAGGACGACACAACGACCATTTCGCGGAGCGACATCAACCTGCCAACAATCACTCTTACTGAAGCTGATTTCGATGGCAAGAGTGAAAGCCAGGATATATCTGGTTTGTTGCAGTCGTCAAGAGATATTTTTGTTTCCACAGCAGGTTACACATTTGGTGCAGTGCGTTTCCGTATGCGTGGTTACGATTCGGATCACACAGCAATAATGTTCAACGGCATTGTGATGAACGATCCCGAAACAGGCAGGGCCTTCTGGTCAACCTGGGGAGGCCTCAACGATGCTACCCGCAACATTGAAATCAGTAATGGCATATCCTTTACTGATTATGGATTTGGCGGAATTGGCGGAGTGTCGAACATCATCGCCCGGGCCAGTGATTACCGCAAGAGCACCAGCATCAGCTATGCAGTTTCGAACCGAAGCTACAACAACCGGATGATGTTTCATCATGCAACCGGAAAAATGGATAATGGCTGGTCATTGGCTGTTTCGGGTTCCAGACGCTGGGCTCAGGAAGGTTATGTAAAAGGCACCTATTACGATGCTTACAGCTATTTCCTGTCGCTGGAAAAACAAATTAATTCCAAACACAGCATTGGATTGCTGGCTATGGGCGCACCGAATGAAAGGGCCCGTTCTTCAGTTTCCACCCAGGAAGCCTATGATCTCACAGGCGACAACAATTACAATGCCAATTGGGGATATCAGAACGGTGAAGTGCGCAATTCACGCATCAGCAGCTATCACCAGCCATTGATCCAACTTGCTCATTATTGGAATATCAGTGAAAAAACAAAGGTGAACAGTTCGGTTTACAACTGGTTTGGTAAAGGAAGTTCAACCTCGCTTGAATGGAGCGAAGCCAATGATCCACGGCCTGATTATTACCGCAACCTGCCAAGTTATCACCTGTTGATCGATGATTTGGAAGCTTATGAAGCCTCAAAGTTTCAATGGCAGAACAATGAAGAATACCGCCAGATACAATGGGACAATTTTTATTTTGCCAACAGCAAACATTTATCCACTATTAATGATGCAAATGGTATTGCTGGCAATTCGGTCACAGGCAACAGGTCAAAATACATTCTTGAAGACCGTCGGCAGGACAAAAACCAATTTGGTCTGAATGTCAATCTGCAACATCAGTTAAACACCTCAACACGTCTGGCCGGTGGGTTGAATGTTACCATTTCGAAAGGGAAAAACTACAAACTGATTTCTGACCTGCTTGGAGGAGATTTTTGGGTTGATATTGATAAGTATGCTGATGAAGAGCCTTTTACTTCAACTGACGAATCGCAGAACGACCTTAGATTCCCGAATCGTATTGTGAAAGAAGGAGATAAATTTGGGTATGACTACACCTCCAATGTGAACAAAAGCCAAATCTGGGGACAGGCTGAATGGAAACTTAGCCGCTTTGATGCCTATGCCGGTATCGAATTGTCAAACACCACTTTCTGGAGGACAGGTCATATGCAAAACGGCAAGTTCCCCGATAACTCCTTAGGTGATTCTGACAAGAACAGTTTCTTCAACTACACTGCAAAAGCAGGAGCCACATACAAAATTGATGGCCGGAATTTTATCGTGCTTAACGGCGCCTATCTCACCAGGGCACCATTTTTTCAGGACGCCTATATTTCGCCACGAACACGCGATTACAAGGTGAATAACCTGACTGATGAAACCATTTTTTCGGGGGATATCAGTTATGTTTTGCGCACACCTGTAGTGAAAGCGAGAATTACCCTGTATCAAACCGAGTTTAAAGACGAGCTTTGGGTGAGAAGTTATTATCACGAAGACCTGAAGACCTTTGTGAATTATGTGATGGATGGAATAGAAAAAAGGAATCAGGGTTTGGAGCTTGGTATCGAAGCCAATGTGAGCCCCACCATAACTCTAACCGGTGTGGCAGCGCACGGACAGTATATTTACACATCCAGACCAAACGTGACCATTGCCAGGGATAACGATTCAAAACTTTTATCGGAAAACCGTACATCTTACCTGGAAAACTATTATGTTGGCGGAACACCGCAAACTGCACTTTCGGCCGGCATCAAATACAACTCTCCTAAATTCTGGTTTGCCGGAATCAGCGGAAACTTCTTCGACAACAATTATCTGGAGCCCAATGCTGACAACCACACTGCTGAAGCTATGAGTCAATATGTTGAGGGTGATTACCGTGTTGCAAAACTACTTGATCAGGAAAAACTGGATGCAGCCTATACACTCGACTTTTTTGGCGGAAAATCGTGGCGGGTGAAAAGCTATTTCATCGGACTAACTGTAAGTGTAAACAATCTCTTAAACACCAAAGATATAAGGATGTGGGGTTTTGAGCAATTGCGCACCGACCTGGAGAATCCCGACAGATTTCCTTCAAAATATTCCTATATGTACGGTGCTACCTATTATGTGAACCTGACTATCAGGCGGTAATCAGTACGTAAAACTAAATTTGAAATAAACAGTATTAAGAATAATTTAATGACAATTAATATGTTACAAACTTTGAAAATGAAAGTGATTCTGGTAGTTTTATTGCTTTCCGGAATGATGGGTTCTTGCGTGAAAAAGGAATTTGATAAGCCTCCGATTGGATCCTTGCCGGTGGGTGAAGTGAAAACCATTGCTGAGTTGATAGAGATGTATAACACCTCCGGAGCTACCCAGATTGACTATGATGCATCCTTGTATGCAGTTGTCACTATGGACGAAACTTCAGGGAATATTTACAAAAGTGCTTATGTAAAAGATCCTTCAGGATTTATTAACCTCAGGTTTACCGGCGAAAGCGGACTCAGAACCGGCGACTCGATCAGGGTTTATCTGAAAAAAGCAATCCTGAACGATTACAATAGTTTATATCAGATCGATAATCTGAATGCTGACAGCAATGTGGTGATACTGGCCAACCAAAAATATCCCACTCCTGAAGTGATGACAATTGGACAAATTCTGGCCGGAGGTCAGCAGTCGAAATTGGTGATCCTTGACAGCGTTCAGTTTATCAGCAGTGATCTTGGTTTTAACTTTTCGGAGGAAACCTCCACAACAAATCGTACGATTGAAGATTGCAACGGAAAATCAATCCTGGTCAGAACAAGCAATTATGCCAATTTTGCCGACAAACCATTGCCTCAGGGAAAAGGAAGTCTGGTAGCTATTGTAGGCCAGTTTGGCAACACCTATCAGTTGTACATTCGCACCCTGGCTGAGGTAATCATGACAGGAGAGCGTTGCACAGGTGGCGGAGGCGGAGGCGGTGAAGGTGGGACCAAAGAGAATCCATTCACCGTTGCACAAGCAATTGAAAATCAAAATGCTACTCCATATGTTGTGAGTTGGGTTAAAGGATTTATAGTTGGCTCAGTAAAAGAAGGCATTACAGCAATTACTTCAGCTGCAGATATTCATTTTGTCCCTCCCTTTACATTGGCTACCAATGTACTGCTGGCTGATGACATCAACGAAACTGACTACACCAAGTGTGTTATTGTTAACTTACCCGCAGGAAGTCCATTGCGTACTCAGGTAAACTTGTTGGATAATGCTGTTAATCACAAGAAATGGCTGAATGTAACGGGCACTTTGCGTACCTATTTTGGCGTTGCCGGATTAAGGGACTGCCCTGGCCTTGAAACTGACTTCGAACTCGAAGGTGGCGGCGGCGGCGGTGGTGATGCACTTTTCACCGAGGATTTTGCTACAACACTTGGTACATTTTCCCATATCTCGGTTGTAGGTGACCAGATCTGGAATTGGGGAACATTCGATGGCGGATGTGTTTTAATGACAGGTTATGCGAATCCCGACAGGATTCCCAATGAAGACTGGCTTATCTCACCGGCTATCAACCTGGCAACAAACACCGGATCGGTGCTCGAAGTCCGACAGGCAGCAAACTATGTTGAAAACCAGTGGGACTTGTTGCAGGTGATGATTTCGTCCGATTACGACGGAAGCAGCAACCCAAATAGTCAGGGCACATGGACTGAACTCACTATTCCTAACCGTCCTCCAGGGACTAACTGGACATTCCTGAACTCGGGCGAGATTGACATTTCATCCTATGACGGGCAGTTAACCGTTTATATCGCCTTCAGATACCGTTCAACCGACACTGTTGCATCAACCTGGGAAATCAGCAAGGTTGAAGTGAAATAAGCGCTGGTATTTTAAATAATTAACAGATAATTCCGGTCAAGGCCGGAATTATTTGTTTTATACAGATGTTTTTTGCGATTTTTGTACAACTTTAGGTTTTGTTAATTCTGTATACAACTTCTAATTCATTGGCCTATGTCAGATAGCCTGGTTATTATCCCCACCTACAACGAGAAAGAGAATATACAAAATATTATCCGGGCAGTTTTTGCATTGGAGAAGAAGTTTCATGTGCTTGTTGTTGAAGACAATAGCCCGGATGGTACTGCCGACATCGTGAAAAAACTTATGACGGAGTTCCCTGAGCAGTTGTTTATCGAAGAACGTAAAGGTAAGCTGGGCCTGGGCACAGCATATATTCATGGTTTCAAATGGGGACTCAAAAGGCACTACGAATATATTACCGAGATGGATGCCGACTTTTCGCACAACCCGAACGATCTTATACGCCTGTATCATGCCTGTGCCAATGAGGGTGCAGATGTCAGCATCGGGTCACGCTACATCACCGGGGTGAATGTTGTCAACTGGCCAATGAGCCGGGTTCTAATGTCTTATTATGCTTCTTCATACGTTCGCCTGATCACCAGGATGAAAGTGCGTGATACTACAGCAGGATTTGTTTGCTGGAGACGGAAGGTTCTGGAAACCATTAACCTGGAAAAGATAAAATTCGTTGGATATGCCTTTCAGATTGAAATGAAATACTCAGCCTGGAAACTTGGATTTGCCATCAGGGAAGTACCCATCATATTCACCGATCGCACCGAAGGCAGCTCGAAAATGAACAACAAAATCTTCAAGGAAGCCATATTTGGGGTTATGGCATTAAGAATGAGGGGATTACTAGGGAGGATTAAGCCTGCAGAACCAACGAAATCCTGATATATGTACGGAAGGTTTCACATTAAAAATGCCATTGTCGTCAATGAAGGCCACAGTCTGAAAGCTGATGTGCTTATCGAAGACGGCCTGATCAAGTCGGTTATACCTGCTAAAAACCAATTAACGCACCAACAGACAAGGGATTATGAGGTTATTGATGCTGGCGGCCTATATCTGCTACCCGGCATTATCGATGATCAGGTTCATTTCCGCGAGCCCGGATTGACCCATAAAGGGGAAATATATACCGAAAGTAAAGCTGCTGTGGCAGGCGGCATTACCAGTTTTATGGAAATGCCCAATACAATTCCGAATGCACTTACCCAAAGCTTGCTCGAAGAGAAATATCAGCGTGCAGCAGAGGTTTCGCTGGCCAATTATTCCTTTTACATGGGCGCATCAAACAACAACCTGGATGAAGTGGTCCGCACAAACCCAAAAACAGTTTGTGGTATAAAGGTTTTCATGGGATCAAGCACCGGGAATATGCTGGTGGATGATCAGCAGGTGCTTCAGGGCATTTTTGCTGAATCGCCCTGCCTTGTTGCTGTTCACTGCGAGCATGAACCTACTGTTCAACAACAGATTAGTTACTACAGGAAGCTTTATGGCGATGATGCACCGGCGCATATCCATCCCCTCGTAAGAAGTGATGAGGCTTGCTATCTTTCATCTTCGCAGGCCGTTGAATTGGCTTACAGGTATAACACACGGCTGCATGTGCTGCATTTGTCAACGGCCCGTGAAATGTCACTTTTTGACTCAAATAAACCCCTGATAGATAAGAGGGTAACAGCTGAGGTATGCCTGCATCATCTGTGGTTCAGCGATAAGGATTATGCCACCAAAGGCAATTTGATCAAGTGGAACCCCTCGGTGAAATCAGCCACTGATCTCGAAGCACTCTGGCAGGCTTTAGCCGATGGAAAACTGGATGTGATAGCCACCGATCATGCCCCGCATACTTTAGAAGAGAAAAATCGACCTTACTTCCTTTCCCCTTCGGGCGGACCTATGGTGCAACACCTGTTACCCGCCATGCTCACTGCTGTTCAGCAGGGCAGTTTGACCCTTGAAATGCTGGTTCAGAAGATGTGTCACAATCCGGCAATTGCATTTAATCTGCTCGGGAGAGGATTCGTTAAAGAAGGGTATTGGGCTGATCTGGTGTTGGTTGATCCAAACAGAAACTGGACAGTGGATAGGGCAGGGGTTCTCTACAAGTGTGGCTGGTCGCCAATGGAAGGCGAGAGTTTACGAGGAATGGTTACACATACTTTTGTTAATGGTAAGCTCGTGTATCATGATGGTGTGTTTGATGAAACTACAAAGGGTCAAAGACTGTTGTTTGATCGTTAAACCTTTCGGAATGGAAAGATTGCATTTTCTCCTGCTTGCAGGTTTACTGGCTTTTTCTCAGTTATCATGTGCCCCGCAGGAGGCTCATGAAGAAATCGTTTCGAAGTATGATAACGGCCAGCCCAGAGTAGTACAACAGACTGGCACAAGATCATCTGAGATTATTGAGTTACACTATTATGTCAGTGGAAAACTGCATATGCAGGGGCCACTTGATAAAGGTCAGAGACATGGAGTGTGGAAATCGTGGTATGAAGATGGCGTTTTATGGAGCGAGGGCAATTTTGAGCACGGATTGCGCCATGGAAAAGGAGTAGTGTATCATCCGGGTGGCCTCAAACACATTGAGGGTGAATACGACATGGGCAAAAAAACAGGCATCTGGCAATCGTGGGATGAAACAGGAATCCTTGTTTCTACAATAGATTATTCTTCTGAATAACAACTCACTCCTGATTTGTCAAGGGTTTGAGGCGAACCATCACAGCTAAGTGGTCACTAAACCCACCGAAGTATTTGCCGCCAGACATGGTTCGGTTTGGCCGGGCAACACCATTTGATCCTTTGAATAACATCCAGTCTTTTTTAACAATTTCTGTCCCGTCGAGAATAATTTTCCCTGATGTTGGTTCGATTAAATTTCCCGAAACAATGATCTGGTCAAACATATCCCAACCATTATAATACAGTGTTCCATTGCCGGCGGAAAAGCCGCGTAATGAAAGGTTGTAGAGTTTATTGGCTTCAACAGCTTTTTCCGGATCAAGTGCAAAAAGGTGTTCAGTCAAACTTGCATCTGTTGGATTATCGTTGAAATCGCCCATGATAACAATGTTGCTGTTGGGCTGTGCCTGCAAAATGGAATCACTAACCGATTTCAGAACAGTTCCGGTTAAACGCCGAGCATTTTCTGTTGTTTCCCTTCCGCCATATCTTGATGTCCAGTGATTTATGAATACATGCAAAGTGTCAGTCGTAGCAACTAAACCTTTCACATACAGTATGTCGCGGTAGGCAGCCTTCGTTTCTTCGTTAAACACTTTAACCGGCCGCTGCACAAGAGGTTTGAAAAAGGAAGGCCGGTAAATCATCGCTGTTTCAATGCCACGGTCGTCTGATCCTTCAAAGTGGATAATGTTGTAACCGGCTTCTTTGATGTGAGCCTGTGCAACAAGGTCTTCAAGTACCTTTCGGTTTTCGATTTCGCAAAGTCCAACAAGATGCGGAAAGTTGAAGGTGTCCATGGCCGCAATCACTTTGCTTGTTTGACTTAGCTTGTGCTGATATCTTTTGGTGTTCCAGGAAACCTTGCTGCCGGGCAAAAACTCTTCATCATTAATTGTTGGGTCATTGATTGTGTCAAAAAGGTTTTCGACATTGTGAAAAGCCAGTGTCCAGCCGTTTTCAGGCATGAGCAAGCGGCCCATTTTTGGCTGACAGGCACTCAGAAGTGCAATCAGTACAAGTGCTAGGGGCAATCTGAGGTGTTTCATGGGCTGGCTTTTGTTGGCGTTTTGATTAGTTGTCTTTTGGGCCCGATTTGAGTTTGTCGATCACTCTGCGCTCTTTCTTTGTTGGACGTCCGATACCCCGGTCACGTCTTTCGTAATTGAATTCGCGCATGAGTTGCAGGCGTTCATACTCGGCCGGCGGAGTAAGGTCGGTCAGAATTTCAGGCAATTGTTTTGCTGACACCCTGTTTTTGGGCAATTGTATCACCTGAACAATCTTGTTGTATTGTGGAAAATGTATTTCGATGGTGTCGCCTGGTTTAAGTTCACGCGATGGTTTCACCGCCTGACCATCCATTCTTATTTTGCCGCCCCGGCATGCCTCGCCGGCAATCGTGCGGGTCTTGAAAATTCTGGCGGTCCATAGCCATTTATCGATCCTTAAGCTGTTATCCCCGCTCACTTTTGCCTGAAATATATCTGTACAGGAACTCCTGTGAAGTTGAATAACTCCCTGAGCTTGTTTTCAAGAAATCTTCTGTAATTTTCTTTCACATCACGAGGATAATTGCAGAAAAACACGAATTGGGGCGAGCTTGTTTTCAACTGGGTGATATACTTTATTTTCACATAATGACCGCGTGGCGTTGCGGGTGGGGGAGAGTTCTGGATAATAGGAAGCAGCAACTCGTTAAGCTGAGAAGTTGAAATTTGTCTGGTTTTGCTTTCATACACCTCATGAGCCAGTTCCAGCGCTTTAAATATCCTTTGTTTCCCGGGAACCGAAGTGAAGACAATGGGATAGTCAGTAAAAGGAGCCGTTTTCTCCCGAATAGATTTCTCAATGGCTACATGCGTATTTGTGCTCTTTTCGACCAAATCCCATTTGTTCACCACAACGACAATACCTTTGCGATTCTTCTCTGCAAGGTGCAAAATATTCATATCCTGCGCTTCCATGCCTGTTTGGGCATCAATAAGCAGGAGCACCACATCACTTTCTTCGATCGATCTTATGGAGCGCAGTACAGAGTAAAACTCGATGTTTTCATAAATCTTTCCTTTTTTCCGAAGGCCTGCAGTGTCAACCAGGATGAAGTCCATGCCAAAGGCGTTGTAACGGCTGTGAATCGAATCGCGGGTTGTTCCGGCTACTTCTGTCACGATATTTCTGTCAAATCCAAGCAGTGCATTGATCAGGGATGATTTGCCAACATTCGGACGGCCAACAACGGCAAATTTTGGCAGGTCGTCCTCAACCTCTGCTTCAACATTGGGTAGCAACTTAACCAGTTCATCGAGCAATTCTCCTGTCCCACTTCCATTGATAGCCGACACCGGGAAAACTTCACCGAGTCCGAGCGCATAAAACTCATGCGTTTGTACAATCCTATCGGAATTATCCACTTTGTTGGCCGCCAACATGACTTTTTTATTTGACTGGCGAAGCAAAATTCCCACTTCTTCATCCAGGGCGTGAAGCCCTTCGGCCACATCAACCAAAAAAATGATCACATCAGCTTCATCAATGGCCAGTGCAACTTGTTTACGGATTTCTTCTTCGAAAATGTCTTCGGATCCAATCACATACCCGCCAGTGTCGATTAGCGTGAAACTCACTCCGTTCCAGTCGCTTATGCCATAATGTCGGTCGCGTGTAACCCCGGCAGTTTCTTCAACAATTGCCTGGCGCGATTGAACCATTCTGTTGAAAAAGGTTGATTTGCCTACGTTTGGTCGGCCTACTATTGCTACAATATTTCCCATATCTCAATTATTTTACTTGCCTCAGGCTTCGTAACCAAAACGTTTCAAGGCTGTTTCGTCATCTCGCCAATCTTTGTTCACTTTCACAGCGATTTCGAGGTACACTTTTTTACCAATAAATTCTTCGATGTCGATCCTGGCCATAGTACCCGTTTTCTTAATTGCTGCGCCATGATGGCCAAGGATAATGGCTTTTTGCGATTCGCGGGCGGTGTAAATGATAGCCCGGATTCGGGTCAGTTTTTCGCCCTCCTCATATGATTCAACGGCTACCTCAACAGCGTAGGGGATTTCTTGCTTATAGTTCAACAGAATTTTCTCACGGATGATTTCAGCCACGAAAAACCGCATGGATTTGTCGGTTAGTTCGTCTTTTGGAAAATAGGGAGGACTTTCGGGCAACAGGTCAACGATGCGGCTCATAACAGCCTCGATGTTAAAACCCAGCAGGGCCGACATCGGAATGATGGTGGCTGCAGGTACAAGAGCTTGCCAGTGTTTGATCATTTCTTCCACCTCGGGCTGAGTCGAAAGGTCTATCTTGTTTAACAGGATAAAAACAGGCACAAGTGCATGTTGTAACTTTGGCAGGATATCTTTAAAATCCGATTTATCCTGAATATCTATGATAAATAGGATGATATCAGCATCAATCATGGCCGTTTCTACAAAACTGTTCATGATTTCATGCATTTTGTAGGCTGGTTTTGTGATGATCCCCGGGGTGTCGCTAAAGATCATCTGGAACTCATCTCCGTTCACAATTCCGAGAATACGGTGACGGGTTGTTTGCACTTTTGAGGTGATAATGGAGATTTTTTCACCAACAAGAGCGTTCATCAGGGTAGATTTGCCGGCGTTAGGATTTCCTATAATGTTGATATAGCCTGACTTATGCGGCATGGGGAGATTATTTTAAAGAAAAAACTTGTTTTGCAAAGAAACAAAAATTATCTTTGCACTCCCAAATTAAAAGGGAATCACCACATTGCGGGGTGGAGCAGAGGTAGCTCGTTGGGCTNNCTCATAACCCAAAGGCCGGAGGTTCGAATCCTTCCCCCGCTACAAGAAAACCCAGGGCCTCAGGCCCTGGGTTTTTCGCGTCTAAACCGAACCCAAGCTCTGCTTGAGGTTCGGTTTAGAC
>DITE01000119.1 GCA_002422725.1 Bacteroidales bacterium UBA6192
GTTCTTCTCGATATAGTATAAACCTGATTCAGTAGGTTCAATAGTTATATTATTGGTTTTCAAGTAATCCTGCAATAAAAGGTTTTCCTCTTCTTTCATCTGCAATAACCTGGCATTGTTCTCAGCCTGCACTTCCTCCTGTGATTGAATCTTTAATAATTTGATATCAAAATACATGGGATCACCCGGTTTAACAAACTCCGGTAGTTCCTGCATGCCAACCATTTTTACATAAAATGAATCTACAGGAAATGCAACAGTCACTGAGTCACCAACAACCATGAATTTCAGGCCGTCATATATGTCACCTTTAAAAGTTGGATCAACTAGCGGAAAACTTAGTGCTTCGGGCATTTCTTTGCTCGAAAACAACACAGTATCTTCTAAGCGATATTCCATCGAAACAGTGACAATATCATTCAATTCAGGAGTTTTTCCTCCCTCTTCACCTTTTAAATGATACTTCATATACACAATATCGCCTACCAGTTTAAATCCCGGATATGGCCCCTTGTTGCAAGAATACAACATTAAAGCTACTGAAAACAGCAAGCTACTAACTAAAAAGGTCTTGATTTTCATAAGATTAATTTAAGATTTCTAATAATTCAATGTCAAAAATTAGTGGAGTGTGGGGAGGTATTTGCCCCACATTACGTTCGCCATAAGCAAGATTGGCAGGGATAATCAATTTTACTTTTCCCCCAACCTTCATTTTTTTAATGCCTTCATCCCAACCGGGAATCACTTCATTCCTTCCAACAGTGAATTCAAATGGTTTTCCCTGGTCATAAGATGAATCGAAAATCGTCCCATCAGTAAAAGTTCCAGTATAGTTAACTTTTACTTTACTGCCTTGCACGGGCGATTTCCCTTTGCCATACACCTGATGCAAGATAATAAGCCCTGACTCTTCCGGTACTTGTGTTACATTGTTTTGCTGCTTGTAAATTGAAAGTAGCATATTACCCCTTGCTTGCATCTCTTCCAGAAACTTTTTCTTTTCGATGTTGAATTGCTCCTTTGTATAGAAGTTTTTTAGGCGCACATGGATCAGCATCATGTCACCTGAATGAACGAAATCGGGTAATTTCTTTGCCCTGAGAACTTTGAGAATAACTGAATCGGCCGGGCATTGAAAACTGGCTGAATCACCCTTATGCATCATCAGTATTCCCTCATAAAAATCACCCTTAAATATAGATGGAATCAATGGAAATTGCATGGGGCGTTCCATCTCTTTACTGTCGAAAATCACTGTATCATTCACCGAATATGACATCTGAACGGTTATAATATCGGTAATGCCCACCTTAGCAGAATCTGGATTTGATTCATGAAACTTGTAATACAATCCTGATTTTGTTTTCTTGAAACCTTTCAAATGTTCAGGCTGACATCCAAAAGCAAACACCGCCAATAATAAAAACATTCCTGCTTTTACACAAAACTTTATAAACATAGTCTTGAATTAATTTAAGTCAACAACCTCAATATCATAGATTAACGTTGATTTCGGAGGTATCATCTTGTCATCACCCAAGAGCCCGAAAGCAAGATGCGAAGGTAGTATAAATTTTGCCCTGTCCCCTACTTTTAACAGCAATATTCCTTCTTCAATTCCGGACTCGACACCACCTTTTCCAACTAAGAATTGTTTTAATCCATCTTTTTCTGAGCTGTAAACCAATGTTCCGTCGATCAACTTCACCTCGTAGCGAATAGTTACCAATTTTCCAGGAACAACAGGCTGTCCAACCCCCCGAAAATAAATCATGCTACGTAAACCCGATTGGCTAACTTCCATACTCCAGCCATACCGCCGAACCAGGTCATCAATTTCAATTTCTTCTTTTTTTACCAGATATCTATTTACCTTAACGAATGGTTCCTGAGTATCTATCTGTTTTTGAGTTATTTGTTCATTGTTTTCGTTTGATTGTTGCGTGCAGGATGCGCAGAAAGTAGCAATAATCCAAATTAAAAAAAGTGACACGTAAACATTGTTCATCTTCATAACAAATCATACTGATAATCAAGATCATTAATAACAGTTGGCAACAACTTAATCAATGCATTCACAGCATCTTTCATGCTAAGTGAGGAGTTTCCTCCTGCAGCATTGTGATGTCCGCCGCCTTCAAAATATTCTCTGGCGAAATCATTAACCGAAAAATCACCCTTCGATCTGAACGATAGTCTTACATGATCTTTTTTCTCTGTGATCAGCACTGCCAGATTTATTTTTGCCATGGAAAGTGGAAAATTTACTATCCCTTCCGTATCTCCAATTTGATAGTCAAATTGTTTGAGGTCAGCTTTGCTTAAGGTTATAATAGCCGTCCTGTACTCCTCCATAACCAGCATTCTATTGTTGATTGCATGGCCCAATAAACGAAGCTTATTTTCCGTTAAAGTATCATAAATTAATCTGTGAATACGCTCAGCATCAATTCCTTTATCAATTAACGATGCGGTAACCCTAAACGTATCAGAATGCTTTATGGCATGGCTAAAAGAGCCGGTATCAGTCATGATCCCAACATATAAACATTCAGCAATTGGTTGATCAATTAGATGATCGTTTCCTGTTTCGCTAAGCAGAAAATAAATCAATTCCGCTGTGCTGGATATATCTGTTACTGACAATATGAGGGAGAAATCATCCACATCAGGGTTAGGATGATGATCAACAAGGTATTTTACTGCCGGCGAGGCGATAAGATCGTCAGCTGTCGCCCCTGAACGCTTTAAAGTATTATAATCCAAACAAAAAATAATATCAGCTTCCTGAATCAATGGTTTAGCAATTTTTGACTGATGTTCAAAGATGACAATGTCACTAATTCCGGGCATCCAGGCTAAAAAAGCAGGATACATATTGGGAATTACAACATGAACATGATGTCCCATTTTCTTTAAAACCCATGACAATGCCAATGAGGAGCCAATAGCATCTCCATCAGGATTGGTGTGAGAAGTTACTACGATTGATAATTTTTGTTGGAGAATTTGATTGAATTCAGGAATCAGTGATGATATAGCCATGAAGTGAAATTGGTTAATGCGGGCAAAATTAGTTAATTATGATAAATTGCTTCAAAATTTGAGGCCTGTTATTATGAATTCTTAAGTTTTTAATCCATAACGGTTCACTGGTTTGATCATTAAAATCGGCATTGGCAGCCTAATTGGTTCAAAACTAACCACCTATTCCATCATAAATAATTGATACACATAATTATGCTAAACATTTAGGTATATCGATGTTACAATATCATTCTAAATATTACTTTTGCACAAAATTAAAAAACAATGACAGGGAACATTACATTCACAATGGTTAAGCCAGGTTCGGTTGCTGAAGGTCACGCTGCCGCGATACTGGCAAAAATAACAGAGGGTGGCTTTAAGATCAAAGCACTTAAAATGTGCAAATTAAACAAAGAACATGCTGAAGCCTTTTATGCAGTGCACAAAGAAAGGCCTTTTTTTAACAGCCTTGTAGCTTCGATGAGCTCAGGTTGTGTAGTTGCTGCAATTCTGGAAAAAGAAAATGCAGTTGAGGCTTACAGAAACTATATCGGAGCAACAAACCCATCTGATGCCACAGAAGGAACTATAAGGAAAATATTTGGACGATCAATAGAAGCTAACGCTGTACATGGCTCAGATAGTGATGAAAATGCACAAATTGAAGCCGATTTTTTCTTCAATAAGTTTGAACGGTTTTAATCAAGCCTGTTTGTAAACTTCAAATGTGCCATTTTTGTAAAAAAATACAATTTTTTCCAACAAAACTTCGCTTTCAACCCTTCCGGATATCTCCTGAAGGGTTTTTTTTATACCATCGCCTGTATCACCTTCTTTATTAGGGTTAACAGTTTCTGGTCTAACGATCGCATCACTTTCCTGAAAGGGCTTGGTTTCGTATTGAGTTAGCTCAAATAGTTCAGGATGGTGATTTTTCTGTTTCGCTTTTTCTGTGTCATTCTGAACCTCTGTAATAGGACCTTTTCCAAAAATTAACCATTCCAGACTAAATTCAGGATACGTTTCCTTAATCTTTACAATTAGGTCAAGGCTTGGTTTATTCCTTCCTGATAGAATGTGAGAAATTCCTGATCGCTGGATTTCCAGTTCCTCAGCAAATCGTGTAGCATTTATTTTTTTTATCTGAAGAATCTTTGCAATTCTGTCTTTCATCATGATAAAAATTGATTTACAAAAGTAACATATATCTTTCAGATATACAAATTATGTAAATGTTACGTTTGTAACTTTTGCTCTGTTGATAACGTTTTGTAGTTATTGTTTAGTTTATATCTACTATAAAGCTCTATATATGATATTTAATTATATTTTTCTTAAAGTGATACGATGGCTATATATAAATCAAATATTTTAATTAATTACTTTAATTGTATTTATGTTTAATGATGATTTACAGTACTATAAGTACAATTTCTGACAAAAATTACATTCTTTACTCAGATAATCTATTCGGACGATTTGAATCTTTTGTTACATTAGTAGAAATAGATTGTAACATCTTATTTAGATGTATGTTACAATTAATATGATTACATATGTATAATGATAGACATTTGTAACTATTTGTTCAGTTTTCTGAAAAACTTGTTCATTCATTCAAATTGTTTGACAAGATTTGCTAAAATGTTTTTAAAATTTTCATTCATCCGACCAAAATTGTATCTCATTTTGGTATCAGTATCTCCTCTTCTTCTGCTGATTTCTTTTCCGTATAATACATTGAATAGTAGTTTAGAGCCCAACGTTTCAATAAGCATATGCAGCACATGTCATGCTCTTGCAGTTCATACGCTTTGAATTCAGGTTTTTAACAAGTAAAATATCCACCTTGTACAAATAAAAAGAAGATTGTTATATTTGTTGCATAATGGTGGCTAAATAAGTGATTGTTAAAAATATTTTGACAAAAACAATCTGGCACATATACTACTAACCTGATTAAGTGTGCAAAACCAAAAGAATAATAATCAGCATCTAAGTAAAATGACAAAATTCATATTCGTAATTCTAAGCATTTTTTCATTGAATCAAAGTGCCTTGGCTTCAACACCAAAAATTGATTCACTTAAGAGGCATTTACAAAACACTAAAAATCCTGGTGAGCTCATTGACATCTATTATAAAATAGCCACCGAATTTCAACCTGTAGCCATCGATTCCTTATATTATTACGCTCAGATTATACAAAACATAGAGCATGATGAAATAAGTAAAATATTCGCTTACAGCAATTTGATGTACTCCTATTCCCGACAGAAGGGGCAATATCCGGAAGCAAAGAAATATGCGTTACAAAACATTTATGCAGCTTCACAATTGAATGAGTTGAGCTATCTTTCTGATAGTTATACAAATTTGGCTATTTATTACATGGAGCAAAGTCAGCTGGATAGTGCATCACTATATTATAAAATTGCCCTGGATTATGCTCAAACTATTCCAGACCCTGTCAGAGTGAAAAGAATTCTTGGCAATTATGCAAATGTTCTCATCAAACAAGGCAATCTGACACTCGCCCGCGAATATGCCATCATTGGTTTAACCATCGACAGCATCTCAATGGATAAGTCTGGATTAGCAACAGGATTCAAACTATTGGGCAATATTAATCTTTACGAGGCACGTTATGATGAATCCCTTGAAGCCTATCAGAAAGCAATTGCATTGTTTGAGTTTTTAAAGGACACATCAAACCTTATCACTACCAGGAATAATCAAGCCATTGTATATGACTATATTAAGAATTATAAACTTGCCGAACAACTACATTTAAGTAACCTCTCCTTAGTGGAAAAATCTGGTATTGAGGTGGATAAAATAAGTGTTCTGGTAAATCTTGGCAATGTTTATGAAAAACAAAACCGTAAAACCGAACAAAAAAAGATGCTTGATGAAGCATTATTTCTTGCAGAAAAGTTTGATGTAAAATCAAGTAAAGCACAGATAAATAATAATTTAGGTAATTTTTACTACTATGAAAATGATTTTAATCAAGCCCTGTATTATTTTAAAAAAGCATTAGAAGCGCACATAGTAATAGGAAACAAGAATGAAGAAGCCCTCTGCCGATCGAATATTGGATGGGCCTATAAGCAACTTGGTAATAAAAGCAATTCCATAGCTAATTTTGAAGCAGCTTTAGCAATTGCGCATCAGATTGGATCGAAAGACAAAAGGTTAATTAGCCTTGATGGACTTGCCACTGCGTATGCTCATTTTGGTGATTATAAGAAGGCAATTGAATACAAAGATCTTTTTATTTCATTAAATGACAGCATTTTGGGTGAAAAGACACAAAATCGGATGGCAGAACTTCAGGCAAAATACGAATCAGAAAAAAAGGAAAGAGAAATTGATCGTCTGAAACAAACTGATGCACTGAACAATCTCATTATTAATGAAAAAGAACTGGTTATTAGCAGACTTAACTGGCAACGCACAGTTTTTGGATTGAGTGGACTAATCATCTTTCTTATCGCATTTGTATTAACAAGATGGATGAAGATTAAGAAAGAAAAAGAAAAAGCAAAGGCTATACTAGCTGAGCGTGAAGCAGGGCTTCAGGCAGTTTTTGCAGCAACAGAAGATGAGCGTAAAAGAATAGCAAAGGATTTGCACGATAGTGTTGGACAGCAATTAAGTGGGCTCAAACTGGCCTGGCAGAATCACCTGCTTGGTCCATTTTCGCATTCTGTTGAGAATCAGCAATATTTATCAAAACTTTCTGATACCCTTGACGATGCGATTGCTGAAGTCCGAAGCATTTCACATCAGATGATGCCACGCATTTTGCAGGAAGAGGGGCTCGTGCCAGCCATTTCGGATATGTTGGAAAAAGTATTTCGTAATTCACCGGTATCATTTACTTTCGAGCACTATGGTGTTGAAGACCGGTTGGATGAAAAGATTGAAATAGGCCTTTACCGTATTTGTCAGGAACTTGTTTCAAACATCATCAAACATGCTTCTGCTTCAAAAGTTAGTGTTCAATTGTTTAAGAATGCTCATTTGTTGATTCTGCTTGTTGAAGACAATGGTAAAGGAATGAACTATGAGACTGGTAAAAGGGAAGGTATTGGACTGTTGAACATTTCCAGCCGGGTTGAGACAATACATGGGGAGTTTAATCTTGAGCCAAGCCCTGTTAGCGGTACACTTGCAACTATTAGAATACCAATAAATTAGATTATGATTAAAATAATTATTGCTGACGATCACCAACTTGTTGCAGAAGGTTTAAAGTCAATTATTGAGCAAAATAATCAATACAAGGTTATTGCTTTGGCTACCAATGGTGTCGACTTACTAAAAAAGCTACAGATAGTGAGTCCCGATATTATCATGTTGGATATTGATATGCCAGTGATGAGCGGCATAGAAGCAACCCAGCAAGTTAGAAAGCTTTATCCTGAAATAAAAATTATCATTCTCTCCCTTCATGAAGAAAAAGGACTCGTAAAAAAAATGACTGATTTAGGTGCAAGTGGGTTTATTATTAAGAATTCGGATAAAGATGAGCTATCAATTGCCATCAATAGGGTATTTCAGGGAGGAAAGTATTTTTCTTCGGCTTTGACTATGAATTTAATATCTCAGAATATCACACCAGCAATCCCTGGAGCATATGATGACAAGAAAACACTGCTTACTGACAGGGAGGTTGAAATACTCAAATTTATTGCCGAAGGCCTATCAAACAAAGAAATTGGTGATAAGCTTTTCATCAGTCACCGAACAGTTGACACCCACCGGACTAACCTGATGAAAAAACTGGAGGTGAATAACATTGCCGGCCTGATAAGATATGCAATTAAGAATGGTTTCCTCGGACATAATTTTCAATAAATTCTTTTGAATTTTAACTTCCAACGAAAGAAAAATACACAAGATCTGTTTCCTAAGATGTTTACCTTATAAAAACCCAATTTTTACCTTAATAATCATTATCGGGATATTAAAGAACTTTGGCGCTTCAGTCAGAAAACTTATTTATTGAGGCTTAATAAGGAATGCGCAGGGCAATCCCGGTTATCATAAATGTTTTAGGCTTTGAGGTTTTTAGTATGGTAATCCGGGAACCCTGTGTTTTTTCACTTTATTGTTTGATTATTTTGACTGTCTGTACTTGTGACTTATCCGTAACTTTGATCACATATACTCCGCTTTTCAGTGTGTAATAAAATGATTCAAAGCTTGTTAAAACAATTCCATTTCGTATTAATTCAAACAATAAGCGCCCATTCAAATCATAAATACTTAACCCATTTACTTCTTCGCCCAATTCGATGGTGATAAAACTGCTCGAAGGGTTTGGATAAACCTTTACAAGCGATTTTTCAACATCTGGTTGCTGATCGATAATTGTAAGTATAGAATGAGCGAGCATATAATCGGGAATGCCAAAACCATAGAAGACATCAGGTGATGTAGCTCTGTCAGCACTTTGTTTGATAGCATCTTTGATTTGCAAATTTGTCATGGTGGGATTTGCTTGCCATAAGCAAGCTGACATTCCGGCAATTACCGGTGAGGAAAATGAAGTCCCGCTTCCATTACCAAACGAATTATTTGATGAAGCCAATGCTGTTCCAAATCCTCTTCCCATTACATCGGGTTTTATACGGTCGTCGTAGGTTGGGCCAATAGAACTAAAGGCAGCTCTCACCCCATCGGCACTAACAGCGCCAATAGAAAAAACATCAAATCCATCGGCAGGAGCTCCTACATAAGGAAATGATACATTTCCGCCTGAGTTTCCGGCACTATTCACAACCAGAACACCTTTTGAAGAAGCAATATCTGCTCCTATAGTTACGATACAGGTACTACCGTTCATATCTTCATAAGTATGATCATGTTGTGGCAAATCGAAAGTAATATAACCCAGCGAGCTATTGATAACATCAGCACCAACGCTATCGGCAAATTCGGCAGCTGAGACCCAGTGGTATTCTTCAATCAGGTTTTCAGTGAAAACATATTCAGGACGCAACAGCCAGAATGAAGCTCTGGGGGCAGTTCCAACAAGCTGGCCTGCAACATTGGAACCAATGGTGCTCAATACAGCAGTACCATGGTAACTTTCAGTGAATACATCCCCACCTGGTTCATTGAAATCCTTTGTTCCCAATATCCTGTTTTCAGCCCATAGACTATCAAATGCAATATGTGTTGGAACCTCACTAAACCCACCATCCAGAATGGCTATTACCATACCCTCGCCTTTGTAGCCCAGATTATGCAACGGCACTCCATTAATCTGTGTGATTTGGTCTAATCCCAATCCATAATTATAGACATTCACAGAGCTTCCATTTTTCAAATTTTCAGCCAATACAGACTGAATAGATTCGTTAGCAAAAAAGTCTTTTTCTTTGATTTGCTGGTTTAGAGGCTGTTCAACCAGTCCACGAATGCTTGCCACGTATGGCAATGCATTGATTTCATCCAAAACCGATTGATCTGAGGTTTCAATTGTTACCCCATTCAACCATCGGGTTTGAAATAGCAGATTTGCTCCTGTAGCCATAACTCCGGAAAGGTATTGCGGATTTACCGGAAGATCATTATCCTGTATTGGAATCTGTTGATTCTGACGGCGTTCAATAGCTCTCTCAGTAAGAAATGCAGATGGATTGTCGATAGAGTAAGGTGAATTATTTTTATCGGTGAACTGCACATAATAACGATCCGGCGCAATCTGACCTATCAGATTGGACTCAATAGTGATAAAAAATATGATAACACTAAGAAAAATCAACTTCTTCATAAATAGAGTATTTAAATATGGGCAAAAGTAAAGGCAATTTGCTTATGTTTTAGTCAAGAATCAAGATTTCATTGTTTTTTTTGTCAATATCTGGTATTTGGGAATTTCCAATTTTTACTGACCGGATGGCTTTGTTTCCGGGGATCAGGGCTGTTACGTAATCCTTGTTTTTACTCCACTCAATCAATGGAACTTCAACAATCATCATGCTGCCATCGCTAAAAACCACCTCCATATATACTGGCAAAGGCAATCCGCCAATGTTTTCTATTATAACCTGTCTGTCATTGGTAATTTTTTTGACTGACAAATCTGGATAGCAAAAATCATAAAGCCAGGGTTTGAAGTACCATGACAAATCGGTATCAGCAACCTGTTCAATGGTATGAAAAAAATCGAGTGGCAAAGGATGTTTTCCGACCCATCTGAACATAAACTCATGCAATGCTGCCAAGTAAACATTTCTACCCAATGCTTGTTCAAGGAAATAGTAAGTAAGTGCAGGTTTTACGTATGAAGCGTGCCGGAGGGTTGCGTAATTTCCGGCCATGAGGTTGTTTGGGATCATGGGTGGCACATCCATTTCATTGGCCGAGAAAGCCTCAAAAGTAATTATTGTGCGTTCAAGATATTTATATTCAGGATATAAGCTATCCACCATTGTATGAGGCCACAAGCTTGCCCATCCTTCATCCATCCATGCGTATTTCTTTTCGTTTGTGCCCATGGAGAATGGAAAATAGTTGTGGGCAATTTCATGAAAGGTAAGCCCAAAACTATTGGGTTCATCCTCCGGTGCACTGTTGTTAGCCATCATCGGTGTTTCCATGCCACCTCCAGATCGCCCATTGCAGAAATTTGTCATTTTCGGATATGGAAAAGGAATCGCTGGCATGCTTTCAGACATATATCGGATGCTTGCACGACCAAATTCGGCCACTTTATCCCAATGATATGATTCGGGAGGATAAACTGCATCAATAAATACCCTTTTTACCTCATTTGTATCCGTTTCAAAACTAACTCCATCCCACAACATGCCTATCGCGGCACCAAAACTAAAATCAGGCACCTGTTCTGCTACATATTTCCAACTTTTAGATTTCTTTAACTTTTTCGTAGCAAAAGCCTTAAAATCTTCTATTGTAATGATATTGACCACTGAGTCAGACTTCATGGCCTCTTTATATCGACTCACAATATGCTGGGGATAAACATCCTCCGGGTTCTGCAATAATCCTGTTGCCCACACATTAAACCTGGCTGGCACGGTTAGATCAACTTCGTAATTGTTAAAATCATTATAAAACTCCACGCTACCCCCGTATGAAATCATGTCCCACCCATCAATGTCATCATAAACAGCAATCTGGGGATACCAGTATGCCACAAACAGAATTGAATCACTGTATTTTCCCATCCTTACTGTTCGGTGCTGTGGTAAGTTTAATTCCCAATCTATAAAAATACTGACTTTACTTCCAGGTAGAATAGCAAGTTCACGAACAATCAGTTTTGTTCCTGTTCGCACCACACGTGAACGGTCATTCCAATTAATCACCTTGCCATCAATCTTAATCTGATGAATCACAGTGCCTTCGTGTAAGTCTTCTTTTCCCAGATCCCAATCACGGCTGTTACCCTTCCTGAAAATATCCTGATACAGATTAAACACCAATCTTTTAAGCGTATCCGGACTATTGTTAAAATAATCCGCTTGAAGTTTTCCCTTTAAAGATGGATTTTCTGGAAACACCTCTGCTTCAATTTTGTAATTCGTTGAATTCTGCCAATAAGCCACTCCGGGCATCCCGTGAGTAGTGCGTGTTTGATTTTTTACTGCCCTCTTAAACTCCTTTGGAACCGGGTAAATGGATGGCTGAGCAGCAATTCTTCCTGAAAACAGGATGATGGCAATAAATAACAAGCAAACGGGATGTAAGGACATTGGTAAAAAAATTAGAGCAGTAAAAATACATAAAACTATACCTTTTCAAGATTAAACAGAAAGGTTTTAGTTATTTTGCATTCAAATTGATCAATCAATGATATCCAGCATCAATCCGTTTACCGGAATAAAATTGCGAGACTATGCTACCCATGATGAAAAATCCAGGCAAGATATTTTGCACGGTTGTGATCAGGCTTATTTAAACTGGAAACAGACCAGTCAATCCTACCGATGCTATTTGATGAAGCAATTGGCAGGTAGCATTGAGCTTGAAAAAGAAAAGTTGGCTCATTTGATTACAATTGAAATGGGAAAACCCATCCGTGAGTCGATCAGTGAAATTGAAAAGTGTGTTTTCCTATGCGAATACTACAGCCAACCCGAGCACATTGGATTGACGCCAGAATCTCTGATCGTTGACGGCAACAATGCCATGATAACTTTTGAACCAACGGGCATAATATTTGCGATTATGCCATGGAATTTCCCATTCTGGCAAGTTTTCCGGTTTGCCATCCCCAATCTGATTGCCGGAAATGTTTGCTTATTGAAACATGCCCCAAACGTGACGGGCTGTGCTCTGGCAATTGAAGAGTTATTTTCGGCAGCCGGCTTCCCCACTGATGTTTTCAGGACTTTAATTATTGATACTGTTGATGTTGAAAGCATAATATCAAACCGCAAGGTTAAAGGAGTAACGCTTACCGGAAGCGCAAAAGCTGGCAGCAGTGTTGCTGCATTGGCAGGAAAATATGTAAAGAAAAGTGTTCTCGAACTTGGCGGATCTGATCCATTCCTTGTTTTTCCGGATGCCAATCTTCATCAAAGCTGCTTAACAGGTGCACGGTCGCGCATGATTAATGCCGGACAGGTTTGTATTGCATCAAAGCGGTTTATTGTTCATGAGTCAGTCTTTGATAAATTTGTCGAAATGCACCATCAGGCCCTCCGGCAATTAGTGCTTGGGGATCCGATGGAATATTCGACAGATATTGGTCCTTTAGCCAGGCCTGACCTGACAGATCAGATTGAGGAACAAGTTAAAATTTCTCTTGAACTGGGTGCCGTTGCACTGTGTGGCGCGAAAAGAAGCAATCTGCATCGCGAAATCTATGAACCAACACTCCTTATTAATATACAAAAAGGCATGCCAGTTTATGATCAGGAAACCTTTGGTCCAGTTTCGGTAGTTATTCCATTTAAGGATAAGGTTGAAGCTATTGAACTTGCAAACGACACACATTTTGGTCTGGGAGCAAGCATCTGGTCTGAGAATATTGAACTGGCCAATGAGGTAGCGACAAAAATTGATGCCGGGGCAGTGTTTATCAATGGCATGACCCGCTCAGATCCACGCCTTCCTTTTGGAGGAACAAAAGGTTCGGGATATGGGCGAGAACTGCATAGTATTGGCATCAAGGAATTTATGAATATTAAAACGATCTGGACCGCATCATGAGAATCGACATCATTACCATATTTCCGGAAATGTTCCAGGGGCCTTTTACCGAATCGATGCTTAAAAGAGCTATGACAAAAAAACTCGTTGATATACAGATTCACAATTTACGTGATTTTACTGTGGACAAGCATAAAAAGGTGGATGATTATGCTTTTGCCGGAGGCGCCGGAATGGTTATGATGATTGAGCCAATTGACAGATGTATTGAATATTTAAAATCCGAAAGGAATTATGATGAAGTGGTTTACATGAGTCCGGATGGTAAAACCCTGAATCAAAATTTGTGTAACCGTATATCCTTACTCAACAATATTATTATTCTATGCGGACATTACAAGGGTATTGATGAGAGAATAAGAGAAAATCTGATTACCATGGAGATATCGGTTGGCGACTATGTACTCACCGGAGGCGAATTGGCTGCAGCTGTTTTGACAGATTGTGTCGTCAGACTTATTCCCGGAGTTTTGGGTGATGAAACATCGGCATTATCGGATTCGTTCCAGGATGGCTTAGTGTCTCCCCCAGTCTATACCCGACCCCGTGAATATAAAGGCTGGAAAGTACCTGATGTTTTACTCTCGGGAGATGAAAAAATAATTGATGACTGGAAGCTTCAGCAAGCCATAAAAAGAACTAATGATAAAAGGCCTGATTTACTGAAGGATTGATGATAATTCCTTAAATTTTTTTGATAAAGGCTCATTCATTATAAATTAAATTGTATATTTGCACTCGTTTTTGAATTTTGCACCCAGTATAATAATTATCTAACAATGAGCCAGAACGCTATAATTCAGTTTGTGGAAGATCAGGTAGCTGTGAAAGAATTTCCTGAATTCAAGGCAGGTGATACCATTACCCTTACTTACAAAATTATCGAAGGAAACAAAGAACGTCTTCAGAAATTTCAAGGTGTTGTTTTGCAGCGTGTTGGCGCTGGTCCTAAAGCCACCTTTACTGTAAGAAAAATCTCCAACAACATTGGAGTTGAAAGAATTTTTCCAATCTCTTCGCCATTTATCGATGAGATTGAAGTGAATAAACAAGGTGCTGTGCGCAGAGCAAGAATCTTCTACCTAAGAGAACTCAGAGGTAAGAAAGCACGTATTAAGGAAGCCCGCAGGTAAATTGTATTAAAGAATTGCAAAAACCTGTCTGTTCTTGAAACAGACAGGTTTTTTTATTGCCTTTGCCTGACCACCTCATACATGGCAATTCCGGCTGCAACGGACACATTCAGCGAACCAAGCTGTCCGATCATAGGTATTTTAACCTGAATATCAGTGCGTTTAAGATATTCACCCGAAATCCCATCATCCTCTGAGCCCAACATTAACACCAAAGGGCCGCGAAGTTCAGCGTCCCATATGTTCACATTCGATTTTTCAGTAACTGCTACCAGTTTTAAACCACTCAATTTTAGATATTCGAGTGAAGTTTTTAAATTGTGTTCACGACAGACTTTCAAACGCATTAATGCTCCTGCTGAAGTTTTCACGGCATCGGCACCAACACTTACCGAACCTTTTGAAGGGATAACTATTGCATCAATGCCAATTGCTTCAGCTGTTCGGGCAATTGCACCAAAATTTCTGACATCGGTAATGCGATCCAGAAAAAGAATAAATGGCAACCTTCCCTCTTCAAATATTAAGGGAATAACCTGCTCAAGTGAATAATAAGTAACTGGTGAAATTAACGCAATGACACCCTGGTGATTCTTGCGTGTAATCCGGTTAAGCTTTTCAACAGGAACCTGAAGAACCGGAATGCTGTTTTCCTTTGCAAGCTTCAAAATTTCAGATAATTGAGGAGTCTGGCCTGTTCGTGCAACAAAAAGTTTATCAACCTGTTGATCAGATCGTAATGCTTCTAATACAGGATGAATGCCAAAAATCATTTCCTGAATCGTATTTTGGTTGTCCATAATAAATTGGGCTTTTATACTATGTAAAGATAATGGTTAAAATGATCAATCGGCTCAAGCACATTTTCAGATGAAACAGTAATGAATGCAATAAAAACGGAGTTGAAGGCGACTCTTTATATAATTCATCCAAATTTTCTCCCATTTTTGTACAATCGTCAGAAATTTGTAATTTAGTGCACTTATCTTGCGCGCTATCATATGCAAAGATCATGCTTTTTTTATATCATTTTCCTGATTTGTTTTGTTGAGCCTGTGTTGGCACAACACTATCTTGAAGCAAGTCCACGATCGGAACGATCTCTAATTAAATCATTCCTGCACAAAGAGTTGATTTATCCTGCATATGAAATGGAAAATAAAATACAGGGAACATCGGAATTCGAATTTAGGGTCCATAAGGATGGTTCTACAAGTGATTTCATAAATCTGAAAAGTGTGAGTCCTTCCATTGACCAGGAAACAATCCGTCTTATCAAAAAAATCCTTTGGCAACCAGCAACCAACGATGGTACTCCCATTGAATCAGTTACTACTTATTCCATAAAATTTGACATTAATCAGTATAACAGAAATCACAGGAAAGCGCTTCATGAGATTATTTGCAATGAGGTTGCCGGAACAGACACTACAACAATTATTTACCCTTTCTCACGACTGGAATTGGCTCCAGAACCAATTATCCCTGGAGGCAGGAAGAATCTTATAACATATTTGCACGAACAACTTAAATATCCTGAAGCTGCTTTCAGGTTAAATCTGAGTGGCACGGTGACTCTTGGATTTGTTATTGAGCCAAACGGCAAAGTATCAAACATTTATGTAGTTCAATCTGTTGGCGGAGGCTGCGACCAGGAAGCTATCAGAATTGTTGAATCAATGTGCTGGAAACCCGGAATTATACAAGGTCTCGCTGTAAGAAGTCATAGTAAAATTGATATTCAATTCAAACTGGCAGACTCGGGCAAAGGCAATCCAATTCCGAACAGACAACCAAGTGGAATATAATTTTAACCATTTAAAATCCCAAGAAAAATGAAAAAATCATTACTAAGCATTGCATGCATACTCATGACAACTACCCTTATCCTGGCACAGGAAAAGGTACCATCAAACTGGACCAGAAGCGGCTCAGTAAATCTGAATTTTTCACAAAGTCATCTGTCAAACTGGGCTGCAGGAGGTGAAAGCGCACTCAATACAGGAGGAAGATTCATCTATCAGGCTAATTATGCTAAAGACAGTCAAAAATGGAATACAAACCTTGATGTTGGGCTGGGTTACAGCATTATAGGTGATAACAAGGCGATTAAAACAGACGACAAATTGGAATTAAACTCCATGTTTGGTTTAAAAGCAACAGAACAACTTTTTTATAGCCTGTCCCTATCATTCAAATCGCAGTTTACTGATGGATTTGATTACAAAACAGACTCAACCACACCGATTTCACGTTTCATGGCCCCCGCTTATCTAACCCTTGGACTGGGTATTGATTGGTTTCAGAGTAAACATTTTGAGATTAACTTTTCACCGGCCACTGCAAGAATAACTTTTGTAAATGATCAGCATTTGGCCGATCTTGGGGCGTTTGGAGTTGATCCAGCTGAGTTTGATTTAAATGGCATTAAAACAAAAGACGGTAAAACAAGTAGATTTGAGTTTGGGGGTAAAATCATTGCAAAGTTGAATTATGATATTGCAAAGAATGTGAACTTCAGTTCAAAACTTGAATTATTTTCCGACTATTTAAAAAATGCTCAGAATGTTGATGTGGACTGGCAAAACTTCATCACCATGAAAGTGAATAGCTGGCTTAATGCCAATATCACCCTCCACATGATTTACGATGATGACATAATGATTAATGATAAAGACGGTAAGTCAGGACCCAGAACACAGCTTAAAGAAGTGTTTAGCCTTGGATTATCCTATAATTTCTGATGCAAATTGAAGAAAATAGGCTTACTTTCAGACACCCATGGGCATCTGCATCCCAGAGTGACTGATTTCTTTGCAGATTGTGACGAAATTTGGCATGCAGGCGATATTGGCACTTATTCAGTGACTGAAAAGTTAAAAGAGTTTAAACCACTTCGGGCAGTTCACGGAAACATTGATGACAGCAGGTTGAGGTTGGAGTTTCCGGCACATTTATATTTTCAAATTGAACAATTACAGGTGTTTATCACACATATTGGAGGGTACCCCGGAAAATATTCCAGTGGAATTAAAGAACTTCTTATCAGGCATAAGCCTGCTTTGTTCATTTGCGGTCATTCACACATTCTGAAGGTGATGTATGACCAAACTTTTAATCTCCTGTATATTAATCCCGGAGCAGCTGGTAACAGTGGTATGCATCAAAAAATAACCTTTGTCAGGTTTCAGGTTGATGGTCATCGTATTAGTGAGTTGGAGATATTTGAAGCAGATCGTAGATGAAATCTCTTTGACTCATCAGGCAATCATTTGAAGTACAATAAAAAAATGCTTTTACCGCAAACGGTCTGCCGATCTTATCAGGTTAATGTCCCGCTGAATGGATCTTGTTGCCAGGACTAAAAAAACCAAAGTGATTAACGGGAGAAAAACACCAAATTCATATTTGGCTTCCACATTCACGGTTTTTGCTATATGGTCGGTATAAAAAAAGAAAACTGCTGCAATCAATAATATCACGCTAAATATCGCATATTTAATCATTTGCATTTGTTTGCGCATAATTTTAAAAGAAATCAGGGCGTAAAACGAAAGCCCTGCAGCAGCCAGATTTAGCAATAGCAGTGGCAAAACAAAGTACTGATTGTATAAAGGCTTGCTATCCGGTACTGAGTCTTTAAGATCAAAGATAAAAAACTTAATTGTGTTATAATCACCATAGTACATGGCAATCGGAAAGAAAAAAAGTAAAACAGTTGAAATAATGGCAAGAACCAGAAAAACACTTTGAATGCGCTGTATCATTGTTATAGAGGATAAATATGTGACAAAGATACAATTTCCGGTTAATCGCACAAAAGCCAGGCAAGATGTTATCTGTTGTTTCAGTTCAACTGAAATAATCCGATAGAATGTTCGGTAAAACTCTGCATCAATCAGGAACTAAAATATTTTCTGTTATTTTCAACTTTTCTGCTCACCTTGTTGAGTGTATGCAATAAATGCTTACCTTTGCCTTGCTTTTTAAAGGAAATCCCAAAACTATTTTATTATCCTTATCCTTTTCAATACGAATTATTGTTGCTTTCCAACATAATTACCAAAACCATAACTGAATTGTTGTTCTAAAATTTTATTTCACATGTTTGATATTGTAGAGCTTAATAATAAGCTTGTTGGTGAATTAAGGGACATTGCCCGTGAGCTTGGTGTTCCAAAAGTTGAAAAACTGCTTAAGCAGGATTTGATTTATAAAATTCTTGATCTTCAGGCACTCATTCCTGATAAGAATGAAAAAAATGAAGAAAAAAACCAACAACGAACACAAAAAAACAAAAGGGCCAGGATACCAAAATCACCTGATGATAACCCCTTAACCAAATCAGTGACTGAATATTCAGTGCCTCGAAAAGACGAAACCACAATACAGCACAAGCGGGAAGAAAAACCCAAAGTTGCTGAGAAAAGCATTGTGACCGAAAAGACTGACCCAAAGGAGAGAACAGCATCTATTGAAAAACCAGTTTCTAGTGAAAAACCTACTGAAGCTGAAAAATTTATTCATGACGAAAGACCTGTTACCGCTGAAAAACCTGTTGAAGGTGAACGTCCTAAAAGGGTTTTCCAGAAACCTTACACTAAGTTGGCTTTTGTGAAGGAAGAGCCTGCTAAACTCACCATACTCGACGATGAATTTATTACTTCACTGACAGATTTACCATCCGATGTGATTGAGACAGATCAACCAGTTATTTTGCAGGAAACAGAACAGAAGGCAAATGAATTTGTTAATCCGGAATCAACAGCAGGACAGACTGAAGCGTCAGAAAGAGATGAATCAATTAAAGAAGCATCATACAGTCGTGAGAACAACCGTGAAGGTAGTCGCGAGAATCAACCAAATCGGGAGAACTTCAGGGAAAACCCAAATAAGTTCAAAAAGCGTGAAGAGTATACTTTTGAATTCGATGGTATCATTAATGCAGAGGGCGTGCTGGAGATTATGCCAGATGGCTATGGATTTCTCAGGTCATCAGACTATAACTACCTGAATTCGCCAGATGATATTTACGTTTCTCAATCTCAGATCAAGTTATTTGGGTTGAAAACAGGTGACACCGTCAAGGGAACAATCAGGCCACCAAAAGAAGGTGAAAAGTATTTCCCATTGATAAAGGTTGATCTGATTAATGGAAAACTACCAGAGGAAGTGCGCGACCGTATTCCTTTTGACTTTTTAACCCCCTTGTTTCCAGAAGAAAAGTTCAACCTTACGGGCCACAAGGAAAGCACCATGTCTACCAGAATAATGGACATGTTTACGCCAATTGGAAAAGGCCAGCGCGGACTGATTGTTGCTCAGCCAAAAACGGGTAAAACAGTGTTACTCAAAGAAGTTGCCAATGCAATTGCTGCCAATCATCCTGAAGTATATCTGATCATTCTGCTCATTGACGAACGGCCTGAAGAGGTAACAGATATGGCAAGAAGTGTTCGGGCCGAAGTAATTTCGTCAACTTTTGATGAGCCGGCTGACAAGCATGTGAAAATTGCCAATATTGTTCTTGAAAAGGCAAAACGGTTAACAGAATGTGGCCATGATGTCGTAATTCTTCTCGATTCCATTACCCGACTAGCCCGTGCCTACAACACTGTAAGTCCGGCATCGGGAAAAGTACTATCAGGTGGAGTTGAAGCGAATGCACTTCAAAAGCCAAAGCGTTTCTTTGGTGCAGCACGTAAAATTGAGAATGGTGGCTCATTGACAATTATTGCAACTGCCCTCATTGACACTGGCTCCAAGATGGATGAGGTTATCTTTGAAGAATTTAAAGGTACCGGAAACATGGAGTTACAACTCGATCGCCGGCTTAGCAACAAAAGAATCTGGCCTGCCATTGATATTGTTGCATCAAGTACACGAAGAGAAGATTTATTGCTCGACAAAGATGTCCTGCAGAGACTATGGGTGCTTAGAAACCATCTGGCAGACATGACTCCCCTTGAGGCTATGGAATTCCTGAAAGACAGAATACGCTTTACCCAATCAAATGAAGAGTTTCTGATTTCGATGAACGGCTAGAAAAAATCTGTAAATAAATAATACCAGAACGACCTTTTTTTAAGGTCGTTTTTTTTTGCCTTGTGAAAAGAAGTTTTAAATACATTTTATCGTAACTAATCCGGGACTGATACTATCCGCTTTACCTAACGCAGCAACTAGCCATCCGGCATTGTCTGGTTCAGGAAAATTTTTAAGTTATTTTTTGGAATTATCTGTCTGGCAAAAAGTCTTTCGGAAAACTATTGCATCCGCTTGCTATTCGCAATCAACATATTATAATATAATTGATTATTTTTCTCTGACTGATGAGGTAATTCCGACGATTTACCGAATCAGGCAACCGCACTGTTTCGCTCAAATCTGGGCAACATAACTATTAGAGCTGAAAAAGTCTATTCATAACAAAAGTCCGGATCGCGGTTTTTTTCGCTTTTAAGATACACACTACCATGGGTTCCCAGTATAATGATTGGATTGCGTGGATCGTTTGAGTGTATCTTAACCCATCTATGTTGGATACCATAGGAATACATTGTATTGATTCTTACCTGAATAACACCAGTTTCACCAGGTAAATAGCTCTTTTTGGGATAAGACAGAATTTTACAACCTTTCGAAAATGCAAGTGAATCAATCACCAATTCTTCAGCACCAAGATTGGCAAAGGTGAATGTTTGGTCAAACACCTTTGAGCGTGTAAGATCACCAAATGAATAATTCAATTGGTCAAAGATAAGACGGGGGACGCTGTCAATAATACCAACTCCAAATCT
>DITE01000114.1 GCA_002422725.1 Bacteroidales bacterium UBA6192
TCTTCGATTTTTGCATGAAATGGTCCGTAAAATTCACCAATCATCTGGTTCCATTTCTTACGTCCTTCAGCAATTTCATCAAACTCCTTTTCCACATTGGCCGTAAAATTGTAATCGATGATGTCGTTGAAATACTGACACAGGAAACGGTTTACCAAAATACCGATATCGGTTGGAAAAAGTTTGGCCTTTTCAAAACCAGTGTTTTCCGAAGCAGTTTTTTCAATGATTTTCTGGTCGGCCTTGAGCGTGATCACCTGATATTTCCGCACCATGCCGGGGCGGTCTTCCTTCACCACATATTCGCGTTTCTGGATAGTGGAAATTGTCGGGGCATAGGTTGATGGTCGCCCGATTCCCAGCTCTTCCATTTTTTTAACCAGACTGGCTTCCGTATATCGTGCCGGATGGCGCGTAAACCTTTCCTGAGCAATCATCTGGTTCATTTTCAAGTCCTGGCCTTTCTGCAAAGGCGGCAAAATGCCCTGTTTCTCATCATTGCTGTCGTCGTCAGTGCCTTCGAAATACACTTTGAGGAAACCATCGAACAGGATTACTTCACCTGAAGCCACCAGATTTCTTTTGTTTGTTGAAATGCTAATCTGAACGTTAGTTCGTTCCAATTCTGCATCTGCCATCTGAGAGGCAATGGTACGTTTCCAAATCAGGTCGTATAGTCTTTTCTCTTCGTCGCTACCACTGATGGTTTGGTTCTCAAGATAGGTTGGTCTGATGGCTTCGTGTGCCTCTTGTGCGCCTTTTGTTTTGGTTGCATAGCGACGCGATTTAACGTAGTTAGCCCCATAGGTTTCCGTAACAACCGCTTTGGCCTTCTGAATTGCCGACTCGGCAAGGTTTACTGAGTCGGTACGCATATAGGTTATTTTACCCGATTCGTAAAGGTGTTGGGCAACACGCATGGTGTTTGCCACCGAGTAACCTAGCTTGCGGCTGGCCTCCTGCTGAAGGGTGGATGTTGTAAAAGGAGGTGCCGGTGATTTTTTGGCTGGTTTCTTTTCCACCGATTGAACAGTGTAGCTGGCTCCCTTGCACGATTCGAGGAATGCAAAAGCAGCATCACGCGTTTCGAATCGCTCGGGCAATTCCGCTTCCACCTCGTAGGTGATACCATTAACTACCAATTCAAGGTGTGCAACTACCCGAAATGCTGAGCTTACGCTAAACTCTTTAATTTCTTCTTCCCTTTCAACAATCAGCCTCACGGCTACCGACTGAACCCGTCCGGCTGAAAGTGAAGGTTTCACTTTTTTCCACAACAAAGGCGACAATTCATATCCAACCAACCTGTCGAGCACACGGCGGGCCTGTTGGGCAGCCACCAGATTATAGTCGATTCCCCTTGGCGTTTCGATGGCTTTGGTTATGGCCGATTTGGTGATTTCATGAAAAACAATTCTTTTTGTTTGGGCTTCTTTGAGTCCCAACGCCTTGAACAAATGATAGGAAATGGCTTCTCCCTCACGGTCTTCATCAGAAGCAAGCCAGATGGTTTCTGCTCCCTTGGCCATCTGTTTAAGTTCGGCGATCAGTTTCTTTTTGTCGGGCGATACTTCATACTGCGGTTCAAAGCCTTTGCCAATATCCACCCCCAGCTGTGTTTTACTCAGGTCCATCACATGACCGTAACTGGATTTCACAACATACTCCTTACCCAGAAAGCCTTCGATAGTCTTAGCTTTGGCCGGGGATTCAACGATTACCAGATTTTTTGTCATCAAACTACCTTTCTTATAAAAATGTGAATTTGTGTGCTGAAAAGCGGTGCAAAAGTAAGACTTTAACCATATACAGTGAAAAATGTTGAACATCCTGATTCCTGACCGGTCATCGTGGAGGCTTAATAATTGTCCTGAACTGGAACCAATTCGCAATCTTTCCCGGTCATCTGTTCAGGGTATAAAAATAATGCTGAGACAAACGATCTCAGACTATTTTCGAAACTACATGATGCATTCCCAAGAGGCTATCCGCGACGATGCGATTCATCGCACAACCCGGGAAAACACCTTTTCTATCTATTTAGACTTAACGGTTCTGCTTTTAGGCTATGAAATTAAGCCATAATTTGACGTACAGAAATGCGTTAACTTTTCTATCTTTACATGCACAAAATAATTTTTATGCAGCACGAAAGCAGGATTAGTTAGCTCAACTTTTTCGTAACCGTGTGCAAAAAAGTATGATTTTCGACGGAAATCACCTCCTGTTTTCGAAAGTATCTGTAAGGTAATCTGTTGGCAATGCCATCTTTATATATACTGTTAATCAATTTTTTAAGATTTTTTTGCTTTTTTTTCATTTAATAACTTACTTTGCAGCCTGTTTAACTAATAAAAATTAAAGTTATGTCAGAGATTAAAGACAAAATTGTTTCTATTATCGTTGATAAGCTAGGTGTTGAGCCGGGCGAAGTTACTAACGAAGCAAGCTTCACCAACGATCTGGGCGCCGACTCACTGGACACTGTTGAGTTGATCATGGAGTTTGAGAAGGAATTCAACCTGGCCATTCCGGATGATCAGGCTGAAAAAATTGCTACAGTTGGCGATGCCATCAAATACATTGAAGAAAACAAAAGCTAAGCAATCAAATTAATTGTATGGAGTTAAAAAGAGTAGTAGTAACCGGCTTAGGAGCCATTACGCCGATTGGCAACACCGTACCTGAATATTGGGATGCGCTGTCTGAAGGAGTGAGTGGTGCTGCTGGTATTACCCGCTTCGACACCTCCAAATTCAAGACCCAGTTTGCCTGCGAGGTCAAGAATTACGATTGGACAAAGTTTTTTGACCGGAAGGAAGTTAGAAAGTATGACCTCTTTGCACAGTTCGGTCTGATAGCGGCCGATCAGGCCATTGCAGATTCCGGGCTGAGCAAAGAGAATACCGATTTCGACGAGGTTGGGGTTATCTGGTCTTCTGGAATAGGCGGACTTCAGACCTTGTTTGAAGAAGTGGTAGGCTTTGTTGCGGGCGATGGCACACCGCGCTTTAACCCGTTTTTTATTCCAAAAATGATTGCCGACATCACCGCCGGACATATTTCGATCAAACATGGTTTCAGAGGACCCAATTTTGCCACCGTTTCTGCCTGCGCATCATCGGCAAATGCACTGATTGATGCCTTGATGTATATCAGGCTGGGCAAGGCAGTTGCCATTGTATCAGGCGGTTCCGAAGCAGCAATCAGCGAATCAGGAGTTGGAGGGTTTAATGCAATGCATGCCATCTCGACCCGAAACGATGATCCCAAAACAGCTTCCCGGCCTTTTGACAAAGACCGCGATGGCTTCGTAATGGGCGAAGGTGGAGGTGGAATGGTTTTCGAAGAGCTTGAGCACGCCCTGGCCAGAGGAGCCAAGATTTATGCCGAAGTGGTTGGTGGCGGTCTTTCGGCTGATGCCTCACACATGACATCGCCTCATCCTGAAGGTTTTGGTGCTTTTTTAAGCATGAAAAGGGCATTGGAAGATGCAGGACTGAAAGTGGACGATATTGATCACATCAATACACATGGTACATCAACCCCGCTTGGTGATATTGCTGAACCACAGGCAATTGTTAAACTTTTTGGAGAACATGCTTACAAAATAAGCATCAATTCAACCAAATCGATGACTGGTCACCTGCTTGGTGGTGCCGGTGTGGTCGAAGCCATTGCCTCGGTATTAGCCATGTACCATAGCCTTGTTCCTCCCACAATCAATCACTTTACGGATGATCCACAAATCGACAATAAACTCGATTTCACTTTCCATCATGCAAAAAAACGCGAAATCAGAGCTGTATTAAGCAATACTTTTGGTTTTGGCGGGCACAATGCAACAATAATTTTTAAGAAGTTCGTCCAGTAAAAAGGGAACATTTTGGTTCTTCGGAGTAGGGTAAAAGCGCTTTTTTCGGCTGATAAGGAATTGGCTAAAACATTGAAAAACATCTTTGGTTTCTATCCGGGAAATGTTTTTCTGTATCAGCTTGCATTTAAACACAAGTCAGCCTCGACCGAAACGATAAATGGCTACAGGGTCAGCAATGAACGCCTCGAGTTTTTGGGTGATGCCATACTTAGCGCGGTTGTTGCTGATTTTTTATTTAAAACATTCCCTTACAAGAATGAAGGTTTTCTTACTGAAATGAGGGCAAGGATTGTTAGCCGTGTTTCGCTGAACAAACTTTCACTAAAGCTTGGTATTGACAGCCTCGTGCTCAAGTCGAAAGATAGCCGTGCACAGTTCAGATCGGCTGATGGAGACGCTTTTGAAGCGTTCATCGGAGCCTTGTTTCTCGACAAAGGCTATCAATTCACCCGCAAAGTGATTACTGAACGTATCATCAGTACCCATATCGATCTGGAAGCCCTTGAGAAAAACGAGGTCAACCCAAAGAGCAGGCTTATTGAATGGGCCCAGAAAGAAAAAAAATCCATCGAGTTCAAGTTACTGAACGAATTGGGAGAAGGCTACAAAAAACAATATCAGATAGAAGTACTTCTCGATGGAATGCCCCACGGAAAAGCACAGGACTTTTCCATCAAGGGAGCGGAACAGCTTGCCGCTGAAAAAACCCTTATGACCCTGAATGGGACCATATCAAACGACCAATAAATATTTTAGGGTAAGACTCATTTATAAACTGATTTTGTACCTTAGCCAAAAAGTTCCTGTTGGCTGCAAAAAGAAACATATTAAAGGTTGAGCCGTTTGATAACCTGACGGTGATGTGCATCAGCACAGCATTGCGCGATTATGCCCTGGCATGGCACATCAACGAGAAACTGGGCATTCAGCTGAATCGTAAGGATGATCTCGTTACAGGGAATGAATTGATTGAAAGCGGGTTTTCGTTTTATTATTACGATCAGGGTGAGAATGAAAATATTTTTAACCTGATTGGTAACAACAGCGATGGAAACCTTTTATTAAAACTCCCCCTCAGGACCGACTACTTTCTCATTGTCCGGAACAAAATTTCAGAAAGCAGACTTACTCAGATTGCCAGCGAACTTCGTTTGATTCCCGGTGTGTTGCACGCCTATCAGCTCGATCTTTCAAAACATAAACAGGTTGATATTATACTCGAGGAGATTGAGTTTCATGAGATGAACACATTAAAAAGAAATCAAAAACGGATTCCACGAAACTGACACCATTTTCATGAGAACAAAAATTATTGCAACAATTGGGCCTTCGTCATCATCTGCCGAAAAACTCCAGCAAATTATCGAAGCAGGAGTTGATGTATGCAGGTTGAATTTTTCTCACGGCAGTCATGATGATCACCTTCAGGTTATTCACCATATTCATGATATAAACCGCAGAACGGGGAGTTCAGTCGCCATCCTGGCCGATTTGCAGGGGCCAAAGATCAGGCTTGGCGATTTTTCTGTTGATTCAATTGTGCTTGAACAGGGTGAAACGATTGTTTTTACAACCAAAGCCATACCTGGCAGAAAAGGGAAAGTGAGTATACGATACGAATCATTCGCATCTGATGTCAATCCT
This sequence comes from Bacteroidales bacterium UBA6192, assembly GCA_002422725.1. Lineage (GTDB taxonomy): Bacteria > Bacteroidota > Bacteroidia > Bacteroidales > F082 > UBA6192. Next base: position 5,522 of record DITE01000114.1, read on the forward strand.
GGTGAAACCATACTGGTTGATGATGGAAAAATCGCATTTAATGTCTTGTCAACCAATGGGATTGATGAAGTAGAGCTGGTGTGTGTTGATGGAGGAGTGCTCTATCCCCGCAAAGGGGTTAACCTGCCTGAAACAGAAATAACCCTGCCTTCGCTAACCGAAAAAGATCATCTTGATCTGGCATTTATCCTTGAACAGGAAGTGCATTGGGTGGCTCTTTCATTCGTACGATCTGCCGGGGATATTCGTTACCTGCGCCATCTGATCGAAACGCATCCTTCCGAAAAAAAGCCCCGAATCGTTGCCAAAATAGAAAAGCCACAGGCTATCCTGGCCATGGAGGAGATAATTGCTGAAACGGACGCCATTATGATAGCCAGGGGCGATCTTGGTGTGGAAATGCCATTACAATCCGTGCCAATGATCCAGAAACGCTTGATAAAGTCGTGCCTTAAAGCCGGACGACCCGTAATTGTTGCCACACAGATGATGGAAGGTATGATCGGGAATATCAGGCCAACCAGGGCTGAAGTAAATGATGTGGCCAATTCCGTTCTTGATGGAGCCGATGCTTTAATGCTCAGTGGAGAAACATCCGTAGGCAGGTTTCCTGTGCAAACAGTTGAAACGATGCAGCGGATTATTTTGGAGATTGAGGATTATGAGGAAATTTATTTTCAACAACATTTGCCTGAAAACAAAAGCTCGGAAAGGTTTGTCAGTGATTCCGTTTTGTTTAGCGCTTGCGAAATGGCGCGGCAAACTCAGGCAGGAGCCATAGTGGTTATTTCACATTCAGGATATTCGGCCCTTCGGCTTTCAGGACACCGGCCAAAAGCTGATTTATTTGTTTTTACATCAAACCGACATGTTTTTTGTCAATTAAGCCTGTTATGGGGTGTCAAGGCATTTTTTGACGATAGTCTGAATGATCCGGGACTATATTATGACAAATTGAAATCAACATTGATGAAAAAAGGGTTGATCAAACCCGGTGAGATGATGATTAATGTGTTAAGCCTGCCGGTTTGGGAAAAAGGCTATTCGAATACCCTCAGATTGACTATCGTCGGATCATTACCAAACGCTGGAACGATTGAAATGAATAAGCACTAATTGTAAATAAATTGAGTAATAAATCAGGAGCCGGTCAATTTTGTCTGACCTCACGAAGACAAATAGTTACTGAATAATTGATTCGAACTGCTTCAGAAAACGAATGTCATTCTCAAAGAATAATCTGAGGTCATTGATCTGATATTTCATCATCGTGATACGTTCGATCCCCATACCAAATGCAAAACCAGTGTAAACCTCACTGTCAATGCCGCAGGCTTCAAGCACGTTAGGATCCACCATGCCACAACCAAGTATCTCCACCCAGCCACTGTGTTTACAAATATTGCATCCTTTTCCACCGCAGATATTGCATGAAACATCCATTTCGGCAGAAGTTTCGGTAAAAGGAAAATAGGATGGCCTGAACCTGATTTGTGTTTCAGCACCAAAAAACTCCTGCGCAAAATAAAACAAGGTTTGCTTCAGATCAGCAAATGAAACATCCTTATCGATATACAAACCCTCCACCTGGTGAAAGATGCAATGAGCACGTGCTGATATGGCCTCGTTCCGAAAAACCCTTCCGGGGGCAATAATTCTAATGGGTAGTTTACCGCTTTCCATTACACGCACCTGAACACTGGAAGTGTGCGTGCGCAATGCAACATCGGGATTCTTACGGAGGAAAAACGTATCCTGCATATCACGGGCCGGATGTTCCTGCGGGAAGTTCAGCGCCGTAAAATTGTGAAAGTCATCCTCAATCTCGGGTCCTTCGCTGATCACAAAACCAATCCGTTTGAAGATGGTATTAATCTGGTTTCTGACTATCGAGATCGGATGGCGGCCTCCGGAAAGCAATCCGGCAGGCATTGTCAAATCAAGCTGAACACCTGTTACCGGTTTGTTGTCTGTCAGATGTTTCAGGCTCTCTATCTTTTCCTGAGCTTTATCTTTCAATTCGTTAAGCAAAACCCCCATTTCTTTGCGGTCTTCAGGGGCAACAGATTTAAAATCGGCAAACAATGCAGGGATAATTCCTTTTTTACTCAGGTATTTGATACGAAATGACTCTAACTGCTCCTGATTATCAGCAACAAACAACTCTATTTCCTTAAGTATACCGGAAATTTTGTCTTTCATGATCGTTTGGGTAAGTTAATGGGCATCACTCCAAAATTTCGATAGTCATGGTAACTTCTTTGACAGGCTTATCGCCCGTACCCGTTTTAACAGCAGCGATTTTGTCAATTACATCCAGGCCGGCTATCACTTCGCCAAAAACAGTGTATCCTCCATCAAGGTGAGGAGTGCCTCCAATTTCGGCATAAACGCGCATTTGTTGCGCTGTATAGGTAAATCCAGAACGTGCCGACATCATCTGCAGTGTTTTTTCATCATATTTCTGTCCCTGAACAATATAAAACTGCGATCCGGACGATTTCTTCTCCGGATTTACCTGGTCGGGCATGCGTGCTGCAGCAAGCGCACCTTTCTTATGGATGTATTTTGGAAGAAACTCGGCATCAATTTGATACCCTGGATCACTTTTACCGGCTCCATTGCCGCCACCCTGAACCATAAAATTGTTGATGATGCGGTGAAAAGGTGAACCATTGTACCAACCCTGTTTGATTAGTTTAATGAAATTATCACGGTGTTTTGGCGTGTCGTTGTAAAGTTTGGCTGTTATGTTCCCAAACTCTGTTTTTATAAGCACAACTGTTTCAGGCTTTGTTTGCGCCGAAAGGCTTAATCCTGTTAATATCAAAGCGACAAAGAGTAAGTGTTTCATGTGTTCCAAAAAATTAATATTAAGGCTGCAAAGGTAGGAAAAAAGATGATGATGCAATTTCAACTAGCGACGTTTTCGGGTTAACTCTCTGAAGCAACTGCGGCACAATGGCTCGTAACTTTCAGTTTCTCCAAGCATAACCAATTTCTCACCTGCAACAGTCCTGTGCGAATACTGGGCAAGGTTGCCACAGCGCATACAAATGGCGTGAACCTTGGTAACATACTCTGCCATAGCCATGAGGGCAGGCATCGAACCAAAAGGCTGCCCCTGAAAGTCCATATCGAGGCCGGCAATAATCACCCTGATTCCTGCATTTGCCAATTGATCACAAACATATGGCAGTTCATTGTCGAAAAACTGGGCCTCATCAATACCAACCACATCATATTCGTTGGCATAAAATAAGATCTGAGAGGCGTTCTGAACCGGAATTGACGCTGCCGCGTTAGCATCGTGCGAAACCACATTATCGGCACTATAGCGTGTGTCGACCTGGGGCTTAAAAATCTGGACCCTCTGCTTCGCAATCCTTGCACGGTTAAGCCGACGGATAAGTTCTTCGGTTTTGCCAGAAAACATCGAACCGCAAACAACCTCGATCCATCCTGCCCTTGATTTACTGTTGGTATCTTTTTCGAGAAACATGAGTCGTACTGATGACTATTTTGTACTTTTATCGCTGCCTTTTCAGGGCAAAAATAGTCAGAATACTGTGAATAATTCAAATACAGTTACGTTATTGATATTATGGAACAATCAGACTCAATAAAAAAAATTGCACTCGACACAGAAAACCTGAGCGCGCATCTGAAAAGAGTGAGTAAACCCGGACATCAGCTTCATCCACTTGACCTGGATCTGATGCTTGATAAAGTTCGTCTCATTTATGATGAAATTAATAAGCTTTATGCCTTAACGCCTCAATATCAAGCAGGACAAAAAATTCTCGAAACTGAATCTGCCCCAAAACAGAAGGAACACATTGTAGTACCGCAGCAAGCAGTCAAAGAAATCACGGAAATTCCCGCCATTATTCATGCACCTAAGGCAGCAGATATTACACAATCAGAAAATGATAAGGTAAGTGTTCCGGCTGAAAAACATGAAAAGATGGTTAAGACAGAGTTGGAAACGAATTTGAATTCTCCGTCACTTGAAACTGCTCAGCAAATACCCCTTCATGGTGTAGAAAGTAATAAATCTGCTCAAAGAACCACCCTTGATCTTTTCGCCCAGAACAATCCCGACACGGTGGGTCAGAAACTTGCATTGGATGAAGATGGCAGTATTGCAGCCCGCATGCAGCGCAAACCCATCAGTGATCTGCGCTCAGCAATCGGAATTAATGAAAAGTTTTTGTTTATCAACGAGCTTTTTAAAGGCAATATGCAGCAATACAACAAAACATTGGATGAGTTCAATGATTTTAAAAGCCTTCAGGGTGCACAAACTTATTTACTGGAGCTCAAAGTAGAGTATCAATGGGATGAAGATTCTCAGGCGTTTCAAAAACTCAGGGAATTTGTTGAGCGTAGGTTTGGCTACTAATCAAAGGATTGAAAAAAATGTTCAAGAGATATCTGATTTTAATCTGGTTTTTATTCCCTGTCACTATGCTCCAAGCTCAGGACAGAGCATATGTGCATGATTTAGTCAAACGCCTTTCTTCCCCGGGACTACATGGCAGGGGATATGTTAAGTCGGGTGACAAAAAAGCAGCCAGGTTGCTGGAAAATGAAATGCAGAAAGCTGGTCTGACTGCTTTTGGCAACAGTTATTCGCAACCTTATCATTTTCCGATCAATACTTTCCCTGGCACAATGGAAATGCGTGTTGGGAAAAGAAAACTCAATCCCGGTTATGATTTTGTCCTTAGTCCTTCAATAGGCTCGATCGATGAAACATTCAGCCTGTTTTGGCTTCCCGATACAGTTACGACCATTGCAGCGGCAATGCAATTCATCGACACCACTTCAGTGGGGCAATTTGTTGTGGTGGCACCTTCAGGTTTCAACCAGGCTTATCGCGAAGGTATTCCCGGAGCAAAAGGGGTAATTCAGCTTACAAAAGGGAATGTGTGGTGGCATGTGTCAGGCGCCCGAAATCCAAATGGCCGCCTGGCATTGATGGTCAGAGAAGACGCTTTACCCAGGGATACCCGGACCTTTTCATTAAAAGTAAAAGCAGAGTTTGTCGATAAACATGAAACGCAAAATCTGGCAGCATATGTAAGAGGCTGTGTTGAGCCTGATACATTTGTTGTGTTTGTGGCTCATTACGATCACCTTGGCAGGATGGGATCGCGAACCTATTTCCCCGGGGCAAACGACAACGCAAGTGGCACAGCAACTGTTCTGGATTTGGGTAGGTTTTATGCCAAAAATCCTTCAAAGGCTTACTATTCAATGGCTTTTATTCTGGTATCGGGCGAAGAGGCAGGATTGATGGGGTCTTCCTACAATGCTGATAACCCATTGTTTCCGCTCGAAAAGATAAAATTCTTAATCAATATGGATATGGTTGGCACGGGAAGCGAAGGCTTATCGGTGGTGAATGGGAAACAATTCCCTTTTCAAATGGCATTGTTGGATTCATTGAATCAACAGAAAAACTACTTTTTGGATATCCGTGCCGGAGGCGAATCGTGCAACAGTGATCATTGCCCTTACTATAAAAAAGGTGTTCCCTCATTCTTTATCTTTACCAGAGGCTCCGAAAATCGTGAATATCATAATGTTTACGACACTTACAACAGACTGCCGTTTACTTCCTATGAGCAACTTTTTGGCATACTGACTGATTTTACTGAAGCCCTCGAACCCGGCCATAATCACTGATCATGGATATACTTGTCATCGTAATAAGTTTGGTTGTAGTTGCTTTTTTTACTGTTTTGTCCTTTTACACATCGGTAAATAGCGGCGCAGGCAAGGTTGAGCAATGGTTTTTGAATAAAAAAAATAAACCGTCAAAGTAATTTTTTTTATGACAAAATTATTTCTTGTCCCCACACCCATTGGCAACCTGGAAGATATTACACTTCGGGCACTAAGAATCTTGAAGGAAGAGGTTGATCTCATTCTGGCCGAAGACACCCGAAAAACAAGTATACTACTGAAGCACTATGAGATATCAAAACCACTTGCTGCATTTCATCAGCATAATGAACACCAGCAGTTGAACAGGATAGTGCAAAGAATGAAATCGGGCGAGTGTATGGCATTGGTAACAGATGCGGGCACGCCAGGTATTTCTGATCCCGGATTTTTGCTGGTTAGGGCTTGCATAGCCGAAAACATTCAGGTGGAAACCCTGCCCGGTCCCACAGCCTTTGTTCCCGCTTTGGTGAACTCTGGTTTACCGACTGACAAATTTTATTTTGAAGGATTTCTGCCACAAAAAAAAGGCCGCCAAACCCGGATCAAAGAACTTGCTGAGATGAGACAAACCATTGTCCTTTATGAGTCGCCACACCGTCTGGTGAAAGCACTGCAACAGCTGTCGGAACATATGGGAGCCGAACGGAAAGCTTCGGTTTCGCGTGAATTATCAAAAATTTTTGAAGAAAACATCCGGGGAACTCTTGCAGAATTAATCGCTTATTTCAGCAGCAAAGATGTTAAAGGCGAAATCGTGATTGTTGTGAACGGTAAGGATTGATCTTTTTCCATAAAGTACCGCAACATTCTTCTTTTGTTTCATTCAATTTCTTTTTCACACTGTGCGCTGTCGAACAAAACTGTTCGTTCTTGTGCCGGGCATACCAATCCCAATTGTAGTGTAAATTAATTATATTATGCTGTATATTAATTATATACATCCTTTGGCACGACTTTGGATTTTTCCATGGCATGACAAAATTGTTTAATATGAAAGCACAAATGATAGCCATAGCGATGTTTTTGAATCTGATAACATTCTCCAAAAGCATCAACGAAAATCACAATATTCCTTGCCAGGCCTGTGATGATTACAATCCCTACAAAACGACAGAAATAGCATTACAATTTAATCTGTCAACGATGGTAATCGATTCGATAAAACATGCTGAGGAGCTGTATGTTGACGATATTCCTTTCAACACAGAAGCCATACTGCTTTCTTATCGGAGCGATTCGGCCATGGTTGTTAAATATGAGTTGAAAGATGAGGGGGTAATCAATGATATTCCTTTTGATACACAAACTATTGCCTCTCAAAATTTGCATTTTAAGAATGCGGAGGTTAGCAGTCTTAACAGGGAATTGTCGGCTAGTCCAAAAAAAAGGAAACGGATGTAACGCGAGTTTAATTATACCTGTTGTCAGGAGTAATAATTTATTGTTTAGGGCTTTCTTTTAACACATAGCCAACGTAAAATATCTCCGGGGTATTGAATTTGGTTAATTTGTTCTCTATCCTTAAACGGTAAATCCCTGTTTCTGAGAACATCATTCCACGAATAACAGGAAGTTCAATTTCAAATTGGCCATCTTTTCGAGCCGAAAGCCAGTTTCCCTCTTTGTCTTTGAGGTCAAATAAATAGTCGCGCGAGCGTACACCTCCATCAGGCATTATGAATGAAATATTCATATCAATGTAGGTGTTCGGATATTTGTCGGAATGGGAAAACAACACAAAGATGTCGTATGGCTGATTAGCATTATCAACCTGAATAGAAAACTCTGGTATATCAAACCTATTCCAGACAGAGTTGGTAAACTTTTGAATTTCAGATTGACTATTTTTGTTTAAACATGAATTAAACATGAAAGTCAGGGGAAAAATCAGTACCAGACTAGATATGAAGAATTGACGTTTAGCATTCATTTGAATTCTCTCCGGATGAATTGATATGAGTGGTATTTGATAGCAAAAATAGACAAATTCGTACTTCTGATGCTGTGTTCAATATTCAAACCAAGGCAGAGTCTCATTTGTTAACATATTTTTAATTTGTACGAATGTTAAAAATCTGTATTTTTGCAGCCATCAGACACTTCCGAAATTTTATCTGTATACAACCCACCATAAATGAATAATATACTTAAATCAATGAACAGACTTACCATCTGGTTATTCCTGCTTTCAGCACTAATGATGGCTTCATGCGTTCCCCAGCGCAAAATGTTGTTCCTTCAGCAGGAGTCCGGTAGCTCGGTACAAAATGCATTTGACAATGACCGGTCTATTTCCTATAAACTTCAACCAGGTGACAATTTGTACATTAAGGTTGTGAGTCTTGACGAAAAAACGTCCAATATGTTTAACCCAGTCGGAGCAGGAAATTATTCACAATTTACGAATGACGCTTCTGTTTATCTGAACAGCTACACCATCAGTGCACAAGGCACGATCGAGTTTCCGCTTGCCGGTCAGATTTATGTTCAAAATATGAATGTTGAAGAAGTGAAGCTGCGCATTCAACAGGTTTTGGACGAGTATTTAAAAGAAACTGTACTCATTGTTAAGCTGGTCAATTTTAACCTGACTATTGTTGGCGAAGTCAAAAGACCCGGACAGTACAAAGTATATCAATCAGAAATCAATGTTTTCGAAGCTGTGTCGATGGCCGGCGACCTCACTGAGTTTGCCGACAGGCAGGAAGTGATCATTGTGAGACAAACCAAATCAGGTTCTGAAACAATAGCGATAAATCTTGAGAAGGCTTCTATACTTGGCTCAGATTATTACTATTTGAAACCCAATGACATTATCTATGTCAAGCCACTGAAAATCAAACAATTTGGATTTGCAACCTTCCCATATGCACTGATTTTCTCAACCATTTCGACGACACTTCTTTTGATCAATTTCTTTAAATAAACAATTGTGGAAAACTTTCAGCCCTATCAACAAGAAGAAACCATTGACCTGAAGGCGTTGTTCTTCAAATTTACGCGTTTTTGGTACCTCTTTGCCATCTCCATATTTATTGCCATGCTGGTGGCTTTTTTGTTCAATAAGTACACCAAGCCGGTTTATGAGGTGAAAACAATGGTTTTGGTAAAGGACGACAAATCAAAGATAGATCCTTCAGCCTTATTAGGCCTCGGATTTGCCGGTGCTCAGGCAAACCTTCAAAACGAAATTGGTGTTTTGATGTCCTATTCGCTCAGTCAGCGGGTTGTTAAGTTGCTGAATCTGGAAGTTTCCTATTTCGTTGAAGACGGATTGATTTCTAAGGAAATGTATCATGATACTCCCTACGATGTTGAAGTTGACGTTTTAGGCCCTCAGGCCGTTAACCTGCCATATAACCTTACATTTATTGATAATGCAAGCTACCGTATTGACGCCGAAGGAGAGATGGTCAGTTCTTACGATTATTTAGTTTCAGATAATGTTGGTGCACCTTTCGAAAAGGTTAAGTGGAGCGGTACATTTCGGTTTGGCGAATGGGTTGATAATGGCTTCAATAGATTCCGTATTGTTCTGAATAATAATTACGATCCTGACAAACATTTAAAAAGCAATACCAGATTTGTTCTGAATGATTACAAGTCCTTGTTGAATACACTCAGAGGATTCAAAATTGAACCAATCAACCGCGAAGCATCAATTCTTGAAATCTCGCTCAGGGGAAATATAAAGGAAAAGTCAGCTGATTTTCTGAACAAGCTAACCGAAACTTATCTTATCAGGAATCTTGAAAAGAAGAATCAGATTGCCGAAAACACAATTGAGTTTATTAATCAACAATTGGTTGATATTCAAGACTCCTTAACTAAGGCTGAGATCGATCTGCAAGATTTTCAAACCCAAAATGAATTGATGAACCTCGATTTTCAATCGCAACAAGCCTTTGAATATGTGAAGGATCTGGAAAAGCAGAAAGCGGAATTGATGGTCAAGTCAAAATACTACCGCAGTCTGCAAGCTTATGTGCAAACCAATCTTGATGAACTGGACAAGCTGGTTGCTCCAAGTGCAATGGGAATTGAAGACCCACTGCTAAACCGTCTTGTCCAGGAACTGGTGAACTTGTCCTCAACAAAAGCCGAACAAATGTTTACGTCAACGGAGAAGCATCCGATGATTGTAAGTATCGATAATCAGATCATTAATACAAAGAAAACCCTGCTCGAAAATATCCGAAACATCATCCGGAATTCTGATGTAGCGATTAATGACCTTAACCGAAGGATTCAAGAACTTGAAGTTCAATTAAACAAGCTCCCTGTCACACAGCGATTGCTGGTAGGTTACACCAGAAAATTCCAGCTCAACGATGCGATCTACAATTTTTTGATGCAAAAAAGAGCTGAGGCACAAATTACCAAAGCAAGTAATCTGCCTGATAATGAAATTATTGATCCTGCCATGAGTAGCCTCGGGACTCAGGTTTTCCCCAAAAAGAGTCTCAATTACACCATAGCACTGTTGCTTGGATTGCTTATACCTGTTGCCTATGTGCTAGGTCGTGATTACCTGAATGATAAAATTGTTGATCGTAAAGACATTGAAAAGGCGACAAAGTTTTCCATTGTCGGTCAGATCATGCACTCAAATAAAGACTCACAGCTTGTTGTAGCCGATTCACCTAAGTCATCTATCTCAGAATCATTCAGGTCGGTGCGAACGAATATTGAGTATTTAATGAAAGGCAAGGAGAAAAGTGCCATACTCATTACTGCCGATATGGTTAGTGTCGGGAAAACTTTCGTGTCGATCAATCTGGCAAGTATTTACGCCATGTACGGAAAGAAAACCGTACTACTCGGCTTTGACCTTCGTAAACCAAAAATCTATCAGGACTTTGGTGTATCCAATACGGCTGGATTGAGCACTTATCTCATTAACAAACACACAATTGATGAGATCATACAACCATCAGGCAAGGTTGACAACTTCGACCTGATCATGGCCGGACCTGTTCCTCCAAATCCTGCTGAGTTGATTGCCTCCGACAAATGTGCCGAACTTTTCAGGGAGTTGCGCGAGCGTTACGATTATATTATTGTTGATACTCCTCCTGTTGGGCTTGTTACAGATGCTTTCCTGCTTATGCGCCATACCGATGTTAACCTCTTTATTGTTCGCCAGAATTACACACACAAGAAAATATTCGAGTCCATAATCAAGGACATTGAAGAACGGGATATCAAAATGGGAATTCTGGTGAATGATGTGCGTATGGGTGGAGGCTATGGTTATGGCTACGGTTACGGCTATGGTTACGGTTACGGCTATGGTTACGGCTATGGATACGGCTATGGTTATGGCTATTACACCGATGAACAAAAAGATAAAACTCCTGGCTTTTTCAAGCGATTATTGAATAAAATCTGATAAAGCCTCCTGAAATTCCTGAATGAATCAGGCTGAAAACATCACGGCAAACTGGTATGCCATTTATACCCGGTCAAAAGCAGAGAAAAAGGTACTTGCTGAGTTCGTCCATTCCGGCATTGAAGCTTACCTGCCACTGGTTCTTCGACTAAGACAATGGAGCGACCGGAAGAAGTTGGTTGAAGAACCCCTGTTCCGTAGCTATATTTTTGTTCACATCACAGAAAAAGAATACTTTAAGGTACTGAATACCCAAGGTGTGCTTAAATTTATCAGCTTTGGTAGGGTGGCCGTTAAAATTCCACCACAGCAAATTGAAGCCATCCGCTATTATGTCAGCGATAAGGAAAGTGAAGAAGATAATCAGGATGAGCTGTCAGAAGGACAACTTGTCAGAGTAAAGCATGGACCGATGGAAGGCCTTATTGGCCGCCTGATCCGCATGAAGGGTAAATTCAGGCTGATTGTCCAGATTGAAGCTATCGGCAAAAGCCTTACCCTGAATATCCCCCGAACCAGGGTTGAACCAGTGTCGTCTGGCAAAGAAAAATTGAATTGATTTGTTATGCATTAAATTGAATAGGAATGGAATACTTCAATAATATAAAAGTTTTAGTAACGGGTGGAGCCGGCTTTATCGGGACTAACCTTGTGGAGGAGCTACTCAAACAGGGTGCACGGGTTACCTGCCTTGACAATTTTGCTACCGGACATAAGAAGAATATTGAACCATTTCTGAACAATGATCGGTTTACACTTATTGAGGGCGATATAAGAGACCTAGACGATTGCAACAGGGCGTGCAATGATCAGCATTTCGTGTTTCACCAGGCTGCCCTTGGCTCGGTGCCCAGGTCAATCAACGACCCGGCAACCACCAATGCTGTAAATATTTCGGGCATGCTGAATATGCTTATCGCCTCGCGTGACTCAGGTGTGAAGAGAATGATCTATGCAGCCAGTTCCAGCACATATGGTGACTCGGAGAGCCTGCCAAAGATTGAAGATGTAATTGGGAAACCACTATCCCCTTATGCGGTTACCAAATATGTAAACGAGTTGTATGCCGATGTTTTTGCCCGCACTTATGGGCTTGAATGTATCGGATTGCGCTATTTCAATGTTTTTGGCCGTCGACAGGATCCTAACGGAGCCTATGCAGCAGTGATTCCTAAATGGGTTTTGCAATTCATCCATCACGACAGCCCTGTAATCAATGGAGGAGGCGAATACAGCCGCGATTTCACTTATGTCGATAATGTTATCCAGGCCAATCTGCTGGCTGCTTCAACTTCAAACACCGATGCTGTGAACCAGGTATATAACGTGGCGTTTGGTGACCGCACAACACTTAACCAGCTTGCTGAATACCTTCGCGAAATCCTGTCAACATACGATGTTGAAATTGGTCAAACGGAGATTCTTTACGGGCCTTATCGCAAAGGCGACATTCCTCATTCATTGGCTTCCGTAGAAAAGGCCAAAACGCTATTGGGCTATAATCCTAAATTTGACCTGAAGGCAGGGCTTACCGAGGCCTGCAGATGGTATTGGGAAAACCTGCGTTAAGCAGTTGGTTCCGGCATGAATTATACTTCTGAAAAGAAAGTCTCCAGATTATCAAACTTGTGGTGATAATCATTCATGGAGCGACGGATCACCTCATGGGCCTCTTCAATACCATACACATGGGTTATTTCTACATTACTCTCACGGCCCGGCAAATCCTTGTAGGTAAGAAAATAGTGTTTTAACCTGTCGAGTACTAGTGCGGGACAATCAGTTATGTCGCGGTAATCGCCATAAACGGCGTCATTGTCGAGCACAGCAACCAGTTTGTCGTCGGCTTCATCTCCGTCAATCATACGAAACCCTCCAATTGGCCTTGCCCTGACCAAAATATCACCGTGGGTAATATCTTTCTCTGTTAAAACACAAATATCCAGTGGGTCACGGTCACCTTTTATGTTATCACGTCCGGTTTTTTCCTGACAAAAATCAGCAACACGCTGTGCGCAAAATGTTTGAGGAATGAACCCATAGAGTGCCGGAACCACATTTGAATATTTCTGAGGCCGGTCGATTCTGAGATAGCCTGAGTCCTTATCCACTTCATATTTTACCGTATCAGTAGGTACCATTTCGATGAAACAGGTGACTACCTGGGGTGCCTCGCGACCGATTTCGACGCCGTGCCAGGGATGCGATTTATAGCGTAAACCCATCAGACGGCCGATAGGATCCATTATTTTCGACATAAGAATGTTTTCTTGGTGGTTGTTCAATCCGCAAAGTTAGTGTTATTTTGACAGCTAGTGTTTTCCGTCTACTGTAATCAATAGCCAATCTCTGTGAGTTAGCGCAGCTGAACGGTTTCTATTTCCTCAAGCGTATCCGGATTTTGAACCCGCAGTGTAACCGAAGTGCCATTCACATCAAAAATAACAAGGGCATACTGAAGAGAGAAAAATTTTACATTTTCGCTCCACGGAAGCTCCTCCTGACCATAATAAGGAGCTCCTGCCGAGCCATTCGTAATGTGCCAGATTGGTCGTTTTAGGCTAAGTTTTGATTGACTCCAGTTGCCGGGATAGCGCGGCATCTCGTTATCAACATAAAGTCTTGAATAATTGTGTTCGTCACCTGTTAAGACAGCAATGGATTTGTTGCTCTGATTGACAATAATATCGAGCAGCTCATCGCGTCGCTCAATGATGCCTTTCGCGAGGGGTTTTCCTGCTACATATGGCCTGATATCGTTATTGCCATGATACCACATATCATCATCAGCATGACCACCATTGGGAAACATTGGCGTGTGAAGGGTGATAAAAACATGATCGATTGTATTGTCTGCTTCAAGCATTTCCAAGGTCTTTCTGAGCCATTGTAACTGAACATCCATTACATAACCATGTGGATTCCCGCCTGTAAAGGGTATCTTTTCTTCGGTAGGAGCATACCAGTAATTTGAGTTCAAAACCACCATGGCTAAATTGTCATAGGTATAATAAAAGACATTCTCGTTATAGGACGGAAAATTGACAACTGATGGGTTTGGGTCATAATATGCACCATCTTCACTATCAGGCCCATTCACCGGATTACAGAACTCGTCAGCATAAATTTTTTCTGATGAGGATGTTTCGAACGGAAACTTGTCCACCGCTGCTCCGCTGCGTGAATTACCAAAAGCGGTCATCACCGATTCGTGGTTACCCATACCTGTTATAACAGGAATATGATGCCAGAATGGCTCAACAGCCCGTTTCCAGTTTGCATATTGAAGACGGGTTTCATCGGTGCTGGTCGAATAGCCGGTAATCATGTCGCCGGTAAACTGCCAGAATGCAAGCTGCTGATACGAGGCCAAAGCAGCAATTTTTTTCATGATATACATATTCACCCCACCAATGCTCCTTTCGCCTCCACCTTTTCCTTCGCGCGAATCGCTCGCATAACCAAAACTGAAGGCCTTCCGGCTTCCGGGTGCAGGGGGTGTGGTAAAGCTGCCCTTAACCCTTTGATCGCCCACCTTGATTTCATAGGTGTACTTTTCTGCCGGTTTCAGTTTATTGATCAGTACGTCGTGCGACCGGCTTCCCAGGGGATTCATCATGATTTGTTTTTCCTGATATTCAATTCCATTCACTGTAATGACCGGACTGCATAACTGATTTGTTCTGAAACTGATTGTAACACTTTCAGGCGTTGGTTTGTTAACAAAAGGGCCTTCATAAATAGTAAGCGCAGGTTCAAAAGGGCCAGTACCACTAAAAGCAATACGCCCATCATAAATCAGTCTTCCTTTGTTGTCGGCCAGTCGGTAAGCCAATATTCCAGCCTTTTTTCCCCCCCAATTGATAATGTCGTATTTTCCTTTTAATTCCGAAATGTTTACACTGGCCTTTCCGTGCAACACCTTCTCAGCCTTTTTGTACCAGACCGGCTGTGGATGCTTTACGTTTTCGGTTACTATAAATCCGTAATAGAGTAACCCGTGAAAGGAAGTGTCGCCGAAATCAAAGTCCAGCCCTTTTGCACCTTTTCCGGGAGCCTGAATAAGGTTTTCAAGGTGGAGTCCTTCACCAGTCGAATAGGCGTTCTGACGATCGCCCGATTCAGGATGAAGCATGTACATTGTGTTTTCACCTACAAAAATATTTGAATACACAGCAGGGATCTCCTGTGAATAAAGCACGATAGAATGAATGAAAAGAAAAATAAAAAGAGCGGTGGTGTTTTTGTTCGACATGATATGGTGTGTTGGTTTACAAAAATACCCAATCCTCTCTATCTAAAGGTGAAATTGATATGAATTTTATGTGCTGCGTAAGCCTGGAAACTATTTGCGCCCAAAATCGGCTGGAATTTCTCCCCAGTTTTTTGTTTCCCATTTTAGCACCGGGACCTGAATGCGGTTGTTTTTGAGCCAGGTTTCGGCGCGTGAAATATGTTCAAAAAGGGTGTTGTTTTTATCATTCCGCGCCAGCTTTGTGCGGGCTTTTCCATCGAACACCCAATTGATGGCGTTTACCGAATCGCTGTATACCGCCAGTGTAAGCAGCTTTTTTTGTTGCCAGGCAAGGGCATGTACAATAGCCAGAAACTCACCAATATTGTTGGTGCCCAAAGCATAAATGCCAGAGTGAAAAACCTCCTGACCTGTTGATGAAATCACACCCCTGTATTCCATCGCGCCCGGGTTACCCGAACAAGCAGCGTCCACGGCAATATATTCTTCCAATGGAGGTTCAGTTTTTGCATTGATAATGGGCATTTTCAGCGGACTATCGACCTTTGCATACTGAAAACCATTTTTCCAGGCAGCTTCGGCCGAATTTCGGTCGGTAAAACCTTTATATTTTGCTCCGTTGAAACCGTGAACGGCCTTTTTACAGTCGTCCCAATTGTTGAAAATGCCCTTAAAGCGGCCTTCCCATACGACATAAAACTTCTTGTTTGCCATCGGTGCAAAAGTATCAATTTATGCTGTTCGATCCTGAAATATTCCTGTTGTAAACTGCTGACCGATTTCATACATTTGCTACCCAAAATAGCTGATATGAGCTCCGTAATCATTCTTCTTGCCTTGTTCTATATTTTCACTCCCCTGCTTATCCTTCACCTTTGTCACCGTTTTCCGTTCGTAAACAAACTTGGATCGGTAATTATCGCTTATGGGGTTGGGGTACTGGCCGGCAATCTTGGCTTATTACCAGGAATGGGAACCTATTTGAGTGATTATATGCTGTTGAACCCCAAAGCATCTATCGGTGATGTGAACTCTTTGCTTGCTGAAGGTTTTATTGCTGAAAGCGATGTGGTGGCTTTCAAAATCTTTAAACTCCGCGACACGCTGATGAGCATAACAATTCTTCTCGCAATACCCCTGGTGTTGTTCTCGTCCAATGTGCGGCAATGGAGTTTAATGGCCGGCAAAACCCTACTTTCGCTCTTCGTTGGTTTCTTTTCGGTTGTCTCTGTTGTGGTTGTTGGATATTTTGTGTTCAGGGGAAGCGGAATGAATGATCTGTGGAAAATTGCAGGAATGCTGGTGGGTGTTTACACCGGTGGAACCCCAAATCTGGCATCCCTGAAAATGATGCTCGATGTTGATGCAAATACCTATATTCTGACTCATACCTACGATCTGATTATAGGCGTTTTGTACCTTGGCTTTCTGATGACAATCGGGCAAAAGATTTTTCACCGGTTTCTTCCCGGATTCCCCGTGAAATCGAGCATTGAAAGCACTGATGATTTTGATGGTAAAGATCCGTTCTGGGGTATTTTCAGGCGAAGTATTTTTTTGCCCCTGCTGAAAGCCTATGGCATCGCTTTTGTCATCTTTGCTACAGGAATTGCTCTAAGTATTCTGGTTCCGGACACTTTGGTTATGGTTGTCGTTATTTTAACTGTTACCACCCTGGGCATCCTCGTTTCAATGCTTCCAGCGATCAACCGGATTGAAAAAACATTTGAGTCGGGAATGTATCTGATATTGATTTTTAGTGTGGTAGTCTCCTCAATGGCTGATATCAGGAATTTTTCGGGAATCACCCCCGGACTTTTTGCCTATATCACTATGGCAGTATTCGGATCGCTGATTGTTCATGTGCTGATATCAAAGTTGTTTAAAATTGATGCCGACACCACAATGATTACATCCACTGCTTTGATATGCAGCCCTCCTTTTGTGCCTGTTGTAGCAGGTGCCATCAAAAACAAGGATGTTATTCTGCCAGGGTTAACAGTGGGTATCATTGGCTATGCTGTAGGCAATTATCTTGGTTTCGTTATTGCTAATGT
>DITE01000090.1 GCA_002422725.1 Bacteroidales bacterium UBA6192
CTTTCTCATCGCAATTTTTCTGGTTTCCGTTTCCGGACTCCATGCCCAGTTGATTGTTGCCGAACCCCCGTTTCCAACAGAAAACCAACAGGTTGTAATCACTTTCAATGCCCAGGAAGGCAGTGGCGGACTTGCCGGATACACAGGTGATGTGTATGCACACACCGGGGTTATTACCAACAACAGCAGCGGTGGTTCTGACTGGAAATACGTTGTGGCCAACTGGGGTGTCAATATTCCTAAAGCCAAGCTTACCCGGATTGCCCCTGACCTCTATACCCTCACCATCGGGCCTTCTGTTCGCGACTATTATGGTGTTCCGGCCAGTGAAACCATTCTTAAAATGGCATTTGTGTTCCGGAGCGGAGTTGAAGTTGGAGGCTCTTACCTTGAAGGAAAAACAGAGCAAAACGGTGATATCTTCTACGATGTTGCTGCCGGCGGTCTCAATGTCAGCATACTTACACCGGAACAAATGCAAATTCTGGCCGAAATCAACGAAACCATACCGGTTGCTGTTGCCTCACTTGACGCTGACTCCACTGTGCTAACTATCAACAATATGAAAGTTGCATCAACCACAAGCAGCACTTTAAACTACAACATTATTGCCAACCAATATGGAAAATATTGGGTCAAAGCAACTGCTTATGCAGCCAAAGAAATGGTGGCAGATTCATTTTTCTACTTTGTAAGAACGCCTGTTGTTGTTGAGCAAAAACCTGAGGGTGTTGTGGATGGCATAAACTACATCAGTGAAACAGAAGTGATATTATCGTTATTTGCTCCATTTAAGGATCATGTGTTTGTGATTGGCGATTTCAATCAATGGGAACTTGATGAAACCAACTATATGAAGCGAACACCTGATGGCCAAACGTACTGGATTTCGCTTGGCAACCTCGTTCCAGGAAAGGAATATGTGTACCAATACCTGATCGATGGTAGCCTTATTGTTGCAGATCCCTACGCGAACAAAATACTTGATCCCTGGAACGATGGTTATATCAGCAATTCTACCTATCCTGACCTGATTCCTTATCCCACGGGTAAAACAAGCGGGATTGCAAGCGTGTTTCAAACGGCACAGCAAGCTTATGATTGGGAAGTTACTGACTTTACCCCACCTGCAGCCACTGATCTGATTATATATGAATTACATATCCGCGATTTCGTTGCAACACGCGATATCAAAACCGTGATTGATACACTCGACTATCTCGAAAAACTCGGCGTTAATGCTATTGAACTGATGCCAATTAACGAGTTCGATGGCAACGATTCATGGGGCTATAACCCATCGTTTTATTTTGCTACGGACAAAGCTTATGGACGGGCTGAAGATTACAAGCGGTTTATTGATGAATGTCACAAAAGAGGGATTGCCGTGATCATTGATATGGTACTCAACCATTCCTATGGTCAATCACCACTTGTGCAAATGTATTTCGATCCCAATGCCGGCGATTACGGGCAGCCCACTGCCGAAAACCCCTGGTATAACCAGGTCTGTCCTCACCAACCCTATTGCTGGGGTTATGATTTTGATCATGAGAGCCAGCACACCAGAAATTTTATTGACAGGGTGAATACATACTGGATCAACGAATTTAAAGTGGATGGTTTCCGTTTCGATTTTACCAAAGGATTTACCAACGTACAAACCGGGAATCAGGGTTCAAACAAGGACAATGCAAGGATTGCTATCCTCAAACGCATGGCCGACCAAATCTGGGAAGAAAATGACAAAGCCATTGTAATACTCGAACATTTTGCCGAAAACTCCGAAGAAATCGAATTGTCCAATTATGGTATGTTGCTCTGGGGCAATTTGAATTATGCCTATAATGAAGCTACTATGGGCTATAACGCCAATTCCAATTTTTCGGGGATTTCGTACAAGCAAAGAGGCTGGACTAACCCACATCTGGTTGGTTACATGGAAAGCCATGATGAAGAACGACTTATGTTTAAAAACCACACCTATGGCAATTCATCCAATCCATGGCACGATGTTAAAACCTTACAGGTTGGGTTGCAGAGGAATGCGGCAGCAGCTGCATTTTTCCTGCTTGTTCCCGGACCAAAGATGATCTGGCAGTTCGGTGAACTTGGCTACGATGTGAGCATTGACGATCCCTGCAGGGTGTGTGCGAAACCTATTCGCTGGCAGTACTTTCAGGAGTTTGACCGAAGACAGCTTTACCATTACTATAGCTCATTAATTGATCTGCGTTTGTCGCAAAACGTTTTCAAAACCTCTGATTTTAGTGTTATTGCAAACGGAGCATTGAAAAAAATCCGGCTTTCCGACAACAATATGCAGGTGGTTGTTATGGGCAACTTTGGCGTAACAACTGACGAAATCAACCCCCAGTTCCATGCAACAGGCCGGTGGTATGATTACTACAACAACGACTCCATTGATGTTACCGATATCAGCGCACCAATCAGCCTGCTTCCGGGTGAATTTAGAATTTATACCACCCAAAAACTTGATACGCCCGACTTTGTGGGTCTTCCTGACCACAAAACAAAGCACAGCAAGTTGTTGATTTTCCCCAACCCCTCTCAAAACGAGTTCACCATTAAACTCAACATCAGTTATCCCGACACCTATCAGTTGAAGCTATTGAGCGTCTCGGGTCAGACACTGGATGTGTTGCACAAAGGCGTGTTAACAATTGGTATGCATCAATTCGTTCAGGGCGAAGAACTTCCTTCAGGGGTTTATTTTATCGAGTTGACAAGTCAGGGTATGCGGGAAGTCAAAAAACTGGTCAGGTTATAGACATTCCATTTGTCCAACATTCTTAATGTTTGGTTTGCTGACACAGGTCACCGGACTCATACACATTTAGGTTGGATTGGGCTATGAAACCTATCTGAACAATTCCTTCGGTTACAGAAGCAGAAGCCCCTGCCTGCATGATCTTTTGTGATGAGAGCGTAATGGTGATGCTTGACGGTATTTGTGGGTTGTTGATGGTAACTTTGCCGGATTCGTCGTAATAATAAAATGATTCAACAGTGTAGTTTCCCTGAGCCTCCAGGGTATAAACCACATCAATACTTTCTTCCGTAAACTGCTCCCCAGCTGTTTCGAGCTGGCAGGTCAGTGGACTAAGTTCCTTTTCTTTCACGCATGCGGTGAATTGCAAAGTGGAAAAAATGGCCAATCCCACTAAAGCTCTCGTCCAATTATTCATGTTCAACAAATTAAATCTGACTTAAGAATTTCTCTCTATCCACTATAAACCGGGTGTGGGTTCCATGACCTACAAGGAGTTCATCATCGAATACAAGTACTTCAAAAACAATTTTCCTGCCCGAGCTTTCCAGCACCTGGCTTTCGCATCTGAGATGACGCCCCACAGCTGAAGCCCTAAGGTGCTTAATATTCACTTCGGCATCAACACTGGTTGCGTTCCCGGGGAGAAATTCAGCGATGCTTTTTAATGCTGTACACTCCATAAATGCAACCATAGCCGGTGTTGCAAACACTTCCACCAAGCCTGAACCATATCTGGTTGCCGTGTCTTCATGACTAACAGTCATTTCCTGTTTACCCTTTATTCCGGGTGTAATGCGTGAATTCATTCTGCAATTGAATTTTTAAAATTTAACTGAATGGTCTGTTTCAGTTCAGGGTGCAGGCTGAAGGCAACCGGGCAGGTTTTCGAAATGTGTTCAATAATTTTCTTGTGCTTAATGGAGTATGGAAAATCTGGAAAGTCAATCTCAATAACCACTTCAGCAATTCTTCTTGGGTCCGAAGCCATCATTTTGGTAACCCTGGCATTGGCACCATCAATGCTGAATTTATGCTCCCGGGCTGTTATCCCCATGATGGTAAGCATGCAGCTGCATAAGGCAGACGAAACCAAATCGGTAGGAGAAAACGCTTCGCCTTTTCCCTGGTTGTCGACAGGAGCATCGGTGATTACTACAGTACCTGATTGCAAATGGGTCATTTCGGTGCGCAGGTCGCTGATATACTTTACTTCGAATGATGGCATGTTGTAAGTATTAAGAGGCAAAAATAATGAAGTTTGTTCAGCCATGGCTAGCGTAATGACTTCGTGTGGAACTTTGGTGAATAAATTTGGAAACAGAGCTTGTGTTATCACTATATGACAAAAAAGCCCCCCGACTTTCATCGGAAGGCCCAAACCAAATTAAAACAAAACGTTTGGTTATATCAATAGTGATTACTTTTTGTCATCATCACAGCTGCTCTTTTTCTCTGAGCTGCAGCAAGATTTTTTTGTAGTGCAATCACCTTTTTTCTCTTTTGTTTCTTTTGTTTCTTTCTTTGCATCTTTTTTCTTATCGTCATCTAACCTAGCCAACTCAATACCTGTGGTTGAAGCTACTACTGTTTGGATGCTAGCTGCGCCGAAAGCGATAAAAGCCATTAAAGCAATGCTTAAAACTAATTTCTTCATGATTCTACTTTTTTTGTTATTATTATTTGCTGACAAAAATAACATCTGTTGGTATCTTTGTCTGTTAATGGGCTGTTAATAACTGTTAAGGATATGTTAATGTTCTCTCCATACTCATGGCATGGCGTAATTTTGAGGTGAAATTCAAACCATTAATGAAAAAACGACTGTTTAATTTCTTCATCTTCATTGCCCTGATTTCGTTGTTTGGGGTTGTTGTCACGCAGATTTACTGGGTAAAAAATGCATTGTTTCTAAAAGAGGAGCAATTTAAAGGGAGCGTACTGATCGGGATGAAAAGTGTTTTAAATCAACTTATTCTGAAGCACAATGATTCCACACTCAGGCAGATGACATCGTCTTCGCCATGCGTAATTGAAAAAACCGAAGTGTCGGACATCATCAGCGAGTATGTTCTCGATTCGCTCATCAGGGTCGAAATGGGATGTATGAAAATAAGCAAAGACTACGAATACGTCATCTACAACAAAAGAAACAGCCGGATGGCCATGGGTCGATTCAAAGATTATACCGAACAGCTCATTCAATCGGAACACCAGATAAGCATCAGTCCGCTTTTTTCACCAGGGGAATATTATCTGAGCATGTATTTTCCAAACCAGCAGGGTATGATCATCCGGCAGATGATTGGCTGGATGGTGTTGTCGGCACTTTTTCTCATTGTTGTCATGTTCAGTTTCTGGTATACCATCACAACCGTGCTGCGCCAGAAGAAGCTGTCGGAGATGAAAACCGATTTCATCAACAATATGACCCATGAGTTTAAGACCCCCATTTCGACTATTTCGCTTGCATCGGAAATGCTCATGAAACCCGAAGTAATTACATCATCAGAAAAGATTCTCAAATATGCGTCAGTAATTTACGATGAGAATAACAGGCTTCAGAAGCAGGTGGAACAAGTGTTGCAAATTGCCATTATTGATAAGGGTGAAGCCAGGTTAAAACTGAAAGATGTTGACCTGCATAAATTGATTGATAAAATCAGCGAAAGTTTCGACCTGCAGGTGAGAGAAAAAGGCGGCAGCATTGAGATTCAGTATCTGGCCGATCCAAGTATTGTTGCCGGCGACAGGATGCATCTGATGAATGTCTTCTCCAATTTGATCGACAATGCCATCAAATACTCTCATCATGCACCCGACATCAACATTATGACTGACTCGGACCGAAAGGGTGTTTACATACACGTGGCAGACAAGGGAATTGGCATTGCCCCTGAAAACCAAAGACTCATTTTTAAAAACCTTTACCGGGTTCACACAGGTGACGTGCATGATGTAAAAGGTTTTGGACTCGGACTGTATTATGTTAAAAAGCTGGTTGAAATGCACAATGGAAACATCCGTGTTGACAGCGAAACAGGCAAAGGTTCAACTTTTACTGTATTTTTACCCTTTAAAAATGAATTAAACCCCATGAGTGATGAATAAAGCCCCACATAAGCTCAATATACTGCTGGTGGAGGACGACCCGAATCTGAGCATGCTGTTACAGGATTACCTGGAACTTGTGCACTACAACACCACCCTGGCAAAAGATGGCGAAGAAGGTTTAAAACTCTTCAAGTCAGGAAATTTTGATTTATGCATATTGGATATTATGATGCCCAAAATGGATGGTTTTTCGCTGGCAACAGCTATACGCGAAAAGGATAATTCAATACCAATTATTTTTTTAACAGCAAAATCGCTGAAGGAGGATCGGATCAAAGGATTTCACCACGGATGCGACGATTATATCACCAAGCCATTCAGCACCGAAGAACTCAACCTGCGTGTCAAGGCAATTCTGAGACGATGCGCCAGAGGAAAGCTCGAAAGCATGATCGAGGAGGAAGAAGTTTATGTAATCGGTAAATTTGTTTTCGATGCCTCCAATATGGTTCTACGATCCGATTTTGGCGATCAGACCCTCACCCGCAAAGAAGCAGCCCTGCTTAAACTACTCATTCTGAATAAAAATCGGGTACTTACCCGCGACCTTGCCCTAAAAACCATCTGGGGCGAAAGCGACTACTTCATAGGCCGAAGTATGGATGTTTTCATTACCCGTCTGCGAAAATACCTTCGCGACGACCCGGATGTAAACATCAGTAATGTGCATGGAACCGGTTTTAAACTTGAAGTGAAAGAGTATCCGAACGAAATAATTAAAGACTGAATATCAATATATTGAATACTAAATAAGCCTCGATCGAATAAAAATAATCGTGTTGCAAATGAAATTCTTAAAAAATTTTTAACTCTTTTGTTATTGTAACTATATTAGCCAACTGATTCAGACCATTCAACAACCGACTTTCGATTATGATAAGAAAGATGTTTGGGATTGTATTGCTGATTGTTATCGTTCAGGCTTGTGCTACAAAGACTGAAAATAATCAGATGAATTTTCAGGTTGACACGTCACTTCTGGCTGAGTTTCCCTATAAGGCAACGAAAGATGGAATTGGTGTGTATCCCCCAAAGGAATGGAAGAGGCACGATGCCACTTCATTGCTCTTCAAACAATTGCAGGAAACAAACCATGCCACCATTGTGGCTTTGTACGCACCCGAATCGGAAGACGCCATGCTGATGGTCAACGAAACACAGGGGATGGATGCCAGCCTTCTGACGGAGATCACCGGAAATCCTTCGGCATATTATAACCAGGATTCGATCTGGAATGCGGTTATGCATGATAACTTCAGATACAAGGATTTTGACATCAACCAAATCATATTGCAAAATGATCAGCTTGTAATTTTCAAGTTATTTGTTCAGCAAAACAGCAGGCTGCTCGAACTGAATTATATGCTCCCTGCTGGCGCAAGTCCACAAACCATGAAATCTGTAGAATCCTCAATAGGTTCTCTTTATACAATAACCAATTAAACCTTATGCTTATGAAAAAGATCAAATTCTTATTTGCAACAATTATCCTGGCAGTTGCCCTTTCATCGTGTATGACAACGATTCACACTGTTGGATCAGGTGCCAAAACAGGGGTCACACTTCAGGAAAAACAATGGTACGTTCTATATGGCTTAGTACCAATCAATAGTGTTAATTCAAAACAAATGGCAGGTGGAGCCACTGACTATACCATTAAAGTTCAGTCAAAATTCATTGATCTTGTCATTTCTGCCTTTACTGGAATCGTTACTGTTAACGTTCAAACCGTTGAAGTTCAGAAATAATTTTTCAAAAAACCATTTTCTTAATTAAGGGTTCACAGATTTTTTATCAATTAAGTTGTTGTCCGTTTTTGCCTGATTAAATAAATCAGTCGAATAGGACAGCAACTTTTTTTTGGGCGCTATCGTCCATGAAAGTTTCTTGAAGAGTTTATAATCCATTGGTCATGTTTTTTTGCAGACAAATGTCAGTTACCGAAACTCATATAGAGTTCAAGATATTCTGCTACTGTCTGTTCCAGCTCAAAACGTATTGGACTGCTTTCGGTCCATTCGCCCCGAAAAGCACTGTTGAGCCCGGCCACGACCGATTCGTGGTTTAATTCGTTGATGAAAATATGCTTTCCACCAACCACTTCGGGTAGAGCTCCCCTGCCTGAACTGATTACCGGTAAACCCAACGCAACCGCTTCAGCAGCGGCAAAACAAAAACCTTCGCTGTAACTGGGAATGACCACGCAGCTCGAACTGCACAACAATGCAAACAGTTCTTCGCGGTTCAGATGATGGTACACCCGCATCCTGTCGGGATAGCCGAATAGCTGAATGTCCCGTTGAACCGCCCTAAAAGCGCTGGTATTGTGCTTTGGCACAATCAGCCTGAATAGCACTTCCGGATGCTGTGCCATAAATACTTCTGCTGAGGGCATCAACAGATCCAGCCCCTTGGAACTTCCGGCCCGGCCGAAGAAACAAAACACGAACGGTTCAACTGGCTGAGCCGATTGGCAGGCTGTGATAGCCTGATAGTCAAGCCCATTATAAATTCTGAACACTTTTCGCTTCGTTCTTTGTTTGAGTGCGCAGGCTGTGAAGTCGGAAACGCCTATAAAAGCATTAAAATTCAGTTTAATGATGAGTTTCTCGAAAAAATAAAAGCCCCAACGCTGCAGCATATTCAAATAAGGAAGTGTAAGCCAGAGTTTGTCCCACACCTCATGAAAAGTGATGATAACCGGTTTTCGGCAAAGGCGGGCGGCAATCCATGCAGGCAAAGCGGCATTGTAGGAAGTGGTGTGCACAAGCTGTGCCTTGCTGATTTCGCGGATTATGCTGAACAATCCCAGCAAGGTGAACCAGAAACGGCTTCGTCCGGTTCTGACAATCTTTAACAAACCCAGCTGCTCTTCCTTCGGTAAATCAGATCGGTATCGTGAGGTTACAACAACCACAGTATGGCCTTTTGATACCAAAGCATCTGCAAGGCTGCCAAACAACTGCTCCACCCCACCCACATATGGCCTGAAATGCTCAACAACAAAGACGATTTTCATGACTGCTTCCCCAGTTTAGTCATCCATTGATCAAACAAAAGTGCAGTTTCGGCCCAGCGAAAACGCTGTTCCTGCAGCAATCCCTGATCAGACATCTTTTTTCGGACTGTTTCGTTTTCAGCCAACTCCTTCATTGCGGTTGCCAACAGTGCAGGATTATCAGGGTCCACGTACATTACTGCTCTTCCCCCAACTTCGGACAGACTACCCCGGTCGGAGCTGATCACCGGACAGCCACAGCGCATGGCTTCGACAAGCGGCAGCCCGAAGCCTTCGTAATAACTTGGGAACACAAAAGCCAAAGCAGAAGAGTACAAGGCATTCAGGTGATCTTTGGGCACATAGCCGGTGAGTTTGATGTCGGATTTATTGGGATGTTTCAGCCAGGTCTGATGAAATTTGCGGCTTTTCCAACCTTTACCTCCGGCAATAACCAGTTGATAAGGCAGTTCGGTGGATTGCCGAAGCAGGGCAAAAGCATCAAGCAAACCCATCAGGTTTTTCCGGGGTTCGATGGTTCCCGTGAACAAAAAATAAGGGATCGTTATGCCATATTGGGCCAAAATACTTTTATCAACTGCTGGTTTAAAGAATAAATCAGCCCCCGGATAAATCATTTGTGACTTTCCGGCCAGAAAGGGGAAACGCAGGAGCAGATCGCGGCTTGTAGCCAGCGAATTGGTGAGTACTGCCGTTGCTTTGCGCATGATAGCCGGCAACATCAGCCGCTGCAACCACTGGCTGTGAAAACGGTGCCAATGGGGAAAGAGCAAAGGGGTAAGATCGTGAATTACCGTGACCCTCATGATGGAAGGAGGCAGACAAAACGGCCCGAAATGTGCCAGCTCCACCACAACATCCACATCAAGCTTGCGCAACACTGAGGGCAACTGCCAAAACAACCTGTTGGCCCTGCCTCCAAGGTAAAGGGGCGGCATAGCCAGAGGAACTTCCTGAAGCTTTTTGAAGGTTGATTGTTGTTTTAATCTGATAACCAAATAGATGTTATCACTTTCCACCACTTCAAGAGCATCCAACAGCTGTCGGGTGTACACATGGATACCGGCAGTCTGGTTGTCGAGCGGGTCGGCTAAGATGGCAATGCGCATGGAAGGTGTTTATGCGATGTAAAAGTATGAAGAAGTTTTGAAGAAAAATAACCGGGTTCATAGGATCCTATATGATCAGGACACATAAAATCATTCATTGAGATTCAGCAGGTCACAGCTTTGGCTGCCAAAAAGGAATTGTTTCACCCGATTGATGAAAAAATGATGCCATGATGAGCTTTATTATCTCATACAGCATCGTTCACCGCAATAATCCGGATTACTTCAGCCAGGATTAGGGCCAGCAAGGCTCCCCAAAGAACGCTCAAAAAAGGATTGGAGATAAAAGCGCACCCTTCGATGCTGCAACCGAGGGTAAGATAATACACGAAACCCGCCCCGGCACCCAATACTCCAGCCAAAACTGACCAGCGCGAAAACAATCCAAGAACCAGCTTATTGGCTGATTTACTGCTCACTTTTTTAGGCTTAATCCTGGTTTTCATATGCTAAAGCTGTTCAAGAACTGCCTTTGACAAAGCAGCTTTTGTTTTCATCCCAACCAGTTGTTTTACAGGTTTTCCATCTTTGAACACGATCAAGGTTGGGATAGAACGAATGTTGAATTGGCTGGCTATTTTCTTGTTGGCCTCCACATCAAGCTTGCCCACTTTGGCTTTTCCTTTGAATTCCTCAGCAAGCTCGCTTACCACCGGGGCCAGCATTCGGCAAGGGGCACACCAGGCAGCCCAGAAATCGACAAGGAATACGCCTTTTGCAATGGTTTTGTCGAAATTGGCATCGGTAAGCGTAACGATTTCATTGCTTTCGGACGATGGATCATAGTTTTTGAAATGCTTATACCTTTTATAGGTGCTGTAAATCAAGTAAATAATCGTAAGTGCGAGAATGATCCAGATCAGGTAGTTCATAGTTATGAAGTTGTTATAGATTACAAATGTACTGAAAACAGATAAATCAAAGCCATTTCCTTTTTCTGAACATCAGCAGCATGATCACAACAATGGTGATCATAACTATCCAAACTCCGGCATAGCCATAGGTCCATTTCAACTCGGGCATAATCTCAAAATTCATCCCATAAACGCCTACAATAAAGGTTAAGGGAATAAAAATTGTACCGATAATTGTCAGGACTTTCATCACCTGATTCATCCGGTAGCTTTGTGCCGAGAGAAAGATATCGCGTATGCCCGAATTGAGTTCACGGTAAGTTTCAATAATTTCGACCATCTGCATCACATGATCCTGCACATCGCCAAAATACCGGTTGTGGTTTGGATCAACCAGGGGGTGATCGCTTTTGAGCAGGCTCATTACTGCCTCTCTGAGCGGAAAAATACTTTTCTTCACAAAAAGCAGGTCTTTGCGGTTCTGTTGTATCAACTCCGAAACCTGCTTATCGGGCATGTCGGGAAGATTGTCTTCCAAATGGTCAATGGATTCGCCAAGATTCTCAATCACTTTGAAGTACTCATCAACAATAAGGTCGGTAATGGCATAAAACAGGTAGTCGGTCCCAAACAGGCGCAACCTGCTCATTGGATTGTTAAATCGTTCGAAAAGAGGATCAAAGATAGCCAGATCACTTTCCTGAAAACTAATCAGTAATCTGTCCTGAAGCACCATGCTGATCTGATCAGAGCTGATTTCGCTGCTGCCGTTTTCCTGATAGAGTGTTTTCAGGGTAAGGAAAACAAAACCCGGTTCAGTGTCCAGTTTAGGCCTCTGGCCGGTATTGAGAATATCTTCGAGAAGCAGGTTGTGCAAACCAAGCTTTTTGCCAATTTTTTCAATCAGCGCAATATCGTGCAAACCAATTACTCTCAACCATTTGAAAGTTGATTTATCGTCAAAAACCAGTTCTTCAAAATCAACATTCTTCTTCTCTGCAAAGCTTTCAGCATTGTATTCGATCAGGTCGAAACGGACTTTTTGCATTTTCACCTGACCAATATGAATCAGTGAACCTGGCGGCATCCCGCTTTTACGGGAGCTCCCTTCTTTGCCAAGTCTGGTGGCAGAACGTTTGGTTTTTTTGACTTTCGTGGGTTTCATATCCGCAACAACTAAATCGTTTCTTTCCATCAAAGGTAAGAAATTTCCGATGGCATAGGTGACAGTTAAAACTTACAATTGACTATTTCAGGCAATGCTGCATAGTTGAAACCGTGAATAATAATGATGTTTCAAATCAGCTATTCGTTTTAAATGCCATGAAAAATATGTATATTTACGAATTAATACGGCAAAGCCTTTGCCCCCTTTAAATTTTCAGCCATGAAAATAATATGCATCGGAAACTACCCACCCCGGCAGTGTGGAATAGCCACCTTCACTGAAAACCTTGTAAAAGCCATTACTGATGCTGCTTACAAGAGCAAAACAGACCTCCTAATAGAAGTGATAGCCATGAACGACGGTCTGGCCACTTATGATTATCCTTCATTGGTAACATATACTATTCAGGATAAGGCTACGGAGGCCTATATTGCTGCTGCTGATCATATCAACAATTCAGGCGCTGATCTGCTGTTGCTTCAGCACGAATTTGGTATATATGGTGGAGAAAGCGGAGTTTTGCTGCTGGCATTGCTTCGTCGTGTAAAAATTCCTGTCGTGTCGACATTTCATACTGTTCTCGATAAGCCAAATTTTCATCAAAAGGAAATTCTGAAGCAGATTGCCCGATACTCTTCGCGCATTGTAATCATGAACAGTATTGCAGTGGGTATGCTGGAAAAGATCTACATGGTGCCTCCTGAGAAAATCTTGCAAATTGAACATGGAGTTCCAGATTATGAGGCATTTGCACATGAAATTATTGCTCCTCCGGAAAGTTGGGAATCACGCAAAATCATGATGACATTTGGGTTGATAGGCCGAAGCAAAGGTATTGAAACTGTGATTAAAGCCTTGCCTGCAATTGTTGCTGCCCACCCCGAGGTTTTGTATGTTGTGCTGGGGAAAACGCATCCGAATGTTATTCGTCTTTCGGGCGAAGAATACCGTGAATACCTGCAGGAACTGGTGGATAAATCCGGACTTGAAAAGCATGTCATGTTCATGAAACAGTATGTGAGCGAATTGGAACTCATGTCATTGTTAAAGGCTGCTGAAATCTATGTTACCCCTTACCTGAACAAATCACAGATAACCAGCGGAACCCTTAGCTATGCCGTTAGCAGTGGTTGCGCTGTGTTTTCGACACCCTACTGGCATGCCGAAGAACTGCTGAAAGATGGAAGAGGGGAATTCTTTGGTTTTGGCAGACATGATGAACTGTCCGGGAAAATTATCCATTGTCTTGATCATCCCGAACAGCTTCGATCCATGCAGGAAAAAGCCCTCGAACATGGCAAAACCATAATCTGGCCAAAGATAGGCAATGCTTACCTGGATGTGTTTGCACAAGCGATCAGCAATCCGAAAAGCGGCCTGACATTAAAACAGAACTATCCGGAATTCAGCATTGTTCATCTGAAACGACTTAGCGACTCAACCGGAATTTTACAACATGCACTGGGTACAATTCCCAGTTTTCAGCATGGATACAGCCTCGATGACAATTCAAGAGCGATGCTGGTGGTCACAAAAGCATTCAAGGATAATCCCGATCCTGTTTACCTTGAATTGATCACAGTGTATTTCTCTAACCTGCTGCTTATGTGGCAAAAAGATGATGGGTTCAGGAATTATCTGACCTACGACAAGAAAATGATAGAGAATGATTCGTCTGACGATTCGCTGGGAAGATCCATCTGGGCCTTGGGCTACCTGATACGCTATGCCCCCACTGATTCGCTGTTTCAGACGGCGATGGAGGTGTTCCACAACTCTCTGCATCTGATCGACGGCATACAATATGCAAGAGGCTATGCCAATTGTGTTTTTGGGCTTTTCCACTACAGCCGCAGGTTTCCTGATCAGGAAAGGTTTCTGCACATGATCAATCAGATCGCCAATGTGTTGTGTTTACGTTTCGAACAACACAATCGTGATCACTGGCACTGGTTTGAAGACGTGCTCACCTACGATAACGGATTGATTCCTGCGGCGCTATACCTGGCTTACTCACTAACAGGCAATGAAGAACACTTGCGTATTGCCGAAAAATCGAGGCTCTTCCTCGAAACCAAATGTTTTAGAAAACCCTGGTTAAGTCTGATCGGAAACCACAAATGGCTAAGGTTCGACAGTGATTATGAACTTTTTGCGCAGCAACCAATCGATGCCTTTGCCATGATAATTATGTATAAAAGTGCCTGGTTAACCACCCGAAATCCGGAACACAAAAATAAACTCATTCAAACCTATCATTGGTTTCTTGGCGACAACGATTTGAACATCAGTGTCTACGATGAGAATACCGGTGGTTGCAACGATGGTATCGAAGCCACCAATATCAACAGGAATCAGGGTGCCGAAAGCACAATTGTCTGGTTACTATCACAATTGATTGCCAAACCATTTCTTAGCCAGCATGATTCTTGAAAACACGTTGTATTCTGGCTAACAACAAATTACGGTCAATTGGTTTACGGATATAGTCAGCAGCACCAAGACTCAGTCCACGGGCTTCATCTTCCGGACTTGTGTGTCCTGACAGAAAAATCACCGGTATGTTTATGTTCTTTTCCCTGATATATTCCAGCATCTGATAGCCATCAAAATTGGGCATGGCAATATCCGATAATATTACATCGAACTTACCTTTTGCAATCTGCATCAATGCCACAATCCCATCCGGAGCCACTTCCACTTCATAACCATCGGCTTTCAGTATGCTGGATATTACTTTTTGATTAATCACCTCATCCTCAACAATAAGCACCCGTCCTTTTGATTGTACTTTGGTTTGCCCGGCGAGTGTGATATCCGAAGGGATCAACGAGGTCAACAGTTCTTTCAGGGGCACGGTTGCATAAGTTGAAGCCGTGTCGGACATGGCATATGGAATAACCAGTTCATCGTTGTTGACAATCGAACCGCACGAATACACCACATTGGGAACATAGCCCTCCCTTTCTTCTTCGTTGGGCGAGATCAATGGCTCTGTAAGGTGTCCGATAACTTTGGTTGGGTCATCCAGATCGAGCAGCATGGCACTGATCACATATTTGCGCATAGTTCCCACGCCATGGGTAATCACTAACCAGCCATGCTCGGTTTCGATTGGTGAACCACAATTGCCAACCTGAATAAACTCCCAGGGGTAAGTTGGCTCCTGCAATTTGATGGCTTCACCCCATTGGTTGATCTGATCCGAAAACATAATGAAGTTGTTAACCCCATCGATTCGTGATAACATAACAAATTTTCCTTTTATTCTCCTGGGAAACAGGGCCATCCCCTTATTCTGAGCATTTTCGCCGTGAATAGGCATGATTTTAAATTTGTAGAAGTCTTTGGTTTCGATGAACTTGGGCATAATGGTAAAGCCATTATAAGCCGTATAAGTGGCATAATACCTCACCCGGCCATCGTCATCGGTAAATTTCACGAAACGGGCGTCTTCAATACCATTGCTTTCGCCGGCTCCAATGGGAAAAATCACCCTATCGGATATTCCCGTATCGAGCGAGAAATCAATTTCATAGTGCGAATCACCAAGCCAGATGATGGTTTTTAGAATTTTTTGCTGGCCTTCGTTGGGTTTCAGTTCGCGGGTGGTTTCTTCAATGGCCCTGTAAAGTTCATTGTAATCAAATTCGTTGCGAAGCTTGTCCATTACAAATTTCACCACCGGGTCATCGGCGTGCATCTCGGACAATTTGGCACAAAAAGCATCTTTTGAATAAATAAAATTATTGATCGTTTCTGCTTCGTCAATCAGTCTTCCTGTTGGGATAAGCTGAAGGTTGTTGTTGGCATCGAGCACGCCGCCGCGAAAAACAACTGAACTGATGTGCCCTTCGCCTGTTGCCCTGAAACTGATGATTATCCTTTTCTGGCCAACGCTTAGCCCGGTCTGGTCAGGATCTTCAACCATGGATGGGTTAAAGAAAGCAGCCGATTCGATCGAATATTCAGAACTAAAATAGGCTCCTATCAATAAACGTTTGGCTTCGGACAAGTCAAGGAGATTTCCTGCTTTGCCGTTCATAATCGCGCTGACCCTCTCGAAATGTCTGTGAAATATTTTCGAAATATTGCGATGACGTGATGAAAACTCCCTCAACGACTGACTAAGACTTAATCGGGCTGCCTCTTCAGGCATAATGATTACTTTTTGAATGATAGATTGAACTCTGGTTTCAGGTCCGGGAAAGAAAAATCTGACTATTACGCGTTTGGGATCGCTGTAAAAACGTACTGATTTGCGGTTCAAAGTGGTACTCATAACATTTCGAATTTGTGCTTAAAATTAATAAATATTCGTTACTTCAGTACATCCATAAAACAAATGAAAGAAGATACGTTATATTTGCTTTTTCTGCTGGCCTCAATTATAAGCATATGAAAAACCTGAAAATCTACTCCCTATTCTTTTGTTTGACAATTAACAGCCTATATGCCCAACAATCTTTATCGCCAAAAGCACTTATTCTGATCGACATCCAAGACTTTTACTTTCCCGGAGGCCAACTGCCCCTTGCCGGAGCCGATACTGCAGCAGCAAATGCCTTCATCCTGCTCGATTACTTCAGAAAAGAAGGTGGTATGGTGGTTCACATCAAACATGCCTATGAACCGGGGGGCGCGATCAGGGAGATTGTCAAACCTACAGAAAACGAGAAAGTGATTATCAAAACCGAGGTAAATGCCTTTTTAAATACCGACCTTGATGCCTATCTGCGATCGCATGGAAAAACTGAGCTTATTTTGGCAGGCATGCAGACTCATATGTGCCTGGAAGCCGCAGCAAGAGCGGGACACGACCTGGGCTATGCCTGCACCGTGATTGCTGATGCCTGTGCCACACGTGACCTTAAATATGGCGACAGGATTGTTGCAGCCGCTGATGTGCACGCCTCAACCCTAAGCACCCTCGAACGAACCTATTCGAGGGTATTCACAACAAAGGACTTTCTGACAATTTTACAACAATAGGGATGTACTCAACACCCCTCTTTCTTCAGGATATTGAGCAGCCGTGTTTCACTGATATTATGATCTTCGATTAGTTCTCCATCCTTTACTATTGCGAAAACACCATAGCCTGAGGGAGATTGGCGTGCTTCAGAAGCTGATTCAATCCGGTGAACGACAATCGGTATCTGGCGTTTCTGCATCGTTTCAGCTATTGCCTTCACCGATTTTTCATGCCACGGACATTGATCAGCATAAAACAGATGCCATCCATCCAGACCATGCAGATTTTCGGTCCAGTCAATTATTGAAGGTGATTGAACCTTATCTGAAAACTTCCTGACCAATAGTTCAAAACGGCCTCTTTTGTCGCAAACTTCAAACCCGTTGCGCAGGAAAAGCCGTTTGTCGGCTATCCAGTTGCCATCGCTCGCCAAAACAGCCACACCATTGAGACCAAGAGACTGAGCATATTGCCCGGCCTTTTCAACCATGAGCGACCCCAATCCCTTGTCCCTGTCCTGCTTGCTGTAGACATAAAGGCAATGAATAAACACATACTCTTTGGCCTCAACCGGACGCCATGCAAACTCGCCGGGGACAAATTCAATAAACGAAACCGGCTTCTGTTCCTGGCTATTCATGATGTGCATGCGCAAGCCTTCGGCATACCTTTTGATATACCAATCCCTTTTTGTGCGATAAGCATCGCTTTTGGGATTTTTCGTACAAAACACTCCTGTGATCCCAATGTTATCGGGCGTCACCTCAATGATGGGAAAATCGTTCATACTTTGCTGTATTTACTTTATTCTGACCCTGGTAATCCCTGACCCACCAGCTTCAGCAGCTGCGTCTTCAAAGGAGGCAACAGATTTCTGCCGGCTCAGGTACTCTCTGATCACCCGTCTGAGTATCCCATTGCCCTTGCCGTGCAGTATACTTACATCCTTCATGCTCAGCAACATTGCATCGTCAAGATACCTCGAAATCAACTCTATTGACTCTTCAGCACGTTTGCCACGAACATCGATTGTAAGCCTGAACTGAGCCACCTTTTCGTTCAGGTCGTCAGAAAAGCTTTGGTTTCGGTGTGTTCTTTGGTTTCTTTCGAGTTTTCTTGCATCAGTCCGGTTGAGTTTGCGCAGTTTTTCGGGCGAAGTGCGAAGCTTTACCGAATGAAAACTAATCACTGCTTCATGCTCATTAATGGATAAGAGCTCACCCGAAACTTCCATCTCATCGATGCTCACCATATCGCCTGGTTTCAGGTCGGCTTCAACCTCATCCTTCTCTTCTGTTTCAACCTGAAGTGATCCGGCAATTTCTTCTGCCTGCTGAACCAACTCTGTTTTCTTCAGCTGAAGTGTTTCGCGCAGTTGTTTGGTTTTTTCCTTGTCGGCCTGCGATTCCCTTATCTCTTTTATGGTAAGTTCAATCTGTCGGTTAGCCTTTTCGATCAGCGACTGCGCCTCTTTCCCGGCTTCACTCAGGAGCGATTTTTTCCGATCTTCAAGCTGCTTGAGCAAACGCTTGTATTTTTCAAGCACCTCGTTAAGCAAAATATCAGCTAACCTCAGTTCGGTTTGCTTTCTGGCCACTTCCTTTTTCTCCACCTCGAGCTGTTGTAACTGCATATCGAAATTGAGTTGGGAATGCCCTGTAATGCCGGCAGCTTTTTCGAGTGTGGCTTCCGGGAAACCAATTTTACGGGCAATTTCAAAAGCAAATGAACTTCCCGGGTGGCCGGTCTGCAAAAGATACAAGGGCTGTAACCTTTTGGTGTCGAATAGCATAGCTCCGTTCAGTATGCCGCCGGTTTTATCAGCCATCAGTTTCAGGTTGGCATAATGGGTAGTGATAATCCCAAAAGTACGCTTATCGTTCAGCTCCATCAGCACAGCTTCGGCTATAGCTCCCCCCAGTTGAGGCTCGGTTCCTGTTCCGAATTCATCGATCAGAATCAGGGTTGATGATGAAGCATGTTCCAGAAAATACTTCATGTTGTTCAGGTGCGAACTGTAGGTACTCAGGTCATTCTCAAGTGATTGCTCATCGCCGATATCGATAAAAATACTTTCGAAAATACCACAAACTGAATTCTGGCGCATGGGCACAGGCAATCCGCACTGCAACATGTATTGAAGCAGCCCGATAGTTTTGAGGCACACTGACTTACCTCCTGCATTGGGACCCGATATAACGAGAATCCGTTTGTTTTTGTCGAGTGTAAGGTCGAGGGGAACAATGGTCTTGTGCTGTTCGAGCAGGGTCAGGTATAGGAGTGGATGGGTAGCCTGTATCCAATCAATTTGGGGTTCGAGATGAAGGGTAGGCTTGGTGGCATTGATTCTGACTGCCAGCCTTGCCTTTGCCTGAGTTACATCAAACACACCAAGCAAATCCCAGGCCTGATGCATCATTGGCAGCGATGGCCTGATGAAGGAGGTGAATACCGACAAAATCCGGATGATCTCCCTTCTTTCGGCATATTCCAGCTCACGGATTTCATTGTTCGTATCGAAAACTTCGGTGGGCTCAATATAAACGGTTTGTCCCGAAGCCGATTCATCGTGAATGAAACCGCGAAGCCGTCTTTTGTCGGATGCCCTGACCGGTATGACCATTCTTCCGTTGCGGATGGTGATATCCACATCTGCATCAGACCAGCCTTCCTGCTTGGCTTCGCCGAGCAATTGACGTATTTTTCTTTCGATAGTACCTTGTTTGCGGCGGATTTCTTTTCTTATCTCAGCCAGTTTTTCCGATGCATTATCCGGAATCCCGCCCTTGTCGTCGGTGAGCCTGTTAACTTCTTTCAACAGGCCCTTGTCAACCATGATGCCTTCGCATAGCAAGCGCAATGGCAGGTAGTTCTCGCCCGATTCGGAGCGAAAAAAATGAAGCGTATTATCCAGTGTGTTGAGCGTCAGTTTCAGGTCGAACAATGCCTCCTGGTCGATGACCGTGCCTTCGATCCGGATTCTGGAGAACTCATCGCGCAAATCGAACACATCGCGAAGCGACAGAGCACCACCCGACTGCATAAGGTTAATGTAAGCAATAGTCTCATCAAGGCTGCGATGAATGGCGTCAGGGTCGGTACCAAATGCAATGAAGGCTGCCTTTTCGAGCCCCATGGGACTTTGGCACGCTTTCTCCAGCATTTGGCGTATGCTTTGAAAACCTATTTTCTCTTCGAAATGCAGTGGATATATCACGCCTGATTCATTTTACCGTAAAGCGGGTTATTTCTGTCAGCAAATGTAAACAATGCAATGCTTGGAAACGAAAAAATGTGTTTACTTTGACAAATAAATCACCCTATCAACTTGATCCAAGCATATGATTACCATTGAGATATGTGCAAATTCAATAGCATCAGCTTTATCTGCTCAAGGTGGCGGGGCACAGCGTATTGAACTGTGCGAAAGCCTCGAAACCAGTGGTTTGACGCCCTCCTATGGCACCCTGATGGGTGTAAAAGAATGCCTGCGCATTCCGGTGCATGTGCTGATAAGGCCACGAAATGGTGATTATGTGTATGACAATCAGTTGATTGATGTGATGATGCGGGATATTGAACTGGTGAAAAAAATTGGTTTTCAGGGTGTGGTAATTGGTATGCTCGACAGGCATGCTCAATTGGATACTGATAGGTTCAGGCTGTTGCTCGAAGTGGCGGCTGGCCTGGATATTACTTTTCACCGGGCTTTCGATGTGGCTGCCGACCCTATGAAACTGGCCGGACAACTTGCTGATCTTGGTGTTGACCGGATTCTGACTTCAGGACAAGCAGCCACTGCGCTTAAGGGGGTAAAACTGCTTGCTGAACTCGTGAGGAACTGCGGGCACAACATAGCCATTATGGCCGGAGGTGGTATTCAAAGCAAAAACATACTGAACATTATCGGGCTAACAGGGGTGAAAGAGTGTCACCTGTCGGCAAAAAGAACAATCACCGGCCAGCTTGCTGACCATCTTACAGCTGAATTTAACCCTGGTGAATTCGACCGTCTTGAAACCGATGAAACAGAAGTCAGGAAAATTGTGTCACTGACCGGAAACCGAAGTTGAAATGCTTATTCGGCCTTCTTGTTTTCGCCGGCAACCTCGTCTAATCCGTATTTCTCCTTCACCTCGTTGCAGGTTGCTGAGTTTTTGCGTTCTTCCTTTAAGATATCGCCAAACACCTTGCGCTGGTCAGGGTTCTCACCATACTTCTTGTTCAGATCAGCTGTAATCTGCTGCTGTTCGCGCCTGAGTCTGACGTAAGTGGAATCGGCATTTACTTCAGGTTTGCCTTCCTTTAGCAGTTCCAGCATCCGGCCACGGGCCTTGCAGCTGAGCTCGACAAGCTGTTTTGCATCTTTATGCATTTGCTTTTGCAACTTCTGTTCTTCCGACTGACAGGCAGTTATCGCCAATAGAAATCCCAGGAACAGTGCAACGATCGAAAATCTCTGTTTCATTGACATACTGATAAACGAATTATGGTTATTATTAATTGATTATGGTTTTTGCCTGTCTTTGGAGCCCGTATTGGGTTTTGTGCCAACATTTTTTTCTTGCCGGGGCTTTGTGTCGCCCTTCAATTGCCTGAACTTTTTGCAGGAAGCCAGTTTAAGGCGGGCTTCATCCTGGTATTTATCAAAAAGTGGCTTACGGTCTTTCTTCTCTTTGTATTTGGCTGTCAGGTAAGCATCAAATTTTTCGGCGAAGGCATTAAACTCTTCCGATTCTCTGGCACTGGCTATGTTATCGCCTTTCTGTTTCACTTCGATGCGGGCAACACCGGCTTTGCATTTGCAATCGGAAAGGGCATAGGCATCGGCTTTGGTGATTTCGGCAATGGCTTTCTTTTCTTTTTTCGATTGCGCCTGAAGCGATCCGGCAAACAGAAACAGCACAAATATGCTGATCAACAGGTGTTTTAGCATGACTCCAATATTTTTCATATGATTCATTTAATGCGGTATAATTCTGCAAATATACGCTAACTGGTCTTACATTATTGTGGACAGCAACGAGAAATGTATCCTGCAGACCGTTCAAGCTGGTTTCATTGGCAATTGTTACAGACCGGATGTGCGATGCACACAGGCTGAATGGAGTCAAACGGCACTTTCACAACAACCGTCATTGCCAACAAACACAATGGTGCATAACAGGCCTGGTTGCCTTTTGGAATACATTACTTTCTGCAAAGTAAGGTTTTCTGCAAAAAACGGCACCTGATCATTCAGCTTGAAGCAAACAGAACCCAAAAAATCCATTTACCTTTGCCTGATCAAATGAATGCCCTGACAGATCTGGTTTTGCAAGTGTTGTTGAATGGCCTGGTAAGCGGAAGCGCCATCGCCCTGGTAGCCCTTGGGTTTAGTCTGGTGTATCACACAACGCGCATTTTTCATATTGCCTATGCAGCCCTCTATGCTTTAGGGGGTTATACCTTCTGGTTTGTTCATTTTCAGCTCGGCGCAGATATACCGGTATCCCTGTTGGCTGCCGTTCTGCTTAGCGCCACAGCGAGTCTGTTGCTCTGGCTGCTGGTGTATAAGCCTCTGGTAAAAATGGGATCGGCTTCCAATGAACTGATGGTTGCCTCCATCGGAATGATGATGGTGCTGATTTACCTGCTTAGCCTGATCTTTGGCACCGAACCAAAGCTTTCGTCCACGGGAAATGACGGCCTCATCTCTGCCCGCATGCTTCAGCTCGTGCTCACCCTGATTGTGCTTTCGGCAATACTTCTGATTACCAACAAAACAAATGTTGGGTTGAAAATGAGGGCTTTCCGCGACAATCCACCTTTGTTGAAACGATTTGGGGTAAACAGCATAAGGCTCACAACCAGCTTGTTTTTGTTGTCGGGCCTGTTGGTTGGGCTGGGAGCTGCCCTCAGCACCAACGATCTTGGCATCAGTCCATTCACAGGAGTCCATGTGTTTATCAACGCATTTATTGCTGTGGTAGCCGGGGGTTCGGGCAGGGTGTCGGGGGCAGTTATTGGTGGGTTTTTGCTTGGTTTCCTGCAGTCGGTCGTGGTGTATGTGGCCGGATCAGAATGGATATTATCAGTAAGTTTTGTCATTTTAATCCTGATCATGCTGATCAAACCCGAAGGCATCACCGGCATGGCTTACAGAAGAGCTTGAAACATGGAGTACCTGATACACATTGGTATAATACTTGGAATTTACAGCATACTGATAGCGTCGGCACAGTTGGTCATCGGCCATGCCCGCTTGATCACACTCGGGCAGGGGGCATTTTTTGGTGCCGGAGCCTATTTCATGGCACTTTCGATGATTCACCTCAAGCTGCCATTTGCCGCCGCCCTGCTGCTGGCTGTGGTCGGGAATTCACTGATAGGCTTATTGCTTGCCTTGCCTGCTGTAAAACTAAAGGGTGATTTTTTTGTGCTGACAACCCTTGGCTTTCAGTTTATCATTTTTCAACTCACCTACAATTTAAAGGGCGTCACAGGTGGGTCAACGGGACTGGGAAACATTCCTTTCATCAAACTTCCCGGAATCTGGCCTGGCAACGAAAGCAGCTATCTGCTGCTGCTAACTGTTGTTTTAACCGTGCTGGTGTTTCTGTTGCTGCACCGCCTGCAAAAATCCACATTCGGGCGTAACCTGCGGGCAATGGTCGATCATGAGATACTGTATAAGGCTTCTGGCCGGAGCGAAATCAAAATCAAAGCGCAGGTGATTGCTATTTCGGCAGGCACAACGGCAGCCGCTTCGGCTCTTTTTGCTGTTTATATGAACTTCCTGGATCCGCAGGCATTTAATCTCGATAAATCTATTCTGATACTTACCGGTGTTATGCTGGGTGGCCTCACCAGGCTGCGGCATGCACTGATAGGCGCCCTTACAATCACCCTAATTCCCGAAGTGCTGAGGCTTGCTGGTCTTCCGGCTGCCGAAGGGGCTTCTATACGTCAGATTTTGTTTGGGCTTGTACTGGTTGTTTTGGTATTTTATGCTGCGTTAAAGCGTCATAATCAGGGTGAAAGGGACATGAAATGACCAAAAATATTCTCAGCATCAAAGGCCTTTCAAAACAATTCACCATCAGCCGGAAAGGCTTGCAGTCGGGACACGCCAATGTGCTCAACAAGCTGAATCTGAAGGTTGAGAAAGGCAGAATAAGCACCATACTGGGAAGCAACGGAGCCGGGAAAACCACCCTGTTTAACATGATTAACGGTTTTGAGAAAACCGATGAGGGAAGCATCCTCTTTTCGACAGATGCCGGAACTGACACGGAACTTACAAAACTTCCCCCTCACCGCATTGCGCAACTAGGTGTTGGCCGTCTGCTGCAGGGCATGAGTGTGTTCGGTCAGCTGACGGTACACGAAAACCTGCTGATGGCCGCCAGACCCAGGGTTCATCCGTTTTATCTGAAGTCCTGGTCAAAACCCACTGAATCATTGAGTTTGCTGCAGGAAGCAAACAGCTTTTTCAACAAGTTCAGCATGGACCTTCAGGAAATTGGTCATCTAAAAGCCGGAATCCTTTCAGCTGCCGGTCAGCGCCTTGTTGCACTGGGGATGTTGTATGTGTCGCCTGCAAGCCTGCTTCTGCTCGACGAACCCTGCTCGGGCATACAATATGATCAGCTCGACAA
Source organism: Bacteroidales bacterium UBA6192 (assembly GCA_002422725.1). Classification (GTDB taxonomy): domain Bacteria; phylum Bacteroidota; class Bacteroidia; order Bacteroidales; family F082; genus UBA6192. The sequence continues at coordinate 24,671 of DITE01000090.1, forward strand.
CATTTCCATGGCCCTCAGGCATTTGCAAAACAACGGCAAAACAATACTGCTTATTGAGCATAACCTGGAATTTGTTGTTCAGGTTTCCGACATCTGCCATTATCTGAACGGGGGATGCATACAGCTATCGGGCGAAAGTCGCCTTGTGGTGGAACGGTATAAAACTGAACAGGCATGCTGACCATTCATAATGTATTCGCTGGATACCTCAAAGATCAGCCCATACTGGAAGCAGTGAGCATTAGCCTTGTTGATGGGGATCGGTTGTCGGTGACAGGAGAAAACGGGGCCGGCAAGACTACTTTTGTACGCGCGCTGGCAGGCGAAAAAACATGGGTAAAAGGCTCTGTCATCTTCCAGGGAGAAGAAGTTACCGGCTTTGACAGCTGGAGACGCATCAGGGCAGGAATGGGTTTTTACATGCAGGGCGGAGAGGTTTTCGGGCGTTTGTCGGGACCCGAGAACATGAAAATTGCCTTATCGGGCCTGGACTTGAAAGAAGCCCGGCAGATGCAGGATTGGCTTCATGCGCATATTCCCATCATGGGTTTGAACACATTTCAAGGCAAAGCCGGGAATTTCAGCGGAGGCGAGCGGGCTCAGCTGGCACTGGGCATGACTCTGGCCGGCAAACCAAGCTTGCTTGTGCTGGACGAACCTTCGGCAGGGCTTTCGGGCGCCAATCTTGATGCTGCCAAAGCTGGCATTCGTTCCTATATGGACGAATTTGGCAAGGTGCTGATCCTGGTGGAACAAAACCACAGCCTGATCAGGGAACTGTGCAACCGGCATGTGGTGGTAAGGAAAAAAAGGCTGGAGGAACTGTACTGAAGTTTCTGTTGCTGGTAGGAAGTTTGGGGAGTAACGTACGGAAATATATACAGTTGGGGATTGCGGGTTGCTTTCCTGTCGAACCCCGATGCCGCTGTGGCGGGCTGCGAACTTTGTTGTCCGCACGGAAACCCCAATTGATATATAGTTTTTGTTATGCGCTGGTTTTTATTATCTCTCTTAAATTTTCAATTGGTCTTGACCAAGTTTTTTTAATGTCGGTGTATTTACCTGTTAGTGTCCTGTTAATTATCCCATTTTCATATACTACGTCCATCTCATTTAAATGTTCATATTTAACGAAACAATGAACTTTAAACATGTCAACAAAATCGTTGATTCTACCGATTATCTTTTTATTATTGTTTGTCTTGAAAAAGCTAATTTTCACTCCGTCTGTGAGGTAAACTGCTTTATCGATGAAGTCCACAAACCCGTCTTGAATCAATTGCTCTTTAAGCCTCATCATGAAAATCTCATCGATGTTTTTTAAATCTTTTTTTACAATGTCGGCAATGAAAACAGAATAATAAGTCAGGATATTGACAAACACCATACACTTTCGTTTATCCACAAAAAACAGATGAGCATTCCAATCCGACATTTTTATGTTATTAAAATCGTCAGGCAACGTTTCATCAACATTATCAATGAATTCCTTTAGTTTTTTTGTGCAATATACTCTTGCCATTTGGATTCTCTATCAATTTTGTACTGTCCCACTAAACTTGCGCATAACGTCAGTTCGTCAAAAAACCTCCTATATTTCCCATTTAAGTGCGTTATTATCCCGATAAAATTAGCAAATACTTCCATTGTAAGCAGCGCATTTTTTCAAGCAAATTTTGCGGGGGTTATAAAATGCCGTTTTCTTTTAATTTTTCAAAGAACGTTGTGCAACTTCTCTCGCTAATTTACCAACCAATCACACTAAAATCCTTCCAATTTCCATAACCAAAACTACTCCAAGGGGGGTTCGTTCAAACGGGAGTTCATGCTGGGTCGTTCCGACCACATGAGCTCCTGAATTATTGTGATCAATATTTGTTATATAATCTGTAGTTTATCCCAAGTCCAAGGTTAAAATAACTGTATGGTAAACTCCGATTGGTATTCGTGAACTTATAAATCAAAGTCCCACCCAATTTCACGCTAAATTTCAGTCTTTGTCCACCAATTCTGATAAAGCCGACTGGTTCAAATAATACACTTTCATCATGGTAGGTTTTAAATGGCCCCGTCTCTGAAATATGGTTGTAATAATTTTTGTCAGTCAAATTTGAGTGCAAATATCCTGCCTTCATTCCAAATCCTATTTCAAAGTTTGACAATTCGTTTGCTATTTTTCCATAATTCAATTGTCCAAAATATAGTTGATAGTCACCAAGTAAATTTCCCGGATTTGCATTATTGTAAGCATTCCCATATCCATATCCAAATCCACCGTATAATTCTACTACCCTGCTGTTTCCCATGTTATTATAAAGTCCGGTTGCTGCCTGAAAATAGTATCTGTCATCTGAACCAATGCTTCCAAATCCCTGAATTGCTATCTTCTCAGTCAATCCATATGAAATGGTGGCGTGAGCTGATGGAATAATTGATATTCCAGCATCTGCTCTTAAATCATTTTTCTTGTGAATCAAAGGGATATCGGTTGTTTGTGTATGATAAACAATACAACCTGACATCATCAGTGAAAGAAAAAGTCCAAAAGTTATTGCTTGAATTTTCATGTATGCAGTTTTTTTACTATTCTGACAAATGTTTTCATAACTAATTGTATTCGTGCAATTTACACTTCATTTATTCTCAGATCATCTGTAGTCAGGGCAAATTTATTGATTTGTTTTGAATACGTTTGAACCGGGAGCTCATGCCGGGTTGGGTTGGCCACATGAGCTCCTGATAATTGGCAAACGTTATTATTGTATTTTGCTTAATTCATCTATAATATTCTCAATCTCATTATTTATACTATTAATCTCATTGTCATATTTATTAGTCCCTTCAACTATGGCTTTTTGAATGGTTTTATAACTTTTTATTCTTAACTGACAATATTCTTTTAATCGTGCATTTCTAGAATATAAAGCGTCAGGCAAGTCGTATGTATCTAATTTTTCAATCAATTTTAAACTTTCTTCCCAGTTTTTAATCCCATTATTTTCTATCTCAAAAAGTATCTGTTCATCTGTCGAAGTTTGTGGTAATCGAAAAAGTCCAAGCGCTTTCTGTTCAAGCTTAACAAATACTTGCATGTTCTCATCATATTTACCGATATCACTTGTGATGTTTTTTACAATCACAAAAGAACCAATTGAAAAAACAACAGCTAAAATTCCAATTGATATTGGTTTTAAAATCTTATCTGGCTTAATCAAACTTGGATAGAATGAGTATCCGATAACTAATCCACTTAATAAACCGCCAATATGTGCTGCATTATCAATTCCTCCCTTTAAGCCATTGGCTAAATTGTAAAAAACAAAAACTCCGATACTTATTAATAAAGATTTTCGAGCAGATTTTTCAATTAACCTGGTCGTTAGCAATGCTACAAATACTCCGTACATTCCGAAAATGGCTCCTGATGCTCCTGCACTAATTGTCAAATCATTCCAAAATATACTCGCTACACTACCTGAAATTCCAGCAATCAAATATGCACTTAGAAATCTTGCTCTTCCTAAGTATGGTTCAAGCAACAATCCTATGTACACAAGTGCGTACATATTCATTAATAAGTGAAATATACCAATATGAAGAAATGTACTCGTAAATAATCGCCACCATTCTCCTTCGATTGTCACTGGTCTAAAATTGGCACCCCATAAAAGCAGGCTTTCATTGGAAGGCATTAATAAATGAACACCTGATATTGCCATCGCAGCAAAAACCAAAATATTCAGAATTGTAATTATCGGAGTAACATAATATCCTTCTGTCGGAGCAATTAGAGAAAATATTCCCGAGACTTTCTCTTTTTTGTTCAAAGGTGGTTTTATAATATCTTCCTCAGCACTAACAAAATCCTTAGATAACTCAGAGTATTTTTCTTCAATGTTTAGGTTATCAATATCCTCTCTTGTTTTTTTGAAGCTTGCAAAAAATGAATCTATGTTTTTTCTATTCTTCCCCCAATCTATAATTTGACTTCCAGTGCATTCACTTTTAACATTAATATTTCCAACTTCAATTTTTATCTGAACTTCTTCACTCCATGAACTCATTGAAAATTTTGTGTAAGCAATAAATCCTGATTCGCTTAAATAGCCAACGTTCCAGTTTAACTTTTTTACAGCTTCAAATGCCAAAACAAATAATTGCTTTTTATTTAAGTCAGAAATTGGGAGATTATCAATCTGTTTCGGTGAAAATCCAAATGAGATTTTACTATTCTTTTCTGTCTTTTGTTTTTCAGTCTCAGTTACAATTTTTGCTTTATCGATTTCAAAATGTTCGCATTCATCTTCAAAATCAGCTTTTTGATTTGTCAAGCTACAAATTATACCTAGTCTTGGGTCAAATTTCTGTTTTGTACATTTTTTACAGTACTCTAGTTGTTTTGTTCTATCCATTGATGTTAATGTTGTATATAGTCGATTTAAATGTTTGTCAACTACTTGCTAAGTGCACCCCTATGGTACTTATTTCCACTATGGCTCCTGGAAGGGTACTCAGTAAATAGCAGTTGAACTAAGCCGCCCCCTTGCGGAGGCGGCAATTTGATGGTAATTTTGAGGTACCAAACTTAAAATCTACCATCATGGAAAAGAAAAACCTATCCATTATTGGGTTGCTTGAGCGTGAATTACAGCTTCGCAACTACAGTCCCCGAACTGTTCACACCTATGTTGAACTCGTTAAAAGAACCGAGAACCACATAGGTATTCCCTTTGACAAAATTACAACAGATCAGTACAAAAACTACA
>DITE01000096.1 GCA_002422725.1 Bacteroidales bacterium UBA6192
CCAACGATATAGCTGGTGATGGAACAACTACTGCAACCGTTTTGGCTCAGGCAATTATAACAACTGGCTTGAAGAATGTTACAGCCGGAGCAAACCCAATGGATCTCAAACGTGGGATTGACAAGGCAGTAGCCAAGGTGATCGAGTCGCTGCATGAGCAAACAACAAAGGTTGGCGACAGCAACGAAAAAATCAAACAGGTAGCTGCCATTTCGGCTAATAACGACGCTTACATCGGCTCTCTTATTGCTCAGGCAATGGACAAGGTTAAGCAGGAAGGTGTAATCACTGTGGAGGAAGCAAAAGGTATCGAAACTTATGTAGAGGTTGTTGAGGGAATGCAGTTTGACCGTGGATATATCAGCCCCTATTTCGTGACCAATGCAGAGAAGATGGAAGCTGTTTATGAAAATCCTTTCATCCTCATCTACGATAAGAAAATTTCGGTAATGAAAGATTTGTTGCCGATTCTCGAAAAATCGCTTCAGACCGGAAAACCACTTATTATCATTGCCGAAGATGTTGAAGGTGAAGCATTGGCTACACTTGTTGTTAACCGTCTTCGTGGTTCGCTCAAAGTTGCTGCTGTGAAAGCCCCTGGCTTTGGCGACAGAAGGAAGGAAATGCTGGAAGATATCGCTATCCTGACAGGTGGTGTGGTGATTTCGGAAGAAAAAGGATACCGGATCGAAGACGCAACCCTTGATATGCTTGGCGAAGCTGACAAAGTTACCATCGACAAGGATAATACCACCATTGTAAGTGGTCGTGGCTCGAAAGAAAGCATCGGCGGACGCGTTGCCCAGATCAAAAAACAGATCGAAACAACCACTTCGGATTACGATAGGGAAAAACTGCAGGAACGCCTTGCAAAACTCGCAGGCGGAGTAGCTGTAATTTATGTTGGTGCAGCCAGTGAAATGGAAATGAAAGAGAAGAAAGACCGTTTCGAAGATGCACTCGCTGCCACAAAAGCTGCTATTGAAGAAGGCATCATCCCCGGTGGAGGTGTAGCTTTCATCAGGGCTATCGAAAGCATCAAGGATATGAAAGGCGATAATGAAGATGAAACAACGGGTATTGCAATTATCAAAAGAGCGTTGGAAGAACCATTGCGTCAGATAGTTGAGAATGCCGGAATGGAAGGTTCGGTTGTTGTAAACCGTGTAAAGGAAGGCACAGGTGCTTTTGGATTCAATGCCCGTACAGAAGTTTACGAAAACCTTACCGATGCAGGCGTTATCGATCCTACTAAAGTTGCCAGGGTTGCCCTTGAAAATGCAGCTTCCATAGCCGGAATGCTTCTTACCACGGAGTGTGTTCTGGTTGAGCACAAAGACCCAAATGCCAGTGCACCACAGATGCCTCCAATGGGCGGCGGAATGCCAGGCATGATGTAAAATCTGAATCTATCAAACACAGTGAACCATCCTCTTCCCAGGGGATGGTTTTTTTATGCTTTGACCCAACGAAATCATCAAGAGGCTTTATAAAGCAGAATTATCTGATTTTGTTTGGTTGATCCTGTAAAAGAAAACACCATCATTTCAGCAAGACACTGATTAAATTACCCTATTCAGGGAAGTGTTTTCGTGTTTACTTCAAGTTTATGCAATTTCTGACATCAGCTGATCGTTTTACAATTGATTCGCAAGCTGAAATTAAAATGCAAAATGCTTGATTGTAAAACAATTTTACCCTAATTTTGCTTATTGCCTTAATTACTAAGTACAATACCTATGAACTTCAGTTCAATTTACAGTCTGACACTTTTATTCCTCTTGTTTCTAACAAAGGGTAGCTTTGCGCAGGTTGAAAACCTCCCTGTTGATTCCGAAAGCGGTAAGATCAAGTTTCAGGAAGTTGTGGACGAGCCAGGAACAAAAGAAGAGCTTTTCAATCGCACAATCAACTGGTTAAACAATTATTATAAGGATCCGGTAAGGGTTACATCGGTTCGTGACATAGCTACGGGAAAAATCATCGGAAAACATACAATCAAAATAATTCAGGAAGACGCTGAAGGGATCAAGAAAGACGTTGCCCTGGTTTTCTACGAATTTACTATTGAAGTGCGTGACGGGCGATATCGCTACACCATTTCCGATTTGCTGTTAAAAAGTGCCTCACGATTCGAAATTGAGCGCTGGATGAATCAAGAAGACCCGACTTATGATCCTCAGTGGGATAGTTATTTACTGCAAATAGCTGATTATGCCGCGAAATGGAGTCAAAATCTCAAAGAGAAGATGAAGCCTGGCCCTGAGAAAAAAGATGATGTTTGGTGATTGTTAAGGTTTGAGTAGTAACTTAAACATTTATTGCTTTACTTTGTTTGTCCAATATCGAAAAAGGTGATCAGTAAGCATTAATCATGATTAGGAAAAGAGACATCATCATCAAAGGCTTTTCAAAGTTGCTCAAAGAGGATAAGCTAAAGCTTGTTGCGGAGTATTTTGAGAACCCGGGCGAGGTGATCGAATTGCTGAAAAGCTTCTGGCACACAGATGTAGATCAGCAAAAGCTATTTGATGAATTCAGTGAAAATACCATAACCAATTTTATTATTCCCTATGGAATTGCACCAAATGTGATTATAAACGGCCGCAACTACCTTGTCCCGATGGTTATTGAAGAAAGCTCGGTGGTTGCGGCAGCATCGGCTGCGGCCAAATTCTGGAGCGAAAGAGGAGGGTTCAGGTCACAAGTTATTAGTTCGACAAAAATTGGTCAGGTTCATTTTAGCTGGAAAGGTGCAACCACAATCCTTTTGGGGCTTATGCCACAGATTGAGCAAAGGTTGCGCGAGGCTGTGAAACCCATTACGGCCAATATGGAGAAAAGAGGAGGAGGCATTTTGGATATCAGTTTGGTGGATATGACTGATAAAATTGAGAATTACTATCAATTGATGGTGAGTTTTGAAACAAAAGATTCAATGGGTGCCAATTTTATCAATTCGGTGCTTGAAGAATTCGGTCAAACCCTCACTGTCTTCCTGTCAGAACAAATACAGCTCGAACTTCAAAGCCGGCAGTGTGAGATTATCATGGCCATATTATCGAATTTCACACCCGATTGCATTGTAAAAACCTGGGTTGAGTGTTCGTTTGAGCAGCTTGATAACATTGATGAAAATCTTAATGGAGAAGAGTTTGCCCGCAAATTTGAAAAAGCTGTTAACATAGCCGAAGTGGATGTTTACAGGGCAACAACACACAACAAAGGGATTTATAACGGAATTGACGCTGTTGCGATAGCTACTGGTAACGACTTCAGAGCTATCGAAGCAGCTGGCCATACTTATGCTGCCCGCGATGGTCATTATAAAAGTTTATCGCGGGTCGAAATTGATAACAATCTTTTCAGGTTTATTCTGGAAGTGCCTCTTGCCTTAGGAACAGTTGGAGGACTCACCAGCCTGCACCCCCTCGCCAAACAATCGCTCGAATTGCTGGGAAACCCCACCGCACATGAACTCATGATGATTGCTTCAACAATGGGACTTGCCAATAATTTTTCTGCTGTTAAATCGCTTACAACCAAGGGTATTCAGGCGGGGCATATGAAAATGCACCTTTTTAATATTCTCAATCATTTTAAAGCCAGTGAGATTGAGAAAAATGCAGCAGTTGAGCATTTTAAAGATCAGAAAGTGTCATTTGCCAGTGTTGGGAAATACATTGCTACACTTAGGAGATAATGATCAGTCAGAAGAAAATATTTCGTTCGAACGGCAAACTGCTTCTTACCGGTGAATATCTTGTGCTTAAAGGGGCTGAAGCACTGGCCGTTCCGCTTTATTACGGACAGTCGCTCAGTGTAACCGAGCTTGATGCCTTAGGGGATCAACATGTTATCTGGAAGGCCTTTACTCCCGGTGATTTGTGGTTTGAAGTGGAATTCGAATTGCCAGAATTGAACATTATCCGAACTACCGATTCTGCTAAAGCTATCAAACTTCAGATCATATTATTAACAATCAAACAGATAAAACCGGAGCTGTTTCAAGAGGGTAAATCATATTCCTTCATGACCCACCTCGGCTTTGAGCCTGAATGGGGTTTTGGGTCAAGTTCAACGCTCATTGCTAACCTGGCTCAATGGGCTGGAGTTAGTCCTTACACACTCCTGAATCTTTCAATAGGTGGGTCAGGCTATGATATTGCCTGTGCTACCAATGACCAGCCCATTATTTATCGTCTGAACAATCTCAGACCTGTTATCCGTTCTGCGGGATTTCATCCGGCTTTCAGCAATAATCTCTATTTCGTTTACTCAGGTATCAAGCAACATACAGATGATAGTGTTAAAATGTTTAATAAGGCGCATGAAAATAACGATTTGACTGCCATCGTTGACGAAGTTACCCGAATCACCCGTAAAGCCTCGCGAACAAAATTGTTTGATGAATTTTGCCAGCTCATGAATCGGCATGAAGAAATTATCTCCTCCTTGTTGCTGATCCCATCAGTGAAGTTTCAGTTTGACGACTTTCCGGGACATCTGAAGTCACTGGGTGCCTGGGGGGGCGACTTTGTGATGGCAATGACAGAACTAAGTGATAATGAGGTTAGAAGTTATTTTAAGGGTAAAGGTCTTCAAACTGTTTTTGCTTTTCGCGATTTGATTAAAACTGGAAATGAATGAAGGCCGATAAGACGGATTTTTATCTACGGACAGCATTTCATGGAAATTTGCCCGAATCTATTGAGGGGAATGTGGGTTGGCAAAGCCCATCGAATATTGCACTGGTTAAGTATTGGGGAAAACATGGCGATCAACTGCCCAATAACCCATCCATCAGCCTGACTTTGAGTGAAGCCCATACCAAAACATCCATCCAGTTTAAATGGAAAAAGGATAGTGCTATCCGTCTGAATTTCAGCTTCGAAGGAATCCCTTATCCAATGTTTGGACAAAAGATTGAAAGTTTTTTAAAAACACTGCTTCCATTTTTTCCATTCCTGGCCCAACTCGAACTGAATGTTAACAGCTGGAATACGTTTCCACATTCATCGGGCATTGCTTCTTCCGCTTCATCAATGAGTGCTTTGGTAATGTGTCTGATTGAAATAGAGCAACAGGTTTCAGGTCTGGCTATCGAAGAAGAGGAGATGCTCAGGAAAGCATCGTTCTTTTCAAGGATTGGCTCAGGAAGTGCTTCACGATCGGTTTTTCCTTATGCAAGCATATGGGGAAGAAGTGAGGCTGTTGAAGGAAGTGCTCAGGAATATGCTTTTCCAATGTCTGGATTGATTCATCCTGTTTTCAAAGGATATCGCGACAGTATACTGATCATCCATGCCGGAACGAAAGAAGTTTCGAGCCGTGTGGGGCATGCCCTGATGGATAACAACCCTTTTGCCTCAGTAAGATATCAACAAGCCAATGACAACATTCATTCGCTTGTTTCTGCCATGAAACAGGGCGATCTGGAAAAATTTATTGCAATCACCGAATCAGAAGCATTGCAATTACATGCCCTGATGATGACAAGCAATCCCTCCTTTATCCTGATGCAGCCTGGCACCCTTGCTGCAATTGCATCGATTCGACGTTTCAGAAATGAAACAGGGATTCCTGTTTGCTTCACCCTTGATGCCGGGCCAAATATCCACCTGCTATACCCCCACGAAAACGACATAGCAGTTAAAGAATTCATGCAATCGGAGTTAACCCCACTTTGTGCCAATGGCTCCTGGATTGATGATAAGGCAGGAGACGGCCCGTCGAAACTGGCGATAGCTTAAATCTGTCTTGAGTCAGAAGTTTGTGGGCAATGAAGGTAATTTGATTACATTGCACTCGCCAATGTTCAAAACGGCTGATCGTTAAGAAGTTATCGTAATCAGTTTATTCAAAACATCCGTTTGAGACCATTGCTCATAGACGGCTTTTTCGCAGACTTTGGCCTGACTGGGATCGTTTGCCATGAGCATGCCCGATAACCGGCCATTTTTAAAATAGCAACGAAACAGTTGGTCAATCCCTTTTTTATAGGTTGTCACCTCATAACCATGTTCTTCAGCCGGTTTGTTGAGTGAGAAAAAGTATTGGCCAAATAGTTCAAGTTTCATCCGGAAAGGATTTTCAGGATAGCTGAGTTCATGTCCGGCAGCATTGGTTCCGGCCACAACGCCTTGTTTTTCAGCAGCATGCCATAGGCCAGTTAGCTGTCCACCTGGGTGTTCGGCAACATCACCTGCTGCATAAATACCCCGGCAGGAAGTTTCCATAAACTGGTTTACCAGTATACCCCTGTTGGTTTTAAGCCCGGCCGCTATTGCAAGTTCGATATTTGGTTTAGTTCCGTGGCTTACAATAATGTGCTCGGCAAGAATATGGATAAGGTCGCCAATCTGAACAATTTTTTTTACGTTTCCGGTTGAACCAATTGACCGGATATTTTCGTTGAGTATGAGCTGAATACCATGCTTTGTAAGCAGGTTTTGAATCAATTCGGCAAAGCTCCGGTCGAACTGCTTGTTTAATAAATAGGCATTATTGTGAACCAGAGTAACCTGACACCCTGATTTCACTGCCTGCTCCGAAATCTCAACACCTTCGACACCACCACCCGAAACAACTACTTTGCCTCCGGAAAGAAAATGCCGGCTTAATTGTTCTGCATCAGCAGCTTTTCTGAGTGTATAGATTTCATTCCTGGCATTTCCTTTCAACACAGGAACAATTGAGGAGGCTCCAAGGCATAAGATTAGTTTTTGAAACGAAAACCGGCCAAGCCTTTTAAGATGTACAACTTTTTTATCTTTATCAAACGATAAGGCCATATCCTGCACAAGCTGTATTTCCATTTGGTTGTACCAATCTGAATTGGTCAGAGCAAAATCGTCGGGAGCAAAACCCGAAGCTATCGACTTGCTGATTCTGGTGCGTTTATAGGGGTGACGGTCTTCATTATTGATGAGCAAAATGCGGCCTTTTTGGTCGTGCTTGCGTATGGATTCTGCCGCTTTAAAGCCGGCAATGCCCGAACCAATGATCATATAATCCCAGGATTTCTCCATGAAGCAGTTTTGGCAAATATAGTGGATTTTAGGATTATTTAGATTTATTCCAGATAAGTTGGTGTTTCATTTGAAGTTATTTTCCTTGTGAATGCGTGAAACGTGCATTTTATTAATTCTTGTTACATCATTTTATCTGCCCTTCTTTTCTTATTTTTGGCAATTAATTCGATTCACTTGTTTGGCAAAAAGATAAAAAATACAGAGAAAGAGATGTCCTTTTGGGATCATCTCGAGGAGTTACGCTGGACGGTACTAAGAAGTCTGATTGCTGTTCTGACCCTGTCTATTATAGCTTTTTTTAACCGTGAAATCATTTTTGATCAGGTTATACTTGCTCCGAGCACATCTGATTTTGTGACCAACCGCTTGTTGTGCCGGTTGGGCGAATGGTTGTCGATTGAATCAATCTGTATGGATTCGCTTAAGCTGAAAATCATCAATATCAGCATGTCGGGACAGTTTCTGACACATATGTATATTTCATTTGTTGCCGGTTTCGTGTTGGGATTCCCATTTATATTGAATGAAATATGGCGGTTTGTCCGACCCGCATTAAAACAAGGCGAAGCCAGATACTCATCGAATGCCGTATTGATTGGATCAGCCTTGTTTTTTCTGGGTGTTTTGTTTAGCTATTATCTTATCGTCCCGCTCACAGTAAATTTTCTGGGAACCTATCAGGTAAGCAGTGATGTAATGAATCAGATCTCACTCAATTCATATATAAGCACTGTCGTTTCTGTTACTTTCTCAGTAGGGATTGTTTTTGAATTGCCCATCATTGTCTTTTTTCTGACCAAAATCGGTCTTGTCACGCCAGCATTTATGAAAAAGAATCGTAAATATATGCTGGTTATTTTGTTAATCGTTTCTGCAATCATTACACCACCTGATGTTTTTAGTCAGATATTGGTGTGCATTCCGTTGATGGGATTATATGAACTCAGCATTTATGCTTCGGAGCGCATACAAAAAAAGGAAGAGCTGTAATGTAAGACTCAATGTGGGCTTGAAATCAGGAAGCCGGAGCAGAGCAAGTAAAATTCTTCTGGCGATTCGGCATGAACCCAATGCGAAGCCCCTTCAATGGTAATGATCTCCGCTTTGGGAAAATTTTGCCGGATTTGAGGATAGTCGGCTGGCAAGATATAGTCGGACTGACCACCCCGGATGAACAATGTTGGTTTATTGTAGTGAGTTTCTGTTTGTATAGCATCAAACATCTCGCCCAGGTTTCGGGCAATACCTTCAAGATTGATTCGCCATTCTAACTGATTTTTATCCTTCCAGTGCAGGTTTTTCATCAAAAATTGTCTGATCCGTGGTTCCTTTACCCGCTTTTCGAGCTGCTGTTCCACTTCCTGCCTCGATTTCGTATTGATGAGGTCCACCTGTTGCATGGCTTCAATAATGTTACGGTGATGGGGTCTGTCGCCGTAAGCTTTCATCGAAATGTCAACGACAATCAGTTTATACACCATATCGGGGTTTTCGAGGGCGAATCGCATGGCAACTTTCCCACCCATGCTGTGGCCAAGTATAATGGGTTCATGAAGCCTGAGTTCGTGAATGAGCTCAAGAAGATCGTCGGTGAGTGCCAGGTAATTAAAACTGTCACTATGTGGCGAAAGGCCATGGTTTCGCTGATCGGGAATAATCACATCGAAGCCTTCCGCAGCTATTCTTCTCCCGAAAGTTACCCAGTTGTCGGATATGCCAAATAATCCATGCATGATGATCAGCGGTTGGTCGCCTTCATGGCCGTATCTTCTGAAAAAAAGTTCCATGGGGTAAAAATTTACCAGTGCAAAATTACGGAAAGCATTTTAATTGTCCAGGTTCAGCTCGGTGCCATAGCCTTTCAGCCCGAAATGGCGACGTAAACCATAAACTGCAAGGTAGGCAAATGGCGTGTCGAGCAGTGCCAGAATGAGTTTGAACAGAAAACCATTTATCAGCAGCATACTGAAATATTTCCATTCAATAACTTCGAAGGAGCAAAGTAGCAGCAAAATGGTAAGTGTGTCCACAAATTGGCTTAGAAAGGTAGAAAAGTTATTTCTTAGCCAGAGATGTTTGCCTTTGGTTACCCGTTTCCAGAAATGAAATATCTGTACGTCAATAAACTGTGCCAGTAAATAGGCAGCCAGAGATGCAGCAACAGCAATATAAGTAAAAGAAAATGCTTTGTTGAATTCCTGATCCGACAAAGGTGACCAATCCGTTGCCTCAGCCTGTGTTGAAACGATGATGATAAGCAATGCAAATGCACTGGCAAAAATACCGGATATAACAACTTTGTTGGCCCGCTTTTGCCCATATACTTCCGAGATGATGTCAGTAATCAGGAAGGTTACCGGATAGGCAATAATTCCCACACTGAGCTGAAACTCAAACAATCCAAAAGGGTTCCAGTGAAAGAATTTCTGAAAGATCAGATTACTGGTTACCAGAGAGGTGATAAAAAGCGAAGCCAGAATCAGATAGAGTGTTTCGGCCTGTTGTCGTTTGGCTGGGGTAATGGACATTAATTCATGCTATTTTTCCGTAAAGGAACAAAATTTGGATGAATTGGTTCAGCTTTCTAACCCGTTTGGGTTTTATTCACTGTCTGTTGCCTTGGGTAACCGGCTAAACCAATTCTCAAGCCAGCCTAAACTTGCTTCATCGCGGTGATCAAAAACCCTCACAAAAGGTTTAATGTCGAGCAGTGGTGTTCCATCCAGCATGTCGGCATGGTTAAAATACACCCTGTTATCTTCGATGCGGACAAGCTCCACAATGGAGATGCCTATTGGATTGGGTCTGTGCGGGCTTCGGATGGCAAAAAGCCCATGTTCCTGATCATCCAGAAAGGGTTTTTGGCGCATTGCCGCAGGACCGGCTTTGTGAAAGTGATAAACCAAAATAATGTGCGAAAAGGCTTCAAGTCCTGTTAATCCTTCAACGAAGGGGGCGTCAATTTCGGCAACAGCAAGCAGGCTGTTTTGCGCCAGAGCTGCTTGAATGGGCATGTTGGCGGTTTGCTGGTATTGGGTATGTATCGTGCCTATGGGAATGTATTTGATACTGTCCATGGTTTCAAAGTGATGGCCATTAGTAAAGTACGATCTAAAAGGAAAGCTGTCTCTTGTATAATTGAATGGTATTTTCGATCCCGAAGTACAAGGCATCGCTGATCAGGGCATGTCCGATGGATACTTCCATCAGGCCGGGGATATGCATGGCAAAATATTTCAGGTTATCAAGGTTCAGATCGTGCCCTGCGTTAAGGCCGATTCCCTGACGTATTGCTTCATGGGCTGCCACGACAAAAGGCTCAACAGCTTTTTCAGGATTATTCATAAACCCGCTTGCAAAGCTTTCAGTATAGAGTTCAATACGGTCGGTGCCGGTTTCTTTGGCATGCAACACCATGTTGGGGTCGGGGTCAACAAAAATAGAAACGCGGATTCCGGCTTCATGAAATCGCGCTATGGTTTCCTTGAGAAATGTCTTGTGCTTCAGCGTGTCCCAGCCATGATCAGAAGTAAGCTGGCCGGGTTCATCGGGGACTAAGGTAACCTGGTCGGCTCTGTTGGCAATCACCAGACGGATAAACGCTTCTGTTGGGTTGCCTTCGATGTTGAATTCGGTTTTTACAATTGGTCTGAGCAATTCAACATCGCGAAAGGTAATGTGTCGCTGGTCGGGACGTGGATGAACAGTAATGCCTTCTGCACCATATCGCTCGCAATCGATGGCAAATTTCTGTACGTCGGGGATATTTCCTCCGCGGGCATTCCGCAGGCTGGCTACTTTGTTTATGTTTACACTTAATCGGGTCATGGTCTTCTGAATTTCTGCAAAATTACTAAATTGCACTCCCAATCACCTATTAAATCGATTCATCAAATGAGGGTTGTAGTTCAACGGGTTAGTAGTGCTGCGATACATATTGGCGGTAACCTTAAAGCATCTATTGGTGTCGGGATGCTTATATTGCTTGGAATTGAGGAAGCAGACACTGCTGAGGATGTCGATTGGTTGTGTGCCAGGCTGGCTCGCTTGCGCATTTTCCCTGACGAAAATGGAGTAATGAATGTTGATGTTATGAATTCGGGAGGAGGACTACTTGTCGTGAGTCAGTTTACCTTGCATGCAAGCACCAGAAAAGGTAACCGGCCAAGTTATATCCGGGCTGCCCGACCCGAAACAGCTGTTCCACTTTACGAGCAGTTTGTCCGGTCTCTCCGGAAAGAATCCGGCATCGACGTGCAGACGGGTGAATTTGGGGCAATGATGCAGGTGGAACTGGTGAACGATGGCCCTGTGACGATACTCATCGACAGCAGAAACAGGGAGTAAACAAAAAGAAAGCCTGTCAGGATGAAGTGACAGGCTTTTTTTTGTTAAGAATTTGAAAACACTAATTTTTAATCAGTCGCTGATTAATTTGGACTCCTTCGCTGGTTGTCAGCTTGATGAAATAAACCCCATATTGGAGGTGATCAAGCTGAATATCAATATTGTTGTTGCCCGGGTTAAGCGATACCTGCAGGCTTTGAACAACACGGCCACTGATGTCATAAATCATGACAGATGAATTGGATGATCTGTCTGAATAAACTGCAAGGGTAGTTTGGTTATCAGCCGGATTTGGGAACAACTGAGCTGAAACAGTCGTCGCCGAAAGCTCTGATGCGCCAAGAATAGCATCTTCTGTCATATTCAGGTACACGTCGGCATGGTTTTGCGAGGCCGTGAGGTCAATACGAATGTATCCGCTGGTCATACCCGGGAGTTCGGGATAGATGTAATAGGTGCCAACGGCAAGGTTGTCGAAGGCAAAAGTTCCGTCAGCAAGCACATTGGTGAATCCCAAGGCCTGATAGTTCGTGTTGAAGAGCAAGACCTTAACCTTGTCGACCATACCTGAGCGCTCTGCTGATACGGTAATGAGTCCCGAAATTGTCCCATTTCCCTGACTCTGAGACATGTCGATAGGTACAAGGTTGATGTTGTAGGGGTTGTTGGCTTCGCCGAGTTCAATAGTGGTAGCCTCGTCCCAGACGATAACATTGCCATAATAGGTTGGCAGATAACCGTTGAAGTTCAATGGAATGGCATAAAGCACATATTCACCATTTGGAACATATGGAAAGAGGAACACACCACTGGTATCAATCAGGACAAAGTCGTTGTATGGTGTAAAGCCTGGTTCGCTGTCGATACCGAAAATCATAACAAGACCTGAGCTGAGCGGGAAATTGTTTTCGAACACCTGACCATACACCTGATTGAACATGATGCTGTCGCCAACAACCACCACCTGACTCGAAGTGGCAGAACAATTGTTGTCGTCCCATGAAATCAGGCTTACAAAATAGGTACCCGGACCGGCAAAGGTGTGGCTGATCTGTTGACCGCTCCCTGCTGTGCCATCGCCGAATGACCATTCATAGCCGGCTGGAATATTGGTGGAATGGAACCCTGCGAAAAGCACGGCGTTTCCGGCAGTCTGATAGGTAAAATAGTTATAACAATCGCCACCCTGGCCCACAGTGACCATCTCGCACCAGGTACTTTGGCAGTTCTCAGTGCCGCTAATGCTTAGGCAAACCTGATAAGTGCCTGATTGGTCATAGATATGCAATGGATTTTGTTCCGAAGAAGTTGTGCCATCACCAAAGTCCCAGTTCCAATTCAAAATCTGGCCTATTGACATATCGATGAATTGAATAGCCATGCTGGTATTGGGAAGGCTATCGGCTGGGAACCAGCTGAACATACTCATGCAATTGCCCGAATTGTTAACGACAACATATTTGCAGGCTGTGCTTATACATACACCATCGGAACTCGAAATAGTGAGGCAAACGTTATAAACGCCCTCAGCCTGGTATGCATGAAAAGGATTTTGTTCGGTGGAAACATTGTTGTCGCCGAAATCCCAAAACCATGTGTCGTGATTTCCAAACGACATATCGATAAATGCTATCTCGAGGTTGTTGTTGACAGCCGGATAATACTCGAAAGCTGCAATGCAACTGCTGTCACTACCTACCAGAACAGGCATACAAAATGTGCTGAAACAATTGGAATTCGGATCGGAGATGGTGAGGCAAACCTCAAAAAATCCCTGACTGTTGTATGCATGGATGGGGTTTTGATCAGATGAACTGGTTCCATCGCCAAATTCCCACAACCAATTGGTGGGGGTTCCCATGGACAGATCGGTGAAACCAATGGTTGTATTGTTGGTTCCCACATGGCTGTAGGAAAACATAGCATTGCAAAGCGTAGTATCGGTGCCCACGAAAACAGGCAGGCATTGCATATCGTAGCAACTCGAATCGGCAGATGAGATAGTCAGGCAAACTTCATACTGTCCGGGGAATTGAAAAGTATGCACAGGGTTCGGTTCGGTCGAGCTGTTCCCATCGCCAAAGTCCCAATACCAATCATCATGGTTTCCAAAGGAGATGTCGTAAAAGCCCATTGTCAGGCTTGACGGGTTGAGGGGTTCATAGTAGTAATTGGCCTGACAACCACTGCCCGACTGGCAGTAGCTAAAATCCTGTACGATGAAGCTGTTATTCAGTGTAACAGTGTGACTTTCGGTCATTACTGTACCATTGCAGTCGGGGGTTGAAATTTCCACTATGGCCGATTCTGTGTTGAAAGGCGTACTGAAGTCATAAAAACCATTGGGTCCTGTAAGTCGTAAACTGGTTGTAGCATCCAGGGAGTCCATCCCCAGGATTACTGTGATAGTCACTGGATGCTCGGGAATTGGATTGCCAGTTGTAGCATCTGTAATTTGTCCGCTGACAAAAATAGTTGGCGTTTGGCCAACAACAATACCCAACTGAATCAGCAAGGCGAAAATAAACAGGATTTTTTTCATGATTTAAGGAGTTTGAACGTTTATTATATTGGATTAATTGATATAAAAACACTGTTTTGTGAAAAGGTTGCCCGGGATTTATAAAAATCCGATTGCCAGACGCAGGCTAAAGCTATAGGGCCGTGCAGTATTGCCCGGTTTTTCATACACCGAATTGAAATAATAAGCAGCCCTGGGTTCAACTTCAACAACGAAGTGCCCTAGTTTTCGGCTGTAGTTGATTCCGCCGGAGAAATGCCAATTTGTTTTAACGCGTTCGGGGGTGATCTGATTGATTTGTATCAGTTGATCTTTTCCCGGATCGTAAACAAAATTAACTGCTTTGTCATTGGCAAGAACCGAAAGGGTTGGGCCAAGCCTTATGCCCAGACTATAGGCTTCGGTTTTCAAAAAGTCGAATCCAAACTCAATGGGAAGTTGAAGGTAAATGTGCTGCTTGTAAACCTTTTGATAAAAAGTCAAAGTGTCAGCATCATAAACTTGCCGTTCCGAATGATGGTAACTGGGTATGAGGTGAAAATTGTTTGCAGCCAGGGTAAAGGTGATTGAATCCAATGCAGAGTAAGTGCCCAGATATGGCTTGTATTCTGCGGCATATTCGTAATACCCTTTGCTTACGGACAGGCCAACTCCGGTGCGGGCACTGTAACGGTTGCCGAAAAATCTGTATTGGACTTCGAATCCCACATTATGGATCAGTTTTTCATTTTCGATGATATTGTAGATAAGTTCGGGTCTGTAGAAAACCCCCAGACTTATGTTGCTGTTACTTTTATAGCTGCCGAAAGGCCTTTCAGGTGCCGATTTCTTGCTGTTATCTGTTAATTCTCTGTTTTCCGTATCCTTGTGAGCTTCATCTTCGCCTTTTTCGGTGTCATTTTTCGAAGTATAGTCAGGAACCAATTCATCCACAACAGTTGATTCAGCTTCACCTGTAAGTGCTAGCGATTTTTCACTTTCAGCTGTATTGCTGAATTGTTCCTGTGGAGGTGTTTGGGGATGTAACTTTTGGGTTGAAGGTTGAACATTAATTGGACTTAGGGTATTTTCTATTACAGAATTTTCATTAACAAGTGCTTGAGTAGTTTTTGCTGTTTCTTCTGTTGCTTGTGCGATTGAATTGTCAAGGCTTGCTGGTTGAGCCCGGGTTGTAATTGTGAGCTTTTTCTCAGCGGTATTCAGTGGTAGCAGGAACCAGGAAGAAACCCCTGCGACAAGCAGGAGAAGCACTGTGAGCGCAACAACATACAAGGTTTTATATGACTTGGTTGTTGTATGTTGAACAGCCTTGCTCATAAATGCCTCTTTTAGGGCCGGAGCCGGCTGAGGTTTATGATTGTTGACCGAATCGCGCAACAAATTGTCGAATTTATCTTGGTTGTTCATATTCAACGTGATGTTGAGGAGTTAATTGATTGTTTATTTTTTTACGCAGCAGGTTTCGGGCTTTTGACAGCTGCGATTTGGATGTGTTTTCCGATATGCCAAGTTCACTTCCAATTTGTTTGTGCGAATAGTTTTCGAACACATACAGGTTCAGAACTGTCCGGTAGCCTTCAGGTAATGCGGTGATAAAGGCAATCACGGTTTCCGGGTCGGGCATTGTTTCCGGGTCGCTCACCTCCCAGGGATCATTCTGTTGGTTCATGGCCATATCGATTTCGGAACCGTTTACAAATTTCATTCTGTTATGCTTGCGCAGGAAGTTGAGCGATAGGTTGACGACAATCCTTTTTGCCCAGGCTTCGAACGAGCCTTCGTGGCCGGGTTTAAAAGTGTCTAATGCCTTGAATATTCTGATCAGCGATTCCTGCAAAATGTCTTCGGCATCCTGCACATTTCCAACATATCGGGTTGCTACTGACAACAACATAGGTGCGTACCGGTCATAGAACGCACTCAGAGATTTCCGGTCTCCTTTGCGCAAACTATCCAGCATTGGTTTGTCAGGTTTGAAGCCTGAATCATCCTTGTTTGCTACTGCTTGCTTTTTGCTCATGAATACCGATTAACTTTAACAACACCTTATTTGCAAAAGGTTGCCTCCAACAAGACAAAGATAATGTGATTTTGAAGGAAAAGTAGTCGGCTGATGGTCGAAATTGCTGACTGTCAGTAATGAGCTGGGCTACTCAACATTCTATGAGAAATCAATAAATGGAATAATTGCCTGCCTTATTGATTCACTATTTTAGTGGTGATACGGCTGTTGTTTATCGAGCTGGAAATGAAATACAAGCCTTTTGCCGGTATATAGATTGTTGTGTTTTTATCAGTGGTATTGATATGTTGTATCAATTGGCCAAGTTGGTTATAAACATGTATTTTCTTTGGGCCATTTTCAGCATAACTAAGGTTTACCAATCCATTGGAGGGATTCGGAAATGCGGAAACATAGAAATCCGGTTCGTTTTTTTCTGTGAGTCGGGTAATTAGTCCATCCAGATTATATTGCCTGAAAAACCGCCATATTTCCTCACTGGCGCTAAAGTCCATATTGGTGATATTAATGTTGATAGGAGCGCCTGGCCAGGAGTGACCGCCTCCGATAATTTTATAATGTTCCACCGTGGATCCCAGATCGCCACCCGTGTAAAGATAATGCTCGGCAGTGCAGCCGTCATTAGGATCAATGTCGGGCACTTCGGTGATAACAGGAGTGGCAGAGCA
>DITE01000076.1 GCA_002422725.1 Bacteroidales bacterium UBA6192
ACTGGGCATTACAGGTGGATAATGAGTTGTTGTTACTTATATCTAGAACCCCCCCGATGGAGGTCAGGTTGTCCAGTCCTGTTAGGCTGGTCAGATTGTTGTTATGCACAATATAAAGCTCCTCCCCTATAGAGGACAGGTTCTCCATCCCTGCCAGACTGGTCAGGGCACTGTTATAATGAATTCTAAGAAAACTCCCGATAGAGGTCAGGCTCTCCAGGCCCGTAAGACTGTTCAGGGCAATGTTTGAACCAATAGAGAAATAACCCCCGATGGAGTTTAGGTTATCCAGTCCCGTCAGGCTGGTCAGAGCGTTGTTTGATCCAATTAAAAGATAACCCCCGATGGAGGTCAGGTTATCAAACCCCGTCAGGTTGGCCAGAGCGTTGTTACTATAAATCCAAAGATACCCCCCGATGGAATTCAGGCTATTAAGTCCCATTAGGCTGGTCAGGGCACCGTTATTACTAATATTAAGATACCCTCCGATGGAATTCAGGTTATTCAGCCCCGTTAAACTGGTCAGGGCGCTGTTTGAACTAATAGAAAAAATACCCCCGATGTAAGTAATACCCTCCAGACCCGTCAAGCTAGTCAGCGCCGAATTAGAATAATTAAGAAAACTACCCCCGATGGAGGTCAGGTTCTCCAATCCCGTCAGGCTGGTCAGGGCGAGGTTGCCACTTATTGTTAAGCCTCCGATGATGAAATTCAGATTTTCCAGCCCCGTAAGGCTAGTCAGGGCGGTATTTGAACCAATAGAAAGATAATCCCCGATAGAGGTCAGATTGTCCAGTTCCGCCATGCTGGTCAGGGCATTGTTATAGCTAATATCAAAAAAACCCCCGATGGAGGTCAGTTTGTCCAGTCCCGTCAGGTTTGTCAGGGCACTGTTATAGCTAATACGAAGAAACCCCCCTGTGGAGGCCAGTTTATCCAGCCCCGACAGGCTGGTCAGAGCGTTGTTTGAACTAATACTAAGATGACTCCCAATGGAGGTTAGGTTATCCAGTCCCGTCAGGCTGGTCAGAGCGTTGTTTGATCCAATTAAAAGATAACCCCCGATGGAGGTCAGGTTATCAAGCCCTGATAGACTGGTCAAGGCATAGTTATAGTTAATATCAAGAAATCCCCCTATGGAGGTCACCATGTCCAATCCAGATAAATCGGTTATATCATTTCCTGAAATGGTGACATTTCCCTGCAATTCCGTACAATTGGGAAAAGCAGCCTGAAAATTATCAATATCGGCTTGTGAATGAAAATAATAGTTGCCAAAAGGCAGACAGGGTAAACCTCCACAGACAGTGGCTACATCAATGGTACTATTGCAGCCGGTTGCATTACTATGGATATTCACTGCAACTGTGGGTGAACCCAGATAGTCACACAACCACTCGGCATCACAGGTGGTTAATGAACTATTGTTCTTTATCTCAAGAAAACCCCCTATTGAATTCAGGTTCTCCAGCCCCGACAGGCTGGTCAGGTCGGCATTGGACTCAATTTTGAGATAGTCCCCGATTGATGTGAGATTTCCGAGTCCCATGAGGTTGATTAAGGCGTTATTTGATTGAATAAGGAGATGACCCCCGATGGAAGTCAGATTCTCTATTCCAATAAGGCTGGTCAGGGAAGGATTTTCTTGATATTTTCCCCCAATTTGCAGAGAACCATCAATGTTACTAAGATTCCGCAGTCCCAACAGACTGGTCAGTGCGCTGTTTGATCCAATGTGAAGAATGCCCCCGATGGAGGTCACCATGTCCAATCCAGATAAATCGGTTATATCATTTCCACGTATGATAACATTTCCCTGCAATTCCGTACAATTGGGAAAAGCAGCCTGAAAATTATCAATATCGGCTTGTGACTGAAAATAATAGTTGCCATAAGGCAGGCAGGGTATCCCCCCACATGCATACGCTACATCAATGATACTATTGCAGCCAGTTGTATTTTTATAAATATTTACAACCCCTGAGGGTGCAGCGAGATAGTCACATAACCACTGGGCATTACAGGTGGATAATGAACTGTTGTAAATTATCTCAATATTACCTCCGATAGAAGTCATGCTCTCCAGTCCATTTAGGCTTACCAAGGCCATATTATTCTCAATACGAAGATAACCCCCGATGAAGATCAGGTTCTCAAGCCCGGTTAGATTGGTTATGGAATGGTTTAATTCAATATGAAGATAATCCCCAATGGAGGACAAGTTGTTCAGTCCTGTCAGGTCGGTCAGGGAGTTGTTATCATAAATCCGAAAATTACCCTCGATGAAGGTCAAGCTCTCCAGCCCTGTCAGGCTGGTCAGTGCGCTGTTTGATCTAATATGAAGACTGCCCCCTATGGAGATCAGTTTGTGTAGTCCTGTCAGTTTGGTCAGTTTTTGGTTATTCCATATGTTAAGATTGCCCACAATGGAAGCCACAGCGTTCAATCCATTCAGATTTCTGATGTTGCTGCCAGTAATGGTCACATCCCCTTCAATCTCCGTGCACCCCGGGTAGTTGGTCTGAAAGTTATCAACCTGCGCCTGTGTGGTAAAGGTGATGCCTTCGGGCAGGCAGCCCTGTGTGAATGCATTGGTGTTAATAAGGCCAAGTGCCGCTAAAAGTAAAATGAATTTTTTCATAGTTTCCGGCTTTTGAGTTATTGAACTTTAATAATTATGCGTGTACTGGTTTCTTTCCCTGCCTACACCCGGCAGATATAAATGCCTTAGGGCAATTCCCCGCAAAAACCAATCATTCACGTCAATTATGAATATTAAATTTACTTATTCAGCGAATGAACCAAAATTAATCAATTTATGAATATGTTGTCAAGTGATTCTGAATTTATTATGTCGCCACTCGCGTGATTTGTGGGACAATGAAAATCAAAAAAAAAGACTGCCTTTTCGGGCAGCCTTTTGATCGGATCATCTTTTGATATCAATTATAACTTGTGTTTTTCAACGAATTCGGTCAACACCTGATCAAGGTTCGGGAAGCCGATTTCCTGCAGGTCGTAATATACACGTGTGTTGGGTTTATTGATCTTCACAATGCGGTTGAGGTCGATGGGTGTGCCAATGACAACAGAATCGCAATCGGTGTTGTTGATGGTGGCCTCAAGGTCTTTAAGTTGCTGTGCACCATAGCCCATTGCCGGAAGCAGTGTTCCGATGTTGGGGTAGATCCGGAAGGTCTCGGCCAGTTTGCCAACCAGGAAGGGGCGTGGGTCAACCAGTTCAGCAGCGCCAAATTTCATGGCGGCTACGGTGCCGGCTCCGATTTTCATTTCACCATGGGTTAGGGTCGGGCCGTCTTCAACAACCAGTACGCGTTTGCCTTTGATGATCTTGTAATCGTCCACCTTAATGGGTGATGCACCGTCGATTACGGTTGCAGTGGGGTTCACTTTGACAATATTTTCGCGGACGGTCTGAATAGCCTCGGGGCCTGCACTGTCCATTTTGTTGATAACCACTACATCGGCCAGACGGAGGGTAACTTCACCAGGATAATAGGTGAGTTCGTGGCCAGGACGGTGTGGATCAACAACGGTAATGTTCAGGTCTGGTTTGTAGAAGGGGAAATCGTTGTTTCCACCATCCCAAAGAACAACATCGCAGCCATCAGGATCATTTTCGGCTGCACGCAATATGGCTTCGTAGTCAACACCGGCATAAATAACGTTTCCGCGGACAACATGTGGTTCGTATTCTTCCATTTCTTCCACAGTGCATTTGTGCAGTTCGAGGTCAGATACCTTTGCAAAACGCTGAACTTTTTGTGCAACCAGATCGCCGTAAGGCATGGGATGACGCACAGCAACCACCTTCAAGCCTTTAGCCATGAGGTATTCGATCACTTTACGCGAGGTTTGGCTTTTGCCGCATCCGGTGCGTACAGCTCCAACAGCTATAACCGGTTTGGTGCTTTTTACCATGGTGTCTTTCGGTCCGAGAAGCATGAAATTGGCTCCGGCAGCATTCACGATAGCGCTCATACTCATCACTTTCTGATAAGTAACGTCGCTGTACGAAAATACACAATCGTCCACTTTCAGTTCGCTGATCAGCTTGGTGAGGTCAGCTTCTGCATAGATGGGGATGCCTGAAGGATACAGTTCACCGGCAAGCTCGGCCGGATATTTGCGCCCGTCGATATCAGGAATTTGCGCAGCCGTGAAAGCCACAACATTGTAAGCGGTGTTTCCGCGGAAATAGGTGTTGAAGTTATGGAAATCTCTTCCCGCAGCACCGATAATGATCACGTTTTTTTTCATATATCACTTATTTTTAGGAGTGTGTCTATAAATGTGCCACAAAGGTAAATGATCTGCCTGACATAAACGGCAACTTTATTATAGAAAATCTTATGTGTAAAATTAAATCATTGTATATCAAATAAATATATTGTTAATTTTATAACAGTAGACTGATTTCTTTCCTGAAATCACTTGCTTTGAACGACAGGGATTTTTTACACAAGCAGAATTCGTATTTTTGCAAACTTAAAACCTTTACATGACGCTCGAACATTCACTACGTGAGGCCTTTCTGGAAGTTTTTGAAGAACTTTACGGACAGAAGCCAGTTGCAACAC
The DNA here is from genome assembly GCA_002422725.1 of Bacteroidales bacterium UBA6192. GTDB lineage: Bacteria > Bacteroidota > Bacteroidia > Bacteroidales > F082 > UBA6192. The sequence continues at coordinate 4,602 of DITE01000076.1, forward strand.
TGATTCAGTTTCAGAAAACCCGGCCTGAATTTCCGGGTGACCTGACGATCAATGTTTTCCCCTTTCTGAAGTTAACCGGAAAGTCGCCTGAAGCAACAGCCCAATCAATAGGTGAGATGATGCTTCAGAAAACTTCCATCATCAGCGGGTTTAATGTTGTGAAAGGTTTCCTGAACATCGTTGTTGTAGATTCATTCTGGGTATCCGTTTTCAGTGAAGCTAATGCTGACAGCCATTATGGCTCGCAACCAGTGAGTGGCCAGGCGCCGGTGGTGGTTGAGTATTCATCGCCCAACACCAACAAACCCTTGCATCTGGGGCATGTCCGCAACAACTTGCTGGGTTGGAGTGTGGCTGAAATTCTTAAGGCAAGCGGCAAGCGGGTTGTTAAGGTTAATTTGGTGAACGACAGGGGTATTCATATTTGCAAATCAATGTTGGCCTGGCAAAAGTTTGGTGAAGGAAAATCACCAGCGGATTTGCAAATGAAAGGTGACAAGCTGGTGGGGGAGATGTATGTGCGGTTCGATAAGGAGCTGAAAGCAGAAGTTGAAACACTGACAGCCAAAGGTGTTGACAAAGAAGATGCTGCAAAAAAATCGGTGCTGATGGCCGAAGCCCAGCAGATGCTGCGTAAATGGGAAGAAGCTGACCCGGAGATCAGATACTTATGGAGTATGATGAACAGTTGGGTGTATAAGGGATTTGATTTGACGTATAAGCGGCTGGGTGTTGATTTTGACAAGATATATTACGAGTCAGAGACCTATTTACTTGGAAAGACGCTCGTTGGAGAAGGCTTAAAATCCGGCGTCCTGACAAAAAAAGAAGACGGATCGGTCTGGTGTGACCTGACCGCTGAGGGGCTCGATGAGAAACTGCTGCTGCGTGCCGATGGCACATCGGTTTATATGACTCAGGATCTTGGTACAGCTCAGTTGCGTGTGGACGATTATCAGCCGGAGAAACTGATCTATGTTGTTGGAAACGAGCAAAACTATCATTTTGATGTCCTTCGTTTGATACTCAGGAAATTGGGCAGGGCGTGGGCCGATCAGATAGAACATTTGTCATACGGCATGGTTGAACTGCCGCATGGAAGGATGAAATCGCGCGAAGGCACCGTGGTTGATGCAGATGAGCTGATGGAAGAAATGGTAGAAACCGCAAAATCGCGGACAACAGAGTTGGGAAAGATCGAAGGTTTGTCAGACAAAGAAGCCAGCGAGCTTTTTGAAACCATCGGGCTGGGGGCGTTAAAATATTTCATCCTCAAGGTTGACCCGAAGAAAACCATGGTGTTCAATCCAGAGGAGTCCATTGATTTTAATGGCAACACAGGACCATTCATCCAATATACCCACGCCAGGATAAAATCCATTGAACGTAAGGCGGCTGAATCGGGGATTGATGCTGAAGCGAATTTCATCCCACCAGCGATATTGCATGAAAAAGAAAAAAACCTCATAAAGCTTATATACCAATATCCATCTGTCATTCAACAGGCTGCAACAAATCAAAGCCCGGCACTTGTGGCCAATTATGTATATGATTTGGCCAAAGAATTTAACCAGTTTTATCAGGAGCATTCAATCCTGAAGGAGCCTGATACAAGGCTGCGTCTTTTCAGGCTTATTCTTAGCCGTTTAACCTCAAAAGTGATTAAATCGGCCGGTGCTTTGCTCGGTATTCACATGCCAGATCGAATGTAAGCTATCCAGCAACCTGATTTTCTTCTGTTTACACATTAACAATCGTGTTTTTAAGATTGTTTTCACCTCTGTTTTCTGATCTTAGTCATGAATTGTAAATTAATTCTTCCGTAGGACAGTTAAATTTACTTAAATAAGTTGTTGTATATTAATTTGTTATGTTGATAGATTAACATAATAATATTTTTTTTATAGGATGCTTCTTTGATTTTAGGATATTTTATAATTTAGACGCGATCTAAATAAGCATTTTTTTTCAATTTAAATTTCAACATTATGAAACCTGTTTATAAACTTTTCTTTGTTCTGATCATTCCCGTCGCATTGATACTATATGCCAACAGCAGCGGTAGTCCCGGAGGAAAATCCGGCAGTCCGGGCGACGGCAATTCAACTTGTACCGAATGTCATGGGGGAACGGCAACACCACAGTCAGGCTGGATTACCTCAAACATACCTGTGGAGGGTTACACTCCGGGACAAACTTATCAGATAACAGCGACCGGCACTTTCAGCGGCGTGGTCAAATTTGGATTTGAACTCACTGCTGAAACCAGCACAGGGGTCAAAACCGGCACTTTTATCATTACAGATGCTGTCAGGACCAAGCTGGTCAATGCCAATAAAGCTGTTACACACACAACAGCCGGAAACGTGCCTACAGGAAACACATGCAGCTGGTCGATGAACTGGACAGCACCGGCAACAAGCGTCGGACAGGTGCGGTTCTACGCAGCCTTCAATGCTGCGAACGGTAATGGAAATAATACAGGAGACGTAATCCACACCAGTACATTGTTTGTCAATGCTGTTGCTCCTGCTGCATTGCTCAGCGTGGTACCCAATTCAGCCAATCAGGGTAGTAATCCGGTGTTGACCATTACCGGACAGAATACAAGCTGGGTTGGTACCAATCCCGATGTCAGGTTGCGCAAGGTGGGTGCCCCATCCAACATCATCAATGCCAATTCAGTAACTGTTAACAGCAATACACAGTTGCTTGCCAACTTTAGTATTCCTGATGATGCAACGGCGGGTTTGTGGGATTTGCTGGTCGATGATCTCACCCTGGCTTCTTCCTTCACCGTAATCGAAGTTATTCCTGCATTGGTTTCAGTAAACCCCGATTTTGCTGAGCAAGGAAGCAATGAATTGTTAACCATCACAGGCGAAAATACCGCATGGTCGGGAACAAACCCAGCTGTGAGCCTGCGCAATGTTGCCACACCTTCTGAGGTGATTCAGGCGACTTCAGTGACTGTAAATACGAATACGCAGTTGCAGGCAAACTTCAGCATACCTCAGGATGCCAGTGCCGGAATCTGGGATGTGGTGGTAGATGATCTGGTGCTGGGAGCTTCTTTCTCGGTGATAGCTGTGGTTCCCGAGCTTATTTCAGTTACTCCAAACAATGCTGATCAGGGAAGCAGTGCTGAACTTTCCATCACTGGTCAGAACACGCAATGGTCGGGCACTTCACCTGATGTTCGACTGCGCAAAACCGGCAGTCCTTCTGACATCATCGAAGCCGGCAATGTATTGGTGATCAATGACTCCATGCTTGAGGCTGATTTTAGTTTTGCCCTTTCAGCAACCCCCGGAACCTATGATTTACTGGTAGATGACCTTGTGCTTGCTTCAGCCTTTACAGTCAATCAGCTGATACCTTCATTGGTGTCGGTAGTGCCGAATATAGCCGGACAGGGCGAATTGGTGGAATTGACCATAACTTCAATGAATACGTTTTGGTTCGGAAGCACTCCATCGGTGTCTATGACTTTTTCAGGAAGTCTCCCGACAACAATCGAAGCAAGCTCGGTGAGTGTTGTCAGCAATACCAGCCTGTTGGCAGTATTCAATATTCCTGCTGATGCCACTGTTGGCCTATGGGATATCAATGTGGATGATCTTGTACTGCCGGAAAGCTTTACCATCACGCTTGTTGAAAGTGTGTTGTCCTGGTCTGCTGATCAGTTGCGTTTGTCGCCGAATCCTGCTACTAATGTTGTCAGGATTACTGTTAACGAATCTGCAAATGTAAAGTTTCGCAGTCTCAATGGTCAGGTTGTTCTGGAAAGTCAGGTTACATCCGGAACGTCTGTTATCCCCGTTGCACAGCTAAATAAAGGGATATATCTGGTTGAAGTAAACGGACAAATTAATCGACGCATCATCAAACTTGTGATTAATTGATGCTGTTTGTAACATTTTTAAACCGGTTTTGGTAAGTTTGCCAAAACCGGTTTTTATTTTTCAATTGTTTGTATTACTTTTAGGCCTTAAAACAAACACCCGCACATATGGAACACCTATGTTTATCCTGTGGCGAAAAGCTCGTTGGCCGGTCAGACAAAAAATTCTGCAACGATTCGTGCCGCAACAATCACCACCATCAACAAAACAGTGGACAGATTAATTTCATGCGGAATATTAACAATATTCTGAGAAAAAACAGGGCTATACTGGCTTCGTTGAATCCAGAAGGCAAAGGCAAAACCAAAAAATCAACACTCGAGAAGCAGGGGTTCAGTTTCAAGTATTTCACCCATACTTACACTACAAAAGATGGAAGGGTCTATTATTTTGTGTACGAATATGGTTATGTGCAACTTGAGTGGGATTATTTTGCCCTGGTGCAAAACACCGATATTTGAGTTTCAAATAGAAGCATAACGATATATTGTTGTTAAGCTGTTTTCGGCAAAATCATTTCAATCCATAAGAATTTCCAGGCCATCGTATGCCATATGGACCGAAGGAGGCAGTTCTGCTTCTATATCTGCATGTTTGCCCATCATGTGGCTGATATGCGTCAGATAGGCCACCTTTGGTTTCAACTTGCCGATCACATCTATTGCTTGTTCCAGGTTGAAATGCGACACATGGGGTTGTTTGCGCAATGCATTGATTACAATCACATCGGAGCCTTTCATCAACTCCATGGTTTTTTCGGGAATCATATTTGCATCGGTCACATAGCTGAAATTGCCAAAACGAAATCCATAAACCTTCATCCTCATGTGAAAGACTTCAAGTGGAATGATGTGCATATTCCCGATCTTAAACAATGTTTCGGGCAGTGTAATCATGTTAAATTCCGGTACTCCCGGGTAGGGATTTTCGTGAAAAGCATAGGAAAACTCCTGCCGTATGGCGAGTTGATCCCTTTCTGTGGCATAAATATCCATCGGTTTGTTAAACAGATAGTTGAACGACCTGATGTCGTCAAGGCCGGCGATATGGTCTTTGTGGCAATGTGTAATCAGGATAGCATCGAGTTGCATTACCTTTTGACGCAGCATTTGCTGTCGGAAATCAGGACCTGCATCAATCACAATTCGTGTTCCTTCCGATTCGACCATAACGGAAGACCTGAGCCTTTTGTCCATGGTGTCATGTGATTCACACACTGCGCAATTGCATGCAATCACAGGCACTCCTTGCGAGGTACCGCTACCAAGTATCGTGATTTTCAAGGATGCAGGTTTTTTTTATACTGTGTATTATTTTCCAAAAGTAAGTATTCGTCAGCAATTAGTCATCACGACCCGAAAGAGTGTGATAAAAATTGACGTGAATAAATGTAAGCTTAACACAATCAACACCCTGTAAATGTTTTCGTAAAATCGCTAAAACTATGAACAGATTAGGATATCTCCTGCAATTTTTCGCTAATTTTGCGTCACCCAATATGCCACGACTTTATTCCGATTTTGTTTATGAAAAAATACCTGATAAGCTGGCAAATCAAGAGAAAGCAGGCTGTAAAGCACCTGCCTGTGATAACAACGATTGAGGGTGCTGATCATGTTTGTTTGCTTGTGGTTGTTGACAGCTCTGCGAAAGTTGAATGGCTGAAACAAATAAGTCTTCAGTTTATTCGCTTAAATCCAAAATTTCGACTGATTGTTTTTGTGAAAGGTAAAAAAATTGAAATCCCTGAGCTGGTCTCCAATCTAATCGTTGTGAGGCCTAATGATTTTAATTTCTTCGGGTTTTTAAGAGCCGACATTCTAAAAAAACTGGAATCGAAGTGTGATTTGCTTCTAAACCTTGACCGAAGCGGAAATATTTTTTTACATTACCTCACCACCCTGATTCCTGCAGGATTTCTGATCAGGACGACCGGAAACAACGAATCAGGTTTAGCGGATTTTTATGACCTTACACTCAATACACCCAATATGGATGATGCCAACATCCTTGTAAAAGAATTGGCTGGTTACCTGAGATCATTAAATGGAATTGAAAATGCATAAACAAATAATTGGAACCGGAGTTGCACTGATAACTCCATTTAACAACGATTTTTCTGTTGATTATTCATCTCTGGAGAAAATTGTGGATTTTGTAGTCAGCCAAGGTGTTGATTTTCTGGTAGCACTCGGAACAACTTCAGAGTCAGCCACCCTCAGTACAGAGGAAAAAGTAAAGGTAGTAGATACCATTTTGAAAATCAATAATAACCGGATTCCTGTAGTGTTGGGAATGGGAGGAAACGATACCCGATGCCTGATTAATCAAATAAATAAGCAGGATTTTGCCGGGATTTCTGCCATTCTTTCTGTGACGCCATACTACAACAAACCGCAACAAGATGGATTACTGGCACATTTTCGCGCTGTTGCCGATGCAAGTCCTGTGCCGATGATACTCTACAATGTTCCCGGACGAACCAGCGTGAACATGAAAGCAGAAACCTGTCTGAAACTGGCACATCATCCCAACATACTTTCGGTAAAAGAGGCTTCCGGTGATATGGGTCAGGTAATGCAAATTATTGCGTCGAAGCCAGACAAGTTTGAGCTGCTTTCGGGCGACGATGCCCTCACCTTGCCCATGTTGGCGGTTGGAGCCAAAGGAGTGATTTCTGTAGTCGCCAATGCATTTCCCGACTTATTCAGCAATATGGTCAGGTTTCAACTTGCCGGAGACAATGCCAGTGCATTGCCCATTCATTACAAACTTCTCCGAATGATTGATCTTTTGTTTGTTGATGGCAATCCTGCCGGAATCAAAAGTGTGCTGCATCAGTTCGGCTTATGCAGCAACATATTGCGGCTTCCATTGGTGCCGGTGAATCCAACTGTTGCTGAGCAAATTAAAAATGAAATGTTATCCATTGGGGTCTTATAATGTTTACACTTATGAAAAATTTACTGAGTTTATTCCTGCTCTTTGCTTTCATTCCAACATATTCGCAGCAAGCTTATCAGGTAGACAGCATTTTTAAATTGCGACCGGAAGTTTATTTTTCCCTGGATATTGATGATATAAAAGCCCTGCCGGAACTGGATCGGATGATGTATATCGATGACATACAGTCAGATGTTATTTATGCTTATGCTAACCGTTCACAGTTTTTGGCATTGATCGCTCAGGGCTGGCAACCCAGACTGCTTGCGCCACCTTCGATGACAGGTGATCTGCCGCTGATGAAAGATTATGAACAGATACGCGAAACCAATGAATGGAACTTTTATCCTACTTATGACGCATATCTGTCGATGATGCAGGCATTTGAAGATGATTACCCGGATTTGTGTACGATTTATACAATTGGAATCTTGAGCAGCGGCAGAAAGATACTTGCCGCACGTATTAACACAGATATGGATGCCGGAGGGAAACCCGAGTTTCTTTACACAGCCCCTATACATGGTGACGAATTGGTAGGCTATATCTTAAATCTCAGACTGATTGACTATTTGCTGTCGAATTATGGCATCGACCCACGTGTGACCAATCTGGTGGACAATGTGGACATATGGATTAATCCGCTTGCCAACCCGAATGGAACCTATGCAGGTGGAAACCAAACTGTTTGGGGAGCAACGCGTGGCAACTCCAATGGAATTGATCTAAACCGGAATTACCCGGATCCGGAAGACGGAACCAATCCTGACGGAAACTCCCACCAGCCGGAAACAGTTGCCTTCATGGATTTTGCCGGGAGCCGAAATTTCGTGATGAGTGCTAACCACCATAGCGGTGCCGAAGTAATCAACTACCCCTGGGACACCTGGTCGAGGTTGCATGCCGACAATGACTGGTGGGTTCAGGTTTCGCGCGAGTATGCCGACACCGCACAGTTTTTCAGCGCACCTGGCTACCTGACCGATCTGGATAATGGAATTACCAATGGATATGCCTGGTACACAATTAGTGGTGGTCGTCAGGATTATATGAATTATTTCCATCATTGCCGTGAAGTAACCTCCGAGTTGTCAAATGTTAAGATGTTGCCGGCAACTTCACTTCCAGCTTTCTGGGAGTATAACTATCGTTCACTTCTCAATTATATGGAGCAAAGCCTTTTCGGAATCAGGGGGGTGGTAACCGATTCGGTTACTGGTGAAGCAGTACGGGCAAAAATTGAGGTGATGGGACACGATTTTGACTTTTCCCATATTTATTCGGCTTTGCCGGCTGGAAATTATCACAGGCTCATCAAATCAGGAGTTTACAATCTCTTCGTTACGGCCGACGGGTATGAAGCAAAAATTATTCCATCGGTGCAGGTGTTCGATCGCCAGACCACCATACGCGATGTTCAACTCGTCCCGGTTTCCATTGCGGCCAATTTTGAAGCCAGTACAACCCGCCCGGCCAAAGGGCAGTGGGTTAATTTTACCGATCTTTCATATGGCGAAGATATTACTTCATGGGAATGGACATTCGAAGGAGGGATACCGGCAACTTCAGATTTACAAAATCCGGCCGGAGTGATATTTCCGGCTGCAGGAAATTACGATGTCTCCCTTAAAGTAACCAATCAGGAAGGAGAAGAAAGTTTTATTGTGCGCGAAGATTACCTCACAGTGATCTCCGCCTATCTTATGCAGAATGCTGTTTTTCAAACCTGTAGTGGTTCATTCTTCGACTCGGGCAACGATCTTGGCGACTACCAGAACAATGAGGATTTTACAGCCATTTTCTACCCGGGCGAAGCTGAAAAAGTAATCAAAATCACTTTCAACATATTCAACCTCGAGGCAAATGCAAATTGCGATTACGACTGGTTGAAAGTTTACAACGGTTCGTCTACTGATGCTCCGCTACTTGGAACCTGGTGCGGAACAAACTCGCCCGGAATCATTACCGCAACCAATGATGAAGGGGCACTTACAGTTCGTTTTCATTCCGATGAATCGGAACGCAGGCAGGGATGGTATGCAACAATTGGTTGCACAACAGCTGTTGGAATAACAGAGCATGCTTCGGAAAAAATCAGGCTGAGCCCAAACCCCTTTCGCGGAAATGAGCTTTACGTGCAGTCGAATGATGTCATCATCCGGACTGAGTTAATCGACCTGAACGGGAAAGTGATTGCTGAGGAAAATGGTTGTCATGAGCATGCTATGGTTGTCAGGACAGGGCAACTGCTACCGGGTGTTTACTGTGTGAGGGTTACCTCTGAACAGGGCATTTACGTGAAAAAGATAATCAGGCTCAATTAAAAATGAGAATGGGCTTAAACAGAACAGCCCTTGTAATCATAAAGATGGCCACAGTTACAATAATGAGTCCTGTCATAGGTCTTATTTTTCGATCGTCGTCTTCCTCGAAAAGTAAATCCTGGGTAAACTGAGACCTGAGGAAGAAAATACCCACCATGGCCCCCATAATGATCCATCCGTATTTCTCGTGGAACATGTTTTTTGGATAATAATAGGCATAAAGCAGTATAGAACCAAAAACATAGGGTAACAACACCTGGGCAGTTATATAGAAAGGAGCAATACGATCCGAATACTTTTCGAAATATGTATTGGATAACAGCGATGCCAGACGCGACGAAATTAAAGCTGTGAGGAGTAATCCAAAAAATCCTATCAGCGAAATAATCATTTTCACCGTGTCGGTAAGGTACATCCAGTTAAAAACGTGACCAATACCTTCCGTTAGCAAGTTCCCAACCATAAGCCCGCCAAAAAAATAACCTGCACTATGCATGATAAGCCAAAAAAACAACACCTTGATCGGGAAGGAATCTGACAGCAGATAAAAGAAAGCAAGTACTGAAAAAAGTCCGATAAACATGGTAAGGATATAGCCGGCACTGAAGATCAGGATAACTGAATCATGCGACCATTCGTAAGGCTCGATATGAAAGAAATAGCTTGCATAATCAATAGAAACCGGGTAATCATACATGCCTCCTGTTAGCACAAAGGCAATCTGGTTTGTGTAAAAAATAATCAGATAAGCCAACACGAAAGATGCTGTAGAATTGGCTGTAATAATCCAAAAGTTTTTTCGTGTTAGTTTATCCATTATTTTGCGCAGCGTGAGTATAAGCTGCTGTTCTCCGATAAATTTGAAAAGTATTAAAACACTTTAGTTGTTAACTTTTTCAGGTATTAATAATATCGGCCATATCGCTGCTGTACTGATGCTTTTCAAGCTTTTCCTTCACTTCAGCAAAGGCTTTGATGGTGTAGGCTACATCTTCCAGGGTGTGGACAGCCGTTGGGATAAGCCTGAGCAATATAACGCCTTTGGGCACAACAGGATACGTGACAATAGAGCAGAAAATATTGTAATTCTCACGTAGATCGAATGTAATTTGCGTGGCTTCACCCACGCCACCATACAGCATCACGGGAGTAACTGGCGATTCGGTATTCCCGATATCCAGTCCTTTGGCTTTTAATCCTTCCTGCAGCGCATGGACGATAGTCCAAAGCTTTTCGCGGTGCTGTGGTTCGTTGCGCAGCATTTCGAGCCGCTTCAAAGCGCCGATAACCATTGGCATTGGCAATGATTTAGCAAAAATCTGCGAGCGCATATTATACATCAGGTATTTGATAACTTGCTTACTCCCAGCGATAAAACCACCTATTCCGGCCATTGATTTGGCAAAAGTTCCGAAATATAAATCTACTTTTTCCTGCACTCCGAAATGCTGGTCGGTGCCTGCGCCGGTCGATCCCATAGTGCCAAAGCCGTGGGCGTCATCAACCAGCAGCCTGAAATTGTACTTTTCCTTGAGATCGGTAATATCTTTCAGCTTGCCCAGGTCGCCCGACATGCCATAAACGCCTTCGGTTATCACGAGGATTCCGCCACCCGTTTGTTCAGTCATTTTTTTTGCCCTGCGCAACTGGGTTTCTAAGTTCTCAATGTTGTTATGAGGATATACAAACCGTTTTCCAAAATGCAGTCTCATCCCATCGATGATACAGGCATGGGCTTCAGAGTCATAAACGATCACGTCTTTACGATCGACAAGCGAGTTGATCACACTCACCATGCCCTGATACCCGTAGTTGAGCAGATAGGCAGCTTCACGGCCAACGAATGCGGCAAGTTCACGCTCCAGCTGTTCGTGATACACTGTTTGTCCCGACATCATGCGGGCGCCCATGGGGGAGGCCATGCCAAATTCGGCTGCTCCTTCTGCATCAGCCTTTCGCACCTCGGGATGATTGGCAAGCCCGAGGTAGTTGTTCAGGCTCCAGATCAACTTCTCTTTTCCTCTGAATTTCATCCTTGGGCCAATTTCACCCTCTAATTTGGGAAACATGAAATAACCTTCTGTCTGATCGGCATATTGACCCAGCGGGCCCATATTCACTGTGCATTTATTGAAAATATCCACGTATTATTGATTTTTTAATTTGACGCAAAGGTAGAAAAATGCTTGAAGTATAAGGTTAACGAATTGTTTCATTTTTACATACATTTGTTACCGCATACCAGTTGCCCGGCGATCATCTATTTGTATCAACTCGTTTTTTTTGCGCATTATGTTGATTTAATAATACTTGGAATATTTGAAGGCAGAAAGATATATGAGCTTATCTGGCAGGCAAACCGACTGAATCTTAAGATAATATTTAAGGAGTTTAATCGTTTGGGCTGTACGTTTTTTTTATACTTTTGCCGCATGTTTCAGAAAACCGCTTTTTTTAGCCTGATAATTTTAGTAATGGCTTTAGGTTCGTGCAAGAGCACTTACCAGAAATTGCTTAAGAGTACGGACCAGGAGGCCAAGTACGAAGCTGCCATTGATTACTTCGAAAAAAAGAATTACACCAAGGCGCTGGAGCTTTTCGACCTGCTGCAGGCGGTTTTCCGCGGGACCTCCAAAGGTGAAGAGATTTCATACAGGATGGCCTATTGCTACTACAATCTCGAGGATTATATTGTTGCCAGTTACTATTTTAAAAAGCATGCTCAGACCTACCCCTTGTCAGTAAGGGCGGAAGAGTGTCTGTATATGAATGCTTATTGCTATTTTCTCGATTCGCCGCGTTACAGCCTCGACCAGTCAAACACACTGGAAGCTTTAAAAGAACTTCAGGCGTTCATTGATCTGTATCCAAGAAGTAGCCGCGTTGCCGAAGCCAATAACCTGATTGATGAACTCAGAGCTAAGCTTGAGCAAAAAGATTACAATATTGCCATACTTTTTTACAAGATGCGTGATTATATGGCAGCCATAACTTCATTTCAAAATTTACTTAAGCGATTCCCAGATACAGAGCGGCGCGAAGAAGTTTTAAATTACATGACACTTGCTTACTTTGAGTTTGCTGAAAGAAGTATTCCTGAGAAGCGTCGCGAAAGATATGAATCGGCCATTGAAACCTACAATAACTTATTGTATCAGTATCCTGAAAGCAAGTATCTGAAAAGCCTTGAACCTGTTCAGGCAGAGTCACGTAAAAAATTGTCCAATTAATTTCCCCCTATAAATATGGATGTTAAAAAATCAAAAACAGAAACCACTGCAGTAACACGTCAGGTGGATTTATTCTACAAGAGTACCGGGAATATCTACGAATCAGTAGCTATTTTGTCGAAGCGTGCCAATCAGATTTCCCTCGAAATGAAGGAAGAGCTGAATAAGAAGATTGCTGAGTTCTCGTCAGCTACCGACAATCTCGAAGAGGTTTTTGAGAACCGCGAGCAAATCGAGATCGCACGCTATTATGAGCGCCTGCCAAAACCAAGTCTGATGGCTGTGCAGGAGTTTCTGACCGAACAGGTTTACTTCCGTAATCCCCGTAAGGAACAGGGAAACGAGTTTTAGTAATTCTAAACCATGCTCAAGGGTAAGAAAATCCTGATAGGCATCACCGGAAGCATAGCTGCTTACAAGATACCTTTGTTGGTACGCTTGCTTAAAAAAGCCGGTGCTGAAGTCAGGATTGTCATGACCCCCTTTGCCAAAGAGTTTGTTACCCCGCTCACACTATCTACTTTAAGTGGCCAACCCGTTGGCGGTGATTTCTTTAACCGTGAGAACGGCGAATGGCAAAGTCATGTTGAACTGGGACTATGGGCCGATTTGCTGCTGATTGCCCCAGCAACAGCCAACTCACTGGCTAAAATGCGCATGGGAATTGCTGATAATTATTTGTTGACTGTTTATCTGTCGGCACGTTGTCCGGTCATGTTTGCCCCGGCAATGGATCTTGACATGTTTAAGCATCCAACAACACAGGAAAATATTAAAGTGCTGGAACAAAGAGGGCATTTGCTCATCGCTCCTGCAACGGGCGAGCTTGCCAGTGGGCTTTGTGGCGAAGGACGCATGGAAGAACCCGAAACAATCTACCAATTTATTCTTGGTTTTTTCGGTCAACAGCATCGGTTTGCCGGTAAAACTGTACTCGTTTCTGCCGGACCAACCCACGAAAGTATCGATCCGGTGCGATTTATCGGAAATCATAGCACAGGTTTGATGGGCATTGAAATTGCCAGGGCTTTCGCCCGCGAGGGAGCTGTCGTTGATCTTGTGATGGGGCCAACCAATTTGCAGGTTTCCCATGAGAATATCCATGTTTTTCCGGTGACCACGGCACAGGAAATGCATGACCGATGTATACTGCTGTTTCAGCAAGCTCAGATCACTGTTATGACTGCTGCTGTGGCTGATTACCGGCCAAAGTCGGTTGCCTCCGGAAAAATAAAGAAAACACAGGAAAACCTTCGGATCGAACTTGAGCCAACTCCGGATATTCTACAGGAAATGGGCAGCAGGAAGCATCATAGCCAGACACTCGTCGGGTTTGCTCTTGAAACAGATAATGAACTGCATAACGCAAAAGAGAAACTAAAACGTAAGAATCTGGACCTGATCGTAATGAATTCGTTGAAAGACGAAGGTGCCGGGTTCAGGCACATGACGAATAAGGTTAGCCTGATTGATGCGAAAGGAGAGGCGACCCACTACGATCAGAAACCAAAATCGCAGGTTGCATCTGACATACTGGATTATATTTATACGATCATGCACACTTCCGACGTTAACAGTTGATATGAAGAAAATCTTAATAGCTATCGTTTTACTTTATACAGCAGCCCAAGGTCGTGCTCAGGAATTCCTTTGCGACGTGCAGGTAACTGCCCCAACAGTTGAAGGAACCGACCGTAGGGTGTTCGAAGCCTTGCAGGAAGCCATTTACGATTTTATGAACAACCGTAAATGGACTAATCTCAACTTAAAACTGGAAGAGAGAATTGAATGTACGATGGTGCTGACTGTGCGGGAACGGATTTCGTCCGATGAGTTCAAAGGCACCTTGAATATTGTCTTGCGTCGACCTGTTTTTAAATCATCTTACAATAGTGTGCTTCTGAATTATATTGACGACAATATTCAATTCAGATATATTGAAAATCAGCCACTTGATTATAATGACAATTCCTTTACCTCGAATCTTACATCCATATTGGCATACTACTGTTATATCTTTCTGGGACTCGATTTCGACAGCTTTTCACCTATGGGTGGCGAACCCTTTTATCAGGCTGCTGAAGCCATTGTAAACACAGCGCAGAATGCCAACGAAAGTGGATGGAAAGCGTTCGACGGAACGAAAAACAGATACTGGCTCGTTGAAAACCTGCGCAATACTGCCTTTAAACCGATGCGCCAGTTTTTGTATGAATATCACCGTACTGGTATGGATTTAATGTCGGAAAAGCCTGATGAAGGCAGAGCTGCCATCGGCGCCAGCCTGAGCCATTTAGAAAAGATGTACCGCGACCGTCCGGGATTGTTTTTGTTGCAACTTGTGCTCGAAGCCAAACGCGATGAAATTATTCAGGTATATTCGCAGGGTAGTCCTCAGGAGAAGACAAAGATTACCAACCTGATGCGCGAAATCGACCCGGCAAATAGTTCTACATACGAAAAAATCATCAGGCGCTAAGTCACTTCAATTGACTATTTTTGCGTTAAACAGCGCACTCCTATGCTCACCCATCTCAGTGTTTCCAATTATGCATTGATTGAATCTCTCGAACTTGATTTCAATAGAGGATTTACAGCCATTACAGGTGAAACCGGGGCAGGGAAATCCATCCTGGTTGGCGCTCTGGGTCTGGCACTTGGCAACAGGGCCGATCTGGATGTTCTTTTAGACAAAGCACAAAAATGTATTGTAGAGGCTGTTTTTGATATTTCAGCTTTGTTTCTTGCTGATTGGTTTCTTCAAAATGAGCTTGATTTTACGGAAGAATGTATCATGCGCCGCGAAATAAGTCCGGCGGGCAAATCCCGTGCTTTTATTAACGACAGTCAGGTCAATCTTGCTGTGATGAAGGAGCTGGGCGAACAATTGATTGATATTCATTCACAACACGAATCTTTGCACCTGGGTGAAGCAACATTCCAGCTTCGCATGATTGATAGCCTTGCCGGAACACATGGCCGCAGGCAAACCTATCATAAACTATTTAGCGAGCTTCAGTTCACCATTGCCAAACTTACTAAGCTTCATGAACAGCGACAAAAATCGCTTGCTGAGCGAGACTTCATGAAGTTTCAGTTCGACGAACTGACCCAGGCCAAATTGTCGGTGGAAGTATATCGTGAAATGGAACAGCGGATTGATGTACTCAATCATGCCGAAGAAATTGCTCAGGCCTTATTTGCTTCTGATCAGTTGTTAACAGGGGCCGAATCAAGTGTGCTTGTTCAGGTTTCTGAGGTAATGCATGAATTGCGGAAAATAAGGTTTTATATGCCACAGCTTGAAGAGTTGACCCAACGTTTGGAAAGCTGTCAGATCGAATTGAAGGATATTACGGCAGAAATCAACCATCTGGAGAAATCAGAAAATTACGATCCCCTTGAGCTCGAACGACTCAACCAACGAATTGGACTGATCACCCATCTTATGCACAAGCACCGTCTAAATGATATTGAATCTTTGATTGCCCTGATGCATTCTTTTGAGGAAAAGCTGCTTGAAGCTGATTCTTTTGACGAACAAATCGAACGGTTTGAAAAACAACTGACAGTGCTCGACAAAGACGTTAACCGGCTGGCTGATGAACTTAGCCACGCCCGGACTGCAGTCTTACCAAATGTTGAGCAGCAGATAACACAGATTTTGCAGTCATTAGGTATGTTGAGTGCACAGTTCAGGGTTCAGCTCGAACCGCTTAACAAACCCGGGCCGGATGGTAAAGACAAAATCAGGTTTTTATTTACTGCTAACCGGGGTAGTCAGCCAGACGACATTTCAAGAATTGCATCAGGTGGCGAAATGTCACGACTTATGCTGGCCGTAAAAAGCCTGTTGTCGGAAGAAAGAATGCTGCCTACCATCATTTTTGATGAAATTGATAGCGGTATTTCAGGAGAGGTTGCAGCAAAGGTGGGCCGTATTATGGCTTCTATGGCTCATAACAAACAGGTAATCAGTATTACGCATCTGCCTCAGATTGCAGGCAAAGCCCATTTTCATTTGTTGGTTTATAAAGTGGAAGACCAAACAACCACTCGCTCCTTTATATCTCAACTGGATAAAAACAAGCGGGTTGAAGAAATTGCGCGGATGTTGAGCGACGAACATCCGACTGATGCATCGCTGCGTGCTGCAGCAGAATTAATGGGTCAGAACGAGTAAATAGGCCTCCTGTCCATTGTTAATCTTGTCTAAGTATCAGTGTGTCAAATCAGTGCTTATTTAGATTGAATATAGGGAATGTTGTATCTTTGCGGCTTCATTGACAACCGCAATTAAAAAACAATCATTATGGCTTATAATTTACTGAAAGGGAAGAAGGGTATCATTTTCGGGGCGTTGGATGAAAAATCGATTGCCTGGAAAGTTGCAGAAATGGCTCACGAAGAAGGCGCTGAATTTACCCTGAGCAACACACAAACGGCTATGCGCTTTGGCGAGATCAACCAACTGGCCGAAAAGTGTTCAGCTACAATAATTCCTGCAGATGCAACTTCTACCGCCGACCTGACCCGGGTTTTTGAAGAAAGTATGAATATTTTCGGCGGAAAAGTTGATTTCGTGCTTCACTCTATTGGCATGTCGCTTAATGTGCGGAAGAAAAGAGTATACAATGATTTGAATCATGATTTTTTCATGAAAACACTCGATATTTCAGCGATTTCTTTTCATAAAATGCTTCAGGTAGCCAACAAGCTCGATGCCATTAACGAATGGGGTTCTGTGGTTGCCTTGTCGTATATTGCGGCACAGCGCACCCTTTACGGATATAACGATATGGCAGATGCCAAAGCACTCCTCGAATCCATCGCCAGAAGTTTTGGTTATATCTATGGCAGGGAGAAAAGGATCAGAATAAACACCATTTCGCAATCACCCACCAAAACAACAGCGGGCAGTGGAGTGAAAGGAATCGATGGCCTCATGGATTTCACCGACAGGATGTCGCCACTTGGCAATGCAACAGCCGATGAGTGTGCCGGTTATTGTATTACGTTGTTTTCTGATCTCACACGAAAAGTAACGATGCAGAATCTCTTTCACGATGGGGGCTTTTCAAGTATGGGGATGAGCCTGAAAGCCATGAATATGTATAATAAAAGCATGTCGTGCGACTGCGATGATGTTGAAGAGAACATTGTGGAAGACTAATATATAGTTTAATCCCCTTTTTTTCTGCGATGTAGTTATTTTTCAGACTACGATTTGTTTGAATTGATTAGCCTGTGTTTATTGTTGAAAAACCTGAGATGGTATGGAAATTGCCTTAAGCATTGTCATAGCAGATGAATTTTTAATTTCTGTAATGACCAAACCGATTTCTTATTATTTTAGGGGTCTCATTACAATCCTTTGAAAGAAACATTCTTTCTTTTATTTATGCTGCTGGCCACAGTCAATGGGCTAAAAGCAGAGGATACGCTCCTGCCGCCGGTATTTAACATCAGGCACGATGCCTATGCCAGGTTTGGGCACTTTAAGCCTGCGCAATTGAACAGCATTGGTACAGTTTATCATGTTGTGCAGGATAGGACAGGCTTCATCTGGTTTGGAGGGATTAAAGGTCTAGGCAGGTTCGATGGTTTTCAGTTCAGGGTTTACAATAGTAGTGATCTGCCCGGCAGTTTGCCCGATAACGAAGTAAATGCCTTGCTGATGTCGCCCGACGGGATTCTTTTTATAGGAAGCCGTGCAGGAGTCAGCCGCTATAATCCGGCCACCAACGATTTTACCACTGTCTTTGGACTTCAGTCATTAGCCGGAGATAATGAGATGGTTGACAGTCTCTATGTCAGGGCAATGCATTTCAGCAACGATAGCCTGATGTGGATCGAAACCCTTGATGGTTCATTAGGCCGTTTGAATGTTAATTCAGGAAATTACCGTGTTGTTGCCCGACACCGGCCAGTTACCCAACCCTATTATTACTATCACAGCCTGATTGAACTGCCTTCAGGAGATATATATTCAGGCGGAAGAGGTGTTGGTCCGTTTCATATAGCTGCGGCTGTTTTTTCTGTACGGGAATTGCCGGTTAAGCAGCCCGAAACACATGGTTTCAAGCGTGAGTCTGATGTTTCTATGATATTTCCGCATAACGAAAATTATTTGTGGATAGGGGGGCTCGAAGGTCTCTATTTATATGATATACAAGCTGATTTTTTTACCAGATACTGGACAGGCACTGTTTATCACATGATGCGGGATAAACAGGGATTTTTATGGCTGGGCACAGGAAATGGGGCATGCAGGATAGATCCGGTAAGTGGAGAGGTGAACCATTACAAAATTAATAACAATGACCCTCAGTCACTTGGAGGAGAAAAAATTTTCAACATTTACCAGGATCGGAGTGGTTTAATCTGGTTTACTCACGAGAATGGGGTGAGTGTTATGCGTCAATTGCCACAAGGGGTTCAATATTTCTTTCACTTGCCAGGGATGGATAACTCTCCGGCATCGAGTAGGATAACTTCGCTGGCACATGCAGGCAAAAACCAATTGTGGGCAGGTACCCGTGATGAAGGCCTGTCATTGTTTGATTATTCGACCAGTGAATTTGAAAATTTGAATCCAACAAACAATAAGGGAATTGTTTCCAGGAATATTCGTTCACTGATTACGCACCCCGTTTCAGGCGATCTGTTTATTGGATATTGGTCGGGGAGGGGATTTGGACATTACCAGGTTACAAAAAAAATGTTTCGGAATTACCGTTTTAATATGCAAGATCTAAGAATGGACTGGTACAATGATTTAACCTTTCGCGATCATCAGACTCTTTATCTTGGGTTTTGGGGAGGACCAGGCCTTCTGGAATTTGATATAGAAAAGGGTGAGTTTGGACGGGATTTTCAAAAGTGTTTTTTTTACCAGCATCAGGCAAGGTTAATAACCACCTTGCACAAAGCGTTTGACAACAAACTCTGGGTTGGAACTACCGAGGCTGGAATATATTGTTACGATCCGGCTTCGGACAGTTGCGCGAGTTATCAGGTCGATTTGATAAGCGGCGATCAGGGTCTGAGCCAGAAAATTGTGTATGATATTGTATCTGACAATCAGGGTAGAATATGGTCTGCGGGCAAAGGACTTTTTCAACTGGACTCCAGCGAGGATGTTTTTCATCAAATACCTTTCAAAGAACCTTTCACCGGAATTGAAATTTTTGAAATGTTTTTGGATCATAAACAAACGATATGGTTACTTACCGAGCGTGGAGTGCTCCGATACCATATCGAAAGTGGCTGGATAACAGACTATAGCATGATGATTGGACTGCGGTTTAAACCCGATCTTGCTGCAATCATTCAGCTTGATGACAAACGACTCGTCATCGGGGGCGAAAACGGCCTGGCACTCATCGAACCCGACAACCTGGGTTTACAGCATAGTTTTCCGAAAATTTTCTTAACCGAACTTGAGGCACTAAATGAGGTGTCGGTGTATAATCTGTCTGATTATGAGCTTTTAGAGATTCCTTACAGTAAAAATTTCTTTACCCTGCATTTCGGAACTGATCGGTTTGAAAGCAACGAAATGTACAATTATTACTTCAAATTGGAGGGCTTTGATATTGACTGGAAGCCATTGAGTTTCAGTCAGGGATCGGTCAACTTTACCAATGTGCCACCAGGCGAGTATGTTTTCAGAATCAGGGCTGGCGATACCTATGGGAATATGGGTAGTGAGGAGTCGAAACTGGTTATTTAAGTGTTGACACCCTGGTATTGGGAGTGGTGGTTTGTGGGTGGGATGTTGCTCATTGTCATATTGGGCATCTTGTTTCTATGGAAAAGAAGGTTACACGAGCTTAATCTGTCGTATCAGAATATTGAACTTAACCAAAAACTACTGAGGTTGCAGATGAACCCGCATTTCATATTCAACTCGCTTACTGCAATACAGAATTATATTTACTCACACAAGACAAAGCTGGCAGGCGAGTTTTTGTCCGACTTTGCACGGCTTATCCGCCTGATACTGGATAATAGCCGGCACGAATTTATTATGCTTGACAAAGAAATTGAAACATTGAGGCTTTATATGCAACTGCAGGCACTCAGATTTGATAACAGTTTTGATTTCTCCATTGAAGTGGATCCCGATATTATTCCTGAGATAACCTATGTGCCCCCTATGCTTGCACAGCCTTTTCTGGAGAATGCTATAGAACATGGAATTTCGAAGAGCAAAAGAAGAGGAGTTGTCAAAATCCGCTATATACAGTTGGAAAAGACAATCCGATTCGAAATTGTAGACAATGGAGTTGGTCTGACAGCTTCATCGGAGAAGAAAAACGGAGAACCGATTCATCATGAATCCCTTTCAATCAATATCTGCAAGGAGCGGCTTTTGTTGCTGCATAAACGCAACCGAACGCATATCAACTTTTCGATCCGCGAGATTGAAAATTCAGGAAGAATTGAAGGAACTCAGGTCATATTTGATATTCCAACTATTGAAAGGAACCGATATCCTGATAAAGAGCATAAAGTATGAAAATTAGTGCAGTGATCATTGATGATGAGCTCAATGCAAGAAAAGCATTGTTGAACCTGATTGAAATGTATTGTCCCGAAGTAAATGTTGTAGGCGAAGCCATCGATGTTGCAGGAGGACTGCATGCTATTACAGCGTTAAATCCACAATTGGTGTTTCTGGACATAAAGATGCCCGATGGAACAGGTTTCGACCTGTTAAAGAGAATCGACAATAGCCAGTTTAAAGTAATTTTTGTGACGGCTTACGACCAGTTTGCCATTCATGCCATAAAAATGAGTGCTGTTGATTATCTGTTGAAGCCAATCAATCCGAAGGAACTTCAGGAGGCCGTTAGAAAAGTACTCGATTTATCGAAGCTGGATGATAATTTAAAAATGAAGCTAAGTGTGTTGGAGGAGAATCTCAAGGTATCACACACTCAGATCAGAAAAATAATTCTCAACACTTCGAGCAGTCTTCATGTTGTGAGCATCGGCAACATCATCAGGTGCGAAGCCGATGAAAATTACACACGTGTTGTAATAACCGACGATCAGGCTATTATGGTGTCCAAAACCCTTAAAGAGTTTGATGATCTGCTCTCGCCTTTCGGATTCTGCCGTGTTCACCAATCGCATCTTGTCAATCTTCAGATGATCATTTCATATGAAAAAGGCTCCGGCGGAATGATCCTCATGAAAAATAAAGATAAGATTCCGGTTTCGGGACGCAGAAAGGATTTTTTTATACAGGCACTGGAGTTATTCAATTAGTTTTTTTGCGAATACTCAAAAAACGCCAGCGTTTACTAAGAAAACAGATACACTTGTCGCTGGTGCCGAACAGGATGGGTTATTGGTTTGTAACTTCACCTCGTTATTAACTAATACCTATTATTCTATGAAAACAAAAAGTGTACTTTTATCGGTAGGCATGATCCTCATGTTTGCCATTGTAACTGTTTCTTCCTGCAAGAAGAAAGAATCGGCGCCTCCTGTAACACCTCCTTATGTGCCATCATTTTCAGCAACTTCAATTGCTATTGATGCTACCACCATCGACTTTTACATCAGTTGCGTAACGGATGATTATGAGTTGATTAAAGTGGAAGTGATATCTCCCGGTGGACTTCAGGACGCCACTTACCTTGGTAATGGGATGCTGTTGATCAGAAACGAGCCCATCACCTTCCCGAATTTCTTTGTGCGCACTTCAGGTAACTGGACATTCAGAATCACCGGTACCATTAAGAGTGGAACGCACATTGGTACTTCATTTGTTGCCTCAGCAACTGTTTCAGTTTCGGGTAAATAAATGATGTATTATTAGACGGCCTGACTATGACTTTCCGTTTGGTATTCAATAAGGTATTGCATTTGGTATCACTTGCAGTGTTGTGCATATCCTGCTCGGGCGATGTAAAATTGCCCGGAACAAACTGTGATGATATTTTTAGTATGCAATTATCAGGTTTTGTTGATAAAGATGTGTGTTCGAACGAGGTGTTGGACTACAAGCTCAACGATAACAACCTCAGATTTGTCATCGAAAGCACCGAAGTTTCAGGGAAACTACATTTTGAAATCAAATTGGATGCCTATCATGGGGCAGGTCAATACACTTTCGCTGATGGTTCTTCTTACTGCCAGATGACAGTGTATGGCGCATCGGATGAGTTCTACAAATGTGTTAAAGGCAAAATTGATGTGAGAGAAGCTACGCGTCAGAAATTATTAGCCGAATTTGATGTTATGATCGAAGGCTTTTATAACAAGAAAACCATCCATGCCCGAGGGGGCATACATTTGTAGTTTCTCTTAATCGATGCGTGAAGCAAGCCGGTTTCAACCGAAACCGGCTATGCTTTTTTAGCCTAATGACAAGTTGGTTGGCAATTTGATCTGAAGGAAGTCCAGTAATCTTTTTTTTCCGGACTGTTTTGAGGTAGCTAACAGCAGTGCTTCCTTCGCAAACCTCTTGCAGAGGGTGATGGCTGAAGCAATATTGATGGCTGAGGCTTTCGGATTTACCATTTAATTAACCGTCGAATGATTTGTCAAACAAATAGTTCGCTTCGCTCCAATATGGACCAACTGTTCCTTTTTGCTACGGTATGTATTACAATCTAATCGTTTGCTGCCACCGCTCAAACTTCGCCTTGTTCAGGCTCATCAAGCTCTTGCAGTATCTTGCGTACATCGAGTTCGGTGGAGCGCAATTTCTTTTTGCAGAAAGCAATCAGCAGTGCTGCCCTTTTTACTTTTTCCGATAGCACATCTACGCTTATCCCGCCTTGTTCTATCTCGTTCACAATAACTTGCAGTTCTTCAAAGGCTGCGGTGTAGTTCAGGTTATCTTTCATGTTGTTCAGTGTTGGTGTCAATAACTTTACTTTGCAATATTCCATCGGCCAGCATGGTGGTAATCAGCGCCCCGACTTCAATACCCGCTGTCTGGGTCAGGGGTTTGCCACGGTAAAGGGTGATCGAATAGCCTTTTTGGAGCAGATTTACCGGGTTAAGCAGGTTAACAAGTTTTTCTGATTGTTCAAGCTGGCTGGCATGCAGGCTAATGCAGGCATTGGTGGATGCAGTCAGGTTTTTTCTGCTTGCTTTAAGGTCAAAATGCAAGTGGTTTATGCAGCCGGCTGCTTCCAGTCTGAGGGCATAGGTCAGGCGATTCAGCTGCTGGCTTGTCTGGTTAAGTAACAGTCGCGACAGCGCACTGATGTTTCCCGACAAGGCATGCTGAAGGTGACGGCTCTGCCTGATCAGTCCTGTTGATGCATTGGACAGCCCTTTTTTCAGGTTGCTAAGCGCAAGCTCTTGTTGCCTGATCAGATGGAGCGAATGGTGGATGTGGCGTGCCGACTCGTGTAGCTTCTCACCGAAGCCTTCGAAGCGCTCCATCAGCATATCGGCCAGTTCGGTGGCCGTAATGGCATTGGTGTGGGCAACGATTTCCGTAACCGTTTCGTTTGTCGCATGCCCAATACCTGTGATCACGGGCAAGGGAAAAAGTGCGACCGTCCGGGCCAGCTCGTAATTGTTGAACGACGACAGGCCAATATCACCCCCGCCGCCTCTGATGATGGCAACAAGGTCGAAATGTCTGGCAAGCTTGCGAATATTGTTCAACTGACCAATGATCTGCGGCACAGACTTATCGCCCTGAAGCTGAGCCGGAAACAACATGTACTCCATAACAAATCCATTCATCCTGCCTGATGTAATCTTCTTGAAATCAGCGAAACCCTTACTTGTCTCCACCGAAATAACCGCAAGCCGTTTGGGTAAGAGCGGAAATGATAGTTTTTTATTTTCCTCCAGTATGCCTTCCTCTTTCAGACGGGCTATGCAGAGACGTTTCTCGCGTTCAAGCTCTCCAAGTGTAAAGGCTGGGTCAATGTCGTGGATACGAAGACTAAGGCCGTGATTGGGATCGTACTGAACGCTCACCCAGGCCATGATGTTGATCCCATCGCCAAGGGGTTCGCCTGTGGAGCGAAGAAATTCGGATTTTATTTTTTCAAAATCAAAGTTCCAGATCAGACCACGCATCTGTGCAACAACCTGCCCTTTCTCTTTTTGCAGCAACTCGGGATAACAATGGCCCGAATGCTGGTAATGGTTCAGTTTGTTCATCTCTGCCTTTATCCAGAATGTACTGCTGTAGCGGTTTAGCAAAGTCTTTTGGATACTCTGTGTAACCTCCAGCAGGCTGAAAACTTTCTTGTTTCTCACCAAATCAGGCATTGTGCTGTGTTATCGCAGCTAAATTAGCAATGTTCGCACAGGTGTAGGCAGAGTGTTTAAAAAAAATCGTCCAATGTGAGGGGTAGACAGTTTATTTTATTTCGTATTTTTAATGCAATCATAAAATTGTATCTTGTGCCATATTTTTAAACCCAACAGATGAATGTATTTTTAATAACCGATACCAGGTCAGATGTTGAACTACTTGCCTGTTTGAAAGATAAGCCCGGTTTTTTTTATAAGCACCATTTGATGGAGGGTGGGATTCATCTGTGGGAGAAATTGGCTGGCTGTTCCTGCGAAATTGTCATCATCAGTGAAACCCTGCTCGATGGCAGCTATAACGACATGAAGAGGCTCACAGATGAGTTTCCCCGTCTGGCATTTATTGTGTTGACCGATGAGTTGTTTGAAGAACATATCATTGGCCACATCCGCAAAGGCGCACAGGATTATCTGGTGCGCAAACATGTTGATATACACAGCCTTCTCAAATGCCTTCAGGTAAGCTATTCCAGGTCAAATCTACGATCCGATCTGATCAAGGCACGCAGAGAGGCCGATGAAGCCCGCGAGGCAGGCAACCGACTGCTTTCGAGGATGAGCCATCAGATCAGAACACCCCTGAATGCCATCAGCGGTATGAGCGAAATGCTGCGCGATACCGAGCTTAACAGCAGGCAACGTTACTATCTGCAAACCATACACGAAAGTGGCGTTATGTTGGTTTCTCTTATCAACGACCTGCTCGATTTTGCCCGTATCGAAGCCGGTAAGGTGAAAATACACCATAAAGTCTTCCGGATATACGACTCAATCAGAGAAAGCATCAACGCTGTGCTTCCATCTGCAATTGAGAAAAAGCTTGAAATTGTTTATCATATTCAGACATGTCTCCCCCATACTATGGCCGGCGACGATTTGCGCCTGCGTCAGGTCATCATGAATCTGCTTGACAATGCCATTAAGTTTACTGACCATGGTCATGTTATGCTGAAAGCTCAGTGTAAACTGATCAACGGGTTGCCGGTGCTGCATATCAGTGTCGAAGACAGTGGGGTGGGGATTGCAAAACATGCCATTCCTGATTTGTTCAAAGCCTACACCCAGGCCGACGATTCGTCAGCCAATCAAGGTAAAAGTATTGGTCTTGGGTTGGCAATTTGTCACAAGCTTGTCCACCTCATGCATGGTGAAATGCAGGTGGAATCGGAGCCTGGCGTGGGTTCAGTATTCAGCTTTACCATTCCCATGGAAGAATGCCTCAATCAGAAGGATACGCCATTTGCCGAAGGAATTCTTCATCAGAAAAAGGTGCTTTATTTAACTTCTGTCACAACACTCGATGAGTTGTTGAAGGATTATTGTGCCTATTGGCAGGCAGACCTACATATCAAATATGTTCATGAAGATTATCCCGAAATGTTGCATTTGCTCGATGAGTATGATTTGCTTATTTCGCAGCTGCGACCCACGTTTAAACTCGATCTGAAACTTATTGACAGGGTACGTTCCTTCAAAGAGATTCCGCATATTCTGATTAAAAATCCGGAAACAGCTCAGGATCAATTGCTGGTGATTCGAAAAGACACCGTGATCATCCCCAAACCACTCGATATTTATGAATTGTATGAGGTTATCGATGCTGTGCTTGAGAACAATGCATCGGTTCTGAACAACCGCCCTGGTATGCTAAGCCTGAATGATCATATGGGCGAGAGTCATCCCCTGGAAATCCTTGTTGCCGAGGATAATGCCATCAATCAGAAGATAATACAATCGGTGCTGAACCGCTATGGTTATAATCCCAAGGTGGTGGTAAACGGAAAGCAAGCCGTTGAATCGGTTAAAAACCGACCCTACGATGTAATCCTCATGGATATACAGATGCCTGAAATGGATGGGATTGAAGCATGCCGTCAGATCAGGGAGAGCATTGGACTAAAGCCTCAGCCGGCTATCATTGCCCTCACTGCAGACGCTTTGCAGCAAAGCCGCGACGAGTATATCGTTCAGGGATTCGATGAACTGCTTTACAAGCCGGTTCAGACCAAGGCACTAATGCAGTTGATTTCAGCTTGTGAACGGATTAAAAGATAACACGCCCATTTACTGTCGGGTAGGGGATGCGATGATCAGTTTTTGATTTTGTATTATTCTATTAATTTGAAAATTAAGAATATACAAACCTTGTGGCAGGGTATGAATATCAATTTTCAACTTTTCGCCGTACTTCAGGCTCCCTCGTTGAACAAGCTGCCCGGAAGTATTATAGAGGAATATTTCTATTGGCTCTTTTACCGGAATGGGTGATGTTATGTAGATAAAATCATCTGCAGGATTTGGGAACACATTCAGGTAACAGGTTCTGGGTTTTTCGTTCAAGCCCGGGAATATTTCGATCTGGTTGTTAAATAGTTGCAATCCACCACTGTAATTTCCCGCAACTAAGGTCATGGAGTTTTCCGAAAACCAGTGTGTTGCTGCAGCAGTCCTCATGCCCTGTATGAAATACACCGATGTTGTATCAAGAAGTTGGTTTAGTTCGTCCACCTCCCTGAAAGTACCATCTAAGTTATTCGCTATCTGATCAAAGAGAAAGAGCTTTCCTTGCTCTGATCCAACAATCAGCATGAGTTCATTGTCGGGTTTACGAAAGAAATGCGGGCTGCTATAGCCATCGTAAGATATGTTAAAGTCTGTAACATTTACTTCTCCCAGATTATCTGTTACAAACGTAAAATTGATCAATCCATTCGATTCAACTCCTTTATAAAAGTGCAGCTTTCCATTTTTCGATCCCATAATCAGATCGACAACACCATCATCGTCAATATCATACAGCTGTGGAGCGCACCAGCTACCGACATCAATGCCTTGATAGGCTGTGTCATTAAGCTGCCAGTTGCCGGTTGAAGTCTGCGCAAGATGGATCAGTTTTCCATTTTCGCTACCAACCAGCATATCCGGTCTGCCATCACCGTTCAGATCGGCTATTGCGGGCGACAATCCTTTCAGCTTCAACGACGAAAGCATCGCCACATCATTATCCCATAGCTCAAAGGCAGGGGATTGCGAATCACCGGTGTTTTTATACCATGCTAACTGGCTACGGTAAGCTGATCTGAGGGTTGTTCCTTCATACCATGAATGACTGTAATAGCCATAGTTACCTGCAACTAGATCAATCAGCCCATCGCTGTCAATGTCGGCAAAAGCAGGATAAGCTCCCGAGCCCAGGTCGATCATCTGATCTTGCAAAAACGATTTTGTGTGCAACACAAAAGCCGGAAGCTGAGCAGTTCCTTCGTTGAGGTAGAGCCAGATGCTGTTTTTATTTTCAGATACGGATGGAGATGGGTCGAATGGGGAAACGATCAGGTCTTTCAATCCATCGTTGTTCACATCAATAAGCACTGAAAACGGCATGGAGTAAAGCTTCACGGCTTCAGTACCTGAAGGAAACGACCCGTTCTGCTCCACAATAAATGCCTCATTCACTGTGCCTCCATTGGTAAGCAGGTTAAGATTCGGGTAATCCACATCGGCCATGACCAGATCGGGTAAACCGTCGCCATTGTGATCAATCAGCATCATGGTTGCTCCCCGGTGACGGAATTTTTGCTCTGAAGAGACAAATGGTTGTTTATAAAGACAGGTGTCAAGAAAAATTTGATTGTTTTCGTCGTGTTCTGCTATCCTGCCCCAGCAAAAATCAGTTTTTAAATAATCCAGGGAGTCAGTATGGCCATATTTTTCAATAGATTGGTTTTTATGAAGTTCCACAAAAGTGCCCAAAGCCCAGAAAGTAAGAATATCCAGGTCGCCATCGCCATCCACATCAGCAATTACGGGATAATCAGCATTGGTGGCAATAATATTGACATAACCACCGCCCTGAAATGACTTGAGGTAGGGATAAACAACCCGTGTAAACGACACCCTGGTTTGTGAAGTATTGCGATAAACCTTCATTCCTGCCCAGCCCGGAGAGTAGGTGAAAATATCTTCCCTGCCGTCCCTGTCGTAATCAGCCAGTTTGACCCATTCGGCCAGCTCAGGAAAATCCCCGGTATAGTAAGGTGCGTATCTGTAACTGATTTCGCCCGGCAATCCATTGTTAATAAAACAAAGTTTGCGGTTGCCTCTTCGGTCAAAAACAAACAAATCCTTTATCCCGTCCATGTTCAGGTCAATTTCACCAAACTGACAGGCATCCAGTCCACCTGCCCAGGGAAAAAGAAGTGTCTCGCCGGAAGCTTGTTCCACTTTGATTTCCTGTGAAAGCAATTTGGCAGGAAAGAGGAGTGAAATCAGCAAGCCAGAGAGAAGAAAGATACGTTGAAAATGGGGTGTTAGCATACTGTCAAAAGTACTTTATTTTATTGTCATGATTTCATTCGTTATCGGGAAATATGCTGGCCGGCATTCCCGATTTTCACAGTTTTGAAGCGATCAGATATCACGAAATGTGTTTGTTACAGTGTTTTCCTGATGATTATAACTGATAATTCAGGCTTCATCCTGAAATGTCAGCTTGCTGGCTAAACTTCAATTGTATGGCTGAACGATCGCTCAAAGCGATGGTTGGATTTTTTCGTTAATTTTGGACAAAATTTCACCCCCATGCCACGCATTTTAATTATTGACGATGAAGCCAGTATTCGCCGCACCTTACGCGAAATTCTGGAATACGAGAAGTACAAAATTGACGATGCTGCAACAGGGATGGAAGGTCTGGCGCTGATTCAGGAACAGGATTACGACATCATATTGTGTGATATCAAGATGCCCGAAATGGATGGCATCGAGGTGCTTGAGGCCATAAGGCAGATAAGCGAAACCCCTGTGATCATGATTTCGGGACATGGGACAATCGAAACAGCTGTTGAGGCCATCAAAAAAGGAGCTTACGATTATATCAGCAAACCGCCCGACCTCAACCGTTTGCTTATCACCCTGCGAAATGCTCTGGATAAGTCGAACCTGATTTCTGAAACCAAGGCCTTGAAAAAGGTTGTCAGCAAAAAATACGAAATGATTGGCGAGTCAGTGCCAATGCAGCAAATCAGACAATTGGTTAACAAGGTAGCCCCAACCACCACCAGGGTGCTGATTACAGGTGAGAACGGAACAGGCAAAGAATTGGTTGCCAGGCAGCTACATGAATTAAGCAACCGTTCCTATGCCCCTTTTGTGGAAGTGAATTGTGCTGCAATTCCTTCTGAATTGATCGAAAGTCAATTGTTTGGCCACGAGAAAGGCTCATTTACTTCGGCAATCAGGCAGCGCAAGGGCGATTTTGAGCTGGCGCATGGCGGCACACTTTTCCTGGACGAAATTGGCGACATGAGTTTGTCGGCACAGGCCAAGGTACTCAGGGCGCTGCAGGAAAATAAGATTACCAGGGTAGGGGGTGAGAAGGAGATTCCGGTTGATGTGCGGATTTTTGCAGCAACNNAACAAGAATTTAAAGCATGAGATTGAACAAGGCAGGTTTCGCGAAGACCTTTACCACCGCATCAGTGTAATCGTGATTCAGGTGCCTCCTTTGCGCGACAGGGCAGATGATATTCCCATGTTGGTGAAGCATTTTGTGAATGAAATCTGCTATTTGCAAGGCAAACCTGTTCCGGTGTTCAGCGCGGAGGCTATGCAGGAACTTCAGCAGTATACCTGGACGGGGAATATCCGTGAATTGCACAATGCCACCGAAAGACTTGTGATTCTTGGAGGAAGCACGATTGACCGCGATGATGTGATCCGGTATGCAAAGCCCCTCAACGATTAATCATTACGCTTGTAAAGTTTTTATTGACAACCCATTTTAATTGTTGTAATTTTGCCGCAAGATCAGGCACGATTTATGTGCTTGTTCTATATAATTATTCATGGGGCTGACCGGTTTTGACAGCAAGATGAGTGGTTATGTAAGCATGCCGAGCCTTGCGATGACGCTCGGAAATCTTGATCGCGAACAACAATTGGCGAAAACAATTACGCTCTCGCTGCTTAATCGAAGCATAGTAGATTCAAGCTTCATTTCGTCACCAGGTGGCGGAACGAGACATCCCGCAGGTGGAAATTCCTGATACCGGCCTGAGCACGGGGTGCTAATCAATTTTGGGATAGTTCTGTGAGCGCTTCGATCACAGAGCGAAATTCAGAAGATAAGATGTGGTTTAGGATGCCTGTTTCCTTGCCACATTCGAAAACCAACAGCAGGATAAGCATGTAGAAAGCTTAGTTATTCCTTGTTTGGACGAGGGTTCGAATCCCTCCAGCTCCACAAAAGTGATAGTAAAAAGAGGCGAAAACCTCTTTTTTTTGTAAATGAACCCCAATCAGAACCTAGAATCTTTGTAAAACGTTATTATATAATAAGATATGAATTTAAAATGCTTTATTGGGAGTTTCATTCTCTTTATACTTTTTTTTTGAATAGCTGATAGATACTATTTTCTGGACTATTTGGAGCTTGAATCATTTTTCTTTGGGTATTCAATTTCGTAGTTGGCGGGCCATATAGAGCAGTAAATAGTTACTCCTTCATATAAAACTTCACTATGCATGATGCCTGAAATAGTTACATCGCATGGTTTGGCATCGATACTGTCACCGGTTTTTAGTCCAGCTCTTACCAGTTCCCAAGGCAAGGTGCCTTTCAATTTGATTTTCATGATTTTGATGTTTTTGAGACTTAAACAACTGTTAACACTATTTTTGGAATTGGTGATAGGAGTTCATGGGCAATATATTGATAGTTTACAAAACATGTTGGCGCTCATTATCAAACTCTGTTTTGAAAATTCATCATGATCAGAGGTCATTCTGAGCTTTTAAATCAATTTTTATGGCCCTTTCAACAGCATTGCGAACAAGATCGCTGAACTGAATCCGGTGATTCCTGCAATAAACATAGATTTCGTTCATCTGACTTTTACTGAACCGAACATGCCTTACTACTTCAAGTTTTTCCTTAAATTGTATTGTTCTCATAATTAGATATTTAATATTAATGATTTTGTGCTACATTTGTAATACAAATCAACAGCAAATATATACAAAAGTATCATTAAATATTAACATAGGTATATATAGATTATTAATAAAATTTACATACCTGTTTATATAAAAAATTAAAGTATTGAAATATAACAGAATAGAAGAGTTGCGAGAAAGCCTTAGGTATTCCAAAAAGGATATTTATGATTGTCTTGGAATCACCGCAGCGGGATATGAGAAAATGATTAAGAATAAGACCTGCACGGTTTCTTATCTTGAGAAAATTGCTGAACTTTTCCAGGTACCAATCACCATTTTTTTTGAAACTGACCATACTGATCATGCATTTGTTTCAGAGAGAAAGGGAAATTATGAGCTGAAGAATCTGGAACTTGAGAAATGTATGGCTCAAATTGAGTTGTTAAAGGAAATGTTAATCGAAAAAGATAAGCTGATCAGTGAACTTAACCGGACTGTGGGAAGACTACTTGCGGGTAAATAAGGAGTGAATCTATATAAGCTGAGTAATTAGGGGTATATCGATATCGACTGAGTGGTTGTGAAACTTTCTATTCGCATATCATCTCACAATTAATAACGAATTGTATCATCATCGCATACTGTTAAAGGCCATCAGAGCTTTAACTATAATGTAATCATGCTTTGATTCAATGCTTTCAAATATCTGAAAATCAAGAAATATTTGCTTTCTGACTGTGCTTTTACGTTTATCTACTATGATTGCTGATGCAACTCGTTTAAGTATCTGAATTCCGGCTTAAGATGAAAGAACTTCAGAATTTTACTGTTTGTTGTTTTTCGACTTAAACAATGGCATTGTTTAAAATGATACTCTAATAGCCATAATGCCATTTGTTCACGGTATCTAAGAAACAGGAAATCAAACATATAGAGTCAATACACTTGTTGCCATATTATCATGCATGTTTAGTGGGACTCAGCAGAACCCAAATATACTTCACGATACTGCCTGTTTCACTTCAACCTAATATTTTTTCCCGTCTACATTTTGTTAACTGTTCTGCAGTCTTGGCAAATTAGTACATTGTGCTCCTGAAACACGAAATTGTATCTTTCGGATTGACGAAGGATAGTTTAGGAAAGCTTTTGAATATACCAAAATGGAGAAAGGTAATGGCTCCTAATTGAATAATCTATTCGGCATTATGTCATAAGTTAGTTTTGTAAGATAATGAAAAATAGATCATTACTGTACTACTGTATAGAAACACCACAGCTGTTGAAATATTATACAACTGACTTAAACAACACATAGTCAGATATATAAACGAAGTGTCAAAAATGAGTGTTGAAAAATGCAACATATTGGGGTGTTTAAATAATTAGCACATATTTTGTAAGTAACACAAAATGAGATATATAAAATAGGTTTTATGGCTTTGGCATGCTTATTGCCTTCAAGTGTGCAGGAATACACAACCATGAAAAATATTATCAAAATCGTAAATCTTAAAGCCATGAAAACACTTATTCATTTTTTTGCATGCCTGCTGCTTCTTGTTGGTTTAATTTCCAACACCTATGCTGTTGGTGAACTTGTCACTGGAAACCCTGATAACCTCAAGGTAGCTGCATCTCCGGGACTTGAAAATCTGCTGACCAACTGGGAGAATATGTACAACAGTATACATCCTTCGCAGGAGGTAAGCGCCACCAGCCAATCGGAAGCCGATTTGCTTCTGGTGAACATTTCCTTTATCAGTCAGCATCCTGAACTGGCCAAATGGTCAATGGTTGTTGGTCGCAATGTAATTGTCCCGGTTGTTCATGCCAATAACCCATGGATCAGGCAGATTACAGAAAATGGAGTAACATTAACTGCTCTTGCCCAACTGATCGGTAATAAGGCCAATTGGTCGGTGCTGACTGGGAACGGCAATGCCGCTGCTGTTTCGTTGATTGTTATGGATGATCAGGCGCTGATCCGCCAAACAGAAGACTTTCTGAAGGTTGGCATTGATTTGACCAAAGCAACAATTTGTGCTACTGAAGCCGATTTTCGTGACGCGATGAAGGCCAATGTAAATGCACTGGGTCTCGTTTACCTTCCGTCAATTCTGGATGGTAATGAAGCTGTATTTGCCGAAAACCTCCGTATCGTTCCTATCGATCGGAACAACAATGGTAAGCTTGAGCCAATGGAAAACTTCTACCACAGCGTTGAAAGTTTTATCAGGTCGGTATGGATTGGCAAATACCCGGTGGCTTTGACCAACAGTATTTATGTTGTGTCTCCCGAAACCGAAGTTGCCGAAGGACACACTGCTTTCTTAAGCTGGATACTGACACAGGGACAGCGCCATCTGATCGCCAGTGGATATGCCGACCTTTCCACCTCCGAACGTCAGGCAGGACTTGCAAAGGTTAACATGCCCGAAATGAGCATTGAAACAGAAGAAACTGCTTATGCATGGCTGACCATATTGCTACTTATCATTGTTGGTATGACAGGACTTGGTTTTCTCGTCACCTGGCTTTTTCGCGATCGTCAAACAGTCAATGGTTATCAGCCCGAACCAGCCGGACTTGTCTTTAACGAAGACAGTGTTGAAACTCCAAAAGGTATTTTGTACGACAAAACCCACACCTGGGCTTTTATGGAGAACAATGGCGAGGTGAAAATAGGTATCGATGATTTTATTCAGCATCTGGCCGGGCATCAATCAAAGATCAACACTAAGACTGTAGGTGAAAAGATTACAAAAGGTGATTATTTAATCACGGTGGTTTGCAACGGAAAACAAATGTCGTTGCGTTCACCCATTACCGGGGTGATTAAAGCAACGAATCAGGTTCTGGAAAATGGAATTGTTCCCGGCTCGGTAGTTGATAACTGGATTTATCAGATTGAACCGGCTAACTGGAAGCGCGATTCCCAGTTTATGGTCATGGCCGAACAGTATAAACTATGGATAAAGAGTGAGTTTGCCCGCCTGCGCGATTTCATGGCATCCGCATTGAATGCACATGCCCCGCAATATGCCCACATAGCCTTGCAGGATGGTGGAGAACTTACAGATGGAATACTGGCCGAACTTGGACCTGAAATCTGGGAAGACTTTCAGCATGGTTTCCTCGATACATCAAGATAATCAGAATATAATAGTTAATACCAGACCAAACCGAATTGTTAAACCAAATAAATAAAACGTATGTCAATTAATCGAAGAACATTTTTCAAGGCAATGGGTGCGACAGCAGTTGCCTTGTCGGTGGGCAAGGAGTTGACGGCCTCCGCTGAATCTGTTGCTGAAGGTCAAAGTGAGCTCTACGGTGTGCTCTACGATGTAAACAGGTGTGTTGGTTGTCATGGATGCGAATACGATTGTGCCGAAGCACACGGGCTTGAGTATCCCGATATTCCGAAAAAACCACCGATGCGCAAAACTGATGACACCCATCTAACTGTTGTTAATTTTCACGAGACCTCTAAAGGCGAACTACCTACCAAAATTCAATGCATGCATTGCACACAGCCGGCCTGTGATGCAGCCTGTCTTACTCAGGCCATGCACAAAACCGAAGAAGGCCCGGTAATCTGGCGTGAAGAAAAATGCATGGGTTGTCGCTATTGTATGATATCCTGCCCCTTCGACATTCCAAAGTTTGAATATCATAGCACCAATCCCCGAATCATGAAATGTGATATGTGCCATGATCGCCTCAAAGAGGGAGAAACCCCAGCCTGTGTTTACAATTGTCCTGAAGAAGCATTGATGTATGGCAAAAGAAGCGACCTGATCCGCGAAGCCCGTCAACGAATCCATGATAATCCTGAAGATTATATCGATCATATTTATGGTGAACACGAAGCAGGAGGAACATCCTGGCTCTATATCTCTCCGGTTCCTTTCGCTGAATTGGGACTAAATACCAAAGTTCAGAAACAATCCTACCCTGGTCTCACGAAAGGATTTATTTCGAGTATAGCCCCTGTTGACATTTTATTGCCGCTGGGTCTATTGGGTATTTATGAAGCAACAAGGACCAAACCAATCACTGAGGAGGACGAATAGCCATGGAGAAAGCTCAAAATGTTTTTTCAGACAACAAGGATAATAACTTATGGAAGT
This sequence comes from Bacteroidales bacterium UBA6192, assembly GCA_002422725.1. Lineage (GTDB taxonomy): Bacteria > Bacteroidota > Bacteroidia > Bacteroidales > F082 > UBA6192. The sequence continues at coordinate 40,385 of DITE01000076.1, forward strand.
TCATCCTTAACGAATTAAAACCAAAAGGAAAAATCTTTACGCCCTTTAACATCATCAGTTTTCCGATTATCATTGTCGGGTTGGTGATCATCTTTATCAGGTTTCGCGACGGAATCGGAGCAGTGACCAATCTGACCCAGGAAATCCCCTGGGGCTTATGGATAGGATTCGATGTTGTAACAGGTGTAGCCTTTGCAGGAGGTGCCTATGTACTGGTCTTTATGGTCAACATACTGAATATGAAGAAGTATCAACCTATTCTTCGTGTCACCGTGTTGAATGGTTTTCTAGCCTATCTTTTCTATTCTGCAGCATTGCTGCTCGATCTGGGGCGCCCACTGAAAATTGTCAATGTAATCATCGGCAATAATTATGGTGTTAGCTCCGTGCTCTTTCTCGTTGGCTGGCATTTTTTACTGTATATGCTTGCCTTGCTGCTCGAGTTCTCCCCGGCAGTTGCCGAATGGCTGAATGCCAGAAAACTTCGCAAAGTTTTATCAACCATTGGACTGGGAGCGGTTATTTTTGGTATTACACTTTCGGTGCTCCATCAATCGGGCATTGGTGCTCTTTACCTGATGGCAATTGATAAAATACATCCGCTGTGGTACAGTGAATACCTGCCGCTCCAGTTTGTTGTGGCCAGTGTGTTTGCAGGAATTGCGATGGTAATTCTGGAAGGTTCGATCAGCCATAAGGTGTTTTCCTACCAATTGGAATCCGACTCGCACCATCAGCACAACAGTATATTAATTGGGCTGGCCAAAATATGCGCTGGGGCACTATTTGCTTATTTTGCTCTTATGGTGATTGTGTTTGTTCATGGAAAGGACTGGCAACACCTCAATTCCGGCTGGGGATCCTGGTATCTGCTCGAGATGATCGGGTTTGTGATACTGCCCATGTTGCTGTTTTACTTCAGTTATCGCCACAAGAGTATTTTTTTCATCAGATTAGCGGCTATCATCACCCTTCTGGGCGTCATCCTGAACAGGATGAATGTGTCGATCATCGTTTACCGCTGGTATGATGTTGACAGGTATGTGCCCACCTGGCAGGAATTTGTTGTGACCCTCACAATCATCTTTATTGAGATATGGGTACTTCGCTGGATTATTATGAGAATGCCTGTTTTACGTAAACCCCCACTATGGGCTCAAGGTAACGATCATTAACCTTAATAAATAAAATAGTTATGGAATCATTTCATTATTACAACATGTTCGAAACCAAGGGAATCGAATATCTATTAACCCTTGCATTTTTCCTGTTGCTCATACCTTTCTGGATCATCCTGAACAACAGGGACAAGATCGCGAAAGGAATTCAACACGCCATCGGTGTATTGTCGATGAAGCGTCTCAGGGTTCCTCAGGGCATTTACTACAGTCCTGACCACACCTGGACCTATTTGCGGAAATCCGGAGTAGCACGAATGGGTATCGACGATTTGCTTCTCAGCATTACCGGAAAGTTTATCGTGAAACCGCTTGTTCACGAGGGGACTGAGCTTAAAAAAGGTGAGGCTGTTGCCGAAATCATTCAGGATGGAAAACTTCTGAAAGTTCATTCACCCCTGTCAGGTACCGTGAAAATGACCAATTATCAGGTTGTTGAAGATGCTTCAAAAATTATGAACGATCCTTATGGATTGGGATGGATGTTTGAGATCAAACCAACAGCCTGGAAAGACGAAACCAGCCAGTATTATCTTGCTGAAGAAGCTTTGTCATGGACTTCGTCCGAGCTCAGTCGTTTCAAGGACTTTTTAGCCCAATCGCTACAAAAGCACAACGATATGCCTTCGCTGATAGCCTTGCAGGATGGTGGTGAACTCAGGGAACATTTGTTGGCCGACCTGCCTAACGAGGTATGGATCGATTTTCAACATGAGTTCTTAAGAACCAACTGATCTTCGGAAAAGCTGTCTGAGGATTCAATTGGCTGATTGAAGCAGAAACAGGCCAATCAGACATGGATCAGCAATACTAAATCAAATAGTATATAGTCAGATCAGCCGCAAAAGTCTTAACTTAGCGGCTGTTTTTATATCATAAGATATACAACCAAAATCGATGAATAAATCAACCAAAACTGAAAGCACACTGCCTAAGAAGCACTTTAAGGAATTGGTGCGAAAATACCTGCGTTTTCAGTCGTCCATTTATAGCCGTGTGCTGCTGATCATTGCCCTGATGTCGGTCATACTTTTTGTGTCATTCAGCATTATTTTTAATTCGGTTAACGAAAAATATATGAATGCCATCATCCATCAGAATGGCAGTAACATCAGTTCCATTGTCGAAGGGGCGCTCTACCATTCAATGCTGCGTAACGACAAAACAGAATTGTATAACACCCTGGATATCATTAATTCACTTTCTGGAATCGATGAGGTTAATTTGTATGATAGCTTTGATAGCCTGGTTTATTCGTCCTTCGCCACTGATGCAACGCATTTCAATGATCCGAACTGCCTCAATTGCCATGATAATATGGGGTCATTGTTTTCGGGTAATGAACGCACTTACCGTATCATCGATGTGGAAAGTGCCTGTAGCATGTATCAGGAGAAAAACAAGAACCGTTACCTGCTCATCCGAAACCCAATTTTAAATGAGCGGTCATGTTTTACCAATAAATGTCATGCACATGGGCCCGATGAAGAAGTACTTGGTTCACTGATCATTAAAATGCCACTGGCTGAATTCGATGAGGCGGTCGATGAATCATCATCCCGCTATTTCTTGTTTGCCATTTTGTCCACTATATTTCTCTCCGCCTTTCTTGTGTTCTTCACAAGGCGTAATATTGAAAGGCCGCTCAACGAACTGGTTAATGCCAGCTTATCGGTGGCAAAAGGTGATAAAGGTACGCGGTTGAAAATCAAGCCGGGTCAACTGGATGATATGCAAACCGTTTCTATTGCATTTAACCAGATGCTCGATAAGGTGCAGGCAGCAAACAATGAGTTGGAAAACTGGTCGAAACAACTCGAATATAAAGTTCAGAAAAAATCGGAGGAACTAAGTTCGGTGCAAAACGAGCTTATACAGATTGAAAGAATTGCTTCGTTGGGAAAATTGTCGGCCTCAGTAGCGCACGAATTGAACAACCCATTGTCGGGGATACTGGTATATGCCAAACTGATTCAAAAGCAGCTCAGTAGTTCCGAAATCACTGACGCAAAGAAGGAGTCGGCACTCAAACATCTGCGTCTGATAGAGTCCGAAACAAAGCGTTGCGGGGATATTGTGAAAGGCTTGCTCGATTTTTCGCGCAAAGACCAGTCAGATTTCGAGCCATGTCATCTGCATGATGTGTTGAAGGAAACTTACGACCTGATGCATCATCAGATGAAAATTTCCAATATTGGATTTTTAACGCATTTTACAGCCACGAACGACATGGTGTTGTGCAGCCCAAACCAGATCAAACAAGCATGTCTGGCGATGCTGGTTAATTCGTTGGAGGCGATCACCGAAAATGGTGAGATTATCCTGAAGACTTACAACCTTGATGATCAGTTTATTTACATTGATATCACCGATAACGGAAAAGGCATTTCTGCTGAAGATCTGCCTCATATTTTTGAACCATTTTTCTCAACCAAGCATGAAGCCTCGGGGATTGGACTTGGTTTAGCCATAGTACATGGCATTATTCAAAGCCACAAAGGCAATCTAACGGTTGATTCACAGCCTGGAAAGGGCACTACCATTACCATTTCATTTCCATTGTTAAGACAAAAAAACACCTAAACTATGTCGGAGAAAATATCATTGCTCATCGTGGATGATGAAGAATCGGTCAGGGATTCCCTGTTCAACTGGTTTATCGAGGATGGCTATCTGGTCGAATCGGCCGAGAACGCCAGGACAGCCCTCAATATGCTCGAAAAAAAGGCCTACGACATTGTTCTGGCCGACATTAAGATGCCGGGCATGGATGGTCTGGAAATGCTCAAGCGCATTAAATCCATCAAACCTGATGCAGTGGTTATCATTATGACTGCTTTTGCAACAGTTGATACAGCCGTACAAGCCTTGAAAGATGGTGCGTTCGATTATGTAACCAAACCTTTCGATCCTGATGACCTGTCGCATCTGATCAGGAATGCATCCAAACAAATTGCTTTGACCAGCGAAAATGAAAGCCTGCGTAACCATATTGTGATCCTTGAGCATGTTGAAGACCTTATTGGGTTTAGTGAGCCTATGCAAAAGGTGCTCAAAGAGGTGGAAAGTGTGGCTGCTTCCAATGCATCCGTCATTATTACTGGTGAGAGCGGGACAGGAAAGGAATTAATAGCCAGGGCTATACATGCAAATTCATCCCGTAAATTTTTTCCTATGGTGAGTGTCCATTGCGGGGCACTTTCCGAAAGCCTGCTTGAAAGCGAGTTGTTTGGACACGAGAAAGGTGCTTTCACCGGAGCCGTGTATAACCGGAAAGGTCGCTTTGAAATGGCTGACAGCGGCACGATTTTTCTGGATGAAATTGCAACAATCTCCTCCAAAATGCAAATCGAATTGCTGCGTGTGCTCGAAACAAAGAGTTTCATGCGGGTAGGGGGTAACAAATTGATTACATCAGACTTTCGTGTGATTTGTGCAACCAACAAGGACCTTAAAAAGATGGTTGAAAACGGAACTTTTCGCGAAGATCTCTATTACAGGCTCAATGTGGTGAACATTTTCATTCCGCCATTACGCGATCGCACCGATGATATTCCCCTGCTGGTTGAATATTTCATTAAAAAATACTGTAATGCAATGAGCCGCAACATGGTCACTATCGAGCAGGCTGCTTTAAGACGACTGAAAGAGTTTGATTATCCGGGGAATGTTCGTGAGCTGGAAAATATGATCGAACGTGCAATTGTTGTTGGCAATGGAAAAGAGATAAAGGTGAGAGATTTGCCACTAAACCGCGACACTGTTGCGATGAGCTCTATCGAAAGTCTGGATGATCTGGAGAAGAAGCATATATCGATGATCCTGAACAAATACGAATGGAATATTTCACGTGCATCTAAGGCCCTGCAGATTGATAGGGTTACTCTTTATAACAAGATCAGGAAGTTTGACCTCAAACAATCCGAATAGCCGGTGGCTCTCTTTGAATCCGCGCGGGCAATTAAAACCCGGAGAGCCAAAAACAAGTGATATATGAATCTGCTGCAGATTACATTGGTTTCTATGGGTTACTTCGAGCTAAATTTACTCGAAAGTGTTGCTAAATCGGTGGGGCATGAATACCAGACAATGGTTAATATCCGCGATGCTCACGTTGACCTGAGCACCTACTTTGACCCTGCACGGAAACAGTATAACGGCAACAAATTGCTCAAAGACATCGAACTGCAATATGCCCATGATGATGCCAAGACAATAGGTCTGGTTTCGGTTGATCTTTTTATTCCAATCCTGACTTACATTTTCGGACAGGCATTTTTGAACGGCAGGTCAGGCATTGCTTCATCCTACAGGCTCAGCAACGAACGTTACGGCTTGCCGCACGATAACGCTCTGCTAACCGAACGTTTCACGAAGGAGGTAATCCACGAACTAGGGCATGCCTATGGGCTTATTCACTGTCATACACCACGTTGTGTTATGCAATCGAGCACCTATGTTGAAGACATTGACCAGAAAAAGATTTCCTTGTGTACCAATTGCAGAACTATACTGAATCTGACAACATGATGACATGCTGTGGCGGTTTGATGACCACTTGAAGATAATAACAAACATCGGCAATCTTTTTTTTTCATTCGGGATTCTTTTGATCATTTCCTTACCTTTGCATAGGATGCTGTTAATAAATAAACAGTAGTAAATTAATTAAAATCATTAAGTTACAAATACAATCATAATGAAAAAGACTGCTTTGAACCTGATGCACCATGCTATGGGAGGCAAGATGGTTCCCTTTGCCGGATTTGAAATGCCCGTACAATTTGAGGGCGTGAATGCAGAACACGAAACGGTGCGCCTTGGCGTGGGGGTGTTCGATGTTTCGCATATGGGTGAGTTTTGGGCCGAAGGGCCTGATGCTTTCGAATTGGTGCAACGCCTGACCACCAACGATGTGGCAGCCCTGTATGATGGCAAAGTGCAGTACACCTGTTTTCCGAATGGCAAAGGAGGCATTGTTGACGATTTGCTGGTGTATAAATTTAATGAAGAAAAGTACCTGCTGGTTGTCAACGCATCGAATATTGACAAGGACTGGGCTTGGGTGAACGCAAACAACACCAAAAACGTTACCCTGAGAAATGCATCAGATGCCACATCACAGCTGGCTGTTCAGGGACCTAAAGCACTCGAAGCCATGCAGAAACTTACGACAGATAAGATAACTGATATGGAGTATTACACTTTCAAGGTGATCGGGTTTGCCGGGGTGAAGGACGTATTGCTTTCAACAACAGGATATACCGGAGCAGGAGGGTGTGAAATTTATTTTGAAAACAAAGATGCCGAAAAGATTTATAAAGCCGTGCTTGAAGCAGGAGCTGAACATGGCATAAAACCCATCGGGCTGGCCGCACGCGACACACTCAGGCTCGAAATGGGATTCTGCTTGTATGGCAACGATATCAACGACAGTACTTCGCCAATAGAGGCTGGTCTGGGCTGGATTACCAAATTTGTTGAAAACAATCCATTTGTTGACAGGCCATTGCTCGAAAAACAGAAAGCCATCGGACCCGAAAAGATGTTGCGTGCATTTGAGATTACCGATAAAGGTGTTCCTCGTCAGCACTATGAAATTTGTGACACAGCAGGAAATGTGATTGGTGAGGTAACTTCAGGAACCATGTCGCCTATGCTGAAAAAAGGCATTGGGATGGGCTATGTACCAGCTTCTCATAGTAAACTGGGGAGCGAGATATTCATCAAAGTAAGAGACAAGCTGGTTCCGGCTAGAATAGTGAAATTGCCTTTTTACAAGGGATAATCCTGATTTGGACGGATGACATTCCAATAATAGTGTGGGGTATTTGAAAATGTCCCTTTAGTTGGAATTGTTCAGATGCTTTCGTAATTGTAAGCTATAATTCTGTATTTCAAAACAGAACCTGAAGACTTATTTACAAGAGTATAAAATTGACCTTATAACTTTCAAAAGTTCATTTGATTATGAACCACATGAACTATCCAAATGAATCCCAGCAGGCTGACAGTTGGAATCCCATTTCCGTTGTCCATATTGTGAAAAAATTCTTTAAAGGTTAGGTTTCAGAAAAGCAATCTGTTGGTTTTACACATTTCAGCCAGATAATGTGAATCAATAACAAAAAAAAGGCTACCCAATGGGGCAGCCTTTATTTCTTTGGTTCGCAATTGTTGCTATTCCTGAGGTGTTGCTTCTTCTGAAACTTCTTCTGATGCTGCTTCTGTTTCTATTGCAGCTTCTGCTTCTTCTGCAGCTTCTTCCTGAGCCTCTTTCATCTCAGCTTTCATTTCGGCAGCATACTTTTTAGCTAATTCAGCTGCTCTGGCATCTTTGACTTTAGCTTCTGCTTCAAGTCTCGATTTTTTGTCGCCACGTTTGGCATCATCCAGACCTTTTCTTTTGGCTTCAATTTTTGCTTCTTTTTCCGTGAACCATGCCTGAAACTTTGCTTCTGCTTGTTCTTCTGTTAAAGCACCTTTTCTGACACCTTTCAGTAGGTGAAGTTTGTAAAGGATGCCTTTGTAGGATAAAATTGCTTTAACGGTATCAGTTGGCATAGCGCCATTCTGAAGCCATGTAAGCGCTTTGTCACCGTCGAGATTAATCTCGGCAGGGACAGTAATTGGGTTGTAGGTGCCAATTTTCTCAATAAATCTTCCATCTCGAGGTGCACGACCATCCGCAATTACAATGTGGTAAAAAGGCTTGCCTTTTTTACCGAACCGTTGTAATCTGATTCTTGCTGGCATAAGTAATTAGTTTTTAATGTTTAAATGTGTACGTAATTCGGGCTGCAAAAGTATAAAAAAATTCAATCAAATTCATTCTCACTCAGATAAAATTTGTAATTACCCCACAACTTCATCCAAAATTATCCCCTTAGACTTTGCCAGACTGGTAAATTGTTGCCACATTAGCTGGAGTCTTATGCCTGATTGTTGGGTTTGAAATTCCCAGATGTCCCTCAGTTTGGTCCTGAGTTCATAATCGCGCCTCAGAAAAGCATCCGTTTCAAGCGCCTCCCTGAATAAGATGAATTGCTGATGAAGCTCAACAGATTGTTCTTTCATCATAATGAGCAAATCGCTCATACTTGTCTGATTTGTCAATTCTGGCAATTTTGCCCGACAAAGTGATCTGCAACAGGCCAGAGCAAGCTGTTTTAGTGTCTCCTGATCGTAGGGTTGGTTCATGGTCACGAAATTAGGACGAACTTGACTGCTGTACCTTGTAAGTTTTGACAAGTTTTCAACAAAACCCGATAACATTGCATTTTAGGGTATCTTTGTAGAGCAGGGAAATCTTGCCTATGTTACTTTGTTTCAATAAGATAATACTTATTTCATGTTCCTGATATTCGATACTGAAACCACCGGTCTTCCACGCGACAAAAACGCACCCATTACTGATTTTGATAACTGGCCCCGTGCTGTTCAGCTGGCATGGCAACTACTTGATAATAATGGGTTGCTTTTGGAAAGTGGAAACAGAATTATCAGACCAGAAGGTTTTACGATTCCTTTTAATGCTTCGCGTGTGCACGGCATTACCACCGAACTTGCCCTGCGCGATGGCCATAAACTTGAAGAGGTTCTGGCAGACTTTCAGCAGGTGTTAAATAAAGCGGATTATCTTGTAGGCCATAATATCGGGTTTGATACAAACATCATTGGGGCCGAATTTCTGCGCAATGGGATGCATTCGGAATTCATGCAGATGAAACAACTTGATACATGCACCGAGGTAACAGCAAATTATTGTCAGTTGCCCGGAGGAAGAGGCGGGAAGTTCAAGTTGCCCAATCTGGGCGAGCTTCACATGAAACTGTTTGGCGAGGGATTTGGTGATGCACATAATGCTATGGCCGATGTGGATGCCACAACACGGTGTTTTCTTGAGTTACTGAGACTCGGTGTAATTGATCATCAGGAACTTGGTAAAGATCAAGATTTTATTCAGGCATTTCGGGAAGCCAACCCGACCATGGTGAAAGCTTCTGGTCGTCTGATTGAATCAAATACAACAACCGAATCATCTACAGTGGCTGAAAAGGATGATTCCATTCATCTGATTGCAGATAAGTTGTCTGATACTTCGGGTGTATTCGCGCATCTCCGGAATCATTCAACCTATTCTATCTTGATGTCGACCACCGAGATTGATAAATTGATTGCCCGGGCTGCTTCGTTTGGCATGCAGGCTGTCGGGCTCACCGATACTGCCAACCTGATGGGCGCTTTCCACTTTGTAACCGCGGTTGAAAAGCATAATGAGAATCAACTGAATAAAGCCACCGAGGCAGGGATCGATTATCAGCCTATGAAAGCGGTGTTGGGATGCGAAATGTATATCTGCCGCGATTATACGGATAAGTCGGTGAAAGACAATGGTTCACTTGTTCCGCTGCTTGCCAAAAACAAAAAAGGCTTTACTAACCTTTCGATGCTCAGTTCCCATTCCTACACCGATGGATATTACTATGTTCCGAGAATTGACAAAAATCTCCTTGTTCGTCACAAAGACGGTTTGATTGCAACCACCGGAGGACTTTCGGGCGAGGTGCCTCATTTGTTGCTGAATGTTGGTGAACATCAGGCTGAGGAAGCCCTGCTGTGGTGGAAAGAACAATTCGGTGAAGATTTTTATATCGAAATCAATCGCCATGGCCTTGAAGAAGAAAACCACCTGAATGTATTTCTGCTTCAGATGGCCGCTAAACATCAGATCAAATATTTTGCCGGCAACAACACCTATTACCTCAATCAGGACGATGCCGATGCCCATGATTTTTTGCTTTGCATCAAGGATAATGCTAAAAAAGCTGACCCCATTGGTAAAGGGTATGGTTACCGTTTTGGCTTTCCAAACGATTCGTTTTATTTCAAATCGCCTGATGAGATGGGGACACTATTTGCCGACCTGCCGGAGTCGATTGCAACCATTCAGGAAATTATCGACAAGGTAGAAGTATTCAAACTCAAGCATGATATCATGCTGCCAGAGTTTGAAATCCCCGAAGAGTTTCTGGTTGAGGAAGATAAAACCGATCATGGCAAGCGTGGGGAGAATCTGTATCTGCGTCATCTGGCTTATGAAGGGGCTTTGAAACGATATGGCACGATTACCGAAGAAATAGAAAACAGACTGGAACTGGAATTCAAAACGATTGTTAAAACTGGTTACCCGGGATATTTCCTGATTGTGCAGGATTTGATCAGTGCTGCCAAAAAAATGGGTGTTTGGGTTGGCCCGGGCAGAGGATCTGCAGCTGGTTCGTTGGTTGCTTATTCGATAGGAATAACCAATGTTGATCCGCTAAAGTACGGATTGCTGTTTGAGCGATTTCTGAATCATGACCGCGTTTCCCTCCCTGATATAGACATTGACTTTGATGACGAGGGTAGGGCAAAAGTAATTGATTATGTGACCAATAAGTATGGAAGAAACAAGGTGGCGCAGATCATTACCTATGGCACTCTGGGGACCAAATCGGCCATTCGCGACATTGGACGCGCGCTGGATACTGACCTTACCATCGTGAATAAACTTGCTGCCTCGACACAGAATGTTAAACTTGGCGATTTCCTGGAGCTCCCGGATGATAAGCTGAAGGAAAAATACCGCCCGGAGCAATTCGAAGCAGGTGTGGCCCTCAGGCAACGGTTGACCCAGGACAATATTGAAAGCCGTATCCTGAAAAGTACCCTGAAAATTGAAGGACTGGTCAGGAACACGGGTATTCATGCCTGTGGATTTGTTATCACCCCAACCGACCTCAGGGAGCTCGTTCCTGTTACCCTGCCCAAAGATTCAACCCTGTGGGCAACACAGTTTGATAACTCAGTGGCTGAGTCGGCCGGGCTCCTTAAAATGGATTTCCTTGGACTGAAAACATTGTCGCTTATTCGCGATACTATTGAGCTGATCAGGCAGCGACACGGACGAACCATCGTTCCAGATGAGATTCCGCTTGATGACCAGAAAACTTTTGAGCTTTTTCAGCACGGCCATACAGTTGGGATATTTCAATATGAAAGTCCCGGAATGCAGAAGCATCTTAAGGATTTGAAACCCAACAATTTTAATGATATCATTGCCATGAATGCCCTTTACAGGCCGGGCCCCTTGCAGTATATTCCCAATTACATCCGCAGGAAAAATGGGGCGGAACCTGTGAGTTATGATCTGGATGTGACCAGGGAAATTCTTGAAGAAACTTATGGTATAACCGTTTATCAGGAACAGGTTATGTTGTTGTCGCAGAAGCTCTCAGGATTTACCGGAAGCCAGGCTGACACCCTGCGAAAAGCCATGGGCAAGAAGGATAAAGCTTTGCTAACGAAGTTGTATTCAGAATTTATGGAGGGTGGCAAAGCAAATAATCATTCTGAAAAAATACTTGAAAAGATATGGCACGACTGGATTGCCTTTGCCAATTATGCTTTTAACAAGTCGCATTCAACATGTTATGCAGTAATCGGCTTTCAAACCGCCTACCTTAAAGCCCATTATCCTGCTGAGTTTATGGCTTCGGTGTTGAGCAACAATATCGGCGATATCAAGCAGGTGACTTTCTTTATGGAGGAATGCCGGCGAATGGGGCTAAAAATGCTGGGCCCCGATGCGAATGAGTCAGACTATCGGTTTACAGTCAACCAAAAAGGTGAAATCAGATTTGGACTCGGGGCCATTAAAAACCTTGGCGAATCGGCTGTTTCCAGTATATTGGAAGAAAGAAATTTGAATGGTTTATTTCGAAGCGTATTTGATTTTCTGAGCCGTATTAACCTGAAAACCATAAATAAGCGATCACTTGAATCGATGGCCATGGCTGGAGTTTTCGATAGTTTCGAAGGCATACACAGGGCTCAGTTTTTTTACAAGGAGTCGAATGAAAATACCAGTTTTATCGAAAAGGCATTGCGGTATGCTGCCCAGGCGCAGGATGCAAAGCAGTCGACTCAAATCAATCTTTTTGGTGAAGAAAGCAAGATTCAGCTGGCAGAAATTGCCTTTCCCGAATGCGAACCATGGTCGAAAAGCAAGGAACTACAGGCTGAATTGGAAACGATTGGTTTCTACATTAGCAGCCATCCCCTTGATAGTTATAAAATACCAATTCAGTTTTTCACCAATTCAAACATCCAGCAAATTGTTAATTCACTGGATAGTTTTAAGGGCATTAAGCTGAGCTTTGCAGGTCAGATTGTATCATCAGAGCACCTCGTTTCGCAGCAGGGTAAGGCATATGGCCGGTTTAAAATTGAAGATCAGCTGGCATCAGTCGATTTGATGATCTTTGCCGAAACCTATCTGAAATACAAGCATTTGATCGATGCTGGAACTTTTGTGCTGATCAAAGCAATGCCGCAGCCCTCTTTCCGGGATAAGGAAAAGCAGGAGCTCAGAATCAATGAAATGGAGTTGCTTGACAATGTGTTGAAGACCCATACCAATGAGGTGATACTCAGTATTAAGACCGATATGGCTGAAGATGAGGAAATTCAAGTATTTATTGAGTTGATTCAAGCCTGTGAAGGCACTTTCCCTTTTTCGCTTGTGCTGATCGACAGAGATGCCGGCATGAAAGCCGTGCTTCATTCGAACCGTAAAAAAATTGATATAGAACAATTGTTACCACTTCTTGAACAATTTGATTTTGTGAGTTTTGAGTTGAAATAGAGGGTTTTTAAACAATAACAGAAATGGATTGTTTTTTCAAGAAGAATTAATTCATTTGAAAACTACATGTATAAAATTTGCTTTGAGTATCTTTGTGCAAACAAATCTGAATTTAAATATATATGGCAATAGAAGTAACAGATTCCAACTTCGATGAAGTTGTTTTGAAATCAAATGTTCCTGTGATTGTTGATTTCTGGGCTGTCTGGTGTGGCCCGTGTCGCATGGTTGGCCCCATTGTTGAAGAAATTAGTGTTGAGTATAAAGACAAAGCCAAAGTGGTTAAGCTCGACGTGGACAACAACAATGTGTCGGCATCTCAATTTGGTATACGGAATATTCCGACAATACTGTTCTTCAAAAATGGACAGGTTGTTGATAAACAAGTAGGAGTAGTTCCTAAACAAGTGTTAATCAATAAACTGGAAGCACTTCTCTGATCCGGATTTAATCATCTGCCGCTTTCTTATCAGGGTTTTGAGCTGATGAGCAGTTAGGGTATGAACATCATTTTCATGGAAAACCCCATCGATCCATTACGTCTGAGTCATTTTGGCAGCCTTGAGTTCATGGCCAGGCAGGTTGTTGAAGGATTTATTACCGGACTTCACAAGAGTCCGTTTCATGGGTTTTCGGTTGAGTTTGCCGAACACAGGCTTTATAACAGGGGCGAATCGATCAGGCATATCGACTGGAAGTTGTTTGGCCGCACAGAAAAGTTGTTTGTTAAACGCTATGAAGAAGAAACGAACCTCAGATGCCAGATTGTTATCGATCACTCGGGTTCGATGTACTTTCCGCTGAAATCGGATATTAACCCGGATGAGCCCAATAAAATTACCTTTTCTGCCTATGCAGCAGCTTCGCTTATGGAGCTCATGCGCCGACAGCGTGATGCCATCGGACTGAGTCTGTTTCATAATCAGCTTGATACCCACACACGGTCAAGGTCCAGTTCGGTGCACCATAAGCACCTGTTGTCATTGCTAAGCAGGTTGTTGGATCCGGAGCAAAGTCTTAGTTCGGGAACGACAGCAGCAGCGGCTGCCTTGCACCATGTGGCTGAGCTTACACACCAGCGGTCGTTGGTGATCATCTTCAGTGATATGCTCGACGACAATGATCAACAGGATGACTTGTTTCATGCTTTGCGCCACCTGCGCTACAACAAACATGAGGTAGTGCTGTTTCATGTTCTGGATTTGCCATTCGAGGAGCGGCTTGATTTTGATAACAGACCATATCGTTTTATCGACATGGAAACGAAAGAGTCGATAAAGCTCAATCCGGTTGAGCATCAGCAGATATACCACAACCTGATGAAAAAACGTAAGAATGAAATGATGCTGCGTTGCGGACAATACAGGATTGATTATGTGGAAGCCGACATACGCAAAGGGTTCAATGATGTGCTGATGACCTATTTGCTAAAACGAAGCAAACTATATTAATAACCTGTATATTCAGAACTTTTCGTCATAGGTGTATTTCAAGAATATGAATCCATGAGTTGGGATATAACATACATTTGCTCAACCAATACAATGTAATGAAAATCAAAGCTCTGCTTTTAGGTTTATTGTTCCCCCTGGTCTTGATTTCGCAGGATAAACAAAGCATTATTGATTTTTATGAAGCAGAAATGAGTACCATGAAGCATGCCTGCTTCAATAGGCTGATGGTGACCAATGATAGCCTGATTGATATAAAATTTTATCACTTATTCATTCAACCAGCTATCGACTCTGCTTATTTACATGCAAATGCTACAATTGGATTTACTTCCAGATCCGAACAGCTTACCCGGATTAAACTCGATCTTCAGCAGTCAATGCAGGTGGATAGCATTCAGGGGTCAATTGCAACCTATTCGCATGATCAGGACAGCCTGATTATTTTTTTACAGGAGGAGATGGAATATGGGCAAAATGCTGCACTGACAATCTACTATCAGGGTGTGCCAGCTATGGCTGCCAATGTGAAGGGATTACGCTATGAGACCCATGACGGTGATATTCCGGTGATTGCCAGCTTGTCGACACCATTTCTGGCGCATTATTGGTTTCCTTGCAAGGACGGACCTTACGACAAGGCCGATTCGCTCTTTGTCGACATCTTATTGCCTAAGATTGAATATCAGGGTTTTGCCTTGAATGCTGTTTCGAATGGTATACTTGATACAGTTATTGAAACGGAAACGAGCCGCTTGTATCAATGGCGCCATCGCTACCCGGTTGTGCCGTATTACGCCATGGTTGCCGTTTCGAACTATACGAAAATCAGTCAGTCTTATTGTAATGATGAACACGGACACTGTTTTCCTATGGATTATTATGTTTTTCCGCCGGATACCCTGGAGGCTTTAAATGGAGTAGAAGAGATGCCAGAAGTTATGGCTCTTTTTGAGCAGCTTTTCGGGCCTTATCCATTTGCATCAGAGAAATATGGAATGACTCAGCTTGGATTTTACGGAGCTATTGAAAATCAGACCAATACGGTGACCAATTCGATGTCGGCCGACTGGCTGATGGTATCTGTGCATGAGTTGGCCCATATGTGGTACGGCTGCAAGCTGACATGCTCAAGCTGGAATCATGGCTGGCTTAACGAGGGGTTTGCAACCTATGCTGAAGCTTTGTGGAAGGAACATAAAGATGGCAGTCAGGCTTACCGGGCTCATATGGCTTCAATTGCCTTTTATAATGGAGGAACGGTTTATCTGCCTGATACCGATGACCCATTTGGTGTTTTCCTCCCCATTATTTACCGAAAAGGGGCATGGGTTCTGCATATGCTCAGATTTGTCATGGGCGATGAGGCTTTTTTCGACATGCTCGCAAATTATTCCAGCCACGAAAGTTTTGCTTATGGCAACCTTACCACTGATGATTTTCGTGCATATTGTGAAACCTACCATGGAAACAGCCTGTACTGGTTTTTCGATCAGTGGGTTTTTGATGCGTATTACCCTATTTATTATTACAACTTTATTCAAACCGGATCACAGCTTCAGTTGCAGGTTTTTCAAGCCCAGAGTCAGCTTGGCAGAAGACCGGTTTTTGAGATGCCGCTCGAGTGGCTTGTAGAATATCAGGATGGAACCGATACCTTGATTAAAGTGTATCAGAACGAGCAGAATCAGCTGCATCTGTTGAATGGGATAAACGGTGAAGTGAAGTCGCTGATTGCGGATCCTTTCCAATGGGTGCTTCATTCTTCGATGTTTCAACCTGATCTTCCGGTTGGAATTCTTGCTGAGAATGCAAAAACCAGCCTTCAACTCTATCCTAATCCGGTTAAAAATTTGATGATGATTCAGCTGCCAGCTAACCTGAATTATGGTTTCACGCTTCAGATTTGTGATTTTATGGGTCGTGTTGTTAAAACCTACCACCCGACAGCAAAACATGAACTTGTAGATGTTTCGTCATGGTCAGCAGGGGTTTATCTGATCAGGTTACTCGATAATGAGGGGCAGCAAAAGGATGAAGTGAAGCTGATCAAGCAATAGAAATCGGTCATATTTTCCATCTGAGCTGTATTTTCAGGTCTGTTTTTCTGTTCCCGTCGATAACATCAAGCCCGCTTCCAATCAGTTTCCTGTCGGAATACCAGGTTTGGGAAACTCTTAACCAGAGATCGAGTGATCGGTGTGCTTTCAGCCTGAGCATGGCATAAACTCTTGATCCTTTGCCCGAAAATGCAGGAATGGAAAAGGCGTACAAAACATCATTTTCGTATGCATAAACCCTCGAATCATAATCGTCAGTATCGAAAATGGCATAGCGCAATGTAATTTCAAAAGGTTTTGATTCAGGACGGTAAAGAATATCGTGATACATAATAAATCCCTGACTTTCTGGCTTATTTTTCTGATTGTAAACAATTAATTCTGCCCTGTCCTTGAAGATGAACGACGGGCTGATGACGTAATTGATGTGAATCCGGTAAGTGTTTTTTGAGTATGGCACTATGTAGTCAATTCTGTTCCAAGGGTTGTCGTCGTTGGTCATTTTTTGTTTGGTGCGGAATCTGAAATACACATCGGCTTTGCGGCTGATCCGATGATCCAGTTGGGCAAAATAGTCATGGCCATAACTGGGCGCATCTGTCTGATACCTTAGCCAGGGGAAGTTGAAAAAATCGCTGTAGGCCGAAAGTTTCCATCGTGGAGAAAGGCCTGCTGTAAGTCCTGCAAAAACACCTGTTTCGTTGTTGGTTCCTGTGCTTTCGCTAAAAGCATTGGAGAAAAAGTTGTGATAGGACTTATCGTAATTCCGGTAGGCCAATGTGAAATTGACAAACGAAGCCAGGTTTGTTGTCAGGCCTGCAATACCGGCAAATGAACCATTGTCGCTTCGTCCAAGTTCGCCAAAAAATACCAGATCGGGCAACACCCATCTGAAATCGAAACCCTGATTTTGCAGTTGGTTGCCTGAAAACCTGAATTTGCTATATGTGTCAATATCAGGAGAAAGCTTTGTGTCGAGATTTGTTTCATGCACCGTTATGCCTGCTTCAAAGCGCTTAGTCCTGAAAGAAACTCTTGCCCCATATACGGTTTGTGTTACAGCACCTTTCTTGAGCAGTTCATTCAGCGTTCGATGCAGTCCTGTTTCCTGAAAACTACTGGCAAATGCTTCCTCCTGTTCAATTGTGTCGGAGGCTTGAATGTTGGCATCAATACTTTTTGAAGAATAAAATCCGGTCAGTTCAATATTTTTCCAACCATAGGTAGCTGCTGCTCCTCTCAGAAAGAAAATTTCATTCACAGAGGTGTTGGGCTTAATTCCTGCGCCATATTTCATCACGCCATTGGGGTCGGTCGATTTGCCAAACGAAAGACCTGACCACAGTGTAATTCCCTGACCAAAAGCAATATGATAATCGCCAAGTGCAACTGCTTTCAAAGGCCCTACATTGGCAAAATAGGCATGTGCAGAGTAAAAATCGAATCCATTTCTGAGTTTATTGCCGGCCAATCGGCTGATTGAATCATTCACGCTGTTTTTAAAAAACACCTCGCCGGCATCTTTATCCATGGTAATTCCGGCACGAATCCGGTTTCTGTAGTTAAAAGTATATCGGGTGTAGATTTTATAAGGACTGCCAAGGTACCTTGAATTTGGTTTGATAAAAAGGGCAGAGTCTTCAATGTTCTTGTAGCCTTCCTGTTGTTCGAGAGTGCGCTCAAACCGGCTGATCACCTGATGCCGGCCCCAACGGGCAACATTGGATAATTTAACAACTTCCTTTTTTTTGATCTCACCGGCATAAACCAGTGGCCTGATCAGTGCAATAGTTTGTGCATCAAATCCCTCGATGGCTTCAAGTTCAAAAGCAGAAAGCAAATAGCCGTATTGTCTGATATAGTTATGAAGGTTTTCCAGTTGAAACTCAGAAATCAGGTTCAGGTTTCTTAACTGGTTCATCTCATCACTATTCAAATTTATTGGGTTTTCGGCCAGAAAGAGATATTCTTCAATAAGATCTGAATAGTCAAGAACAGCATCAGATGACTCGGAAATACTCTCAATCTGATTGGCGATCATTTCGTTGAGTTGAATATTGAGGCTATCGGATTGTTGGGCAAATACCGATACCGTCCAGGTTAAAAAGAAGAAGAAAACCGGGAGGGACTTCATATGTGCATTGTTGATCGTCATTTAGAACCAAAATGGTAGATCAGCCCGGCCTGAGCTGAAACACCAAGAACCTGGTGCATGCCAGCCGAGAGATCAAGGTTTAAATTCCCAATTCTGAAACCCGAACCAAAAGTGAGCAGACCAGGCTGTGTGCTCAGTCCGATCCGGGCATAAAATGTTTGATTTATTGTGTATTCAAATCCGGTGCGCAGTCCGGGTTTCAGGTCAAAATTCTTTTCAATTTCGGCGATTCCAAACAATTTTTCGGTAAAATGATAGGTTACCCCAAAGCGCATGATAACAGGCACCCTTTCGTCGGTGTAGGATGAAAGTCTGGCTTTGACAGGGTTGAATATGAAAGCGCCGACAGTGATTTTTTTTGTAATGTCTGATTGCACACCAAGTTCAAAGGTAATGTTGTTTGTTGACTCATACCCATCTCCAAACTGAGTAGTGAGGTAGTCAAGCTGAACTCCAATTCTGAGTTGGTCGCTAAAGGCCCGAGCATACGCAATACCAAGTTTATTTTCATTATACAAGCTGTAGCCAAATTGGTTGAAGCTGACACCCAACACACCAAACCTGACTGGTAGCACAAAAGCACCACTTTTCATGGCTAGTTCTTTCATGAGAAATCTGTTTTCATAATAGATTCCTGCTGCAGGATTGCTCATCATGGCGATCCCGGCGGGATTGTTTTGTATGGACCAGAAATCAGACAGCGTTACGGAGGCTCGACCCATTGCAGCTGACCTGGCTCCGGCTACCCCTGATCCTTCAAAAGCAACAGCCACAAACGAAATCATTAAAAACATCAACACTGAGACGAAATACTGAAATAGTTTCATGATTTTCACGGATAAACTTTGAAAGCACGAATGTAAGCAAAATGTTGATTATTCAATTCAGCTTAATGCTAATGAATCTTGAATTCATTTGTTTCGCTTTGTCTATTGGAAGTATTGATGATTATTCACAATGGATTAAACATTATTTTTGCTTTGAATAAAACAAATTTCCTATGGATAAGAGTATATTATCATTTCTGAGTGAACTCAGCGGGAATAACCATAAAGACTGGTTCGAGAGCAACAGAAAGCGATACGAAAAGCTTAAATATGATACCATTGATCTGGCTGCCAGATTGATTCCCCGATTGGCCGAATTTGATCCATCACTTGGGCTGCTTGATCCCCGCAAGTGCATATTCAGAATTAACCGTGATGTGCGTTTTTCGAAGGATAAGTCACCGTATAAAACGAATATGGGTATTTTCTTCAGCAGAAATGGTAAAAGTGATCTGGCCAGTGCGGGCTATTATCTTCATTTTGAACCCGGAAAATGTTTCATTGGCGGAGGAATATATGGCCCACCCTCTGATGTACTCAAAGCCATCAGGCAGGAGATTTATTTTAACCCGCAGGAATTCCGGCAGATTATTAACGAAAAGCACTTTAAGGAGGTCTTCGGTGAGTTGGGTGGCGAAAAACTTGTCAGATCACCCAAAGGTTTTCCGGACGATTTTCCTGAAATTGATCTGTTAAAATATAAACACTACATCGTTGGCCATAATATTGATGACAACCTGCTAAATGAACCAGATTTTGAAAATCGTATTATGCAGATATTCAGCGCAATGAGAGATTTTAACAGCTTTTTAAACCGGGCTGTTCAAATGGCTGGCTGAGAGCTTTTCCGAAAACTTACTAAAACAGACCGAAAACTGATTTATTGTTATTTTAATAACAGAATAAAAGTTACATTTGCATTCAAATTGGTTGGTTGTTTTATTAGTTCGAACTTGATGCCCTTGAAGTGTGAATTGTTTTAGTTGTTTTTTACAATTCACAATCTCTTCAAGGGCATTCTCTTTTTCCTTCCTTCAGATTATAGCATTTGCCTTAACATATTGTTTTTAAATACTTGTGTCAAGCACAAAGTATTGACATTCAGATTAATCTGAGGCATATAGTAGCACAGTAAACCAGATGAATTGTTAGCGGAAGTGAGAGCTGTTTTTAGCTTTTTTTCAGTGCTTCGCTAACATTGATAGCGTGATCGCCAATTTTTTCGCAATAGACAATCAACTGCTGATAAAACTGACCGGAATTGAAATAATATTTCGAGTTTTTAAGATCCTGCAGGTGTTTTCCAAGCAGGTCATACCGCATCTTATTAATTTGTTGTTCAATAAGTTGGGCAGCAACGAGGTCAGTTTTTTCAATATTCTGCAGGTGATCGCCCATGAGAACCAAGGCCGAGTCGACCAGTTTAAACAGTTCTGATAAACTGTTTCGCTGGTCCTGATTAAACCACGCTTTCTGGACGTTTTTGTTGTCGATTACCTTCGACATTTTGTAACAGATATCAGCAATGCTTTCAACGTTGTTTGCAACGATCATCATCGAATTAACCAATCTGGAACCTTCGGCGCTCAATCGGCTTTCGGTGAGTCGTGAGAGATATTCAATTACTTCGCTTTCAATTTTGTCCGCTTCATTTTCTTTCTGATCTATTTGCTCAAGCAACTGAGTGTACCTTTCTGTTTCTTTTTCAAGCAGCAATTCAGGAATCATCTCAAACATATGTTGAATATTTAAGCCCAATTGATGCAGTTTTTTCGACGCATATAGTATGGATAATTCTGAGGTGGAGGTCACAAAATTATCTCTGTAAGCAACCGGACTATTTTGAATTTCATGCAGTTTAACCGGAATGATCAGGTTGGCCAGGTTAATCAACTTATCGGTAAAACTGATCAGCAATAAGGCCACGATGATGTTAAAACCAGAATGAAAAATACTGATTTTCAATGGTTTTATCAACAAAGGGTTGGATGGGTCACTGCCCAGTATCGTTTGAGCCAGTGATTCAACACCCTGAATATAGAATTGAAGGAAGGGGATAAAAATAATGGCTCCGATCAGATTGAATAGAAAATGAATCAATGCGGTGCGTTTGGCATTCCGGTTTCCGACAATGGCAGCAATGTTGGCAGTTACCGTAGTGCCGATATTTTCGCCTATCACCAGAGCAGACGCAACTTCAAAACTAATTATTCCATCGCTGAACATGACCATGGTTAGTGTGATTGATGCCGTCGATGATTGAATAATCATGGTAATAACAGTACCTGTTAGAACAATCAGAAGCAATGAGCCAATACCCTTATGTTCCTGATGCATCAAAAAGCTAACTATTTCGGAATACTGATTGACTTCGGGCAAGGTTTCGCGCAGAAACTGAAGTCCAAAGAAAAGAATTGAAAAGCCCAGCACAAATTCTGCAATTGATTTTCTACCCGAATTTGTTGAGAAATATAAGGGTATGATGAGTGCAATGATCGGTAAAAGAATCAACCTGATGTTGAAAGAAAAGCCAAAAAAGGTAATCAGCCAAGAGGTGACTGTTGTTCCGATGTTGGCTCCAAAAACAAGTCCGACTGACTCAGCTACAGTGAGCAGACCTGCACTTACAAAGCCCACAAGCATTACTGTCGCTGCAGAAGAAGACTGAAGGGTTCCGGTGATCAGAAAGCCGGTGAAAAGCCCTCTCCAGGGGTTTGATGTGATAGACGAAAGGTAATGGCGCATGCGGTGCCCGGCAATTTTCTGCAAGGATTCGCTCATTAGTTTCATCCCAAACAGGAAGAAAGCCAGTGCGCCAAACACGGATAACAAGTCATATATCAAATCGAGCGAAATCATGGTTTGCCGGTATCAGGGTAAAAGATTTGCCACAGTTTATCTTTCCATATTCCGGGTTGAATCAGATCTGCAAGATCGGCTGGAGTAAAATGTACCCTGATATGCCCTTTATAGTATGCGGCAATTTCATAAATATTGTAAACAAATCCCAATCCCGAATGATTGATATACATATTTTCATTGGGCAGAATCTCGTTGGTAAAAAAGCCTACTGATGTAAATTCTTCTTCATCTCCAATGATTTGTAAAGAGCGTATTTGTTTTTGAATCATTTTCCCCAACATTTCACGATAACCCTCCCTGAAAATATCATCAGGAGTAAGCTGATTACCCTCTTCGTTGATCAACAGATAGCTAATATGCGTCAGCCCATGGGTTCCACCTGTGTAGGCGTAAATCGTTTTCTCCAGACAAAGTAAACCGCTGTTGTTCAGCAATGGCTGAATCTGTTGCAGCCGTTCCCAGCTGGAAGCCCTGAATTCAGGGTTTTCCTTGTTCGAAGGCATGCTTTTATATTGTTCGGCATAACGGTTAATCGCTTTTTCAACTAATGCTTCAATTTCAGTGCGACTATCATACCTTTCACCCGAAAGACCGGAAAAAGTGATGAGTTGACTGTCAACTTTTACATTACCGGATTCGTTTGAAAGCACTATTGTTAAATCAAGCGATGCCGATGGTGAGAAAGGGTCATCGGTATCGTAAGGAAAAGATTTTTGTAACCATATTATTCTGAGTGGAATGCTTTCTTCATGCACCGAATAGGCAAACCGAATCAATCCATCTTCAAATGGATTATCGCCCATTTCAACAACAATATCTTCGTTTATGAAACTTCCGCTCATGAATTCTTCACGCTGTCCGATTATTTTCAGGCTGAATTTGTTGTCGTCAATCATTTTCCCGATGAGCTCAACCCGCTCAAAATAATTCTTCTCAATGTTGTTGAAGGAATAGTGGTATAAGTTGGCTGACAGCAGCTCGTCGATTCGCTCAAGATACATTATGTGAAACATATTGGCTGTTTTCGCCGAATATCTTTTCATGCTTGTTATGGCATTTGCATTGAACGAAATGCTCATGAACAACAGCATGCACAGGAATACAAACGGATTTCTTTTGATAGCCATAAGGAGCAAAATTACGAAAAGAAATCAACTATTTTGGGGAGAAGATATTTCGAAATTGTTAATTCTCGTATGAGCTTATTCTGATCCAACTTTGCCTTCGAACTGATAACCCAGTCCTTCCACTGTTGTCTTTACCTTGGCAAGGTCGATGTTATCACCGGCTATCATTACAGTCTGGGTGTTAAGATTCGCAATAACTTCCTGAATGTTATCGAGTTTTTTAAGATTGCTTTCTACACTGTTTTTACAATGGTTACAATCCATTCCACTCACTTTGATAAGTATGTTTTCTTGCATTGATTCTGATTTGTTTGATGGTTTGGTAAAGGATGCTGAAAAAAAGTATTTCTGGAAATAGCCGTTAATAATCAGTAAAACAAGCAATATGGCTGAGGCCACACCGAGCCATTCGGGAATCAGACCTGAATGATCGTGTGCATGGTGCTGAATAAGCGGGGCGAACCATTCGCGGGGAAGAAGGTTCGTAAGCAGACCAAAAAACAATGCGCCTCCGATAATGGTGAACAGGTAAATCCAGGTCTCGCGTTTTCCAAGTGTTTTATACAACACAGTGAAAGATGCTGAATTGGTTGCCGGCCCGGCCATCAGAAAAACAAGTATGGCTCCTGGCGAAAGCCCTTTGAGCAGAAGTACGGCTGCAATAGGCACCGATGCTGTGGCACAGACATATAAGGGAATACTGGCTATCAGAATAACGAGCATCCCCAGGTAATCGTTTGTAATATACACACTAAAAAAATTATCCGGTAAGGCTACAGCTATTGCAGCTGCAATCAGCAAACCAATGATCAGCCATTTTGATATATCCTGCAAAAACTCAACAAATGCATAACGAAGCATAAACCTTATGGTGCGTGGATTGTTTTCGTCAGGAGTCAGACTCTTTTCTGGTGCTTCTCCTTTTTTTTCGCCAACCAAATTGGTAATCATCCCGCCTGCAACGCCTGTAAGAAGGGCGACAATTGGCCTGATGACAGCAAATGGAAGCCCAAGCATCGAATAGGTGACAAGTATGGAGTCGACACCAGTTTGTGGGGTTGAAATCAGAAATGAGGTGGTGGCACCTTTCGAAGCACCATTTTGATTGAGTGACAGGGCTGTAGGAAGCACGCCACAGGAGCACAAAGGCATCGGCACACCAAGCAAACTGGCGTTTAGTGCCGAGCGGAAATTGGATTTTCCCATGTATTTAAGCAACAATCGCTTCGGAAAAAACACCCTTAGTATACCGGCGAATAGAAATCCGAATAGCAGATAGGGCGCCATGTCAATGGTTAGTCCGGAGAGTTCTGCCCAGTATCGTTGAATCAGGTCAATCATAATGGTGTAAAAACAAAGATAACTAACAAAGGTACATCAATTTTAATGTGCCAATCGGGCCGTCAATGTTAAACTGTTGTTAAATACTTAAAGCCAGCACTTTAAGCTTACAGTCCCTTTCGCTCATCATCAAATTGTTGAAGGAAACCCAAAAGATAATTATGCCGTTTCTCTGCAATACGTCTGGCAGGTTCAGTATTCATCTGATCTTTAAGCAACAACAGTTTTTCATAAAAATGATTGATTGTTGGTGAAGCGCCCGATTGGTATGCGTTTCCGCTCAGGAATTGTTGTGGTTGGATTTCAGGATCATAGAAAGGACGTTTTTTATACCCTCCATAGCTGAAGGCTCTGGCAATGCCAATGGCTCCAATTGCGTCGAGCCTGTCGGCATCCTGAACAATTTTAAATTCGGTGGAAGTATCCTGGTCAAATCCGAAAGAATGCCTAAACGACATATGCCTGATGATGTATTCCACTTCACTTATGGTGTTTTCCGGAACAGCCTGGCTTTCAAGAAATTTTCTGGCTTTCAAAGAACCGGCATCTTCATCACCTTCATGAAATTTTGTGTCAGCAATATCATGCAGCAATGCAGCCAAATCCACAACCATCATGTTGACCTGAAATTCTGCAGCAATTTTATGTGCCATATTGTACACACGGAGAATATGTTGAAAATCGTGTCCGCTTTCGGCACCAAACAGTTGTTGCCTGACAAATTCACTGGTTTTCTCAATCAAGTTTTCCATGATACAAATAATTGATAATCTGTGTTATGTCGTAAGATTTTGCCCCATCAATCCTGAGAATATCTTTCATACTCTTTTCAGGAAGGCCATAAGTAAGATAACTATTCCAGATGTGTTCTACATACCAGTCAGGCTCAGACCCCCAGCGATTGTCTGCTTTTTTTCTTTCCTTAAAAGTTGCGTAATTCAGATCGATAAATATTCTTCTGGTGAAGAGTGAACTTATTACATGATTTTGAAATATCATAAGTCCTTCTGCGATAACTATCTCGGCTTTATCCGTGCCGGATAGAATGGCCTCGTGGAACGTATTTTGGTTAATCGAAAGTGGGTGTTCCCAGTCGACACGACTCTTAATTTTAGGGATATCATTAATGTGATTTATATAGTCATCCTGACATATGACAAGCAGGGATTTGGATGGCAGGGCAACTTTGAGACGGCTTGCCAGCGTGGTTTTCCCCGATGTGCTAACACCTCCTATACCGACAATCATATTGATGCTATCTGTTTGGTTTTACAAACTCATAGGCGCCAAGGTCAGGAAGTGTGGTTCTGGAAACACCAAGTATATCCAATGGTACTTCTGCAGCAATAACAGTACTTCCTATGTCGACAGAAGGTGAAAGGGTGTCGAGTTGAAAGTCGAAATTTGCATAGTCCCTGAAAAGTGGGTCTTCATTTTTCTGACAGTTTGTAAATCCGGGCCAGAGCGTAAGGTTCCGTTCCGTTTTAATGTTGCAATAGTCAAAAATATAGTTTGTGTCGGCTCCGGAAACAAAATCAGTCAGTATTTCTTCGTTGTTTGATCCGTAGAAGATGCTGTTGCCAGCATAAAAGTCAATCGGAATGGGGACAACATTATCGCTGGTGTCGATCAGGTAGTTTGATAGAAATAACAATGGATTGTTTCTGGGTGCAAAGGACCATTTGTTCGCCATGGTTGCATGTGTGAACCGATACACTCCGCCCAGGGTGAGGGCTGCAGCATAGTTGCCGCAATTGGCGATAACCAGGTTGTCGGCTTCAATGTAAAAAAGTCTTGAAAACAGCCCTATACCGGTGTGATTTTCAATCACGGTGTTTTTTATACTGAGTCTGTTTTCCGTGGCTCGCAGGAACGACTCGGCCTGAATGCCGATGTATCCATTGCGGATAATAGCGTGTTCAATCTCGTGATCAAAGCCAGCCCTGCCTTCCATCAGCCAGATACGATCCCATTGACCGGGAATATTTCTGTAATCCTGATCAAGTCTGTCACCTTGAAAAACCACAGGGTTTTCGAGACTGCCCCTTACTTTCAGCACTCCGTCAACATAGGCCCACAGCCCCGATTTGTCATGAAAATGCACCCGGGCACCTTCTTCGATAATCAGCGTTCCATAAGAATTGATCAGTGCATAGCCAAAAACTACATAGGGTTTATCGGCTGTCCAGATGGTTGTCTGCAGACTGTCAGCAATAATTTTAAACGGAGGGAAACCTACGATCTGCTGGTCAGCCAGAATATATACTGCATCCTGACCCCAGGCAACAAGTTTTACCAACTGTTCGTTTCCATTGGTCACAAACCTGAGTTCGTCTTCCACAACAAAGGGATTGTTAATATTTTGAGGATCAATGGTTACGCGAACAAATATATAGGCACTGTCGTTTGGAGCAATTTCAATGTTTTCGACAGTAAGGCCGGGTGTTCCGTCAACATTGATCCGGTAAGGCGATTGGCTGCCCGAAACAAGTGAAACCGATGATATGCTTATCTTGTCCTTATTTTTGTTATACACCATCAACTGCTTCGTAACGGATCCAATAGAGGTAAAAACTGTGTCAAAAATCACCGAATCGGTCGAAAAACCAAGTTTGAATGATGGATCTGAACTGATCATATCTTTACGGCATGAACTGAAGAAAATCAATGCCATGAGAAAAGCGATTAAAGAAAAATGTATTGCTGTATTTTGTTTCATCCGGAATCTTTATCGGGGTCGGTAATGGGGCTGCAAATATAATCAACAAACAGCATACGTTGTTTTTGCTAATTTATTGTATTTTCGTACCGCTGAATAAACATAACAACCATGAGCCGCAGATTACTTATCGTCCTGTTATTTACCACATTTTGTTTGTTTTCCAAAGTTTCCGCGCAGCTATTCGGCGAACAGCCTGAATTTGAGAGCAAATGGGTGTTTGGCGGAGGACTTGGGCTTGGGTTTTCCAATACGGGTTCGAACATACTGATTTCACCACAAATTGGCTATATGTTAAACCCCAGGTGGGAGCTTGGCACGAGGCTCACTTACAACTATTTCAGTTATAAGGATCAGTTCGTTAAGTTTTCGACCCACAATTATGGAGGTGGCCTGTACACCAGTTATGATATTTTTCATGGCTTGTTTGCCCATGTAGAAAATGAGTGGTTAAGCTATGAAATTGTTTATCAGAATTTAGAGCGCGAACGAGCCCTTGTTCACAGTTTTTTCGTTGGGGGTGGCTACAGGCAATATTTCTCGGCAAAAGGTTACGCCTCATTCATGATATTGTATAACCTGAACGAAACAATCGATTCGCCTTATCAAAACCCAATGTTCAGGATAGGGTTTGGTTTTGGATTGTAGGCGAGAAGTCACATTATCTTAAACCTTGATATGCTGCTATATAAGTAGCCTATCCTCAATTCATTTGTTCTAATTATTTTGGCAGGATGAGCCTTACAATCGGAAAATTATTGCCCAAACTCCCGTTAAGTTAACATCACCTTAAATGAAGCCGATGTATACGATTGAATAGGCGTAAGGGATTAAGCTCCGGCTTGCCCGGGCGCTGAAGAATCAGCCTGATCATTTTTTCACTTTACCTACAAAACTCTTCTGGAAATCGACCCACTTGGTATTCTTCCAGGCGTCGGTTGCAAAAAAATGCAGCAATGGTTCGAACTGATCCGCAGTGTAGTAACCTGGCACTGCTGTGATTACCGATTGATCGGAATTCAGGAAAACATAGGAAGGGTATGACATTTTCCCGTTTAACAGGTAGATGGCTAAATTATGGGGACTTCGTTTCTGACCCGGTTTCTGCTGAGCATAGGTCTGCTTATTGAAAACCACCGAATCCTGACCTTCAGCATCAAACTTCACGGCATAGTAGTGCTTGTTCATATAAGCAGCAATCACCGGATCGGAGAAAGTGGTCTGGTCCATCTTTTTGCACCAGCCACACCAATCGGTGTACATATCCATGAAAATTTTCTTCGGTTGCTTGCCTGATTTTTTAATGGCTTGTTCCAGGCTCATCCACTCGATCTTTTCCTGTGCATTGACAGGCAGATTGAAAACAAGCAGTAGAATCAGACTAATTGATAGTTTTTGTATCATATTAATAACGGGCATAACGATCCATTTCGCGTTTTGAGTCTTTCTTTTTCAGGTCCTCACGTTTGTCGTAGTGATGTTTTCCTTTTGCCAGGGCAATTTCAAGTTTGGCTCTGCCTTTTTCGTTGATAAACAGGGTAACCGGAACGATGGTAAATCCTTTTTCTTTTACTTTGGTCGACAGTTTTTTCAGCTCCCTGAAATTGAGTAAAAGTTTTCGGTCGCGTTTTGGTTCATGGTTGTTGTAGGTGCCATAACTGTATTCTGAAATATGCAGAGCCTGCACATACAATTCATGATCACGGAAGGTGCAATATGAGTCGTTCAGATTGGCTTTTCCTTCACGGATGGCTTTAATTTCGGTACCCATAAGCACTATACCTGCCACAAATTTTTCGATAAGGAAAAACTCGAAGCTCGCTCTTTTGTTCTTTATTCTGATACCTTCTTTGTTCATAGCGGCCACAAAGATAAAGCAAAACAGCAACCCCTCACTATGCAGGGCTATTTCAGATCGCCAAGTATAATCGGAAGGCCATCGGCACTGCTACCGATAATGACAACTTTGCTGTTGGGCGACTCGGCTAGTTTTAAGGTTGCTTCAATGCCTTTTTCACGCAGGATTTTGTCGGTGAGGCTGGCATTAAGAATCTGGTTAGCCGTGGCTTTTCCTTCAGCATCAATTCGTTGACGTTCGGCTTCTTTTGTTGCTTTTTCTAGCTTAAACTCATATTCAAGCGATTCCTGTTCCTGTCGCAGCTTGCTTTCGATGGCTGTTTTGATTGTTGCCGGAAGGGTAATTGACCTGATCAGAACCTGGTTGAGCTGAACAAACTTTTCGTCGAGAAGTTTCTTGGTTTCTTCGAATATTTCATCCTGAATCGCATCCCTTTTAGTAGAGTAAATCTGTTCGGGGGTGTAACGTCCAACAACACTTCTTGCTGCTGAGCGCAATGCCGGAATAACAACCCTTCTGACAAAATCAGTTCCGATCTGGCTATGCAACTTGCCAAGATCACTGTAGTGAGGCTGATACCAGGCAGAAAAATCAACGCTGATTTCCAGTCCATTGGATGATAATACATTCATTTCTTCAGCAATTTCCTGCTGCCTGATCTCATAAATATACATCTTGTTCCAGGGTGAGATCAAATGAAAACCTTCGCCATAGGTTTTTTCAGTATCCAATCCACCACCAAACAATTTGAAAAGTACTCCGCCATGGCCCGCTTCAATTGTAACCGACATGCTGCTGACAGCAATAATGAGAAAAATTCCGGCCACAAAACTTGCAACAATTTTAATAATTCTTGAAGGACTAACTGGTTGTGCCATAATGTTATGATTTTGAAAATTAATTTATTCGAGATGTAGAACCATGATGGTTGATGCATCCTGAGAATTCGAAATTGTAAAGATAATCGAAATACCATCAGGTGACCAGTCAGGTGTAGCGATTACTTCAGACGAACGCGTTAGAATAGTTCTGTCGTGACCATCCTTCTTGCAACTCATTAGTTTTGAGCCGTGCTGATCTTTCATCACATAAACTAATTTGTAACCATTATGCGACCAGTTGCCATGCAACAGGTCAGCCGAAGCATCCTCAAGGGTAAAATCGTGTTTGCCATACCAATGGATAACCGACACTACCCAACGGCCATTCATGCTGTTTTTGTGGCCATAGCTGATCAAGCTGCCATCAGGCGACCATTTCGGGTAGTCAATATCGGCTTGGTCATCGGATAACTTGTTCAGATTGTCATACTTAAAATCATAGGTATACAGATTCCAGTATTTATCTGTTTCTGATTTGCCGATGAATGCAACAAGCATGCCGGTTGGATTAAAATCAGCCTGTTTCATTTGTATGTATCTGTTCATCAACGGTTGTGGTTTGCTCACTTTACCCAGATCAATGACCACGAGTTTATGAACTTCATTGTAAACAGCATCAGCCACAACCTGATTTTTACCCGGTACTTTTACCGGCCTGTTGACAGGCAGGTTGTCTACGCCCAAATCTGTTAATATCTTGGAGGCGAAGTCGTAACGATAAAGCCGGTTTCTTGCTTCCGAATCCTTGTTTGTGAAAAGTATGCTGCCATCACCCTCCCAAACAGGATCAGAACCCGAGAACAATGCTGTTTCAGTGTTGAATTCCGGAAATTCATAATCCACCTGAGAATAAATATGAACGACACTGAACAGAAGGGACAGCAAGAGGCTTATCTTTTTCATTGGACAAAGATACCAGGTCTACTTGACTGATACAGCCCCTTTCACAATTTCATTTACAATTTCAGGGTCGAGCAGGGTAGTTGTATCGCCAAAATCGTTGGTTTTGCCATCAGCAATTTTCAGCAGGATACGGCGCATAATTTTACCGGAGCGTGTTTTGGGCAAGCCACTAACAATCTGTATTCTATCGGGTTTTGCAAAAGTTCCGATCATATTGGCAACAGCCATCATGATTGAATTTTTTACACCTTCTTCACCGCCTGTGCTGAAGTGGGTGCAAACAACAAAGGCATAAATTCCCTGACCTTTGATCGGATGGGTGAAGCCAACAACAGCAGACTCATCAACAAGGGGGTGTTCGTTGATTGCATTTTCAATTTCGGCAGTCCCCAGGCGGTGACCCGACACATTGATCACATCATCAACACGACCCAGGATTCGATAGTAGCCATCTTCGTCGCGTTTCACGCCATCACCGGTGAAATAAAGGTTCGGATAGGTGCTGAAATAGGTTTTCACGAATCTGTCGTGATCGCCCCAGATGGTTCGGGCCATGCCGGGCCAGGGGTAACTGATACACAGATTTCCTTCGACACTGTTGCCCATCAATTGTTTGCCCTGCTGATCAACAATCATTGGTTGTATTCCCATCAGCGGCATGGTTGCATAAGAAGGCTTTGTTGGGGTGATGCCGGCCATGGGGCTGATCATGATTCCGCCGGTCTCGGTCTGCCACCATGTATCTACAATCGGGCAGCGGTTTTTACCAATGTGGTCGTGATACCAGTGCCAGGCTGCTTCGTTGATGGGTTCGCCAACTGTACCCAGCACCTTGAGCGAGCCAAGATTTTTGTTTTCGAGCCATTCCATGCCTAATGCCATCAACGACCGGATGGCTGTTGGGGCTGTGTAGAATTGGTTCACCTGGTGTTTGTCAACAATATCCCAGAATCTGCCTGCATCGGGCCAGGTAGGAATGCCTTCGAACATCAGTGAGGTTGCCCCGCTGAGCAAGGGGCCATAAACGAGATAACTATGCCCGGTAATCCAGCCTATGTCAGCCGAACAGAAATAGACATCGCCATCGCCATACTGAAAAACATTTTTGAACGTATAGGCTGTATACACCATATATCCGCCTGTGGTATGAACCAGTCCTTTGGGCTTGCCGGTTGAGCCACTGGTATAGAGGATAAACAACGGATCTTCGGCTTCCATATCAGCGGCTTCATTTTGGCTATCAACAGTTTGCATCAGATCGTGCCACCAAAGGTCGCGACCCGCGGTCATCGAAATGGCATCACCTGTTCGTTTAAGCACTATGGCTTTGCTCACACATTGGCAATTGTGCATGGCTTCGTCAGCTATCTGCTTGATGGGGATTGTTTTGCTCCCGCGAAATCCACCATCTGAGGTGATGAGCAATTTCGCTCCGGCATCCTGAATGCGTTCGCCCAGCGACTGGGCTGAAAATCCGGCGAAAATAATAGAATGAACCGCCCCGATTCTGGCACAAGCGAGCATAGCGATGACCAATTCGGGCACCATGGGCATATAAATGGCCACCCTGTCGCCCTTGCTGATCCCCTGAGCCGCCAACACATTGGCAAAGCGTTTTACCTCGGCAAAAAGCTCATTATAGGTAAGCGTGCGGAATTTCTCCTCTGGATTATTTGGCTCCCAGATGATTGCAGGCTGGTTGCCACGGTAGAAAATGTGGCGCTCAAAAATATTCTCGGTTATGTTGAGCCTGGCTCCCTGAAACCATTTTGCCTGTCCCTGGCCAAAATCCCATTCGAGAACCTCATCCCATTTTTTTCGCCAATAGAAACTATCGGCTATGTTCGACCAGAAACCTGTAGGATTGGTTACACTCTTTTGATATTCAAAGATGTATCCCCCGAGTGTTGAAATTTTCGGTACCATATTGATGTTTTTTGATTGGGTTGCTTATCGGCGTAAAAATAGACAATAGTCTGTAAGAACAAGCATTATATCTAAAATAAAGCAAATAAGTACCTTGTTCCTGAATTATCAGAGCAATACATTTGTAATGCTGTTTGTGATTTTTTAATAATAGCAATTAATCCTGCTATACTTGCAATAGAATCGGAGGGTCAACTGGACTCAAATAGCCAATTACGTGCTTTTTCTTCAGATGAGAAGATACAAACGAGAAAATCGTCACTTGATATCGGAATAATTGTGATTTCTTCAGCTATATCATCAGCGACAAACGCCAGTTTTTTAACACGGGTATTCACTATCTGGGGAATCAATACCTCTCTGATCCATTTTTCAAGCTGTTTGTCAAACTCCATATCTTTAGCATATCCATGAACCAATACATACCTGGGCTGAAACTTCTCAATGAGTTCGATGAAGAAACTAACTTTCAGAATGTGTTCTGCCCTGTTGATAGAGTTGGTGCTGTTCATATTAACCAGCAAATCCTGCTCAGGAAAATGCTGAAAATCAATATAAATAGAACTGTTTAAGGGTGTTTTCTTCACAAAAAAAAGGATTGATAGTGTGATACTGCTTGTAATTGCTTAGAACCTGAAAGCAAATTCTTGAACAAATATACATTCAAACCTATTAAGGATTATTCAAAAAGTTGCAAAAAATATTCAGAATACTATAGTTAAACCAACCATGCCATGTATTCCTGCTTGAGGGAAATAGCCATCAATCACATATTCTTCATTGTCGTAAACATATTTATACACCCATCCATATGATTCAAAGGTTTCGTTTAACCAGTTGTTCAGCGAAAACCTCAGCTCAACCTCCTTAAAGATGGATTGTGGAACCTGAAATGCAAGCAGCAGATTGTTGACAAAATACGGATCAAGACTTCTTGACTTATTTGAGGTGTTGTCGAGATATTGCCTGCTCACATAATTGGTATTCACACTGAAATCCAGTGATCTGAGTGGTGAAATGTGGAGGCTTAGCCCACCAACGATCTCAGGTGAAAACGAAATGTCGGTTGTTCCCAAATCAAAAATGTACTGATATGGCTCGTTGTCAGGATCATCCCAATAGTTCCAATTGTCGACAAACTCGGTAAATTTCAAAATTTTGTTTTGGCTTAAACTTAGGTGGGCATCCAGTCCAATACGCTTCGTTATTTTCCAATTGAACATGTTTTCCAGCCCAAGTCTGTAACTTTCAGGCACATTGGTCATAATTGGAGCCCCAACATTGTTGATCTTCCCGGTTAGCACCAATTGATTTGCATATTGCATCAAATAGGCGTTGACAGAATAGGTAACAGCCTCGTTATTGAATTGATAACCAATTTCATAATCTGTCAGTTGCTCGTGGGTAATCTGCTGCTGGGGATCAGCATCGCGATAAACCGAACGATTTGGTTCACGGTTTGAAACGGAAACAGAAAAATAGGCTTTGTTCTGAGAATTGATTGTTAGAAATACGCCTGCTTTCGGATTGAGAAAATCGAAATAGTGTTTCTGACCAATATCTCTCAGGTCATCGTGTGTTCCGCGCATTATGTAGCCAATGTGACGGTATTGCATATCACCAAATAAGTTTACTTTTTTGGTGAGCTGAAAATGTGCTTTGGCAAAAAAATGATAATCTGTTTTGATACCATTGTTCTCGTACCATGTGAAGGGAGGCGATTGATCAGGATAATATTTTGCCCAGGTGATCAGTCCGAAATGGTCGCCATCATATTGGTTCCAGCCACCACCGAAGCTGCCTGACAGCCGGTTTTTTTCGTACAAAAGGTTCATGTGGAAGCCATAAAAGCTGTTGTCGAGCCATTTCTGCTGAATCAGATCGGTACGCTCAATAACCGTGTCACCAGCCAGCAAATCGCTCAATCCATATTTATCAAAGCTTTGGTCATTTTTCCAACTTTCGTAATACCCTTTTCCATTGGTCAGGAAAATAGCGCCGTTTGCGACCAGATTGTGGCTCAGCTTCCTTACAAGTTGCAGTTGATAATAATCTTGCTGATAATTATCGGTTTGATTGGGATAATACCCTGTTATATTGTTGTTTGCATCTAACATTTCACCCGAAGGATTGTAGGTGCGGTTTGTTCTCAGGCTGTCTTTCGGAATGCCATACCAGGCCTGATAGGTCGACTGCAATCCGCTGGTTGTGATGAGACTTACCAGTGTTTTTTGGTCGCTCCATGATGCGGCCAGATAATAGGATTTCAGGTCGGACCACGCCCTGTCGATGTATCCGTCTGAGCTTATTTTGCTCAGTCTTCCGTGAAGCGAAAAGCCTTGTTTGCTTTTCCCGGTTGAGAATCCCAGGGTGTTTTTGAGGGTATGAAACGACCCTGCGCTTGAACTGACGAAACCTCCGGCTTCTTCATCCACCATTTTTGTTTTAATGTTGATACTGGCCCCGAAAGCAGCAATTCCATTGGCAGATGTTCCAACTCCGCGCTGAATCTGAATGTTGTCGACCGAGGAGCTCAAATCAGGCAGGTCGACAAAGAAAACCCCGTGCGACTCCGCATCATTCACCGGCACACCGTTCATGGTAACATTGATCCGGGTAAGGTCGCTTCCCCTGATTCTCAATGCGGTGTAGCCCACACCTGAACCACCGTCAGATGAAACAACCAGCGAAGGTGTTGACTGGAGAAGGTAGGGGAGGTCCGCACCAAAGCTGTTTCGGTTCAAATCGCGGTTATTCAGTTGCGAATAGGTCAGTGGCGTTGCCGCTGATGCCCTGCCTGAATTGACAACCACCTCGTCGCTCATGTAAACCGCTTCTGCAAGGCTGATGGTAGGTTTTCCTGATTGGGGAACTGATATCGTTTGTTGTTTCGTTTGGTATGCAATATGACTGATAATGAGTTTTACAGAACCTTTTTGAGGCGAGTTCAGTGAGAAGTTTCCGGTCGAGTCGCTCACCCCAAAAATATCCCTGTCCCAGAGTTTAATATGTGCTCCCTGTATGGGTAAGCCATCCCTCTCCGAAACGAGGGTTCCCTTGATCAGATGTTGTGCCATGGACGGAAACCCTGCCGAAACAAGAAATCCAAGAAAAATGAATGTAATTGGTTTCATAACATATTGATTTAATTATTGATAATTATTAAATCAATAGAGGAAAACGATCGTGCTTTCTTATTCCCTTCGCCGGCATTACCCGGATCAGGTTCAAAGGGTGTGATCTCAGCCTGTTTTTATTCCGCCTATGGCGGATAAGGCACCCCTATTGGATTAGCAAGGCAAAGATACGTATCTTTGACAGTCCTTCATTACAAAAACCGAAACATTATTTAACATTCCCTGCCAAATTGATAGTAATTTAGTGGCTTGTTAAGTCCGTAATCAGTTAATATTATGCCTAAAATGAGATATTTAAGAATCGTTGCCGCCTTTTTCACGGGTGTTGTGTTGGTGGTTCTCAGCAGCAATAATTTAAATGGTCAAACCTTTGACACAATTTCCAACTGGGAAAGCATTCAACCCGACTGGTATGTTTCAACAGGTGGATCAGCGATTGTTAACAATCCTGAGCCTGACGAAATCAATGCTTCGGAACGTTGTTTTAAAGTTGTAACCAGTCAGGGTAGTTATGATTACATGAAACTTGTTTTGGCGAATCCAGTCGATTTCGATCAGTTTCCCCATTACAGGATTAAGGTACTCCCGCCTTTGTCGGGAGGAAAGGTGACCTTGAAATTCGAAAATGAAAACAACACTTATGCCCATGAATTGGTAGAATCAACCGTCGGAGGACGGTGGAATGACCTTGAGTTTGATTTTTCGGGCTTCTATTACAACAACCTTACCCGGATGGTCATTTTTTTCGATTTTGAAGGCTCATCGGCAGGCAAACTATGGTATTTTGATGATGTGCTGAAAGAGATCCCTCTATCTCCTGACTTTGAATCGAATCTGCCCATAGTGGTAATCAACACCAACGGTGTTCCGGTTCCTGACGACCCAAAAATTACGGCTCATATGGGTATCATTGACAATGGGCCAAATGAAGTGAACAGTCTAGGCGATCCGTTTAACAGCTATGATGGATTTATTGGCATTGAAGTGAGGGGGCAATCTTCGCAGATGTTTCCAAAAAAGTCCTATGGTATTGAAACGCGCGACGCAACGGGTGACGATCTGGATGCCATGGTGCTGGGTATGCCGTCCGAGAGCGACTGGGTGCTTTATGCACCGTATACGGATAAATCGATGCTGCGCAATGTGGTGACCTTTGCCATGGGACACCAGATGAGTGTTTATTGCACACGTACTGTTTTTTGTGAGCTTGTGCTGAACAACGATTATAAAGGTGTTTACGTGATGATGGAAAAGATCAAGAAAGATGAGAACAGGCTTGATATTGCCTCACTTAAACCAGATGAGATTTCGGGAAACGACCTTACAGGTGGTTACATCATCAAAGTGGATAAGATTGATCCGGGATTCACTTATGGGGTGCATGGCTGGAAATCGAACCCTGTGCCTCCTTACCCCAATGCCATGGACATTACTTTTCAATACAACTACCCTGATCCGGATGACATCGTGTCGCAGCAAAGAAACTACATCAAAGATTTTGTAACAAATGCAGAAAACACCCTGGCAAGCAACGGGTTCGCCAGTCCGTCCACAGGCTACCACAACTACTTTGATGCGCTTTCCTTTGTAGATTTTATGTTGTTGTGCGAGATTTCCAAAGAGGTGGATAAGTATCGTTACAGCACTTATTTTTATAAGGAAAAGGACAGTGATGGCGGGAAATTGTTTGCCGGGCCGGCCTGGGATTTCAATCTGGGTTACGGCAATGTGGATTACTGGCCTCCGGGAGTTGATTTTACCGGATGGTTGTATTCGATGGTCGAATCACACGATTACAGTATCATGTTCTGGTGGAAGCGGCTGATGGAAGATGCGTATTTCAGAAATCTGGCTAAAACCCGATGGACCTATCTCAGGCAGCATAAACTCACGAACACATCCATGTATGGGGTTATCGACTCACTGGTTACACTTGTTGACGCAGCAAAAACACGTAATTATGAGCGCTGGGACATACTGGGTAAGTATGTCTGGCCCAATTACGACTGGTATGACAATAGCTATGAGGATGAAGTGAGCTATTTCGAAGACTATCTGTTCAATAGACTTAACTGGATGGATTACAATATGCCTGGCAACATACTTCATCCCGGAGCCGGAATTTCTGCCGAGGCAAACCGTATCCGGCTGCTTCTGTATGGTGATTATTTTGTGGGAGATGATTTGAATACGAACGATTTCACCCTGAACAATGCCTCAGCAGAATTAAGCATACAAAGTGTTCAATACCTCAGTCCATCAGAGTGTGAGCTGGTTCTTTCGGATAATGTGGCCGGACAGTTGGATGTTTCTGTAACGGTTGACCACAATGCTATTAACTACTGGCTCGATATCGAAAGCAATAAACTCGAATCGGCAGGGATGAATAGCTTGTTGGACAAGTTGCCCGAGATAGTTGTTTATGCAAACGATTATCAGATTCGGGTTGTTTGCGATAAGCCTGAACACTTGCCCCGAAG
This sequence comes from Bacteroidales bacterium UBA6192, assembly GCA_002422725.1. Lineage (GTDB taxonomy): Bacteria > Bacteroidota > Bacteroidia > Bacteroidales > F082 > UBA6192. The sequence continues at coordinate 78,979 of DITE01000076.1, forward strand.
CGCCGAAATATTTCATGTTTCAGGCCAGAGAATAGACCTGATCGAACTGGAAATGAAAGCTGAAAATAATGTTCCTCTGCGCTTGAATCAGGGTGTTTATCTGATCGTGTTCGATGTGGGAGACAAAAAAGTTGTTAAGAAGTTTTCTGTTATCAGGTTGTAATCAGACTGTTTGTGAAATGATTAAATCATATTTTTTTTAAACATACAAATTCAAAGCAATGCAATTACTTCACGTATTTAAGAAAATCATTATTCCTGGAATAATTTCAATACTTGTGCTTTCGTCCTGTAAGAAAGATAAGCAGGATGATACTGTTTTTTCAATAGATGGAATCGCAACAAAAAGCGATGTTGTCGATGGTAGTGCAATGTATATCAAGCTGGTCTACAATGGAAATAGTTATGATAGTCCTGCATTGTATTCAGCCTCTGCTGTATTCAATGCTGGTGAGGCAACATATTCCATTTCTCATGTTGAGAAGCATGAATACATGATATATGCATTTATCGACATGAATGGGAATGCTGTGGGTACGGACGACTCTTCTCCCGACTCCGGAGATTATGCCACCGAAATCAGCATTTCAGTAGACCACGATGTAGTGGTCAATCTGCCTGATGAATACTGGCTTGTTTATTAACCGGTAAGTTTGTTTTTTGTTCCTTTGCATCATAAAACGGAATTATGAAAATTCTCATTCTCAATGGCCCCAACCTTAATCTGCTTGGAATCCGCGAACCGGAAATTTATGGTGAAAAAAGTTTTGAAGTTTTTTTTGCAGAACTTACAGCATCTTATCCGGCGCACAAGCTTGTTTACTTTCAGTCGAACCAGGAGGGTGTGCTGATTGATAAGCTTCAGCAGGCCGATGGTTTGTTCGATGCAATTGTAATCAATCCGGGAGCTTACGCGCATACTTCTGTAGCAATTGCCGATGCGTTGAAGTCGGTTCGGATTCCTGTTATTGAGGTGCACATTTCGAACGTCTTTGCGCGCGAAAGTTTCCGGCACGTATCCTTAACTGCAGTGCATTGTGTAGGCTGTGTAAGCGGGTTCGGGCTCAATGGTTATCGCATTGCGATCGAAAGTTTGATTAACCGGCTCGTTACTTACTGAAAGCCTTATCGTTCAGGTCAGTAAAGCTTTTCTTTCCTTTCAGAAAATATTCAACCGCAATATTTTGGTTATAGATACCACTGACTTGTTGTTGTCTGAGTTGTTTGCGGCTTTTCATCAGGTAGGGGAGTTTCCTGTAGAAATGCAGGTGTGCCCTGAACACAGCAAGAAAATGACTGATACCTCCTTGCATTAAAAACTTCAGGCTTGCTGCCCCATCCAGAAAGAGCCGGATGATAATAATGGAAATCACCTTGTCAGCAGGCAGGTTCTTCACAAGCAGCGAGAGGTTGTTTCTGAAGTTATAATATGTTTTTCGGGCAGATATTTTTGGCAAGGTGCCTCCGCCAATGTGAAAAACTGTGGATTCGCCACAATACATAATCTTGTATCCCAGGTTTTTGAGACGCCAGCAATAATCAATTTCTTCCATATGGGCAAAGAAACTATCATCGAGTCCACCATGACTTTGATACAGTTCGGCCCTGACAAACATACAGGCACCGCTGGCCCAGAAAACTTCCCTGGAGTCGTTGTATTGCCCCATATCTTCTTCCAGATGGTTGAAAATCCTGCCCCTGCAGAACGGATACCCAAACCTGTCGATAAAACCACCGCCTGCTCCGGCATATTCAAAATGGGAAGGCTGAACCAGTGAAAGAATCTTGGGCTGACAGGCGGCAATGTTGTGATCGTTATCCATCAGTTGAATTACAGGTTCGAGCCAACGATTTGAAACCTCAATATCCGAATTCAGCAAAACAAAATATTCGGCCTCGATCTGCTTTAGAGCCAGGTTGTAACCTGTTGTGAAACCGCCGTTGGAAGGGTTTTTAATCACCCTGATGTCGGGGAAATCAGTCTGGAGCATGTCCACTGAACCATCGGTGGAGGCATTGTCAGCAACGATCACTTCGCCGAATGGTTTGCTGTGCTGTATCACCCCGGGCAGGAATTTCGACAAATATGATTTCCCGTTATAGTTCAATATAACAACTGCTACTTTAATCATAGGCATCACGAAGTTCGTTTATGTTTCCACCTGCGGTGCGACCAAAGCCAGTTGTCGGGATTTCTTTTTATTGCGGCTTCGAGCAATTGAACGTACTTGTTTGTTATTTCGAAAGGTTTTTCTTCTTTAGGCGTAAGGGTTATTGGCATGATGGTAATTTCGTAAAATCCCCTTTTTGTTCGTTGAATATCGAAGAAGAGCACGACATAATCCAAAGCAACCGATATTTTTTCCAATCCCAGGAAGAATGATGTTTCCTGATTTAAGAAACTGGTCCAGTAATTTGATTCACCCCGGGTGGGTGTTTGATCCGAAGCAATAAGCACAGCATTAGTGGTGTCTTTTGCTTTGGCGAGCACCCTGAAGGTTTTTTTGTACTCGATCAGGTTTGGCGAATGAAACCGCACCCTCAACTTCATCATATAATCGTTAAAAAGTGGATCGTGAACCGGCTTCATCACCGCGTAGGCATTGTGTTTTGTCGAAAGTGCTATTTTCTTGCCAAGCCATTCCCAGTTTCCACAATGTCCGATTGCGATAAACACACTTTTACCCTGTTCGTAGAGATCAGCGAGTATTTCAGGGTTCCTGATCACCATTCGTTTATTTACGTCTTCCTTGCTGATATGTTCGATTTTGATAAACTCAACGATTATCACTGACAGGTTTTTGTAGTATTTTTTCTCGATAGCGCGCAATTCCTTTGTTGATTTTTCGGGAAAACTGTTTTGCAGATTCTGAAAAGTAACCTTACGTCTGTAGCGGATGATGTAAAAAATCACAAAGAACACCATATCGGCCACTTTATAGAGCAAGCAGAAGGGCAGCAATGCCAGAAGCCACAAAATGGACCGCAAAATTTTAAAAGCAATTATATTCATTCAGGTTTAAAAAATGGCTTGTATGGCAAATGTACAGCCAATTTCTGAATCATGGGCAATCATTGCGTTCAGGCGAAAAAAATCATCTGATCAGCGAGGTTGATTATAGTAATCTGTTGCCTTGTTGCCCCAGGTGTCTTCCGGTGCAGCCTGATCGATACTTGTTGGATCCCAGGTTCTTTTATAAATGTCCAATTGCCAGCGATAATTAAACAGCTCGCCAATTGCATCAGAATGAATCAGGATAAAATCGTTGGTCACCATATCTTTGGAGGTGAACACAAACTTTTTGTTGCGTTGGTCCCCCAGGGTGTAGTAATGCCAGATTTCATAAGGATAAGCGCCTGGTTCACTGTAGCTTTCGGTGAGTTGATTCGGAGGGCCGTATTTGAGGTAAACCCTGCCGCGGTCGGTTTGGTAACCTTTTTTGGTTTTGGTTTTATAGGCAGCATTCACTTTTCTCACTTCCAGATAGTATTTATCCCAGGCTTTCGAGGGGTTGGCATTGTCGCGGTTGTTCCAGAAGTTGAACAGGTATTTCTGCATATTTTTTTTGTCACCAAGATTAACCAGACTTGTTGCAAAGTTGCGTTCAGCCTCTGTTGAAATTGGTGTGAGCGACATCAGGCAATCAATCAGGGTGTCGGGGTTGTTAATTTTGCTGGCAAAAGTGTTCTCGATACTGATTGATGCAATATCCCCGAGGTTGTATTGTATTGACGGGTTGCTGCGTTGAAAAAACACCTTGTTAATGGCTTCCAGATCATTTTGACTGTTACGTACTTCGATAACCAGCTGAAAGTTACCGGAGGGCAATTTGGAGATATCCATCTTCTGAAGCAAAATAGCAGCCGGACTTGTATTCATCTTTCGGCGGGTAAAAAACTCGAGCATTCTTTTGGGATTCTCAAACGATTCGATGTAGTAATTGACCACAAACTGTTCGTTGGGACCAATGATTTTGTCTGTATTATAAATCTCGGTATAAAAATTAATTGTCTTGTCGCTTTCGGGGTAAAACGCATAGACAAGTGGTATCAGGTCGTAGCCACTTTTGGTAAGTATGGTTTCCTTGGTCGATTTGGTAAAACTCTCCAGAAGTTGTATTCCACTGATATGGATTTTGTCGGCCGGGAAACTCAAGCTTATTTTGTCATTTGATTTGAATCCCGGGCTGCTGCTGTTCAGGTCCAGAATATTGATTTCAAGATCATATTCTCCATCTTTCAGTGCAAAACGCTGCTGGTCGATAAACCCAAAATTTACAGCGTTGGTATCTTTCACTGACGGGCTTTTCAGTTCATACTTGGCAAAATCGACTATGGCATTTTGTTGGCGGAAGATCATTGTAATCTCGATAGAAGACTGGTAATCGCCATTTTCCATTTTTTTGAATACCACGCTTGTGCCTTTCACGGCCAGGTATGTTTCGATAAATGAACTTTGTCCGGGAATATGAAATGAGGCATAGGAAAAATAAGCGTTGATGTTCTTATTTTGGGAGTAAGCATTGGAAAAGCATGCGAGCAGAAGGAGGAGGAGGAGTAACTTTTTCATATTGATTCAGGCATTAGAGCTGGTAAAGTGTATGCAACATCAATACAAAAGTAAGGAATTGTCTTGAAAATTGCAACGATTAACAAGTATACGGTGCAGCGTCATAAGTTTGAGGCATGTTGACAGAAATTCATCGTGACTGTTGCAGGATGCGATTTTTTTGTAATTTTGCAGCGGAGGAATGGCAGAGTGGTCGATTGCGGCGGTCTTGAAAACCGTTGAGGTGTCAAAGCCTCCGGGGGTTCGAATCCCTCTTCCTCCGCCAACCGTTTCAGGCGTCCGCGAAGCGGTAACAAAAACCCAAAAGCCAAACCCAAACTTGTTTGAGGTTTGGCTTTTGGGTTTTTGTTAAGGCCGCGCCTGGTTACTTGTTACTTGTTTCTGGTTACTTGTTTCGTGTTTGTCAATGCCTGAATAGCGTT
>DITE01000029.1:0-35069 GCA_002422725.1 Bacteroidales bacterium UBA6192
AAATCGTTGAAGATAAGCGAAATGAGTGCCAAAATACTGGATGCTAACGGCAAGGAAATAAAGAAGCTTAAATCAAGCGACCTTATTGATGTCAGTGCAGTAAGTTCGAGTAGCATTTTTATTGATGACAGGATACAATATTTCCTTTATACGCCTGGAAGTTATCCTTACACTTTTGTTTTTAAACTGGTTGTAAAAAGTAAGAATACCGCTTTTCTTCCTTCGTGGATGCCACTTGATAAGGAATTTCAATCGGTGGAATCCAACACCTACACTTTGACCTATCCCATCGACTGGAAACTTATCACTACAGAGCGTAATTTTGATATGTTTGGTGTGAAGAAATCGAATACGCCAGGCAATTACTCGCTCGAAATACAACAGGCATTGCCAATAACATATGAATATGCCAGTCCTCCATTGAGTGAAATCACCCCTTTTGCTTCAGCCTCACTTGATCATTTTCAACTTGAAAATATAAAAGGAGAAGTTTCAAACTGGAACGATTTTGGCGAATGGTATCAAAGTAAGATGCTTGAGGGAAATGAATTGGTTCCTGAAAACACCCGAAAAGAGATTCTTTCACTTGTTGATGGCATCAGTGATTCCGCTGAAAAGGCTCGCCTTATTTACGAATACGTCCAACGAAAAACTAGGTATGTTTCCGTTCAAATTGGCATTGGAGGCTGGAAACCCATGACCGTGGCCAGTGTTGATGAGTTTAAGTATGGCGATTGTAAAGCACTTTCATTTTATACACTATCCTTGTTAAAGGCAGCAGGGTTGCCCGCTACCTATACCATTATCTATTCCGGAAATAATCCAAGGGGGCTCGACACTACGCAAGTTACCGTTCAAGGCAACCACGTTATCGTTTCTGTTCCATTAAAGGATACCACCATTTGGCTTGAAACAACGAATCAGCATTGTCCATTTGGTTATCTAAGCGATTTTACCGACAACCGCACCGCGCTTAGCTTATCAGAAAAAGGAAGTAAACTGGTCAGGACGCCAATGTATGCCGACAGCATCAACAAACAGGAAACCGAGGCAAGAGTAGTACTTGAAGCTGATGGCTTTATAAAGGCCAGCTTAATTTGCAAGTCATCCGGACTTCAGTACGATAACAAGTACTACCTGGAGATGCAGAAAACAGAAGATAACGAGAAGTTCTATCAAAAAAACTGGAACTATCTTCAGTTTCTCAGATTGCCAAAGATTAGCTTTAAGGCAGATAAAAAAAATATTGTTTTTGAAGAAAATCTGGAGCTCGAAGCCCAAAAATATAGCACAATGAGCGGCGAACGCATGCTGTTTCAAGCCAACTTTTTCAACCGAATAGCCTACATTCCACCGCGTATTCCAAACAGAAAGCAAAAAATTGTTATCCCCCGGGGGTATTACGACATCGATCGCTATGAAGTTGAACTCCCCGAAGACTTTATGATTGAGGCACTTCCTTCAAAAGCTGAATTTGACAACCGTTTTGGAAAGTATGCTTTTAGTGTGGAGAAACTTTCTGAAAGTAAGATTCTAATCACACGTTCATTTTTAGAAAAAAGCGGCACTTTTCCTGCAGAGGATTATAACGACTACCTTCAGTTTCGGAAAGATATTGTACGATTCGACCAAACCAAAATTATACTCATAAAAAAATCTTTATGAAAAAGCACATTATCCTTTTTGTATTCTTGATTTTAACAGTTGCTACAACTTTTGCCCAAAAAATCAAATTCAGGAAAATACCGGCTGAGTTAATCCGGGAAACAGTACATAAATCTGACAGTCAGGCAGATGCTGCAATTTTATATGAATACTGCCGTGTATATTACACTTTCAAAGACGGTTGGTTCGATCTGCATACCTATGTTCATAAACGGATTAAAATTTACAATCAGGAGGGTATGGGATGGGGTGATTTCGCAATACCATACCACATTGAAGGAAGAATCGTGAAGTTTAAAGCCTACACCTATAACCTTGAAAACGGAGCAGTAGTTGAAACAAAACTCGAAAATGACAGCTATTTTTCTGAGGAGTTTAACAAGGTATTTATGCGACGAAAATTCGCCATGCCAAACCTTGCCCCAGGCTCGGTTATTGATATCGAATATGAATTAAGCGAACCGTCAACAATTTCATTACGACCATTTTACCTTCAGCATGAAATACCCGTTGACTATATTGAATACGTTGTAGAAACCCCGGAATATTACACCTTTAACAAATTTATGAAGGGGCTGCCTCTGCCCGTAACACGAAAAAGTGATTCCAAATCAGGAACAATTACAAATTTGGGTAGCACATCTCAGTTAAACAATATCAATTATTCAATCAATGTCGACATCTATAAGGCTAGCAATGTGCCGGCCTTAGAAGAAGAACCTTTCGTTCCGACAATGGATAACTACCGTAGTTCGGTAAACTTTGAACTGTCGTTTATTCAGGGCAGATATGGCGAAGTTAAGAATTACTCTTCAACCTGGGATCATATCGCTTACCGCTATATGACAGGAGATAACTTTGGACAACAATTGAATCTTCGTCTGAACGAACTCTCCCCGGTGGTTGATAAAGCGCTGAGTCTTTCCGTTGAAGACAGAATAAACTACCTCTATTATTATGTACGCAACAATTATAACTGGAATGGAAACAATGGCGAATTTTGTGAAAAAGGCCTGAAAAAACTGATGAATGAAAAGACGGGCAATGTAGCGGACATGAATTTACTGCTCATTAATCTATTAAGGAAAGCTGAAATCAATGCGCAACCAGTTGTAATCAGTACACGAAATAATGGGTTTTTAAATCTCAGTTATCCAAGCTATGCGCAGATAAATTATGTTATCGTTGCCATAAAAAACCCCACAGGCTTCACCTTTCTTGATGCAACCTCAAAACACCTTGATGCCGGATTTTTACCTGATAGAGCCCTCAACCTGGATGGAATTATTATAACAGATGACCAGAAAGGAGTGCGGATTCCCATTGACAATCCTAATAAAGGCAGCATTCAAAACACAGTTTTGACTGAACTTAACGACGATCTTACCATAAAAGGGCAAATAAGAACTGTTTACAGCAATTACGATGCAGCTTCAGCCCGCCTGGCTTTCAAGGAAGCAGAGAAAAAAGGCGGTTATGTGAAACAACTGCATGAAAATTATCCGGCGTTGGAAATCATCAACTATACTCAAACTGGTGCTGATAGTTTACAGCCAAAAATGGTAGAGAATATTGAGTTTGTTTTGGAAGGACAAGTTGATCAGGTAGGCGATATGCTGTATATTAACCCAATGATGATATGGCAAGACAGAACCAACAACTTAAAAAGCGAGAAAAGAGAATTTCCTGTTTTTTATACAAGCACGGGTATGGAAAAACATAACATTTCGATGAAAATACCTGATGGCTACAAAGTGGAAACGCTGCCCACAGCCACTCGACTGGCCTTGCCCGATGGAATGGGGAGCTTTAGTTACTCCGTTGTAGCAACAGATATCAATATAACCTTGCAATATCAGTACAACAAGGTTGCAGATATCATTTCGCCGATGCACTACGAAGCTCTGCGCATTTTTATAACGATGATGATTGACAAGCAGGCAGAAAAGATTGTGCTGAAGAAGATTTAGACACAATTTTTAAGATAAAAGCCTGTCAGTAAACCACTTTCTGAAGGCTTATTTGATTGAAATTGAAGAGAAATACACACCTCTGGCGCAGGTTCAAACGGAACGTTTTCAGAACAACATTCCTTATTTGTAGTATAACGATTTAATAATCAGTTTGGTCATACTTCGGGTATCTTTTGCTATTCTGGGGTCATATTTTGCTGATGAGATTTTATCGTAACAAACTACCTCACCGGTTTCGGTATTCACCACAATCAAGCTGAAGCGCATCCGGGGCTTCATATTATTAGGAGAAAGATTAACGGCCATCGGGCCTATACCAATCCAGAAAGAGTAACCCGTCACGCCAGAAGATGCAGGAAAATCAGCATGATAGGCTATGAACATAGCCAGATTTTGACCGCTCAGCAGCTGAATTGTTGGCAAAACCGGAAAGATCGAAATATCAGGTAGTGATTTTGGCGACTGATCGAGTAAGTCAAGCAGACGAAACAATGAGTCTCTGCTGACCGGCGGGCGTTCGAGAATAACCAGATCGTACCTGGAGTCCAGAACAGCATTGATCTCTTCGATTATAACCCCTGCATTACCTTCCATCAGGTCGTTCAAATAAAAATCACCCCCATCGTTTTTGGCTACCATTTCAACATATGGTGAAAAGACAACAAGGCTGTTTGATTGTTTTTTTAATGGAGTGAAAGCAGCAGTACTTTTTGCCGAAGAGCAGCTGCAAAACTGTAATGATGCAGCAACTAATACACAGATTATACTTGTTCTGACAGTTTTCATTTGTGCTGAATTTGAAACAACGAATTTATTGAATTTTTCAATGATCCAGGATACGAAAGGGATTTCCCGGTTTGTGTTTATTTCAACCACCATAATTTGTTTCCTGCCCGAAGAAGTGTCACATAAATAAATTCAATTCCAGTACTTTCACCATGTCTGGCCAACTAAACCTTTTGTATCAATGCCTTTCTATATTATTTTCAGGCTTTTACATCCGTCACAACAATTAATCACTGCATTTTTCGTTAATTGAAGTTGCTTCACTTAAAAGTATGAATAAAACTTTATTGTTAATTATCACAATTTTATTGGTCTGTAACGGATTAATTGCTCAGACAAAATACACCCTCAGCGGCTATGTGCGCGAAAAGGGTAGCCGTGAGTTACTACCCGGCGTGAATGTGTACATCGAAGCCAATCGACAGGGTACAGTAACCAACAACTACGGATTCTATTCCATTACCTTGCCCGAAGGCAGCTATCAGCTGCAGTATTCATACGTTGGTTATCAGGCCACATTCATGCAAATTGAACTTAATCAGGATCAATTGGTTGATGTTGAACTCAACCCCAGCATCACGCTGACTGAGGTGGTGGTTTCGGCCGAAAAACTGGAAAGAATGACCGAAAGCAGTCAGATGAGCATGATAACGCTGCCTGTTTTGCAGGTGAAGAATATCCCAGCTCTACTGGGCGAAAAAGATGTTTTTAAAGCCCTTCAGCTGATGCCGGGGGTGCAAAAAGGCTCAGAGGGCAGCAGTGGGCTCTATGTGCGTGGCGGTGGCCCCGATCAGAACCTGATTATCCTCGATGATGCTCCTGTTTACAATGCTTACCATCTTTTTGGCTTCTTTTCCATTTTCAACGGCGATGCCCTCAAAAGCGTCGAACTCACTAAAGGAGGGTTTCCTGCACGGTATGGCGGCAGACTGTCGTCGGTGGTCGAAATGACCATGAAGGATGGCAACAAGGAGAAGCTGTCAGGCGAAGCCGGCATCGGGCTGATTTCTTCCCGCTTCCTGCTCGAAGGCCCAATTGTAAAGAACACATCATCCTTTCTGGTTTCGGCACGACGAACCTATATCGATGTGCTGACAATGCCATTTATGGATAAGGAAGCACGTGGAGGATATTATTTCTATGATCTGAACACCAAACTGAACTATGATTTTGGTCCGAAAAACAAGCTTTACCTAAGCGGTTACTTTGGGCGCGATAAATTCAGGTTTTTCAATAGTTACGGCATGAACAACAGGTCGGAAGGCGGGCTGTACTGGCAAAATAAAACAGCGACCCTGCGATGGAACCATTTGTTCAACAACCGGGTATTTAGTAACACCTCCTTGATATTCAGCGAATATGATCTCAATATTTATAATGAGGTTAAGGATTCCTATGATAACTATTCACTTACCTACAAATCGGGCATTCGCGACTTTGCCCTGAAATATGATCTGGAATATCATGTTTCGCCATTTTACACCTTGCGTAGTGGCCTGCAATCAACCCAACACCGTTTTCTGCCCAGTGCTATTGTGGAAGTGGATAATCAAACCGCATATAATTTCAACAGTAAAACAGTCTACAATTCGCTGGAAACAGGTCTTTATGCCGAAAATCAGTTCAATTATAAAGGCAGGTTGCAGGTGAATGCCGGCATACGCCTGAGCCATTTTATCGCCAAAACGAAGCACTATTTTTCGCCCGAACCGCGTTTTTCGGCCAATTATTTGATCACCGAAGGCGTTTCAGCCAAGATTGCCTATGCCGAAATGAACCAGTACATTCACTTGCTGAGTAACACAGGAGTCGGTTTACCAACCGATTTATGGGTTCCTTCGACAGACAGGGTTTTGCCTCAGAAATCGCGTCAGCTTTCTGCCGGCATGGCTTACGAGCTTCCAGAATATAATTCGCTGGTCACACTCGAAGGGTATTACAAAAAAAGCACCAACATCCTGGGATACAAACCCGGCGCCAGTTTTTTGCTGATCGATGACCCTGCCGAAGCCCAAAATTTCACCTGGCAGGACAATGTCACTTCAGGCAAAGGCGAATCGTATGGCGTTGAATTGTTGCTGCATAGGAAATATGGAAAAACCAGTGGTTGGGTCGGCTACACCCTGTCGTGGACACAGCTTCAATTTGAAGAGATCAATTATGGCAGAAAATTCTGGGCACGTTACGACCGCCGGCACGATGCTTCACTGGTCGTCATTCACGAATTGAGTAATCGCATTACCCTTTCCGGAACCTGGGTTTACGGCACAGGAAGTGCGATTACGCTTCCAATGGGCACCTACCCTGCCAATGTTAACGATCCTTTTGAAAACATCGTTCCTTCAGGCGGATTTTATTATTTCCGGAACGAAGTGTCTGATTATGGCAATGTAAACAGCTTCAGGATGAAGGCCTACCATCGCATGGATCTGGCAATACAATTCCATAAAAAACTGGCGCGATATGAGCGAACATGGGAAATTGGGCTATATAATGCCTACAACAGAAAAAATCCCTTCTTTTACTTTATCGAGACCGGCTACAACGAGAACACCAACACCGAATTCAGCAGCCTGAAACAGGTTTCGATATTCCCGGTAATTCCATCCATCACCTTTAATGTCAAATTCTAGTGCCATGAAAATCAAACATATCCCAATTTATCTTTTCATTGCTTTGACACCGGCAATCATTTCGTGCGACGATTTTGTGAGTGATGTTGACGTGCCGCTGACCAAACCCAAACTTGTTGTAAACAGCTATATATCGCCTGAAGACAGTGAAATAAAAGTGATAGTTCAGCGAAGTCTGCCGCTTTACACCGAGCATCCGGCATATGATCAGAAGTTTCCTGTGGTGAGTGATGCCACGGTGATCCTCACACAAGGCGAAAACAGCATCACCATTCCCTATTACCCATATGCAGAGCACTATCATTCCACAACTTCTGAATTCCCTGTTGAACCCGGAAAAACTTACTATCTGGAGGTAAGCACTCCTGATGGCGACAAAGTTACAGCCAGTTGCACAGTTCCTTTCAACCTGCCACCCGATATCGAAATTACCAATATTGAATCCCGGAATGAAGATGGCTATTCCCAAAAAACCGTGTATTTCAGGTTTCAGGACACACCCGGAGCCGGTGACTTTTATCGATCCGAACTTATGATACGTTATGGGGATGGAACGCCCGGCAACAGTTATTACACACCAATGGATCTTGAAACAGGTGATCGGTTTGTTGCGGATGCCAATAAAGATGGGGAATACTTCATTTATAAGACCTTTGGAATTGGCATAATTCCAAATGAAAAACCCAGTTTGTTAATTCATCTTAGTCTGACGGATAAAAACTACTACAGTTTTCATAAATCTGCCTACACCGATGAAGACGACAATCCATTTGTAGAACCAACGCCTGTTTTCAGTAATATTGAAGGTGGATTGGGTGTTTTCGGGGCTTTCAGAGGAAGCCTAACCGAAATTGAATTGAATTGAGAAGGTTTGACCTGGTAAGATTAAAGTTGATTTACTCCTCTTTTTGCTGTTCATGGGTCATTTTAATTACTCGGTGTATATTTGCCCCGCCTCAAGGCCAATATAAACCAATTTAGCAGCATGAAAAGTGATTCATCACCTCCGGGAAAAGGATTCAGGTCGTTCAACCGAAATTACTGGGTAGCTATCATTATGGAGTTCTTCGAAAGAGGCTCCTATTATGGTGTAATGTCAGTGCTGTCGGTGTATCTGGTGTTGGATGTAGCCAGCGGCGGGCTTGGCTTTTCGAAGGAAAGTGTCGGAGTCATCAAGAGTACCATTACTCCATTGCTCTATTTACTTCCCATTTTGTCGGGAGCATTAGCCGATCGGTTTGGATATCGTCGGTTGCTGATGTTTTCGTTTGTGATCATGAGTCTGGGATATTTTTTAACAAGCATGGTGTCATCTTACACCCTTGTGTTTCTCAGCTTGCTCCTGATGGCAGTCGGAGCAGGATTCTTCAAACCCATTATTTCAGGAACCATTGCCCGCGAAACCGATGAAAGCAATAGTGGACTGGGATTTGGAATTTTTTATTGGTCAATTAATTTAGGTGCTTTTATATTTCCCCTTATCCTGATCCCATATCTGAAAGGTATTTCCTGGTCTTACATATTCATCATGGCTTCCATAGGCACAGGCTGGCTATTGATTCTTAATATCTTTTTCTTCAGAGAACCGCCAAGGCCATCCAGCACCAAATCAGTATTTCAGGTTTTAAAAGGGGTGGTACTCGTTCTGAAAGACTTCAGGTTTGTGGTGATGATTGTGATCTATTCCATGTTCTGGATCTTATATTTTCAAATGTTCGATACTGTTTTATGGTATCTCACCGAATATGTGGACATGAGCCCTGTAAACAGCACCGTCAACAGTTTGATGGCACGGATGGGTGCACAAACTGACTGGAAATTTGAAGCCGAACATGTTACCGTTATCAATGCGGGTACAATTATTGCCCTGCAGTTGATTGTTTCAGCCTTGGTGAAAAACACCAAAGCCCTGCCCACCATGATTGTTGGTATTGCAATGGGAACAGTTGGCATGGCCATACTTTCCGTTTCGATGCATGCCTGGGTATTTATAGCCGGTATCATTATTTTTTCAATCGGGGAGATGACTGCACACCCAAAATTTATATCATATGTTGGACTGATTGCCCCGCCAGACAAAAAAGCCCTTTATCTGGGCTATTCCTTTCTTTACGGGGTGATCGGAAGCGGTATCGGAGGCATTCTCGGTGCAAGCATGTATGTTCACTTTGTGGATGGATTGCAGCGCCCTGGTTTGTTGTGGTTCATTTTTAGTCTGATAGGTGTGTTGACAATTATCGGTTTATTGCTCTACAACAAATTCCTTGCCCCACGCGAAAAATAATCAACATCCTTTGTTTATCGATTCAGTTACAGACTGATTATAAGGGTAATTGCAAGCCATGACAGGAACTCCCGTCAAAATTGGAAATTGATTTGCTTAGGTCAACAGGGTTGATGTGAATGCAGCCTTTGATGATTATTCCATTTCTTTACCAAAGTGCTCAGAAAAGCGTATCCATGCTTCACCAATTATATGCACGTCATTGTTGGGGCTAACCTAATTTTGGGTCAGTTAGGAGTATTATTCCCAAAAGTTCAATAAGCCTTTTGTGTATATTCAAAAAGGCAATATGTGTCAAAATACAGCACTTTGATGCTGTTCATTTTGATATATGATGGATAAAATACAGGGAGTAGGCAAAATATTGAAATATGCTAACAAGTTGATATGCAGTTACTACTATTATTGATATTTGGAAAATATGACTAATTGGAAAAATATTTTCAATTCTAAGTTAGAAAATTGTATTTTATGTATTAAATTTGTGAAAAATTTAATACTATGAAATTTTCTAATAAACTGAATGAGTTCGATATACTCGACCTTTTGAATGAGTATCATTCTGAGTTGAGAAAACTCAAATATAAGACGGATTATGTTAAAAGAAAAGTTGCTGAACTCGAAGATCACTATAATCTTTTAAAATCAAAAAGCCGCTACCGCTCAGAAATGTCAACCGGTGAATCGAAATCAATCGTTCAATCGGATGATGACGCCACACAAAAAAATGAGGTGGAAGTGGTAAAGCCAAGAAGAGGCCGTCCAGCCAAACCAAAAAGAGAAATCATTACAGAAAAGTCCAAGTCACGGAAACCTTACCCCTTGTCAATTTGGGACAACATGATTCTGAATAGTTTGAAGGAGAATGGTAAGGCAATGCTCAGCAAATCAATTATTGAAGCTGTTGGAGTGAAAGCCGTTGAAGCCGGGATTTTTGATAACGAAGAAAAATTGAAATCAAAAATTAACCAATGCCTTGTAAAGCTTGCCAACAAACGTAGCGATGTGAAAAAGGTAAACTACAAAGGAAAAGGATTTGGCTATGCCCTCCCTGTTTGGTATGATGAAAAAGGCAAGCTAAGAAAAGAGCACGGATTGAAATAGGCTGATTTCCTCACTATCGGATTTGAAGGTCATACTATAAACACTTAGTATTGATCTCTAAGCAAAATAAGGTGACTATTGTGGCATTGGATCAACCAAAACCATAATAGTCACCTCCTTTTTCCTGACGCCTTTTATGGGTATTATCGATTACTTTTTGTTTTTCGTCATTACTCAGGCCGTCCCATTTAGCTACTTCTTCGATAGATCGGAAACAACCAATACAAATTTTATCATCATCATAGGTGCATATCAACTGACACGGTGATTTCACATTTTTTTTAATCATATTTTTATTCATTAAGAAGTAATTGTGAGCTTTCTGTTTTCCCAAATACTGTTCTGATATCTATTGCTCAACAGACAATTACATAAAAAAAACAATCAACTCACTGATTTGTTTCATCCTGCAAACATAATATCAATCGGAAATCTGAAGGTAAGCCAGACCTTTGGTTTTGGTCGAAAACCAGATTTTACCTTCCTGATCAACAACAATTCCGGTAATCCAGTTGTCGGGTAATCCGTTGATGGTTGTATAACTTTTCCAGTTGGATCCATCAAAAGAGGAAACCCCATAAGGAGTGCCGAACCAAAGTGTACCATCCAGATCTTCCCCAATAGCATCCACACGGTTAAATATCAGTCCGTTGGAAGTAGAATAATCAACAAATCCATCACCGGCAAACATCGAAACGCCAGCGAGAGTGCCAACCCACAAACGGTTTTTACTGTCAACAAAAATGTTAACGACAAAATCGGCCAACACATTCTCTGCCAAATAAGTTGTCCAGACATTGTTGTCAAAACCAGAAATACCGAACTCTGTGCCAAACCATTTCTTATTGTTTCTGTCAATCGCCAATGTTCTTACTATGTTGTAAACCAAAGCATTTCCTTCCTCTTTCTGATAAATTGTCCAGTTGTTTCCTTTGAGCAACGACACGCCTTTTCCAGTGGCAAACCAGGGATTATTGTTCGCATCGAGGGCAATGTCGTAAACATAATTATAACTGATGCCTGAATTTTCAACATCATAACTTTTCCATTGGCCGTTGTCGAAAAACGAGGCTCCGTAAGGGGTCGCAAACCAAATTTTATTTGTTTCCTGAACTGCAATACTATTGACCTGGTGATACAATAAACCTTGAGGAGTGTTATAGGATGACCATGTGCCGTCAATGTAACGGGACACGCCAAACTCTGTACCCACCCAGACAGCGCCCGAGGGGTCAATGGCAATACAATTCACATAGTTGCTCACAAGTCCATTCTTTGCGGTAAGATAAGTCCAGTTTTCAGCAGGTCCGCTAAATTTGTCTTTGCCACACGAAAAATTTGTCATCATAATTACCGGAAAAATGAAAAACAACAACAGCCAGCTGCTTTTGTAGTTGAACAATTTCATATTCAATCGCTTTGAAGGTTCATACGGATTCTTGATGTTAAAATATCAATCGCCACCTGATTGGCGCCTCCCTGAGGGATAATGATGTCGGCATATCGCTTTGTCGGATCGATAAACTGCAAATGCATGGGTTTAACAAAATGCTCGTAGTGTCGTAATACATCGGTAAACGACCTGCCCCTTTCTTCAATATCGCGTTGAATAATGCGTATCAGCCTGTCGTCGCCGTCGGTATCAACATAAATTTTTATATCCATTCTTTCACGCAGCTGAGCATTTGTCAACACTAATATCCCCTCAACAATCATAACCTTCGTGGGTTTCACAGGAATGGTTTCGGCTGAACGGGCACAACTTACATAGGAATAAATTGGCATCGGGATGGTTTCACCCTGCTTCAAGCGGTCTATGTGATTGATAAGCAGATCGAACTCGATTGAAGAGGGATGATCAAAGTTGATCTTTTTTCGCTCTTCCTGACTCAGGTGGCCATTGTCCCAGTAATAGGCGTCCTGCGAGATCACCGACACTGAACTACCAGGCAAAGCCCTGATAATCTTTTTTACAACAGTTGTTTTGCCCGAACCTGACCCTCCAGCTATACCAATAATCAGCATGATGAAAAATGATTTCTGAAATGAGGTCAAATGTATGAAAAATGATTTGAAATCCGATCAGGAAAAAAANNCTGATGATCAGAATCCTACAACAAGAAGCTCATCATAATACCAGCTGCTACAGCCGAGCCGATAACACCAGCTACATTAGGAGCCATGGCATGCATAAGCAGGTGGTTCGATGGGTCGCTTTTTAGTCCTTCGAGCTGAACTACCCGGGCGCTGTCGGGTACAGCTGATACACCTGCTGCCCCAAGCAAAGGGTTGATCTTGTTTTCGTCAGGCAAAAATAGGTTCATCACCTTGGCAAATAAAACGCCTCCTGCCGTGGCAAACATAAAACTAACTGCACCCAGCACAAAGATGAGGATCGAAGTGTCGG
Organism: Bacteroidales bacterium UBA6192; assembly: GCA_002422725.1. Lineage (GTDB taxonomy): Bacteria > Bacteroidota > Bacteroidia > Bacteroidales > F082 > UBA6192. The sequence continues at coordinate 12,853 of DITE01000029.1, forward strand.
TCAGAAAAACATCAGCCTGCGTTGAAGCTCCAACTGTTAACCCCAGCAAGATAGTAACGATATCAATCATGGAGTTTCGGGCAGTATCTGCTAACCTTTTGGTAACTCCGCTTTCCTTCAGGATATTGCCAAAAAACAACATGCCAAGCAATGGAAGTGCACCGGGCGAAATAAAAGTAGTGAGTATAAGACCGATGATGGGAAAAAGGATTTTTTCCAGTTTAGAAACTGATCTGGGAGGTTTCATCCTGATCAGTCGTTCGCGTTTTGAAGTGAGCAGCCTCATAATCGGAGGCTGAATAACCGGCACCAATGCCATGTAGGAATAAGCTGCGATAGCGATTGGTCCAATGAGGTTCTTTGTTTCATATCCATGAACAATACCACCATTGGCAAGTTTGGATGCCAGAAAAATAGCCGTTGGGCCATCAGCTCCACCGATAATCCCGATTGAACCAGCCTCGGGCATATTGAATCCTACATAAAGAGCTCCAAGAAAGGTTAAAAAGATACCAAGCTGAGCAGCAGCACCGAGCAGCATAAGTCTTGGATTGGAAATCAGGGAAGAAAAATCAGTCATAGCACCGATACCCAGAAAAATCAATGGTGGATAGATACCATTAGTAACTCCAAAGTACAAATAGTTAAGCACACTGCCTTGCTGATAGATACCAAGTTGCAGGTTAACTCCACCATCCTGAAAAAAGGGAATGTTTCCGATAATGATACCTGTCCCTATGGGGATGAGGAGCAAAGGCTCATAGTCATATTTGATGGCTAAGAAGATAAAAAACAACCCGACAACAATCATGATCAGGTTGCCATGTGTTGCATTGCGGAAACCGGTAAACGCATAAAACTTACTGAGACCTTCCTTGGTTTTCTCTGTTGCAAAATTCGTAATGTCACCTTCCTGTTCCAGCTGGGATACATCATTTGCGGAAACTTCGGTCTGCGGGCCAATTTTGGCTGCCAGTCCAGGATTGGAGACAACGAGAAAATTAAGTGAAACCAGGAGACCCAGAATGCTGAAAATTGTGATCGACTTTCGTAAATTCATGGTCTATTCTATTTCGAGTAAAACGTCTCCCTGCAACACATTATCACCAACTTTAACCTTAAGGGTTTTGATGATACCATCCTTTTCGGCCAACAGATTATTCTCCATCTTCATGGCTTCATACACGAGAATCTTATCACCCCGCTTTATTTTATCACCCTGATTGATGAATATGGACAGGATGCATCCCGGAAGTGGTGCTTTCACGCTGTAAACCGTTGCGCGAACTGTTTCGTTGCGCGCAATAATATGCGATCCTTCAGGTTTAACCACTGCCGACCGAACCAGAATTGGGGTTTTGGTTTCTGTTTTTCTCTTTTCTATCTCCACCTGATAGATTGTTCCATTCACTTCAACTTCGGCTAAAGAATTTTCCAGTTTCACGATTTCCACTTCGTAATCGTTGCCTCTGATATTGAATTTAAAACTTTTCATACCTTGATGTATTAGCGGTTGAGGCCTCTCAGGCCATAAATTTTTGAACTCCACGGTGAATAAGTCCGGGAAACTTTTCTTATGGTGATAATATTACTCTCTTCATCGTGCAATTCGGTTGCGAAAAAGAGGGCAAGTCCGATAGCTGCAGTTACTTCTCCGGGTATCATTAGATCCTTGTCGGATTTTATCTGGCTCAGCTTTCCCTGCCGGCGCAACTTCAGTTTCAGCTGAAGGTTGATGGCTTTTGATAGACTATCAAACACAAAATAGAGAATGAGCAGTGCCGCAAAAACAATGACATAGCTCACCACTGAAATCACAATACCTTCGGTTAACAAGGTTTCGGGAACATCAACAATTTCGGTCAGTAGAGGCATCATTATAGTGGGATGTTAGAGTGTTTTTTAGGTGGATTGACATCCTTTTTGGTTGCAAGAGCCTGTAAGGCTCTGATAATCCTGAACCGGCTGTTACGGGGCTCTATCACATCATCGATATATCCATAACGGGCAGCTTCATAAGGATTGGCAAATTTCTCCCTGTATTCTTCCTCTTTTGTTTTTACATACTGCTGCCGTTCTTCAGGATCTTTAATCTGAAGAATGGTTTTTCCTTCGAGCACTTCAATCGCTCCGGCTGGTCCCATAACAGCTATTTCGGCCGATGGCCAGGCGTAATTGATGTCGCCGCGGAGTTGTTTGGATCCCATCACATCGTGTGCACCACCATATGACTTGCGGAGGGTTACGGTAACTTTAGGCACAGTGGCCTCGCCATATGCAAACAGGAGTTTTGCCCCATGGATAATAATCCCGCCATATTCCTGTGCGCTGCCCGGCAAAAATCCAGGAACATCAACGAGGGTAACAATCGGAATATTGAATGCATCGCAAAAACGTACAAACCTTGCGGCTTTGCGTGAGGCATCAATGTCGAGTACTCCAGCCAGAAAATTAGGCTGATTGGCAACAATGCCTACCGACATCCCATTGAATTTTGCAAAGCCAATAACTATATTTTTAGCAAAGTTCCGATGAATCTCCAGAAACTCTCCATAATCAACGATTGAATGAATGATGTCGAGAACATCATATGGTTTATTAGCATTCTCAGGTATAATCTGATTCAGACTATCCTCAAGCCTGTTAATCGGATCGGTGCATTCGGTCAATGGTGGCTCCTCGAGGTTGTTTTGAGGAATATATGACAGCAATTTTCTTATCAGCAGTATGCCCTCCTCTTCGTTGGTAACCACGAAATGGGTAACTCCGCTTTTGGTTCCGTGAACCCATGCGCCACCAAGATCTTCGGTTGAAATATCTTCCCCGGTAACTGTCTTTGTTACTTTTGGCCCGGTGACAAACATATAGCTTGAGGTTTCGCTCATGAGCACAAAATCGGTAAGTGCAGGCGAATACACTGCACCTCCGGCGCAAGGTCCAAAAACAGCGGAGATTTGAGGAATCACACCTGAGGCCATAATGTTACGCTGAAAAATATCAGCATAGCCAGCCAGACTCCTAACCCCTTCCTGAATACGCGCTCCACCGCTGTCGTTAATACCAATCACCGGAGCTCCAACTTTCATGGCCTGATCCATTATCTTACATATTTTCTGGGCATAGGTTTCTGACAGGGAACCGCCAAACACGGTAAAATCCTGCGAAAACACATAAACCACTCTACCATCTATGGTGCCATGACCGGTCACAACCCCATCGCCCATATAGTGCTCTTCTTCAAGTCCAAAATCGTGCGAGCGGTGCATGACAAACATATCAAACTCTTCGAAACTTCCCTCATCCAGAAGCATCTCAAGGCGTTCACGGGCAGTGAATTTACCCTTCGCATGCTGGCTCTCGATGCGATTCACTCCTCCGCCTTTTTTGGCTTCAATCCGCTTCTCAAGAAGCTCTTTTATCTTTTGTTCAATGGACATAATCCCAATATTTAATGTTATTTGTTCTTGTCTTCACACAGCTCCGTTAACACACCAAAAGTAGATTTGGGATGCAAAAATGCAATGTGCATACCTTCAGCTCCTTTTCGGGGCTTCTCGTCAACCAGGCGAATTCCGGACTCCTTCACTTCCTCCAGAACTTTCTCCAATTCATTCACAGCAAAGGCTATATGATGAATACCTTCGCCTTTCTTTTCAATAAACTTACCAATAGGCCCTTCGGGATCGGTGCTTTCAAGAAGCTCAATTTTTGTTTGCCCAACTTTAAAAAAGGCTGTCTTGACTTTTTGATCAGTAACCTCTTCAATGGCGTAACAAACCGTGCCTAAAAGTTTCTCATAATAGGGAATTGCTGTTTCTAAATTAACTACCGCAATTCCAATATGCTCAATATGAGTAGGTTTCATAATTTTAATATTGTGAAATATTTCACAAAAGTAAGACTATTTATCGCTTATCTGTTGATAAGCATTACATATTTGGGTTATTTTTTGCATTCCGATGTAATTTAGAAAGATTATAACTAAGTATTTTCGTAATATTGTCAGTTAAATTGTCCTTTGCATGTTAAAGCGCCTTATTTATCTGGTATCAATCATTTTATTGTTGTCGTGCCCTTTAAACGGCCAGCAATTTGTGGATGTAAAAGCAGAACTGCAGGGTATCAGCGAAGGAAGTGCACGATGGATTGATTCTGATCGCGATGGCGACCTGGATGTGTTGCTGATGGGGGAGCGTTTTAAAGGACAGACCAGGGGAATCAGTACCCACATTTACAGAAACCTTCGCAACGACAAGTTCGCTCGTTATGCACCGGGAATACCTGATTTACATCGGGGTGACTTCGACGTTGCCGATTTCAATCTGGATGGAATTGAAGACATTGCTGTTATGGGCGAAAAACCAGATGGCACGCTCATCGCTACCATATATAGAGGTATTGGGAATGGGCAATACCAACCAACCAGCATCCCTTTTACGCCTGCAAGGGATGGCTCAATCCGGTTCGGTGATTTTGATGGCGATGGTGATCAGGATATTTTAATTGCAGGAGAAGCAAAATCAGGATTGATTACCCAAATATACAGAAACGACCGAAACAATACGTTTGTGCTTATTGATGCTGGTCTCAGAGGTATCAAACGTGGTATCGCCATCTGGTATGATTACAATCTGGATGGTTATCCGGATGTTTTTGTTACCGGAGCAGATCAACGTGGGTCACCATTCAGCATGCTTTATGAAAATACAAACAGTAGTTTTGTTGCCTTAAACACAGGAATAGTACCGCTCAAACATAGCTTTGCTGCAACCGGCGACTTTGATAATGATGGCGATCTTGATATTTTGGTCATTGGCGAATCAACCAACAATAGTATTACTACCCGACTATACAGAAATAACAGAAGTCAGGGATTTTCGAGAATCGTTGTCCCCTTTGTTTCTGTGAGAAGCGGTTTTGCCGACTGGGGTGATTTTGACGGCGATGGCGATGTTGATCTGCTCATCAGCGGTGAATCAGCAAAAGGGCCGGTTTCGAAAATCTATAAAAACAACAGGCTCTCCGGATTTAGTGAGCTGAACGAGAATGTGACCGGACTATATATGAGCACGGGCCAATGGGGCGATTATGACCAGGATGGAGACCTTGACATACTTATTGCCGGTTTAACTTATGATTTTCAATATCATACAAAAGTATACAGAAATGATCTTCCCTTGGTTGCAACTACTATTGCAGGCAAGGAAGAAGTTTATGAAGATATTTTTAACAATTCCGTTGTTGTGCCCGAGCGCGCAGGCCCTACCTATTATTACCTCTACTCATCTTCCTATACCAAACTGGAAGGAGCTAAAGAAAAGGCTTACTATTTGTTTATCAGTCCGGTGAAAAAGCCCAGGAAACAATTCGAGATGGAAGATGTCTATAACCAGATGATCCGGAAAAAATATCCGGAATGGTCGCAGATCGATCAGGGAAATATCGTTGCAATAGGGAAACCAAGCATGGCCGAAGGTGTATCATCGCGACAGAGAATAATCGATGAGTACTCGGGCAAATCTTTCAAAGTGATCGAAATCAACTGGTAAGAAACTATTTGTGTACTTTCCTGATAAAATCTTCCACTTCAGGAACACCTCCCTGATATACTAAATACCCGTTATATGGCTCGCGTGGTGTAATCTCATCATTCACAGAGGTAAGCATCAGTCTTTTCACCTCGGCCGGATCATCGGTTTGCCCGAGAACCCAGCTTAGCTTAATGAAAGCTACTTCGGGAAGCATATTACCGGTTGGAACTATTCCTTTGGCCATCATGTCGCGTCCGGTGTCATACACAAACATATGTACATATCCCCAGATTGTCTGTAGAGTCATATACATGTGTACCCCTTTGGCATGAGCCCTTTCAATGGCCGGATAGAGTTCCTTGTTCACATGCCCCAGACCAGTGCCAACAATCACTACACCGCGATAACCAGCATCGACCAATGCATCCAGGGTGTCGGGTTTCATCCCGGGGTAATAATAGAGCATGGTAACTTCATCGCTGTAATAAGGCAATATCTTCACATTGCGGTCGTTGCGCCTTTTGTTGTAGGTTTTGTGTATCGGACTTATGGTCTTGCGATTAATCATGGCAAGTGGTGTGTCACCAATGGTGCGAAAAGTTGAGCGGTAACTCGAGTGCATCTTGCGCACCCGTGTTCCTTTATGCAACAGCCCATATTCATCGGAAGTGGGACCAAACATACACACCATTACCTCGGCAATGTCCGACTGGCCCGCTGCTTTCATGGCGTGCATCAGGTTGAGGGCGGCATCTGAGCTTGGCCGGTCGCTCGATCGCTGCGAACCCACAAGGACCACCGGAACAGGCAGGTTCTGGCACATAAAAGTTAGTGCTGCGCCAGTATGATGCAGGGTGTCGGTGCCATGCCCAACCACTATGCCGTCGATGCCTTGTTCAATTTCCTTTCCGATGGCTTTTGCCAAGCCGATGTATTGCTTCGGCCCCATATTTTCGCTGAAAACAGCAAAAAGCTTTTCGGTATCCAGATTGCATATATCAGCCAGTTCAGGCACAGCTCCATAGAGTTCGCCGGGCGAAAAGGCAGGAATAACGGCTCCGGTTCGATAATCAAGGCGCGATGCTATTGTGCCACCTGTGCCAAAGAGTTTCACATGAGGCAATCCAGGTGTTGTCGGAAACTGTTTTTCAGGAATCTTGTAATTGGCCTTTTTATACCCTGTTTCCTTCATCGATTTGATCGTCCTGACATCAACTCCCACATTGTATCCGGTTGGAATTTTCATGACAATATGTTGGTCGTCATCGTTTTCTGACCTTGGCAGTATGGTGCCGATAAACTTGCCGCGGGTGGTTTCCACCTCAGCCTGACCCCACACCCTGGCGTTGTATTTTTTTAATGTGTCCAGCGCGTCGCCTTTATATCCTTGAAAAATGTCTTCGCTCATGCCTGTGCCTGTTTGATCTGGTTTGCCAAATAACTTAATTCGATATTGCCTGTTGCCTGTTTGTGCAATTGACCCATCATCCAGTTAAGCTGATGGTTGGCCTTATCCTTTTTCTTTCGTGGTACAAATTTTTCCTGCAGAAAAGGAATCTTTTGTATGATCTCTTCCTGAGGTATTTTCTTGAATTTCAGCGAAGCAAGCACCGAATCAAAATCCATCCGCGGATGAGTTGCCAGTTCGGGCATCATGGCCCAGGCCAGTCTCACATTCAGGTTATTCTGCCTGAGATAGGCAAATAGTTTGTAAATTTTTTCGATGTTGAACTGTTTCGGCTTTTTCTGCCTGCCAAGCAGGTTTTTAAGCCGATGCCCAATGAATGTTCCCAGAAAACGCGGATCCACCTCAAGCTCTTTCACCATACGTTCAATCAACGGATAATAGTTCTTCGAGAAAATATAGGTGTAGGTGTCCTCAGGAACGTTCCATTTTCTGAGCTGATTGAAACGGTCGATGATGTCTTCAGGCAGGTTCTTGCTCAAAGAATCAATGTAGTCGTCTTCGAGCGGAATGGGTGCTGAATCCGTGTCCGGATACATCCTGTCGGCACCAGGAAGCACTCTTTCGAAAATGGTTGTTCCGTTTTCAAAGGATTTGCGGGTTTCGTTCGGCACTCCCTCAAAAGCCATACGGCAGCGCTCTTCTATGGTTTCAAGAGCTGTTTTCATATCCTCCTGTGGACCCCAGAAAATCAAAACGGCATCGTTTTTCCCGGTAGATAGCAGGTTGGCAACTTTTTGCCAGTTTTCTACTTCTACTTCTGGCACAATGGATTCACTATGAACCATATTGGGTTTTTCGAGGCAGGCAATTACTTTAAGCCGGTCGCTGATTTCGTTGGCAAACATTTTGTCTGGTTGGGTAAAATGCGACAAGGCTCCTTTGAATCCGGGAAGTTTGACTGCCATCACAGTCATATTGGCTTCTTTAGCATCTTGTAAGGGGGCGAAGGAGGTATTCAGGTCAACACTCTCCAGATTAACTGATGTCATTTTCCAGGTTGAAGGATCAGGAAAACGTTTTCTGAGTTCATCGCGCAGCAGGAGCAACGACCATTGTCTGAAAGCTTCGATGTGGGTAAGCTCTGGTATCCATTTGGTATGGGCAACCCCTTTGATCTCAACGCGTGTGCCTCCCTTGCAGCTCACATTCACATCCTGGCGTCCGGCCCCTATTCCCGAGCGCACCTTACCGGTGCTGCGGTTGAGGAAGCGGATATAGTCGCAAGCTTCCTTCACCTCATCCGGATTCAAACAATCCGGGTAGGTAACTGTTTCGATAAGAGGCATGCCAAGCCGATCTGTTTTATAGATGCGGACGTGACCTATGTCGGATATTTCACGGCATGAGTCCTCTTCGATGCTTAACTGGATAAGCCTGATTTTCTTATGCTTTAAATGAATTTCTCCTTCAACGCCTATGATAGCTGTTCGCTGAAAACCCGTTGGGATACTTCCATCAAGGTATTGTTTGCGGGTGATGTGTACCTCGCCCACGATATTGAGTTTCGACAGCAATGATATCTCAATGGCAATTCCAAGCGCCTCGCGGTCGATAGGAAAAGGAGGCGTGTCGTCAACCTCATAGGTACAGGCGGTGGCATTCTTGATACGGTAGATGATGTTTTTGCGGGTTTTGAATTCCATCAGAGCTGTTCCATCATACTCTCCAAGTTCGCTCAGTGTAGGCCGCATATGCCTGATCAATTCGGCATCATAATCGTCGTGGTGGTTATAAATCCCTGCCGGACAGTGGCAAAACAATTTCTCTTTGGTAAGCAATTGTTGATGCACTTCCAAACCCGACATAAATCCTATCCGGTCGTAAGTTGCCTGCGTGGCCTTTTTTCGGTCAACATAGCCAGCCAGGTCCCTCGTGGCCTCGTAATTGGCCCTGGCGTCGAATGAAAAATCCATAATCTGAGGATTAAAACATGAAACTGTTAAAACTGCCAAAAGTAAGGAAAATTGAAGCTTCGGCAACTTATAATGGTTCTAAATTATGAGTCATTCAGGGTGGTCTGATTTGCAGGATGTCGCATGATTTTCACTATTTGCATCTTCCGGTTTCTGCACCAAAATGGTATCATTCCATCCTGTCAGGTCTTTGTATTTGTTCGCTACTGACCCGACAACAGATTTGATTACTTTTGCTTCATGAAGATCCGTTCGGCCATCATACTTTTGATAATGCTTGCCATACATATTGCACAGACCTTTGGTCAGGCTGGTCAGCGCACAGTGATTCATATTGAGCGTGCTAAAACCCAGCAATATGATGCCCGTTTGGGCAAAGATATTGAGCGGCTGATCGGAAATGTTATCCTGCGTCAGGATTCCACCCGCTTTTATTGCGACAGCGCTCATCTGAACCAGAAAACACGCAATTTCGATGCCTATGGCAATGTGCACATAAATGTCAACGACAGCCTTGATATTTACGGAAACAGACTGTTTTACAACGGTGAAACCCGTGTGGCTGAAATGTTTGGCAATGTTAAACTGATTGATATTCCTACCACACTCGAAACAGAGTATCTGGTCTATAACAGACTAACCCGAATGGCATGGTATCCTGATAATGGAAAGATCGTTAGTGAAGACAATACCCTGACCAGCAAGAAAGGTTTTTACAATACCGACCTTAAAGAGTTCTATTTCCGCGATGATGTGGTGATGACAAGCCCTGACTACACGGCCTATTCCGACACGATGGTTTATAACACACGTTCAGAAATTTCCTGGTTTCATGGACCAACGGTGATCAGGGGCGAGGAAAACACCATTTATTGTGAGTATGGGTGGTATGACACCCGGAAAGACCAGGCTCATCTTAGCCAAAGAGCAAGTATCCAAACCCTTGAGCAAACAATCACCGGCGACAATCTATACTACGACAGGGCTATCGGTTTCGGTGATGCCCGTGGAAATGTTGTGGTAACCGATACAAACAACAACATGATTATCACCGGCGATATTGGCAAATTGTGGGAAGACGAAGGCAGGTCGTTTATAACGGGCAGAGCCAAAGCGATTACATATGATGACCAGGATTCGCTTTTTTTGCATGCCGACACCCTCTTCCTGTTTTTCGACCAGGACCGCAAGGCAAAAAGCTTGTTTGCTTATTATGGTGTGAAATTTTACAGGAGTGATATTCAGGGTAAGTGCGATTCGCTGGCATATCTGATGGCAGATTCAACAATCCGTATGTACCGCAGTCCGGTACTTTGGTCAAAAGAAAACCAGATTACATCAGATTCAATGCATATTGCGATTGTGAATCAAGAGATTGACTCATTAATTCTATACAACACAGCATTTATCGTTTCAAAAGACTCCATACATGGATTCAACCAGATCAAGGGAAAGAATATGATCGGATATTTCAGCGATAATGAGCTGGTAAGGGTGGAGGTTACAGGCAATGCCGAAACAATTTACTGGGTGCGCGAGGAAGACACTTCACTCATCGGAATCGATGTGGCTAAAACCAGCAGCATGACCATCAGGCTGAGAAACAACGATGTGCAGACGATTAACTACAAACAAGCCCCAAACCAGGTGATGTTTCCCGAAAAAGAACTTCCCGAAGACCAAAGGAAACTAAAAGGGTTTCAATGGCTCGAAGACATCAGGCCGCTAACCAAACTCGACATTTTCAAACGCGATGTCGATTAATCAGCCGTCGCTCTACATTGGGCTATTACAAGCCACTGATCTTGATGCCCTGTACAGCTATTTACTTAAACTTGGCCCTGAAACCAGAAAACGCTTTGCCCCTCATGCCTTCGACAGAGAAATGCTCGATAACCTTTTCATAAGGCAGCAGGATCTTTATCGGGCATACATAGCTAAACCGGATTCTATGGGCGAAATAATTGCCTATGCCGTCGTCATGCGCGGATTTCTGCTTCACGACCTCCCACGGTTACAGGGCTATGGACTGAACCTCAGCCACGAAACCGATTGCACTATTGCCCCTTCGGTGGCTGACAGGTATCAACAAAAAGGGGTCGGCAGTCTGTTGATGAGCCATATCATTCACGACCTGGAAAATACAGCTATCAACAGAATGATTCTCTGGGGCGGGGTGCAGGCCGAAAACCAAACTGCACTTCGGTTTTATCTCCGTCATGGTTTCGTAAAACTGGGCGAATTTGACTATCATGGTTTAAACTGGGACATGTGCCTAAATATCAATAGCTGATCAATTTAATCCATTTTCAGAAGTTTTCCCTATCTTCGTGATCTCAATCCAATCCCGTTATGGACACCGCTATACCCGGAAAATTCAATACACTTTCCATTCTTCGTATAACAGAAACCGGCGCATTTCTCGATGGAGGCGAAGCCGGTGATATCCTGCTGCCTGCCAAATGGGTGCCAGAGGGAGCCAAAGCAGGTGAAACAGTGGAGGTCTTTATATATTTCGACAACCTCGACCGTCTGATTGCCACATCAATGAAACCCCTTGCCGTGGTGGGCGAGTTTGCCCTGCTTAATGCAGCGGCGGTGAACAAGGTGGGCGCTTTCCTCAACTGGGGGTTAGAAAAAGACTTGCTGGCACCCTTTCGAGAGCAAGCTGTTAAAATGATAGAAGGCAACGATTATCTTGTTCATGTGTTTGCCGACCCGGATACCGGCAGGCTGGCGGCATCATCGAAAATTGAGAAATTCCTCAACCTGATTCCTGCCGATTATCAGGCCGGCGACGAAGTTGAACTCATCATCTGGAAAAAGACTGATCTGGGTTACAAAGCCATCATCAATCAGGCGCATGAGGGTGTTATTTATAGCAGTGATGTTTTCAAAGACATGAAAAGGGGTGAAAAAATCAGGGGATTTATCCTAAAAATCCGTGAAGATGGTAAAATTGACCTTTCACTTTTAAAACCCGGCTACGAAAAAATTGATGACTTATCCAAAACCCTTCTCGACATCCTGAACAAACACCACGGTTTCATGGCCCTAACAGACGATAGTCCGGCTGAAGATATCTACAGACGGCTGAGCATGAGCAAGAAGAATTTCAAGAAAACCATTGGGAAACTATACAAAGAACGACTGATTGATATTGAAAAAAGCGGGATCAGGCTTATTGAACTGAAGCAGGAATAAAGGTAAAATTTATAGATTTCTTAATCTTAAATCACTCAGGCTGTGTCAGTTTAATCAGAATGATGATAATCAACATGATCAAAAAGATTTTCTTTAACAAGGGTGTGATTTGCTATGTCATGCTGCTTGTTGTTTCAACCGATTGCAGGCTGACTTGAGGGGCACAATGTTATGAAGTCACCAATTCAGATTAATCCTGTCTATCTTTGCCATGTTAATTAGCAAACAAACCATGAAAAGAGTTTTGATAGTAACAGGCGGCGGCGATTGTCCGGGCCTGAATGCCGTAATAAGGGCTATTGTTAAAAGAGCGCACCAGGAGAAAGACTGGGAGGTATTAGGAAGTATTCAGGCCTTCAACGGCATATTGTGGGAACCAACAGAAATTAAAATGCTAACCCCCGAAGTGGTTAAAGGAATACATTTCCAGGGAGGCACAATCATAGAAACAACCAACAAAGGAGGCCCCTTTGCCTGGCCGGTAAAAAACAAGGATGGAAGCTATAGCGCGGTTGACCGTTCCGATGAAATGATCCGCAAAATTCAGTATCTTGGTATTGATGCGGTTATCAATATCGGGGGCGATGGGTCGCAACGCATATCTCAGGCACTATTTGAAAAAGGACTCAACATTATTGGTGTGCCAAAAACAATTGATAACGACCTAACCTCAACCGATTCCACTTTCGGATTTCAGACAGCAGTTGAAATTGCTACCGAAGCTGTTGACAAACTGGTTACAACAGCAGCCAGTCACAACCGTGTTTTTGTGGTCGAGGTAATGGGACGTTACGCCGGATGGATTGCCCTGAACGCAGCTGTTGCAGGAGGTGCAGAGGTGTGCCTTATTCCGGAATTTCCTTACGATCTCGACATAGTTAAAAAGAAACTGGAAGCCCGTTTCAACCGGGGCCGCGGATTTGCAGTTGTTGTCGTTTCGGAAGGTGCAAGACCAAAGGGTGGAGATATGGTATTTGAAAAAAGTAACGAAGTAGGGTATGAGAACCTTAAGCTTGGTGGTATCGCACACAAACTGATTCAACAACTGAAAACTGCCGGTTTTGAACCCGACATGCGCGAAACGGTGCTTGGACACCTGCAGCGTGGAGGGATTCCGATAGCTTACGATAGGGTTTTATCTGCACAGTTTGGCGTTAAAGCATTTGAGATGGTACTTGCAGGCGACTATGGTAAAATGGTAGCTTACCGGCATCCTTATTTTGTTTCAGTGCCCCTTTTAGAGGTCATTGCCCAGCCCAATCTGGTTACCTTAGACAATGCTCTGGTAAAAACGGCACAGGGACTTGGCATTTCACTTGGAATCTGATAGTGTTAGCTGTTTCTTTATGCTGACATACTAAAAAGTATCACGCACAGTAGAACTGCATCATATTTATTTCGTCTGATGCAGATGTACATCCATCTGTGGGAAAGGAATAGTGATACCCTTGGCGGTAAAGGACTTGTAAATCTGTTCATTCAGGCTGAAATATACATTCCAATAGTCGGGAGTGTTCACCCAAACCCTGACTACAATATTGACTGAGCTATCTGCCAATTCTAATATTGCTATAAAAGGCTCAGGATCAGCAAGAATTCTTTCGTCAGATTCGATCAGGCTGTTAATGATGACTTTTGCCCGGTCGTAATCAATTCCATAGGCAATGCTATAAATCCGGTCAACACGGCGTGTTTCCATTCTGGAGTAATTCGTCATGGAGGAAGTCGCCAGTCCGCCGTTGGGAATAATAATCACTTTGTTGTCGATAGAAGTAAGCAAGGTGCTAAACATTTGTATTTCCATCACTTTTCCTGAAAACCCTTGTGCTTCGATAAAATCGCCCACCTTAAATGGTTTTAGCAAAAGGATGATTACTCCACCGGCAAAATTTTGTAAAGTACCCTGCATTGCCAGGCCAACAGCGAGTCCGGCAGCTCCCAAAATGGCAATAAAAGAAGTCATCTGAATGCCAATCATGCCCATGATTGTTATCACCAGGAGCACTTTGAGCAGCGCACTAATAAGGCTGCCGATAAATCCACGCAAAGAAGGATCAATGTTGCGTGTCTCCATGATGTTTCGGACACCCTTAATAATTTTACCTATGACCCATAAACCTATTATCAAAACGATGAACGACCCTAAAAGCCTGAGACCATAACTCAGCATCAATTCATACATGTATTTTGACAGTTCATTAAAAGTTGAAACTTCCTTATCCATCATGTTTGCTTTATAATTTAAATTTGATTGCATAACAATGATCTATCAACTGATCATTAGAACATATCAGTAATCATCGTGTAAAAACCCTTATGTCGAAGCCCTATCAGGCCATATCTTTCAAAAAGTACGATTCAACAGCTTTCCAGTTCACGAGTTTCCAGAAATCGTCAATATAGGCTGGCCTTCGATTGCGTTTATCAATATAATAGGCATGTTCCCAAACATCACAGGTAAGAATTGGTTTTAGCCCGTTGCGCATTGGATTGCCCGCATTGGACTCCTGTACGATCAATAACTTTCCATCGGGACGAACAACAAGCCATGCCCAACCCGAGCCGAAAAGGCTTGCTGCGGCATTGCTAAAGGCTTCCCTGAAAGCCTCAAACGAGCCAAAATCACGGTCAATTGCCTGAGCTGTTTTTCCCATGGGAATTCCACCCGAATCGGGCGCAAGGCACTGCCAGTAAAAACTATGATTCCACACCTGTGCCCCATTGTTGAAAATAGCTCCATCGGCCTGCATCACAATGTTTTCGAGGCTAGACCGTTCAAATGGTGAACCAGGCAGCAGCTTGTTCAGATTGTTAACATAGGTAGCGTGGTGTTTCCCATGATGAAACTCGATGGTTTCTTTTGAAATAAATGGCTCCAGAGCATCAGCTGAATAGGGTAGCCGGGGTAATTCGAATGTCATAACAGTGTGTTTTTTTGGTTTGTTATTGCAAAAAAGCAAATATAACCAATTTCGGGCAGTTTAACACCACGTCAAGGCAGTTAATTCCAATCGTGAAAATAAATTAAGAGAATGGCTGTCAGCTCAGGGCACATTTAAACAGCACAACGATGCATTATGGTAAATGAATAGTTTAGCATGGCTACAACGAACTTAAGGTTCATCGATCTGAAAAGAATCAGGGTTGAAAATCGTCAAAAAAACACCTTAATCCTTCCTTATGAAATAGTTATTTACAAAAACTAACAATTCAATCTATCAAAAACACCAGATGGAATTGAGTATACCAGATTGCCGGAAATACTTTCTCAGCAAACGGTCAGCTATCCACAACAGGGTAAAAGCTCCCAACATAATAAATGCAAGTGTTGGGATCGCCTGAATCAGATTAGCAGTCAGTTTGAGGTAAATGTCAAGTTGACTGAGCAGAAAGGGCAATTCTGAAGCCAATACAATAGACCATGTGCCGATAAAGCTAAGATCAACCAGAAGTATCACTCCTGTCAGTATCGCCAGTAAACTAATCAATAAAAGACCTGATTCAAGACTTATTAAAAAGGACTGTGATTGAACAGTCTTAGCACTTTGGATTTTTTCCATCACTTTCCTGCTGAAGCCCTCTGGCGCTTTCATGGGCTTTAGATTCCTGAGCAGTTTCTCTATCTCAACAGATTCCATATCATTCATTATCGTTGTTTTAAACTTGATCGGGTTGTAAAACCAGCATTATATCCTCGATTTTTTTTCTGATCCTGAACAACCTGACTTTAACATTCGAAACCCCCATGCCAAGTACTTTTCCAATTTCCTCGGTACTGAGGTTTTGCGCATAATAGAGATTGATCATCAGGTTCTCTTCAGGTTGCAAATGGTTAAGGGCTTTTTGGAGCCTATATTCCTGTGTTTCCTTTTCATCTGCCAATTCATCAGCCTTATTGGCAGCAATCCGTTCAATGGCAGATTGGTCAGCAAATTCCAGTTTTTGTCTGCTTTGTTTTCTCAGCTCGCTGATTGCAGTATTAAAGGCAATACGGTAGAGCCAGGTGGAAAAACCTGCATCCTTCTTAAAACCCTTTAAGCCTTCATAAGCCTTCATAAATACGTGTTGTGCTGTGTCCTCTGCGTTGGTTTCGTGTTGCAATACCTTAAAAACAATGGTGTAAACCATGTCCTGATACTTTTCGACCAGATTCCCAAAGGCGTTTACGTCGCCCAGGAGCACCTTGCCGATCCAGTAAAAATCATCGTCATGCATCATCTGAACATTTGACGGATTAAAGGTAGTTTGGTTACATGAAAAAAGAAGTATTTTTACCTGAAAATCGATTCCGATGAAAAAAATTGCACTCAATATTCTGTTTATTCTGTTCTATTGCAGTGTTTTTGCACAGTTTGAAGAGCATTTCGAAAACCGTACTCTTAGGCTTGATTATGTGCATGCAGGCACGCACAACAGCGAATGGTATGCTTTTGATGAATTGCTTTGGGAACCATATTGGGGTGGATCGCTAAGCAAACTGATCGACACATTCAGTTTTGGCGCTTATCGGGTGGAGGTGTACGATACAAGCAGCAAAAGCCTTATTTATTCCAGAGGTTACGGAAGTTTGTTCAGCGAATGGCAGACAACAGCAGAAGCCCGCCTCATCATGAAAAGTTTCAATGAGAGTGTGGTTGTACCTTTTCCGAAAAAACCCATAACAATTGTACTCCTTAGTCGCAACAGAGAGGGCGTTTTCAACAAACAATTCGAGATGATAGTCGATCCTGCCAGCTACTTCATACAGCCTAATCAACGTCATAAATATCCTGTAACCGATATCGAAATTAACGCTTCATCGCATCAGGCTGTTGATATTGTTCTATTGCCAGATGGTTATTCTGCAGNNTACGATTCCTTGCGCAGGAAATTCAATGTGAGGGCTGTGATGGCTCCCTCTTTTGACAGTGGAGTAGATGTCCCTGCTGATTCCATTTGGAAAAACACTATTCTTTCATCCTCTTTTTACACTTTCGACAGTGAGCGTTACTGTATGACCGAAGACCATAAAAGTGTCAGAGATCTGGCCGCCAATGCACCATACGATCAGATCTATATCTTATCCAATACTACCAAATACGGTGGCGGGGGCATTTTTAATTTTTACAGTCTGAGCAGCAGCAGCAACCGTTATTCAGCTGCAATCATTGTGCATGAATTCGGTCATAGTTTTGCCGGGCTGGGCGATGAATATTTCGATTCGTCGACCTCTTACAACGATTTCTATAATCTTCGTATTGAGCCTTGGGAACCCAATCTGACAACCTTGGTCAGTTTCGATAGTAAGTGGAGACATTTGCTTGCCAAAGACACTCCTGTACCAACCCCTTCCACTGCTGCCTTCATTGGTAAAATAGGTGTTTTCGAAGGTGGCGGGTATGTGGCCCAAGGTATGTACAGGCCTGCTTTTGACTGCCTGATGCACACTTTTCGTGGAAACAGATTTTGCGGAGCATGCGAAGAAGCCATCCGCAAAATGGTAGACTTTTATGCTGAATAATTCCATTCCACAGCTGTATTGTATGCAGGCATAAGCAATAGCCATGCAAAACTCGGGTGATTGAAGCTATTAATCAGTAAGAACTTAAGTTCAAATCTATATTTGTCAAGGTAATTTTTGAAGCTCAATCAGTCTGCAATGTTTTTCTTGTGGTTAAACAACAGTTTTGTAACTTTGCAATCCAAAATTTTTACATCGCGGGATGTAGCGCAGCCCGGTAGCGCGCGTCGTTCGGGACGACGAGGCCGCAGGTTCAAATCCTGTCATCCCGACAACCCCAAAGCCCACCTGCAAGGTGTGGCTTTTTCTATACCCTGACCCCAAGCTTGCTTGAGGTCAGGGTATAGAAAAAGACATTGCAAGCTTTAGCTTGCGTGGGCTTTGGGGTTGAATCTACCCCCCTTAATGGATCACCGAAGGTAATCCTGTCAGACAAAATACCTCCCAAGCTTGCTTGAGGCTCAGGGTATAGAAAAAGACATAGCAAGCTTTAGCTTGCGTGGGCTTTGGGGTTGAATCTACCCCCCTAATGGATCACCGAAGGTAATCCTGTCAGGCAAAATATCTACCAAGCTTGCTTGAGGCTCAGGGTATAGAAAAAGACATAGCAAGCTTTAGCTTGCGTGGGCATTGGGGTTGAATCTAGCCGACAATTGCAGAATCCCTTCCACGAACATTTCTTTCATTTTACTGTTTTAAAGATGAGTCTATTTCTTTAAATTTACATAGGTTAATGCTAAATACTATCTTTACCATTTCTATTGCAAAAACGAACCAATTTTAATCATCCAATGCTAAAGCGTATATTGTCAATTCGTTACAATGAAAACATGCTTCATGTGTGGCTATTATTTTATAGAGTTTTAATCTCCGTCTTCATGCTCACACATGGTTGGCCGAAACTGCTGAAATTTTTTGCCAGCGGCGACATTTCCTTTCCTGATCCATTGGGTATTGGCACAATTCCATCACTGGCGCTCACTGTTTTGGCCGAAGTGGGTTGTTCCATCCTGATTATTCTTGGACTTGGGACTCGTTTTGCGTCTTTTGCCCTGGCCTTTACGATGAGTGTGGCAGCATTTATTGTGCACAGTGGTGACCCTTTTAAAAAGATGGAATTGTCGTTGCTCTTTTTGGTTTCCTATATCTTTCTGCTTGTTACCGGACCCGGAAAATATAGTGTCGACAGGTTTTTGAAATCCTGATGGAGGCAAATTACTTTACAGCTATGTCAGACCTCCATCAATCCTTTGGATTTCAGATAAGCCAACACATATTTTAGTTCAACATAGGTTACCTCCTCGCCCAGCACATCTTTAGCCGCACCAAGCGTTGGATCCTGAGTGTCGATAAAGTAGCCGGTTATCAATTCTATTTTTCTGGCATCTACCATGCTCGCAAGATCGAGTTCGCCATTTTCGATTAAGCCAGACAGATGCCCTGCAATAGTGCTTGGTGCAAAGCCCCTTTCGGCGGCAATCTCTTCAACTCCCATACCTTTTCTGAACATTTCCATGCTGATCGCCTGACTTTGTCCTCTGACAGCCTTGTCTGATTTGAGCTTCTTCCCTGGCTTTTTCGTCTGGGCCTGTTCAGCAGGGTCATCAAACTCCGGAACAATACCTGTGTGGGCAGCGACAATTTCCAATATTTTCGTCCCAAAAGCAGCTGTTTTTACTTTGCCAATCCCCTTAATCTTGCGTAAATCGGCCAGTGTCGATGGCAGTTCAGCTGCAATCGATTTCATGGTTTTCATTGGTAAAACCTGATAGGCTTCCACATTCATTTCTTCCGCCATCTGGTCACGCCATTGCCTGATTAACTCATACAATCTCTTATTCGGATCGCCTCTAAAAGCTATTCTTATTGGCTTTTTATCGAACACCAAATCTTCAATTGATGCAACGGCCCTGATTTTCAAATAGTTTTCTGTCTGAAATCCTTGCATGCACGATTGCAGGCATGCTTTTTTAACCCATGCATCCTGATTCATGCGGTCGAGGCTCTCATTAATCTGCTTTCGGACTGTCCGGTTATCGGTTTCCACCTCAGGTTTTTGTTTAAAAAACAATTCCTTCACCCGTGGATAAAAATACCCGCAGGCTTTTTGAATCCGCTCCTGTAGTGTCGGATCATTTTCTATTTCCATTTGTGTCTGAAACAACCGATCAAGCTGTCGATGAAACTTTTGTGCTATCTGAATACATTCTTCATTGAGCCGGCCAGCTATTTTTTGCAGTTCATGCTGAAAACTGCTATCAACTGATGTACTGTTCTCGCCTGCAATTTTAATCAGGTAAGCCAATCTGCGATTCAGACCATCGAAGTCGAACAACTCTTTGACCAGTGATTGCTGAAAACTCACTTTTGCCAGAAAAAGGGCCTTTTCATCAGGATGATTTTCTTCGATCCGGCTCACAAAACCACCAACAGCAATATCAGTTTTAATGGCTGAACGGCCAATGGGCGAGCTTAGCACCAGGCCTTCAAGGGTTCGGCAGCGACTCAGGGCCACATACACCTGTCCATGCGCAAAAGCTGAATGGGCATTAATTACGGCTTTGTCAAAGGTTAGCCCCTGGCTTTTATGTATGGTTATTGCCCAGGCCAGCTTGAGCGGATACTGTGTGAAAGTGCCAACAACAGTCTCTTTGATCTCTTTGGTGCTATCGTCAATAGCGTAGTGGCAGTTATGCCATTCCAACGGACTCACTTCGATAACATCTTCATCATCCGGACATTGAACAATAATCTGATCTTCTTCAAATGCAGTAATCTTACCGATCTTGCCATTGAAGAAGCTTTTCGCCGGATTGGGGTCGTTTTTAACAAACATCACCTGAGCGCCCTCTTTGAGTTCCAGATCAAAATCGGTTGGATAGGCATAATCCGGAAAATCACCATCTGTTATTGCCTTGAAGGTTTTTGGTTTTCCACCGAGAGCCCGAAGTTTTTGCTGATTAATCTGCTGAGCCTGATTATTGTGGGTTGTTAAGGTTATATAGCCTTCATTTTCAGGTATCTTAAAATCATTGATGTACCGTTTGTTGATCAACTCAATCGACTCATTATCCAGTCGGTTGTCGCGCACTTTGTTGAGCAGGTTGATAAAATGTTGGTCAGCCTGCCGGTATACATGTTTGAGTTCGATGCTCACAAAACTGCATTGCTGTAAAGCACGGCTACTGAAAAAATAGACGCTCTCATAATAGTCGCGAAGCAGCAGCCATTCCTCTTCTTTTGCTATCGGAGCCAACTGTTGCAAGTCGCCAATCATAAGCAATTGAACTCCTCCAAAAGGAAGGTATCTGTTTCTGTAGCGTCTCAGCACAGCATCGATGGCATCAAGCAGGTCGGCCCTGACCATACTGATTTCGTCGATCACCAGCAGATCGAGGCTTTTGATGATGTTGATCTTCGTCCGGTTGATTTTTTGCATACGGGCTGCAGCTGTTTTCACTTCACGGCTATCGCTGTCGAAACCCGGTTTGCTTTGTTCGGGAAGCTGGGGGCCGAAAGGCAGCTGAAAGAAAGAATGAATGGTAACTCCTCCTGCATTGATGGCTGCTACACCGGTTGGGGCAACAACAATCATCCGCTTGAAGGTGATTGATTTCAGGTTACGCAGGAAAGTGGTTTTACCGGTTCCAGCCTTTCCGGTCAGAAAAATATGTTTATTGGTGAACCTTACAAAATCAGCTGCAAGCCTGAGCATTTCATTGTCGCTGTCGTTCATAGGTTTATCTGCGAAGTGTTTGATTTACTTACTTACTTACTGGCTATTTATGCTTTTGAAGGATGCCCCAAATTTAAGAAATCGTTTGGTTTGGATTCAAAAGGAATGCATATCCTGACATTGAAAGTTTCGACTTAGCCTTATAAATCAGCAGTGTTTTCTTTCCAGGATACAAAACAACATAATGTATTAAACACTTTTTCAATATGTCCAGGCACTTTGGGATTTATTATGCCTGAATTTAAGTTACATTTATAAAGCAAATCCTTTAACAATATCCATGAAAAAGATCAGCAACTACTTATCCGTTCTTTCACCAGTTAAAATAGTGCATCTGATACCCTTCGGCTTTATAGGATTCAATCACACCCAAGCGAGCATCCTCGGCCTCTTTGGCGGTTGGGAAAGCATTTGAAGTGCGGTGTGCCCTGTCGGCAGGTTCCCAGTTGGGGAAACGGCTTGTGAGAATTTCATTGAAACGGTAATTGAGGTCAAAGTCTTTTTCCTCGCGGTGCACTTTACTTATAAACATGTGATAACGCTTTGTTCCTGTGTTTTCAGGATCACAAAAGCACGATGAGAACAAGAAGTAATAATAAGGTCCCTTGCTATAATCTAAAATGGGCGATTCAATAAAAATACTGGCAGGTTCATCACGCTCAATTTCGGGGTTGGTATTATTACGAAAAATCTGCCCAATAAAGTTGTAGCACACATCAAGCCCGCTGACAAACAAGTCGGGATCTCCATCATTATCATAATCGCCCCATACTGCTGTTCCGGCACTTACACCCGGCAATCCGGCCATAATATCTCTGAAAACAAAATTCCCCATATTCTGATAGACATAACTATATGGTCTTTC
>DITE01000029.1:35165-73312 GCA_002422725.1 Bacteroidales bacterium UBA6192
CCCATGAATCCTTATCAAAATCGGCAAAGGCGGCAGAAGAATTCTTCAAAGGGGGAAAATGATTTGTAAGTGGCACAAATCGTCCCTGATTATTCAAAAAAAGCCTTGTAACAGGCCCTGAAGCGGACAATCCGCATACGAGTATATCGGGATATCCATCGTTGTTTATGTCGCCAAATACTGCTTGCCCATGCATTATGCCATTAATGGGTGCATTGATATCAGTATACTTTCCTGCGTCATTACGGAATACTTTTGTTACGGGTTTTCCTTGTTCATCCTTTCCCGTCATCAGAATATCCAGGTCATTGTCTTTATCTATGTCGGCCAATGCAATCGAACCTTCGATGAGTGTAGCCAGCAAAGCATCTGATTTTCGCAGACTACCATCAGCCTGAGCCATGTATATACCGGAAATATAACGGCCTGAGGCCGACTGTCCGCTGATTACCAAATCCTGGCGTCCATCATTGTTAAGGTCTCCGGCGGCAACAGCGCCAAGGGTAAATTCGGGAAGCCCCTTTGAAGCGACCGAAAAACGCTCTTTATCAGCTTGTTTAAAAAATACGGTTCGAATATTGGCTTTATTGCCGGTGAGATTATCTCCACTAAGAATCAGGTCTTTTCTAAGATTACCATGAATGTCAATCCAGGTTGCAGCGGCGTTTACCAAACCTGGTGGTTGATCCTTAATCAGTGTAAACACTTGTGATGTAAGGCTTAAACTACAAAATAGCAGAACAAAGACAATCAAAGACTTCTTCATGTGGGTAGTTTTCGGTGTAAATATAGGAAACCAAATAATGCCATGACGATCAGGTCATGAAAAATTTTACAGTTTCCAGCAATTTTTCGTTGCTTAGTGGCTTACTCAGATAAGCATCGAACCCAACTTCAGTATAGTATTTTCCCTCTCCCTGCAAAGCAAAGGCTGTAATGGCAATAATTGGCACGCTGATTCCCTGGTGTCTGATTTTGAGCATTGCCTCAACACCATCCATATTGGGCATTTGAATATCCATGAGAATGATATCCGGATGGGGATCTGAGACTGCCATGTCAACTGCAATAAGTCCGTCGGGGGCATGAAGCAATCTGGCATTGGTTTGTCTAAGCATGGTTTTAATCAATTGAAAGTTGGTATCAACATCTTCGGCAATCAGAATTGTTTTACCACTAAGATCGGGCACTGATTTTTTTTGTTCTTTCGGAACAGGGCTCGTTGATTTGCTTGCTTGACCGTCAACAGTATCAGAAGGAAGCGTAAAATAAAAGGCTGTTCCTTTACCTTCAATGGAGTCGGCCCAGATTCGACCACCAAGCAATTCTACCAGATTTTTGACAATAGCCAATCCCAGTCCGGTGCCACCATATAAACGTGTATGCGATTCATCCGCCTGCCGGAATCGTTCGAATACCACTTCAAGTTTAGAAGGGGGTATACCTATCCCGCTGTCTTTTACATAAAACTCATAAAATCCTTCCACTTGAATTACCCCCATAACAATCTGGCCACTATGGGTAAACTTCACAGCGTTACTGAGTAAGTTGGTCAGCACCTGTTGCAGTCTGAGTTTATCGGTAAAAACAATATTCTTTTCAAAATCTACTGGCATTTCAACCAACAGTTTTATTTCCGATTTCCCAGCTCCATTAAGCTGATTTCTAAATGTCAACTGCAATTCATTCAATAGCATGGCAGGGGAAAAGTTCACAGGCTGAATTTTCAGTTCACCAGCCTCAATTTTCGAAATATCGATGATGTCGTTGATCAGGTTCAAAAGCAGCCTGCCGCTCGACTTAATCATATCCAGAAACTCATCTTTTTCATCGGCTTCATACTCACTTGACGACAGCAGATCGCTGAATCCCAGAATAGCATTCATGGGAGTTCTGATTTCGTGCGACATATTGGCTAGAAATGCAGATTTAAGCTTGTCAGACTCTTCAGCTTTATTCTTGGCCTTAATCAACTCATTTTCAAACACTTTTCTTTCGGTGATATCTTCCATCATCGAAACCATCCCAACAAAACGATGATCAATAACCATCGCTGCAGCCCTAAGATGAATCCACCTTAATTCATTCTTTGCTGTCCGAACCCTGAAAACCACTTCAAAAGCATCGAGTCGTTTGTTGTGCGCATCCTGCCATACAGTTTCCACTTGTTTCCGGTCGTCAACATATATTGATTTTAGCCAGGTTCCCTGTAAAAATTCATTCCCTGAAATACTGGATACCTTGCTGAGTTTGTTGTTGGTAAAGACACAAAGTCCGTCTTGATTACTAACAGCAATCCCCATGGGAGAGGCTTCACTGATGGCCCTGAATTTCTCTTCACTTTGCAATAGCGAAAACAATATCCTTTCCTTGTTGGCAATCTCCTCGCGAAGTGTGGTTGTACGCTCAACTACACGCTCTTCGAGTTGCTCATTCAGTTTGGCTAATTGAAGGTTGGTTTTGCGGTTTTTAATAAAACGAAGAATCAGGAAAAACACAATCAGTCCGAGCATCGACCCAATGGTGATCATCACCACACTTCGCAAACGCAGACTTTGTTCATTTACCTTCAGTCGCAAAATTTCATTTTCCGAATCAATGCGGTTGGTTTCGTATCGAACCCTGATTTCTGACATCTCCTTCGATCGCTGTTGACTAAACACCGAATCCTTAGCCGCGATTAAAAAAAGCGAATATTGATGTGCTTTTTCAAAATCTTTCAGGCGCGCATAAATCACCTGCTGCAAATTGTAATTGTACATCAATATCCCCAGATTGCCCATTTTCTTGGCAAGCAGTTCCGACTCTTTGAGCATATCAAGTGCTTTGGCAGGTTGATTTTTCTTCAGAAAAAGATCAGCCATTTCATTCAGTACCAGAGCATGGCCATATTCGGCTCCCTCTGTATTATAGATAGTTCGTGCCTTATCAAAATAATCAGCTCCATCATCAAAACGGTCAAGTTTAACAAATACTTTTCCGATATTGGCATACACGTTTGCCAGTTCAAACTGGCTGTTCATTCTTTTCTGAATGGCCATGGCACTTAAATAATAATCGAGTGCCCGAGCATAATCACCCAATTCGACCAACACCATCCCAATACTGTTCTGCGAATAGGCTATTTGTGCCTCATCTTTCAAATATTCCTTGATCAGTAGCGACCTATAATGGTAATCAAGTGCATTTTCGTAATCTTTAAAAAAGTAATAAACCATCCCAATATTGGCAAAGGAATAAGCTGTTCCCATGCTGTCGTTGAGCTGGTCAAATATTTTCAGGGCCTCGAAGTGCAATTTCAGGGCTTCTTCAAAAATATTGAGCTTTCTGAAACACACTCCCTGTTCATTCAGGATCAATGCTTTGCCACGCATATCTTTGAGACTGTCAGCGAGTTTTATAGCATTGCGCGAAACCTCTATGCCAAGTTCAGGATTGACATTTCTGAGGTTCTTAATCAATGCGCTATAAAGAACCAATTTCTGCTGACCAGTTGACGCTGATACTTGACGCTGTAAACTATCTATGAGCTTTGGCGTTTCGGCCACAAGCATATTGGCCGAACCCATAAAGAACAGCATAACAAGGAAAAATACAGAACGATTTGACACGGACATTATCACTATTTTTGGCTAAGACACCAATGACTGGCAAAAGTAATAATTCCTGCAATCAGACCAGGCCTGATGTCAAGTTTTTAATACCTGTTTAAGCTTAACTATTAATTCTTTATAAACTATTGGTTTAGAAATATATTCATCAAAAGGAGCAACGGCTCTATCAAAGTCTTTCGAGTCAGTATAAGTACTTTGTGATATGACCGGTAATTCAGGTTTCAGGCGCTTTAGCTGAATGGTGGTTTCAAACCCATCCATTCCCGGCATATTGTAATCCATCAGTATGGCATCGAAATGTTTTCCTGAATTAATCATTTCAATGGCTTGAAACCCACTTTCTGCCCATAAGGTTTCTGCTCTGGCCTTCATAAGCATCGCTTTGATAAGCAGATAATTCACCTTAATATCATCAACTACCAGAAAGGTTCTGCCGCTTAAGTCCTCTTCCACCGATAAATTCGCCCTGATATTCTCCGGTGTTTGGTTAGTTGTATTCATCTTATTGCATGATTTGTGTTTCCAATACCATCATGCCAAAAGTGCGCCAAAGATGTTTAACCGTTGTATATCATCAATTTAAATAAATTATCAAATAAATTAAAAATCCCGTTTCTGTAATTAATTCCAATATTTGGACATTATTGCTGTATCGGAATAAGGATTAAAGATTCTCTTCAAAATAATTGGTTATCTTATTTACCAGGTGTGATCGGTTTTTGCCTCTTATATTATGTTCATGTCCCGGATAAACAAAAAAATCGGGTTGTTTGCCTTCATCAATGCATTTCTTCAGAAAACTCATGCTATGCTGCATCACAACCACCGGATCATTGTCCCCGTGAATGATAAGCGCCTTGCCCGAAAGATTGCCTGCCAGATTAACTAAACATGCCTGTGCATAGCCGTCGGGGTTTGATTCCGGACTATCCATATAGCGTTCACCATACATTACTTCGTAGTATTTCCAGTCAATCACAGGACCTCCTGCTACTGACACTTTAAACACTTCGGGATGTTTTAGTTTCATTAGCAAGGACATAAATCCGCCATAACTCCATCCGTCAACCCCAATTCGGTCAGCATCAACAAATGGGAGATTCTTCAGATAAGCGATTCCCGTCATTTGGTCTTCCAATTCAGTCTGTCCCAACCGACGATGAATCACTTGTTCGAAAGCAGCGCCACGATTTGCCGACCCTCTGTTATCCAGTGTGAAAACAACGAATCCCTTTTGTGCGAGAAAATTCAGATAATGATTGGCTCCACCCAACCAGCTTTCAGTTACCAGTTGGGCATGTGGTCCTCCATAAACATACACAATAACAGGGTATTTCGTGGCCGGATTAAAATCAACGGGTTTGATCAACCGGCAATACAAAGGAGTTCCGTCACTGGCTGGTATGGTAAACAGGCCTGTTGCACCCATTTTATATTCCTTTAAAGGATTTCCGCCATCAAGCAGCACTTCTGTTTGCTTTTTACTGATATGAACAAGCTGATATACCTTACTCGTAGAGGTGTTGCTGTACACATCAATAAAATAATCCCCATCGTAACTCAGCATTACCCGATGCATGCCTTTATCCCTGCTGAGCTGTTCATTTCTGCCATTTTTCAGGTTAACCCTGTGCAATTGCCTCTCAATCGGACTCTGCATCGTCGACATATAATACACATGCCGGTTAGCGGCATCGAAACCAATCACATCTGTGACCACCCATTTGCCCTTGGTCAGCTGTCTGATCAGTTTTCCATCAGTGCTATACAGATATAAGTGATTAAAACCGTCGCGCTGGCTGTTCCAGATAAATTGCTCCGGGCTTTCCGGCACAAAATACAAGGGGTGCAATGGCTCAACATAAGCTTCATCACTTTCCTCAAAAAGGGTATTTAAGAACCGGCCCGTTCCTGCATCATAGTTATTCAATTTTAAATGGTTCTGCTCACGATTCAATATTCCAAGAAATATTGTTTTCCCATCAGGACCCCAGGTCAGATTGGTCAGATACTGATCAAATGGCTCACCGGTTTCCAAAAAAATTGTTCTGTCCAATATCAGATCATACACCCCGACAGTGACATGGTGACTCGTTAAACCTGCCATTGGATAACGGATACTGTTTAGTGTTGCAACACGCTGATTCATATCAACAAGCGGATATTGATCAACCATGCTTTCATCCATACGGTAGAAAGCTACTTTGCTGCCATCGGACGACCAGAATATACCTTTTTCAATACCGAACTCATTCCGGTGCACTGTTTGACCGCTCACAACCCCATCGGGTTCAGAGGTAATCTGAATATGTTTGCCACCATCAGTAACAAATAAGTTATTGCCGATAGTATATGCCATTTTGTTTGAGGCCGAATGAAATTCAGTGAAGTCAGCATCCTCGGGGAGTGTTAACAATAAGGCTGCTTTGCCTTGATTCAGATCATAGGTAAAGACTTTCTGCTTGTTGCTGAAATAAAATCCGCTCGCTGTAGTCCAATTAATCTGAGGAAAGCGAGATAAACTATCGGCTCCAATTCCTGCAAGTGCCTGATTTAATTTTGCAATTGACAACAATGTGTCTCTGTCTGAAAGTCTGGGACTGCCTGACAATAAAAAATTGCCCTCAGTATAGCTATATGTATTTTGCCTGTCAACCCATTGCAATTGCTGCATTGTTGAGGGATAGAGTGAAGGATTTAACCCTGCTGCATCGTTCACGGTAAATAACTTCGATTGTGAAAACGAGCCGGTTGAAATAAAAAAGAATAGCAGCAGTGATAGAAATTTCCATTTTTTCATACGCTTATGTTTTAATGTTTTTGGGGATATTGAAACAAACAAGACTG
The DNA here is from genome assembly GCA_002422725.1 of Bacteroidales bacterium UBA6192. Taxonomy (GTDB): domain Bacteria; phylum Bacteroidota; class Bacteroidia; order Bacteroidales; family F082; genus UBA6192. The sequence continues at coordinate 41,627 of DITE01000029.1, forward strand.
GATTCAGACCATTTTCAGATAATTGCTTAACACAATCAGGAAAAGATAAGGTCATCCGACCTCATGAACTGCTGCAGTAAATTCCTCCATCAATCCGGAATTTGATTCCAGAGTGTTGCCGACAACAATAACCTTTGCCCCTGCCCTTGCGCATTCAGCAGCCATAAGCGGATTACGGATTCCGCCGCCGGCAATCAGTGGAACATTGATGCTGCCGCTTACCTCGCTGATCATGGTTAAGGGAACCGGGTTGAGTGCGCCTGAACCGGCGTCCATAAATATGAGCTTCATACCTAACATTTCGCCCGCAATGGCAGTACAAACGGCAATGTCATTCTTGTCATTTGGGATGGGTATGCTACTGCTCATATATGATACTGTAGTCGGCCTGCCACTGTCGATAAGCATATAACCGGTTGACAGCACTTCAAGTCCACTCAGTCGCAGATATGGGGCAGCAATCACATGCCGGCCTATCAGCATTTCGGCATTGCGGCCCGAAATGAGCGACAGAAACAAAAAACCATCAGCCTTGTTGCTCAATTGGTAGGTATTACCCGGAAACAAGATGACAGGAATATCCGAATGGGCTTTCAATAATTTAATACAGGAATCCAGGTTATTGTTCGTCAACAGGCTGCCACCAACAAAGAAAAAATCCACTCCGGATTTGGCGGCCCTTGTTGCAATGTTGATAATTTCACTGTCAGTGGGTTTATCGGGATCAATCAGCACAGCAAATTGCTTGCCGGGCCTATTGAAATGATCATTCAGGCTCATGGGTGATTAATTAATCAGCCAAAATTAATCATTTACGCTAATCTGCCACGGGCTAAAAGACGGCTTCGGCAATTTTTTTAACATTGTCGGAACGCCCCATGGTGTAAAAATGGATTACCGGAACGCCTTGCGCTATCAGTTCGCGGCTCTGGGCAATAGCCCATTCCACTCCAACCTGCCTTACTGCTTTATTATCGCTGCACGACTGCACTGCCCTGACCAATTCGTCGGGCATGTCAATATTAAAAGTCTGCGGAAGTGTTGAAATCTGAGCTAAGGATGTAACCGGCTTCAAACCCGGAACTATCGGCACATTGATACCGGCTTCACGGCATCGCCTGACGAAATCGAAATAATTGCGGTTATCGAAAAACATCTGGGTAACGACATAACTGGCGCCTGCATCAATTTTCATTTTCAAGTACTTCAGGTCGCTTTCGAGGTTAGGGGCTTCGATGTGTTTCTCCGGATAGCCAGCCACACCGACACAGAAGTCGGTTGCTGTAACGTTTAGCAATTCGTCTTCGATATAGATACCCTTGTTCAGGTCGTTGATCTGACTTACCAGATCGATAGCATGGGCATGACCACCCGTTTCGGGGATAAATTTCTTCATTGAAGCCTGTGGATCACCCCTTACGACAAGCAGGTTCTTGATCCCCAGAAAATGCAGGTCGATCAGGGCATTTTCGGTTTCTTCGCGCGTGAAACCTCCGCAAATGATATGGGGAACAACGTTTACCTGATAACGGTACATCAAAGCGGCGGCTATACCTACCGTTCCGGGGCGCTTGCGAACAGTTTTGCGTTCGATGTAGCCGTTAGACAAAGTTTTATACACAAATTCCTCCTGATGGTAGGTCACATTGACAAATGCCGGAGCAAATTCCATCAAGGGATCGACGGCTTGCTGCACGTGTTCAAAATTCTGCCCTTTGAGTGGAGGCAGCAGTTCAAACGAAAACAGGGTTTTATCGGCCCGGGCTATGCGATCGGTAACTTTCAAAAAAGGGTGCATCCTGGTGTTGGTTTAGTGTTTGTTATCTTTGTTATTCCTATTAATCAAAGTTTGGTGAGTTATTTGTAATTCAGGTTTGCATTGAGCAGCCTTTCGGCATCGGCAAGCGACATGCCTTTGCGGACAGCATAATCGAGCAGCTGGTCGAGGCTAATTTTGCCCACATTAAAATACTGTGCATCGGGCTGCGCAAAATAAAATCCGCTTACAGCAGCTGGCGGATACATAGCGTAATTCTCCGTCAATTTCACACCGGTGTGTTGTTCAGCTTGCAGAAGCTTGAACAATACCTGCTTTTCGGAATGCTCCGGACAGGCCGGATAGCCTGGGGCAGGCCTGATGCCTTGATATTCTTCGGCAAGCATATCAGCATAACTGATGTTTTCGTCGCTTGAATAACCCCAGATTTCTGTTCTGACTTTGTGGTGGAGAAACTCGGCAAAGGCTTCGGCAAGTCGGTCGGCCAGCACTTTAACCATGATGGCACTGTAGTCGTCGTGGTTGGCTTCAAACTGTTTGACCAATATATCTGATCCATGTCCGGCAGTTACAACAAAAGCGCCCAGATAATCACTGACCGGTGAGTCGGCCGGCGCGATAAAGTCGGACAGGCATAAGTTGGGAATTCCTGATTTTTTCTCTTGCTGGTTTCGTAGAAATTCGAAGGTGGCGAGTTTTTTACTTCCCTGAACATCGAAAACCTCCACGCTATCGTCTTTGGAAGCAGCCGGGAATATGCCCACAACTGCCTTGGCTGTCAACAAATTGCCTGCAACAATACTATTCAGCATACAGATGGCGTCATCATAGAGTTTGCGGGCTTCTTCGCCTTTTTCAGGATCGTTGAATATTAGCGGGTATTTGCCACTTATCCGCCACGAATGGAAGAAGAAAGTCCAGTCGATGTAAGGAATTAGCTGGTCGAGGGGCTGGTTACCGATAATGGTTAAGCCCGGTTTTAGTGGTTTATAAGTAGTTGCTGCGTCGAAAACAGCTTTGTAACGGTTTTCTCTTGCTTTGTCGAGGCTGATATACCGATCATCTTCCTTGCTGGCTATGTATTTCTGCCGCAGGTTTTCGTAGCGGTCGCTAATCTGGTTGAGGTAGGAAGACACTTTTTCCTTCGGTCCCATGAGGCTTGAGAGCACCTGGGTTACCTTGGATGCATCACGAACATGGATAACAGGCCGGTTTCGTGCCGGGGCAATTTTCACAGCTGTGTGCACCTCGCTGGTTGTTGCCCCGCCTATCAACAGCGGCCAATGGAGGCCGAGGCGGTCCATCTCGGCAGCCACATGCACCATTTCTTCGAGTGAAGGGGTAATTAGCCCGCTCAGGCCGATCACATCAACCTTTTCGTCAATGGCAGTCTGCAGTATTTTTTCGGCTGGCACCATCACGCCCAGATCAATCACTTCGAAATTGTTGCAGGCAAGCACTACACCAACAATATTTTTACCGATGTCATGCACATCGCCTTTAACAGTGGCCAGCAATATTTTACCTGCCGAACTCGAAGCGGTGGTTTTTTCGGCCTCGATATAGGGCAACAATATGGCTACCGCTTTTTTCATCACCCTTGCACTTTTAACAACCTGTGGGAGAAACATTTTCCCCGACCCAAACAAGTCGCCAACAATACTCATCCCATCCATGAGCGGCCCTTCGATCACGTCCAATGCCCGTGGATAGAGCAAACGGGCTTCCAGAACATCTTCTTCAATAAAGTCGGTAATCCCTTTAATCAGCGAATGCGAAAGCCGTTTTCTGACATCTTCCAGACGCCATTGCAGCACAAGCTCTTCTTTCTGATCCTTAGCAGCATGAGTGGCAGCATACTTTAATATCCTTTCGGTTGCATCAGAGTGCCTGTTCAGAACAAGATCTTCGGTTAATGTGAGCAGATCGGGTGGGATTTCATCGTATATCTGCAACATACCCGGGTTTACAATTCCCATATCCATACCTGCTCTGATGGCGTGAAACAGGAATACGGAATGAATGGCTTCCCTCACTGTGTCGTTTCCCCTGAAGGAGAACGATAAATTACTTACTCCGCCGCTAACCCTGGCAAAAGGCAAGTGTTTTCTGATCCATCGGGTGGCTTCGATATAGTCTACAGCATAATTGTTGTGCTCCTCAATACCTGTGCCAATGGCCAGGATGTTTGGGTCGAAGATGATGTCCTGAGGAGGAAATCCGAGTTGGTCAACAAGAATCGTATACGCTCTTTTACAAATACTAATCTTTCTGTCGAAACCTGCTGCCTGCCCCTCTTCATCGAAAGCCATGACCACAACGGCAGCTCCATAACGTCTTATTTTTCGTGCCTGCTCCAAGAATACATCTTCGCCCTCCTTGAGACTGATAGAGTTGACAATGGCTTTACCCTGCAGGCATTTGAGGCCGGCTTCGATCACCTCCCATTTTGATGAGTCGATCATCACCGGAAGCCGTGCAATGTCGGGGTCGGACATCATCATGTTCAGAAAAGTTTCCATTTCGTAACGGCTATCAAGCAAACCATCGTCGAGATTCACATCAATGATCTGTGCGCCACCTTCCACCTGATGACGGGCAATGCTAAGTGCTTCTTCATATTTCTTTTCGCGGATAAGCCGGGCAAACCTGATTGAACCGCTCACATTGGTACGTTCACCAATATTGATAAAGTTGCTTTCGGGACTCACCTTAACTACTTCTAGTCCGGTGAAAACGGTCTCGGGAAGTTTTTTAACAATAGGCCGTATTGTGGCTTTTGCGGCCAGAGAGGCGAATTGGCGAATATGGTCGGGGGTTGTGCCGCAGCAGCCTCCAACTATGTTAACGTATTTGTGGCTGATGAAATCGTGTATGTGGGCACCCATATCTTCGGGCGATTCGTCGTAGTCACCAAACTGGTTGGGCAGGCCTGCATTGGGGTAGGCGCTCACGGCAAAGGGTGCTTTGGCAGCCAGTTCCTCGATATAGGGCCGCATTTCTTTTGCTCCCAAAGCACAGTTAAGCCCTATACTCAACAGATCGAGGTGCGACACCGAATGCAAAAATGCTTCAACGGTCTGCCCCGACAGCGTCCTCCCGCTGGCATCGGTGATTGTTCCCGAAACCATGACCGGTAATGGATAACCCAGCTCATCCTGCAAGCGTGTAATGGCAAAAAGGGCAGCTTTGGCGTTCAATGTATCGAAGATTGTTTCGACCAACAACACATCGGCGCCACCATGAATCAGGGCGCTGGCTTGTTCATAATAATCTTCTACCAGCTGGTCGTAGGTTATGGCACGGTAGCCAGGGTTATTCACATCGGGCGACATGGAAGCTGTTTTGTTGGTCGGACCCATTGCACCAGCTACGAACCTGGGTTTATCGGGATTCAGGGCCGTAAATTCATCGGCAGCCTGTCTGGCCAGTCTGGCCGCAGTCAGGTTGATGGCATAAACATGCTCTTCGAGACCATAATCGGACTGTGATATCCTTGTTCCATTGAAGGTGTTGGTTTCGATGATATCTGACCCTGCTTCGAGGTATTGGCGGTGAATATCGGAAACAATATCGGGACGCGTCAGGCAAAGTAGGTCGTTGTTACCTTTCAGGTCGCGGGGATGATCTCTGAAATGCTCACCGCGATAATCGGCTTCAGTGAGCTTATACCGCTGTATCATCGTGCCCATAGCACCATCGAGCACCATTACCCTGTTTTGGAGTACTTCCCTTATGGAGGTTTTTGTTGACATATTCTTAATTGTTGTTGATCGTGAATACCACTTAACACAAACAATCGGCTAACCAAACATTTGGCTAACGCAAGTTGTTCACGGACATCAGTAATTCACAAAGCATTGAACACTCGTTTAATTTATAATCTCCGGCCCGATTGTCATCAAGTCGGATTAGGTTTTAGCACCACTCCTGCAAGTGCAGGAAGGTTGCTAGGGCTTCGCAGAGCCTAGTCTCTCCACCCTTCTTTATAAATCAAAAGGCCTTTTGTTGAGGAAGGACATTTTGAAATACGCGGGACAAAAGTAAGAAAATTATCATTTGTGAGATCATTGTTTAGAAAGATTCTAAATTAAGCAGGTATTCATTGTGAATCAACATTTTGTCATCTTCACTTCAGCCCGAAACAATCTGGTCAATATGATTTTTCACTAATGGCGCTTGTTTTTTCTTACTTGACTTGTTTTAATCTTGGAAGCGTTACCTGCAAAGCAAAGTGTGCAAAGTGAAGTTGAATGAAACAAATATTTGTACTTCACCAGATAAATTTCTATCTTTGCCGCCCAATTTTAAGTGCGTAGCCTTGAATTACTTTCGAGAATTTTTATTGCCCATAGGTGGCCTTCCCGTAGGAACACAGCCCTATTCGTTCGACATAGGGAGGGAGTTTTTTGCCCTGACCGAGGCTTCGGAAATAATCGATGGCCAGGTGAAAGTGGCTCTAGAACTCTCGAAGCAGGAAGGCATGATCGCCCTTAACTTTGTTATTGCCGGCGAAGTAATAGTTGCCTGCGATCGCTGTCTCGACGATTGCGCACAGCACATTGAAGGGGAATACAAGCTTATTCTGAAATACGGTGATCATTTCGAAGAAGAATCCGACGAAGTGCTCATCATTCCACTCGAACAGCATCAGTTTGATATCAGCAGACTACTCTATGAATACATTGTTTTGCTGATGCCCATGAAGAGGGTTCATCCCGATGATGCCCAGGGCCATCCCACTTGTAACAAAGAGGTGTTAAAACGATTGGAAGAACACCGTGCTCCTGCTGAGCCCGATCCAAGATGGGAAATACTCAAACAGATTAAAACCGATTAATATATAGCTATCAATAAAATAAACACATCATGCCACATCCAAAACGCAGACATTCCAGCACAAGAAGAGACAAGAGAAGGACCCACGACAAGGCTGAAATGCCAAATCTGGCCAAATGCCCTTTAACAGGAGCCATCCATATATATCACAGAGCCTACTATGTTGATGGCAATCTGTATTACAAAGGAAAGCTTGTTATGGAAGGTGCAAAAGCCTGACCATTTGCTCACCGGTACATCAAATAAAGCCGCATGCGCTTAGGCCTTGATGTTTCAGGTGGTGACTACGCACCACAGGCAACTCTCAACGCACTCACCATGCTTATCCCTGAATTTAGCAATGGGGAGTGTATTGTGCTGTTTGGCGATAAGCAAACCATACTGGCAAACATTGACCAGCAGTGGCTCGGTTCGGGCAAGGTGGATATAGTGCACTCACCCGAAGTCATCGAAATGGGGGAACAACCCAGCAAGGCTTTTCAAAAAAAAACCAATTCATCCATTAGCCGGGGCTTCGATTATCTGAGGCGCAACCTCATCGATTCGTTTGCCAGTGCAGGCAACAGCGGCGCCATGATGGTGGGTTCGGTGTATGCCATCAACACCATTCCGGGTGTGATCAGACCTGCCAGTGTTGTGCTGATACCTAAAGTTGGTGGAGGAAACACCGTGCTGCTCGATGTTGGCACCAATCCCGATGCCAAATCCGATGTGTTGTATCAGTACGGGGTGCTCGGATCAAGCTATGCGAAATTTGTTCTGGGAATAGAAAATCCAAAAATTGGCCTTTTGAATATTGGTGAAGAAGAAAAAAAAGGCAATCTGAATGTGCAATCGGCTTACCAGCTGATGAAAGAATCGTCTGCTTTCAATTTTGTTGGCAACATCGAAGGCCGCGACCTCTTTGGCGAGAAAGCCGATGTGGTGGTTTGCGACGGCTTTGCAGGCAATATCGTGATCAAACAGATTGAAGGCATTTATTGGCTGATGCGTAAGCGCAACATGTTGGACGACTATTTCAGCAGATTCAATTACGAACTTTATGGTGGCAGCCCGATCATCGGAATCAACGGAACGGTTGTCATTGGCCATGGAATCAGTAGTCCCTTAGCCATCAAAAACATGATGCTGCTTTCGAGAGAAATTGCTTATGCCCGCCTGCATGAAAAAATTCGTGAAGCCGTTTCCAGTTATGGCCAATCTTAAAAATTAATCTAATTTTGACGCTTTTTAGCAAAGAAAGAAATCAAACCATGATCAGAGCTGCAATTACCGGAATTCATGGATGGGTGCCTGAGTATGTACTTACCAATCAGGAACTCGAAACAATGGTTGACACCACCGATGAGTGGATTATGTCCAGAACAGGGATTAAGGAACGTCATATTTTAAAGGGCAAAGATAAGGGAACAAGTGTAATAGGCACACAAGCTGTCAAAGGTCTCCTTGAAAAAACAGGAACAAAACCCGAAGAAATCGACATGCTTATTTGTGCCACGGTTACGCCAGACATGCTGTTTCCGGCTACGGCAAACATCATCAGTCACAACTGTGGAATAAAAAACGCCTTCAGCTTCGATATGAATGCTGCCTGCTCCGGATTGCTTTATGCACTGGTTACGGCTTCCAAATTCGTTGAAAGCGGTTCACATAAAAAAGTAATTGTCGTGGGTGCCGACAAGATGTCATCGATTGTCGATTACACCGATCGCGCCACTTGTGTAATTTTTGGCGATGGTGGCGGGGCATTTCTGCTTGAACCAACAACTGAAGAACTTGGCATCATGGATTCGCTCATGCATACCGATGGCTCGGGTCTGCCCCACCTGCACCAGAAAGCCGGTGGCTCGATGAGACCACCTTCGCATGAAACCATTGATGCTCGGGAACATTTCATTCACCAGGAAGGTCAGGCAGTTTTTAAATTTGCCGTCACCAATATGGCTGATGTTGCAGTAGCCATCATGGAGAAAAACAAGCTGAAAGCAGAAGAGGTCGCCTGGCTGGTTCCCCATCAGGCCAATATGCGCATTATCGATGCTACTGCCCGTCGCATGGGAATTCAAAAAGAACAGGTGATGATCAATATCGAGCGTTTCGGCAATACAACCAGCGGTACCTTACCCCTTTGTGTATGGGAATGGGAAAGCCAGCTACGCAAGGGCGATAATATTGTCCTGGCAGCTTTTGGTGGCGGATTCACCTGGGGATCAATATGGCTCAAATGGGCTTATGATCCAAAATAGTAAACCTGGTATTATATTCAGTTTTACGGGTCTTCATAGTCGATAAAATGGCTAACGCCTTTCAGTCTGCTTTACTCCTGCAACATATCATCCTTGAAAAACAAGATGAATGAGGCTATTTCATCCCAGGAGATATTGTTTGATCACCATTGGAAAGTATTCATGTTCAAGCTGATGAATGCGTCCGGCCAGCGAATGGGGAGTTTCATCCGGGTCAAGATCGATGGGTTGCTGAAACAATATCCGACCCTCGTCATAGTTTTCGTTAACCAAATGTATGGTGATTCCCGACTTTTTCTCACGGGCCTTGATTACCGCTTCGTGCACTTTCATGCCATACATTCCTTTTCCGCCGTATTTGGGCAGCAAAGCCGGATGTATGTTGATGATACTATTAGGGAAAGCCTGAAGCAGATAATCCGGAATCAGCCAAAGGAAACCGGCCAGAATAATCAGGTCAGTGCGAAAATCCTGCAGCGTCTTTGCTATTTCTTCCGATTTGTAAAAACTATTGCGGTCGATCATCACCAACGGTATGTTGTACTTTTCTGCTCTGACAATTACGCCTGCACCAGGCTTATTGCAAACGACTGCAGCAATTTCAATGGTTTCATCATCCATAAAATACTCTGCAATCCGTTGCATATTGGATCCACTGCCTGATGCAAAAATTACTATTCGTTTCATGAAACAAATATAAACATAAGATTTGATGCAGCATAAATGCCAGTTGAAAACCACCTTGCCCCTTGAAGTAAAGACGATCTAAAGATCCCTGAAATCTTTTTTCTTATTTAGCTTAAGATCTTGCAGAACAGACGCTTTCACATTAATGGTGAAATTCCAGCTTTTTCTGAATCCTGTGGGAATCCAGCTAAAACGCATCTCCCAGCAATGGAGGTCGCGATAAACGTTTATGGATGTATAGGACAAATCTTTGGCCTCGAAATCCCAGCCAGTGTTAAAGGTAACTTTCCATTTTGGTGTAACATTCACCTCACCCGAAACGCCCAGTGTCTGTACAATTTTTTTATCAACAGTCTTGACAAATCCGATATATTTCGGATTGTCAGAATACCGCAGGTTGTAATTAAGGTTGAGCGACCAGGGGACTGTCCAGTCGATATAATCCTGAGGGTTTTCATTGATCTCGGCAAGTTCTTCGTCAGTACCTAGTTCTGACTTCCTTTCCTGTTTTTTTGCAAAATCCTTTTGACCGATGTTCCAACTCATGCCAAAATCCCAGGTTGTTTGTTTGCGTCGCAACAGCCTCCTGTTCACATCCCACTCAAACTGATTGATTTGCCGACCACTGGAATCAAGCACATAAGGATCCCAACTCCCCGAATACTGAATGTTCACATTCTTGAGCAGTCTGGTACGGCCACGAAGACTTATTTCGGACAGGTTAAGTGAATCGCGTGCAATATCGTAGCTTCCTGACAGTGAAAGGTCTTCGATAAGCACTACCTTTCGCAATCCGTTGATGGTATCTTTCCGGGAAGGGACTTTTATTTCCAGATTATTGCTCACTCCGAAGGTAATCCTTCCTGACTTATCCTTCGGGGGCGATCCATACATAGCTCCTTCAAATTTGCTGTAAACCTGTTCAACACCATTGCCATCAATGTAGGAATCATAGTAACCCCAGAAAGGATCGGAAAACTCCGGAGTGTAGCTGAATCCAACCCTCGGTGTGAGCACATGTCTGATAGCCCTGATGGGCCCCTTCTTAAATGCTACCATACCATATGCTTTTGTCGACAAGCTGGAAGAAAAACTGAAATCCAATACGTTTTTCAGTCCTTTTATTGTATCGATCCTTACTCCGGGCAATGTGTCGTTCAGGTTGTCATCCCAGCTTTTGCGCCGATAGTCAAAATACACCCTGTCGGTTATATTGATCGAATTAGCTAAAGAAAAATATTTCAGCAACTTGATTGGCAAGTTAATAGGCAAACTTTGCTGAATTCCGTTCTGCATTTTACTTAGTGCATCGGGTTTCAGCAGCAGGCTGTCGGGCAGGCTCAAATAATTGCGTGCATTGAGGGTGTAGTTAACATTGAGTTCCTCATACCATTTTGATTTACCAATGGCGTTTTTTCTTTTAAGCGGATAAAAACGGTTCACAGTAAAAGTAAGCTCAGGTAAGCTTACATCAACCATTTTGGTCTTGGTGTTCTGACGGTGACTTCCATTAAGTGTCAGGAAGTACTTGTTGTTCCAGTTTGTCTGATAAGCCACACTCGATTTGAATTCGTTGCTCAGGTAGTTTTCGGTTGAAACAGGGTTGAAACGGTTGAAATTGCTGCTGACGATAAACACATCAGCAGAAAACTTCCCTGCAGGCCTTGCTTTGGCATCCTGGCGGTGTGTCCAACGAATTCTGAAGTCGCGGCTGCGCTGATAATCAGGAGCTCCTTCGCTGCCGGTTATGTTAATCGCATAACTTGTATTGAGCAACCCATCGTATTTGTAGCGTTTTTTATACCTGAATGTTGGTTTCACCGCCCAGCTTCCCCGGGTGTAGATATCTCCAAGGATATCTAGATCCATATGCTGATTGATAGCCAGATAATAGCCTCCGTTTTCGAAGTAAAATCCCCTGTTTGCACTTTCGCCGTAAGTAGGAATCCGTATTCCCGACCGCTGGCCCGATTTGTTTGGAAACAAACCAAAGGGCACGGCCAATGGGGTAGGAACGTCTTCGATAACCATATAGGCAGGCCCGGTAACAATTTTATCATCAGGAATAACTTTTGATTTGCGAAACCTGAATTCAAAATGTGGATGATCCTTGTTGCTGCAGGTGGTATAGGAACCCGACTGAATATTCACCTTATTATCCGGCATTTTCTTTACCCTGTTTCCATGCAAATAACCCTGTCCATCCTGAGTGAAAACCTTGGATATCAATCCTTTTCTCGTATCAAAATTGTATGTCATTTCTTCCGACTCAAAAGTCTGACCTCCTTCTTTGAAAACAGGTGTCCCTGTGAGCTTTCCGGTCGAATCCTGAACACCTCGTGCATACACTTCATTTTTTGCAAAATCCACTTCAATATAAGCTGCATTCAGTGTTATTTCACCATAAACAATCTGGGCAGCACCATACAAATACACTTTCCGGTTGGGTAAATCCTGAATGATGGAATCGCCGGCAACCCTTTCGACCTTGGTATCGATAGCCTCTTTCTTTTTTTCCACTGATTTATTATCTGGCAGGCTATCAGGCGATATAACCCTCATACTGAGTGTGTCGGGAAGGTTAACCCGCAGTGTGTCGGGCAATAATATGGTTGAAGTATCGTTCGATTCCTGAAATACCTGATCTTTTGCACAGGCATTTCCTTTTGGAGAAGCTGTGAAAAATAACAGAATTATCAACAAAAAGTAAGTTGATAAATCGATGTGTAATTTACAGGAAAACAAAGGGTTTTGGTGTTATTTTTGTTTATTGTATACAAATGAATTCAATTGTGCAAATATACTGGCTTAAATCATTCACACACCTGATTTCCTATGAACGGTTGATATGGTCAATTGTTGTGCTCATTTTTCTTTCATTATCATCATTTGAAGCTCATTCGCAGAAGGGTACAAAAATCCGCACAGTTGTAATTGACCCGGGTCATGGTGGAAAAGATCCAGGTGCTGTTGGGAAAAACTCCAAAGAAAAAGACATTGTACTTTCCGTTGCACTTAAAACCGGAGGCTATATTAAGCAAAACCTGCCTGATGTGAAAGTTATTTACACCCGAACGACAGACGAATTTATCGAGTTGTACCGCAGGGCAGCGATAGCCAATGAGAATAATGCAGATGTATTCATTTCGATTCATTGTAATGCCAGTAAGTCGAAAGAAGCAGCTGGTTCAGAAACCTTCGTGATGGGTGAGCACCGTAGTCAGGCTAATCTGGATGTGGCCATGCTTGAGAACAATGCGATTTTGTATGAAGAAAATGCTGAAGATGAATACGGAGGATTTGATTTGTCGGCTACTGAGGCATATATCGCACTAAACCTGGTGCAAAGTGAATACAAACAACAAAGCATACAACTTGCTCAAAAAGTTCAGCAACAATTCACTGAGAGGGTTGGACGCAAAGACCGGAGTGTTCAGCAGGCTGGTTTTCTGGTACTTTACAAAACTACTATGCCGAGCATTCTTATCGAGCTTGGATTCATTTCGAACCCGGCAGAAGAGGCATTTTTGCGATCTGAAAAAGGACAGGTTTTTATGGCCTCTGCTATTTACAGGGCTTTTAAAGAGTTCAAAACCGATTTTGAAAGGGACAATCTGGATTTGTCCTTAAGGAAAAGCGATCTGGAAAAACCCCGGGCTCAGTTACCGGAACAAACCGACTCAGCTAAAAAGGCAGCCGCGGCCGGTAAACTTGCTGAGCCTGTTCCGGAAAAATCCAATGTAAGCCCATCAGGTGTTAACACTCAGCTCGAATACCGGGTTCAATTTGCCACTTTCCCACATGAGATTCCATTGTCAGATAAACGCTTTAAAGATCTCAATTCCGTATGGCGTTATCATCACAATGGATTGTGGAAATACACCTCAGGGACTTTTAAAACACTAAACGAAGCCGTAAACCATCAGAATGCAGTGAGAAAAAAAGGCTACTCAGATGCTTTTGTAGTTATTTTTGCAGGTGGGAAGCGCATTACAGCAGAGGAAGCAAAAGCATTGGGGAATAAATAGGAATACGTTGTTTGCAAAGTTAATATTGCCATGAACGCTAACTTATTTTATCTTTGTCAGCGCCACATTACACACGATTCAGTTGCAGACTAATTTTGAATAAAAATGAACCTGAAAAATAAATCAGTTTATATTATTGCCCTATCTTTCATCATTGCCTTAGTCTTATTCATCTGGGGCTTCAACTTTCTGAAAGGGAAAGATGTGTTTTCAAAGCAACGGATTTTCTATGCTTCTTATTACGAAGTGGGCGGCTTAGTTAAATCAAACCCGGTTATGATTAACGGACTAAGGGTTGGACAGGTAAAGGATTTATACTTTCATCCTGACAACCAGAGAAGTATACTAGTTGAGTTGTCGCTCAATACAACCATTCCTATTCCGGCTAACAGCATTTCGCGCATTTTCAGCTCCGACCTGATGGGCTCCAAAGCCATCGATTTGCAACTGGGCGATTCCGATATCATGGCCATAGATGGAGACACCCTGCAAACTTCGCTCGAAACCAGCCTGAAAGACGAAGTGAACGCTCAGGTTGCCCCGCTCAAGAACAAGGCAGAAGATCTGCTTTCATCCTTAGATTCACTCGTAATGGTGATTCAAACCATTCTCAACGAGAATGCCAAACAGAACATCATGTCGAGTCTGCAGAATATCAGCAACACCTTCAAAAACCTTGAAAATACAACAGCCAATATCGACACTATGGTTGTTGAAGAACAAAACAGGATAGCATCCATTTTGTACAATATTGAACTGATAACCCGGAATTTTGAAAAAAACAGCAACGAATTCAACCGGATTATTGGCAATATGGCTACTTTCAGCGATTCATTGGTGGCCTCTGATCTCCCGGGAACGGTTAAAAAGGCCGACGAAACACTGGCTCAGCTATCAGCATTGCTTGCCACAATAAATCGGGGAGAAGGCAGTCTCGGAATGCTGGTACACAACGACACCCTTTACATTGAACTGGAACGCACCGCAGCCGAAATGAATAAGCTGCTGGAGGACATCAGGCTTAACCCGAAACGATATGTGAAGTTCAGTTTGTTCTAATTGTCCAATAAACTGATTCAGTTTTCACTTAGGCAGAACTATCTCAGCCCTTTGACCCTGGGCAGAGCAGCGACAAAATCCTTTAAATAAAAAGGCTCAAAATAAGACGTATCAACAAATAGCTTGCTGATGAAAGCTTCGTGTGCCATGCCGGCAAGAAATGCGGCTGAAGGCAAAAAATGGTCAACAATCCTGGCATTGGGCTGATGACTGAGTAGCCCACGGCATTTGGGAGCCCCATCGCCAAAAAACCAAATAACTTGCCTGGTCAGTTCAGAACCAAAAAGTTGTTCATCAATTACCACTGCTTCTGTTTCTATCATTGATGCCAGTCGGGTGTCGAATACCGACAAATAAACCTCCATACGACGTGCATCGATCATCGGGCACAATAAATCGTTTGGGCCAATCATTGTCTTATTCGATTGTATAAAACCCGATGCCATCGAAACAAGTGTTCCAATGGCAATCAATGGTTTATCCAGCGCATAGCAGATACCTTTTGCTGTCGACACGCCTATTCTGAGACCCGTGAATGACCCGGGACCTTTACTCACCGCAACGGCATCAATCTGATCGAAGCTGATTCCGGTTTCTTTCATGATCGATTCGATAAACATGGTAAGCTGTCCTGCATGGGATAGCCGTTCCTGACTTTCTCGCATTGCAACAACTTTCCCGTCGCAGGCAAGTGCTGCTGAGCAAACTATGGTAGAGGTTTCAATGAGCAGGATATAAGTCACGTCGATGCTGATTATTCTTGTTAGTCCTTTTCACCCTCAAACAACTTGTCCTTATCCACTATCTTCACCGTGTCGCCATTCTTCAGACCCTTTGAAACAGCTCTGTAAGGGCCGGTAACAACAACTGTTCCCACATTGAGGCCTTCAGTAATCTGAATCCAGGTATTGTCCTGAATGCCTGTTTTCACTTGTTGTAACTTCACTTTGCCCTCATCGAGAACAAATACATACTCATGAATAACTTCATGCTTACCTTCTGTTTCGACGGCTTTGCTTTCATCAGCTGATTTATTCTTACCAAACCTTCTGCCACTCGTTGTGTCGGCACGGGTTGTTACGGCCTGTATCGGAACAGCAACCACATCGCTAAGTTTACGGGTTTGTATTTCGACTGTAGCCGACATACCTGGTCTGAAAGGAGAAGCAATATTGTTTTTCGTATCAATCAGGTCGAGGTAGGATTCTTTGTTCATCATAATCCTGACATCAAAATTGGTAACCTGATCGATGCTTACACCAAGTGTGTTGGCCGAAGTTGCAATCTCGGTAACAATTCCCTTAAACTTCCTGTTGAGATACGCATCCACTTCTATCAGGCAACTATCATTCAATTTCACCCTGGGGATATCATTTTCACTCACTTCAACCTTAACTTCCATCTGATCGAGATTAGCAATACGCATTATTTCGGTTCCTGCTGAAAACTGCGAAGCACCTGTTACCCGCTCACCAGCTTCGACATTGAGTTTTGAAACAGTTCCGTCATTGGGAGCATAAATACTTGTGCGGTTAAGATTTTCGCGGGCCTCCTTGAGGGCAGCTTCTGCATTTTGCACCTGAAACTGCGTGGCTTTATGACTTTCCTGAGCCGCTTCGAGTTCGGCCGTGCCAACTTTATACAAGGATTTTATTCCATCCCAGTCAGCATCCGAAATAACCTGCTGATTCCAGAGTTTTTCATTACGGTCATAATCGAGCTTCGTTTTAAGAAACTGTGCTTCAGCCTGTGCAACGCGTGCGCGGGCATTGGCCATATTGGCCCTGGTGGAGTTCACGTTTGCTTCAACCTGTTCGAGATTTGAAAGATAAATGGTTGCATCAATCTTGGCCAATATGGCACCTTTATTCACATAGTCGCCTTCACGAACAAAAAGACTGACCACTTCTCCTGAAATATAAGGGGTTATCTTGACTTCAAGGGCAGGTTGTATTTTTCCGTTCGCAGCCACGGTTTCAATGATCGTACGGTTTTTGGCTTCTTCAACACTTACTTCGGTGATGTTTCTGTTTTGCTTCTTTGCTACTATCAGCAATACGACAACAAGTATCAATGCTCCACCAACTATGAGATACCATTTTTTGTTTTTCATATTTTTCTGATTGGTTTTTTCAAAAGGATGTTCCGGGCATATTTCACAAAATTAGTTTTTTTTATCGTGATTCCTGATCAATCAACTATCAAATCCCTGCCAGTGTTACCACGACAGGGATGCTTGATGATTAATAAGACTATGCAAATAACCCGTTTATTCCTGATTGTCTGAAATATCCTGAAGAGTAATGGTTCTGCCAAGATAAAAATCAAGGATTTTAAGCTTGAAAATATAATCATACTTGCCCGATAACAAATCTGATTCAGCCCGGCTTAGTTGGTTCTTAGCCACATTGTAGTCAATGGCATTAACCATTCCTACATTAAACTTTTCCTCGGTGTATTTGAATGCCTCCCTGAGGCTTGATAATGACTTCTGGCGGGCAGTAAAAGAAGCATAGGCAGCAACCGCATCGCTATAAGCACTTTCAATGTTCTTGCGCAGGGTGTTGCGTGCCAGATCGAGGTTATAATTGGCATTCATCAGGTTCAGCTTCGACCGGTTAATGTAAGAACTGATCTGATAACCGTTAAAAATAGGAATGTTTAACCTGATTGATAAGGTTGTGTTGCGGTTATCCTTTAATTGATCATCAAATGACTTAACCTCACCCTGCTGGGTAATAATCTGATCGGAATAATTCGTGCCAAATGCTCCCTGAAGTCCAAGGTTAGGGCTGCGACTTCCCCTGGCAATGGCCAATGCTTTTGTACTGCTGATTGAATAGTATTCAGCACTTTTGATCTCGGGCATGATACCCAAAGCAGTATTATAGATACTCTGTATCGGAAGTAAAGATGGTGCATCGGGAAGTTTCAAATTCGGAACCTGAATGGAAATTTCATTATCTGATGTCAATTCAAGCAACTGGAGAAGATCCAGATAGGCCAGGTTCAACTGGTTTCGGGCTTGCACCACACTCACTTCTTCGTTGGCCAACTGTGCCTGAATTTCAAGCAGACTCCCTTTTGCCAGGGTTCCGGCATCAACAAGTTTACGGGTACGATCAACCTGTTGCTGTGTAACTTCAAGCTGCCGGTTGGCATTTCCAACCAACTCCTGACTAAACAGAATCTGAAGATAATATCCTGCCACGGCAATAGCAATGTCGTTGCTTATTTTATCAGAATTGTACTTTGCAGCCAGATAATCTGCTCTGCTCTTTTTCATGGCATTCTGTTTCTGAAAACCATTAAACAAGGTAACATCAGAGCTCAGGTTAAAATAACTCTGTTGTGTCTGCTGATCAACATATTTATATGTAGCAAGGTCAATTGACCTTCCCCAACCATAGGAATGCGAGGCAGCTGCATTTACCGATGGCAGCATATCCAGTTTGCTTTCAAGCATGTTTATTTCACCGGTTTTTACATCAAGTCTGCTTTGCTTTATCCTGATATTATTTGCCAACGCATGTTGGATACATTCTTCCAGAGTCCATACTTTTTGTGCCAGTATACTTCCTGAAAAAAGCAGTAAGGCTGATGCAAAGAATAAGAATGACCTGATGGATCTGTTTGTCGGATTGTTGTGTGTGCTCATAAAAAATGAAATGATTTATCGCTTTTGCTCCACGAAAATAGTGCCAATTATCTTAGACATTGATTATCTGAATTATATATTGAACAACTTCATGTGTTATAATCAAAGGTTGTACGAATCGGGTCAACTGATGTCCACAAATGGACAGTATTAAATGCAGACAGGTCAAAGGTAAGAAAACCACGTGTGCACATGAATTGATGAAAAGCTTAATTTTACCTTTTAAAAACATGACTCATGCTTAAAGGGACAAATCTTTCATTCTGGCTTTCATTAAGCCTTCTGATGATGTCGGCATATGCCGTGGCACAGCACACCTGCAATCACCGTCATGCTTTTGAACGATCGCCAGTGGCCGACTCAGTTGATGCTGTTCACTACAGGATTCATATCACTGATATTGACTTTGGACAAAAAACCATTGAGGCAATTGCAAACCTTACCCTCCGGCCACGGTTAGTTATGTCGGTCATCCCGCTTGAGCTTAAATATCTCACAGTGAGTCAGGTTCTGGTCAACGGAACGCCGACATCAATGTTTACTCAGTCGGGCGAATTGCTCAGGGTGCAAACCGGACAAACATGGGGGGTGAATGATACGATAGTGCTTGAGATTCATTATGGTGGGCAACCATTTCATGAAAGTTGGGGAGGGTTTCATTTTTCGGGAGAGTATGCTTTCAATCTGGGGGTTGGTTTTGTTTCGGACCCACACAATTTAGGAAAGGCATGGTTTCCGTGCGTTGACGATTTTCAGGACAGGGCAACCTACGAGGTTCTCATTACCGTTCCTGACCACATGAAAGGTATTTCGGGCGGAAGCCTGATCGAAACAATTGACGAAGGTAACGGAAACAAAACCTGGCATTGGCGTTTACAACAATCTATACCTACTTATCTGGCATCTGTTGCTGTTGGAGCGTATGAGCTGGTTGAAGGAATGTATGAAGGACTTCAGGCTGACATACCCGTTACCATATACACCCGGCCTGCTGATACTGCAAAAGTTGAAGGTTCGTTTCAAAACCTTCATCAGGTGATGCATTTTTTTGAAACATCATTTGATCCTTACCCCTGGGAAAGAATTGGTTATACCGGCACTGCCATCGGTGCGATGGAACATGTTACCAATATTGCCTATCCGCATCAGGCTATCAACGGAAACCTTGGTAGTGAATACCTGATGGCACATGAAATATCCCATATGTGGTTTGGAAACAAGGTTACCTGCGCCTCTGCCGAAGAAATGTGGCTTAACGAAGGATGGGCAACCTTTTGTCAGCATTATTACCGGAAACATATTTACGGATATGAAAATTATCTGGGTATGATGAAAGAAAATCATTACGATGTGCTCCGTAACACCCATATCATCGACAACGGTTATCACCCCTTAAACAATATCCCTACACAATACACTTATGGTAGCACCGCTTACAATAAAGGAGCCACCGTGGTGCACAGCCTGATGCATTATCTTGGTGAAGCTGTTTTTTACGAAGCAGTAAAAGCCTATCTTGAGGCATTCGCGTTTTCTTCTGCCTCCTCCTATGACATGCGCGCTATCATGTCGACACACACCGGAATTGATCTCTCGGGTTTCTTTGACACATGGGTCTTTACCCCCGGAACCCCTCACTATTCCATTGATTCGTTTGCTGTGGAAGAGGTAATGGGTGAATTCGAAACCCGTATTCATCTGAAGAAGAAGCACAAAGGCGTAACATATGCTGGTAACGGCCACATCCTTGAAGTTACAGCCATGGGTGCAAACTGGCAATTATGGACTGATACTGTACATTTTGATGGCGAAAGCGGGGTTTCTGTTAAAAAACTACCGTTTGAACCATTAATTGTTATGGCCGACTTTTATGACAAAAGTTGCGATGCCACCACCGATGAACATAGAGTAATAAAAGAAACAGGTGAATATGTTTTCAGCAAACCCTATTTCAAGCTTTTTGCTGATGTATTAACTGACTCGGCTTTTATCAGGATCACACATCACTGGGCACCGCCTGATAGTCTGAAACAAGCTGTTGAAGGTCTTACCTTATCACCATACCGATATTGGGGAATTGATGGGATTATTCCGGAAAACACCGAATTGCGTGGCAGGTTTTTCTACAGCGACGCCAACACCCTGGACAACACATTGATACAATCGGGAAACGATTCAGTAGTTATACTGTACCGGCCAACTCCTGCCCACGAATGGGATTGGATTGATCAATATCAGGAAGGGCTTTGGTCAGTTGGGTATATTTATGTAAATGAGCTGAAAAGAGGCGAATACACCCTGGCAGTCTGGGACAGACAGCTTGTTGGCATAACGCCCGGTTCTAAAACCACAACAAAAACCGCACTTGTCATTTCGCCCAATCCGGCAACCGACAGCGTAAGTATTGGGCTAAGTCTAAATGAAACAGCTATTCTGACGATTACCAATTCAGTTGGGAAACAAGTTTACCAGCAGCAAATCAATGGGGCTTCAACAACAGAAATCGGTCTGGCTAACTGGATGTCGGGTGTTTACATTGTTTCTGTTAACAGTTTAAACGGCACTTCCTTGTCAGCTGGTAAACTCATCATTCCATGACCACTTCACTGCATCATTACTGGCATCCGCTTGAAGCAAAATTCAAAGCGAATGGCATATCAACTGTTGCAGCGGGGGCCAAAGCTTATATGAAAAACCAAAGTGAATTCTTTGGACTAAAAGCCCCCGAAAGAAGAACGCTGCAGCAGGAATTCCTGAAAGAAACAGGCTTGCCCGATCCTCATCAACTCTCCGGTATTATCATCAATGCATGGGAACAGCCTCAGCGCGAGTTTCAATATTCAGCCATGGAGGTTTTATTCAAGATGCGTAAACAATCCACACCGCAACTGATTACACTCTACGAATTCATGATAACCCACAAATCGTGGTGGGACACTGTTGACTATCTTGCTCCAAATCTGGCCGGAGACTGGTTTACCCGCTATCCGGAACAGCGGGATGAAATCATTGCAAAATGGATGAAGTCTGAGAATATCTGGCTGCAAAGGGCTTGCTTGCTATTCCAGCTTAAATACAAAGACCGCACTGATGCCCCATTGTTGTTCTCGCTTATTACGAAGCTGAAGACACACAAAGAGTTTTTTATCCGTAAAGCCATTGGCTGGTCACTGCGCGAATATGCAAAAGTTAACCCGGACGCGGTAAGAAGTTTTGTGGAAAACACTACCTTGTCCGGCCTAAGCCAACGTGAAGCGATGAAACATATCGGACGAAAACATGTTGACAATACTACATTTTAACAAATAAACATCCACTATGAAATACTACATTAGTAAAACTATTCAAGGGGAATTCAACCCTGCGATCGAAAAGGTAACCCTTGCCTTAAAAGAAATTGGTTTTGGTGTGCTTACAACCATCGATGTGAGTAAAACCCTGAGGGAAAAGATAGGTTTTGAATATAAGCCATATGTTATTCTGGGAGCGTGCAATCCACATTTTGCCAGCAAGGCACTCGGCATGGAAGACAAACTGGGAGTTTTACTTCCCTGCAACGTGGTGGTGATCGATCAGGGTGATGGCACAATTGAAATAGCAGCCCTTGAGCCTGTTGCTATGATCGAAGCAATAGGCAATGCCGAGTTGACATTGCTGGCAGCAGAAATCAGCCAACGTATTGAAAACATGATAAAAAGCCTTTAGAGGTTTTTTATTTCAGATTCATGTCATATTTCTTTGAGGATTTAAAAGGCAAACCGCTATTTTTGCGCCTCAAATAAGGCGTTTAGAATTATTATGAGATTTCTCATCATTTCTTTCCTGATCCTTTCATTCTCCTCATGTCAATTTCTTGACAATGAGCCGCAAGGGAAGAAGTCAAATGCAGAGCTCAGCAGGGTAATGGGTGCCGACAGCATTTATATTGATCTTGACCAGAAACGGATCAAATTGCAGCAACGAAGGCTGGATAGCGTTTTCAAAAAGCTTCAGAAATTGAGTGGGTTTAATGGCACGGTGCTTTTTGCCGAAAAAGGACGGGTAGTTTTCGAAAATGCTTACGGTTCGGCTGATGTACGCAAAAATCGTGACCCCCTTAGTGTGGACGACCGTTTTGAACTGGCTTCGGTTTCCAAAATGTTTACTGCAATGGCCATCATGATATTGCGCGAAAAAGGGAAAATCGATTATGATGCCGACATACGGACTTACGTGAAAGAATGGCCGTATGAGGGGATAAGCGTGCGAAACCTGATGAATCACCGTTCGGGGATTCCGCGCTACGAGTCACTTGCCGACGAGAAATGGCCTGACAAGAATATCTCTCTTGATAATGAGGCTATGATCAGACTTTTTACCCTATACCAACCTTCGACTTACTTTAAACCCAACAATGGTTTTCATTATTGCAATACAAATTATGCATTGCTGGCTACTATTGTTGAAAGAGTTAGTAAAATTAGCTTTTCTGAATTTATGGAGGAATATGTTTTTAAACCAGCCGGAATGAACAATTCGTTTATCCTGGATGTACCGGGCGACTCACTTCTCAGCTCATATATTGAGGGGGCTGGTGTTCCGGGACATGATGCACGACGCAAAGGATATATCATGGTTAAGAATGATTATCTGAACGGTGTAAAAGGTGACAAAATCATGTATTCAACAGTAAGGGATCTTTATAAATTTGATAAAGCTTTGAATTACAACCTACTTGTTTCAAAGGAAACCTTAGAAGAGGCTTTTTATCCCGGAAGTCCGCGCAACAAAAGCAAAAAAGACAACTATGGATTTGGCTGGAGGATTCGTGGCAATGCCGATAGCACCGTGTATCATTATGGTTGGTGGAAAGGATTCCGATCGTTCTTTCTTCGCGATATGAAACAACAAAAAACATTGATCGTGCTCACCAACAAAGACAAAGGACCGGGGTCAGAACATTTCTGGAACATCATCAACGACTCCTCACTTTCTCTTTATCCTGCCTCAGTAAATTTGAAATATGAGGAAGATAACGGAAGCTGGTACTAATTGAGTGTTGTCTTTACTTTTCATTCACAACCAACTTGAAGCCAATACCATGCACATTCATCAGTTCAACTGATTCATCACTTTTAAGGTATTTTCTCAATTTGGTAATATAAACATCCATCGATCGGGCGTTAAAATAACTGTCGTCGAACCAGATTTTGTTCAGGGCAACTGACCTGTCGAGCACCCTGTTCATGTTTTCGCATAGCAAACGCAATAGTTCAGCTTCTTTCGATGTAAGCTTATGTTCCTCCGAATCGATTGTAAGCCATTGCCGGTTGTAATCAAACACAAACTTTCCAATAGTAAACACCGTTGGTTTTATTCTATCCTCTGCCGAACGTCTTAAAATGGCTTTCATGCGCATGAGCAATTCTTCCATGCTGAATGGCTTAGTCAGATAATCGTCGGCCCCGAGTTCGAAGCCATGCATTTTGTCATCCTGCATCGATTTGGCCGTTAAAAACAGCAATGGGACTTTACGGTCCAGTTTACGGATTTCTGCTGCCAACGTAAATCCGTCCATAACAGGCATCATTATATCCAGGATGCAGAATCCGAACTCTGATCGTTTAAACTTCTCCAGGGCTTCGCGCCCATCGGTGCTCAGATCTGTTTCGTATCCTTTAGCTTCCAGATATGCTTTTAAAATCGTTCCGAGGTTTTTGTCATCCTCGGCCAATAGTACTTTTATGTGACTTTCCATTCTCCAAAACTATAAAATGTTTTTGTTCAGTGGTAAACGAATATAAAAAGTAGTTCCTTTTCGTAGTTCACTGTCGAGGTGAACGGTTCCATTATGCTTTTCAACAATTGCTTTCACATAACTCAGTCCAAGACCAAATCCCTTAACATTGTGTATGTTACCTGTTGGTACACGATACAATTTTTCAAATATTTTTTTCTGGTTTGCTTTGCTTATCCCCACACCTGAATCCTGAACACTTATTTCGATTGCATTCGGAATATTTCGGCTCCGGACTACAATATCGGGCTGGCCATCAGAATACTTGATGGCATTGTCGAGCAGGTTGAGCAAAACATTTGTCATATGAACCCTGTCGGCCCCGATAACGCTATGTTCTGCCAACAACTCGGTTCGAATTGCACCTTCCTTCTTCCGGGCCTGAAGCGATTTTGTTCCTACGCTTTCGTTAACAATTGCATGAATATCAATCTTTTCGAAATGCAGCATCAGCTCGCCTTTTTCGAGCACAGCTGATTGCAGAATCTGCTCAGCCATCATACCGAGTCTTTTGTTTTCCTCATCAATCATACTAATGTAGCTGGAATACAATCCCTCGGTTTTCTGAATATCCTTGTCGCGAAGTGCTTCGCAGGCCAAACCAATGGTAGAGATGGGTGTTTTGAATTCGTGGGTCATATTGTTCACGAAATCGTTCTTTATCTCAGACACTTTCTTTTGCCAGAAAATAGTATAGATGGTCGTGCCAAATCCGCCAATAATAATAAGAATAAGAATTCCGGAAATGAGCATCAGGTCCCATAACTGACTCACCAGAAATCGTTTCTCGTTAGGAAAATAGAGCAACAACTGATCCGCAAACCGCATCGGTCTTCCACCATGCTGTATTTCAAAAGCAAAACTCTCGGTTAGAAGCTGTTGTGGAAACCTTCCCGTTTTCTGAAACACCATGGCGTTTTTTCGGGGGTTATAAATTCCAAATTCATATGTCGTTTTTACGCCTTGCTTACTTAGTTCCTTACCGATCAATGAATCAATTACCTCGGGCGAATAGCCAGGATCGTCATTACTGGCAGCGCTCAAACCATACAACATTTGCTGTAAAAATTCCTGCGCAGTAGTCCAGCGTTTCAGAAATTCCATATAGGCTTCATTGGTCATGGGCCTTGCAAGTTCGCGCTCCATGCCGTCATTAATCGAATCCCACGAAGCCATCAGGTCAGCTTTGCGGTTCAACAAGTTCATCTGCCGCTCAAACTGATACTGCATACGCAGTTTTTCGAGCGACACCATTACATTGTTTACGGCAATATTAACATCCCTGACAAAATTTGCCTCTTTCACCTTTACTGCATCACCCATCCAATACACCTGAATGCCCATCAGGCCGATCAGGGCAATGGTCATGACTACAATTATACCGGCTATATGATTTTTGCTCACCGTGGCAAAAGTAAAATATTCATGTGCATGGTTTACAGCTTTTTAACATATCTTAACAACTGTTATATTTCGTTAACAGCACTGCCAGAAATTCTGAATTATTTTTGCATCACGAACATAAACTCACATTTAGTTAGTAGTTTTTTTTGAATTTATGTTCTATTTATGTGCGTTAAAGGTTTTCATAAATTTTGGTTTTTGGTTCGGTGAGGTGGTTTTCATAGACCACCTCACTTTTTTTTAAGCCCGCCGGTAATGAGAATATTCGTAATTTTCCGCCCCAAATTAATAGGTAATATACAGGTAACGAATTATGATACAGATTAAATTAGAAATTGACCATATTTTCGAATTTGTGACTAAGGATCAGGTATATGAACTGAATAACCAGATTGTTAGCAGCTACAGAAAAATTTATAACAAAACCGGCGAAGGAGCTGATTTTCTTGGATGGGTCGACCTTCCGTCGCAGACCACCGATGAATTGATAAGCCAGATTAAATCGCATGCTGAAGAACTCAGAGCAAAATCAGAAATAGTTGTGGTTGTGGGTATCGGCGGCTCATACCTCGGTTCTCGTGCTGTAATTGAGTCGATGGCCCATCATTTCGGAGGATTGTTAAACAGGCAACTGCCACAGATTGTATATGCCGGTCAGAATATCAGCGAAGAATATTTGGCTGACCTGATCGATCTGCTCGATATCAAACATTATTCCCTTGTAGTGATTTCAAAATCGGGTACAACCACCGAACCTGCTATTGCTTTCAGAATACTGAAAAACCATCTTGAAAAAAAATACGGAATCATTGAAGCCAGAAAACGCATTGTTGCCATCACCGACAAAAGTCGTGGTGCACTCAAGCAATTAGCCGACAATGAAGGATATCGTTCCTATGTTGTGCCTGACGACGTTGGAGGCCGATATTCAGTCCTCACTCCTGTTGGTTTATTACCAATCGCCCTTGCAGGCATCGATATTCAACAGTTGGTTGAGGGAGCCAGGAAGATGGAAGCTGCAAGCAGGGCCGTAAATAAAATGTATGGCAACCCGATGGCACTATATGCTGCGGCACGGCAGGCACTTTACAATCGTGGAAAAACCATCGAGATTATGGTTAACTACGAACCACGTCTGTTTTACCTCACCGAATGGTGGAAACAACTCTATGGCGAGAGCGAAGGCAAGGAATTGAAAGGCATTTTCCCGGCCGGTGTTGGTTTTACAACCGACCTGCATTCGATGGGACAATATATTCAGGAAGGACTACGAAATATTTTCGAAACGGTTATTTCAGTCGGAAACCCTACAAGAGAACTTCGTGTACCGGCATCTGAAAACGATCTGGATCAGTTAAATTATATTGCCGGGAAACGCTTGTCGGAAGCCAATTTAATGGCTGAATTCGGCACAACACTGGCCCATGTGGATGGCGGTGTTCCCAATATCCGGATTCAGATTCCCGGCATCAATCCCGATATAGTGGGTCAACTCATTTATTTTTTCGAAATGGGTTGTGCCCTGAGTGGTTATATGCTCGGCGTGAATCCTTTTGATCAGCCTGGTGTGGAAGCCTACAAGAAAAACATGTTTGCCTTGCTTGGCAAAGAAGGTTTTGAAGAACAAACCAAGATATTACAACAAAGGCTGCATGGCAAAATCTAAACGCAATGGGTAAACTTCTGGGAATTGCCTATAAATTAGCCAAATATGGCGAAATGATTGAGTGTAATGAAGCCAATGTAGGGGCTCAGACCGGGGTAGAAAACGATGTTAGAGGCATTCCCGGAAAACGACAGGTAACAGTTTTGTCAAAAGAGGGTTTCGATGCTGCCTGCGCCACCCTTGGCCAATCGCTGCCCTGGACAACACGACGGGCCAATCTGTTTGTTGAGGGAGTGAATCTGGAACAATCGACCGGAAAATTTCTTTCCATAGGCGAAATTTTACTTGAAATTACAGGAGAAACAGAACCATGTTACCGCATGGATGAACAAAGAAACGGGCTGAAAGAAGCGCTTCAACCACATTGGCGGGGAGGGGTAACCTGCCGTGTACTCAATGGAGGGCTGATCAGGCTGAACGATGCGGTGCAAATAATTGCAGATGACCATGAATAAAAATCAGGCGATTTGGTCTGCCTTCATGCTGCTCATGATCCTTGGTTCATGCAAAGGTCCTGACGAAAATAATGCCCGGAACCTGCCTATATTAAACCTGGTTGGCACATGGGAATCAACCGGAAATACCATTTTCTACGAAAGCTGGGAGTCAAGCCCCGATTCAGGCTTAACCGGATATGCCTATAGTATCGGACAAAATGGCGACACCATGTTTTCGGAGAAGCTTCAGATTGTACAGATTCACGACAGCATGTATTATCAGGCGAAAGTATACAGGCAGAATCAAGGCCGGATCATCCGGTTTGCCATGGTAGAGCAGAGCAGCAATCAATGGATTTTTGAAAATCCATCGCACGATTACCCAAACCGGATCATTTATCGCATCGAAAACGACAGTATTCTGCATACCAGGGTCGAAAATATGCTGGGTAAGAAATCAATTGTTTTCCGATTCAGAAAATTAAAATAATGAATTTCAGTGAATTGATAACAAAACGCCAAAGCGTGAGGCATTATGCTGATCGTGAGGTGGAGCTGGAAAAAATAATTCAGTGTATCGATGCTGCCCGGCTGGCTCCTTCGGCCAGCAATTCGCAACCCTGGACTTTTGTGGTGGTGCGTGAGGAACCCTTAAGAAATCAAGTGGCCGAAGCCTGCTCTGGCCCGCTGAAAACCTTTAACCGCTTTGTAAACGAAGCACCGGTAATCGTTGTTATGGTGATCGAAAAACCCAAAGCCATCACTGAACTGGGCGGACGCATCAAGAAAAAGGACTATCCCCTGTTTGATATTGGCATCGCTGCCGAACATTTTTGCCTGCAGGCAGCCGAACTCGGTCTGGGAACATGCATGCTGGGCTGGTTCAGCGAAAAAAAAATCCAAAAACTGCTGCACATCCCTCCAAAAAAGACTATCGGGCTGGTGATTACGCTTGGCCATACACCCCCTGACTATCCCCTTCGCGAAAAAATCCGCAAACCGCTTGAGAAAGTTTTGAGGTTTGAAAGGTATTGAAAACGCAACGAATGATTTCTACCCTCCTCGCTGCCGCGCGATTCCCATCGCGTGGCTTTAGTAACATTTAACACAATCAATAACATGTTCATTGCGGTTGCAGCCTTATAGCAAATGTAAAACTTCTTTCTTGTTGCCACGCAAAAGATTCGCGTGGCAGCGGGGTTAACTAATCTATGAAACATGCGACCCCGCCGGGGTCGTGTTTGTTTTATCTGCATTTTCTATACACATGCGACTCCTCCAGAGTCGGGGCTGAGGATTTGGGATTTCCATTGAAACGCGCCTGTTGACCACAGAGGGGTCAGATGTATATAGATAAAGATTTAATGAATCCCATCGTCCCCGGCAGGGTCGCATGTCTTAAAAAACCAACAACTTAAAAGACAAAAAGCAGGTTGTGGTTGATCTCAAATACTACAGAGATAAAGCATTGATGTGCTTGAAAGTTATGATGAAAAAAAACTATCCGTACAGAGTATAATTTGGCCCTTTCAGGCCATATATTTGCGTATAATTAATACTAACCTGACGAACTGTTCTTGATAAACTTACAGCTCATGATAAAAAGGACATTTTTGACATTGTCTGGATTTTCACTGGCTGTGATGGACAATGGAAATCATGGACCGACGATCATATTTCTTCATGGAAATTCCTTAAATTCAGAAACTTATTTTCATCAGTTCGACGATAAAACTCTTTCCGGATACAGAATTGTTGCCATTGATTTCCCGGGCCATGGGGCTTCACCTGCCGCCACTGATCCATCAGCAATGTACAACCTTTTTTATTTCAGAGACCTGATTGCCAGAATTATTGAACAATTAAACCTCCATAGTTATATTGTAGTTGGCCATTCCCTTGGAGGGCATGTTGCCATGGAACTGCTGCAAACCGTCAATAGGTGTAAAGGATTGTTTTTGACCGGAGCCCCACCTGCCAGGCTTCCACTCGACACAAGCCAGTTGTTTCAGGCTGATGAGCGGGTCGGCCTTCTTTTCAAGCCGGCTTTGTCATCCATTGAGGCTCAATCACTCGCTTCGCTGCTCACTTGTGACAAACATCAGCAGCAAGTCAGCAATTGGCTGATGGCCACAGACCCTGCCTTCAGGGAGAACTTTCCTGTTTCACTGGGCGCAGGCTTAGTCTCGGACGAATTTATCCTCCTCAGAGATGCTGAGATACCTTTTGCCCTTGTGCACGGCGAAAACGATGCACTGATCAACGCTGCTTACCTGGATGGTATCCGGTTGAATAACTTATGGCAAGGAAAGGTCATTACCGTCAAGGACGCCTGTCATCTTCCTCAGGTAGAAAACCCCTTGGCTTTTAATGCATTATTAGACAATTTTGTTCAAAGTTTCCTCAACCAAAGCTGATATGGAACAAAGCCCGGCAAATCAGTTTCTTAGCTTTTTCAGGGATTACACGAAGACCCTTGATTCATGCGCCTGTAACTGTGGAACGGAAGGTTATAAAAAAATTGATCAATACATTCTAATGCCCAGGCAGGCAATTTATGTGTTTGACTGGAAAACAAACACCTTGCCCTACAAAAGAGGGATTCAAAAGGTATTGGGCTATGCAGAGGATGATTTTACCACTGAAATCCTGGCCACCTACCTGCATCCTGAAGATGCTGAGCGATATACAAAACTGGTAAAACTCACCAACGAATGGATACGTGAGTTGAAACCAGCACCTTACACCGTTGAGGTGGCCATTGATTACCGGATACGCCATGCCAGCGGCCATTACCTGAAAGTGATGCGGCAAAGCACCGTATTTGAGCAATGCAGAAATGCCTCTCCGAAAAGTGCTTTGAACCTGATTACCAACCTCACGGGCATAAAGAATGAAACCTCTGTAGAACTGGCAGTCACAGATGTTCATACAGAGGAAGTCCTCCTCGAAAACAAAGTAAAGTCCGATGGCAATCACCCTTTCTCGCAACGCGAACTGGAAATCATCCGGATGCTGAAACAAGGCAAACCAAGCGAAGCAATAGCCCGACAACTCTTCATCAGCCGCCATACTGTTGATACGCACCGACGAAATATGCTATTGAAAAGCGGCTGCAAAAGTACTGCAGAGCTTGTGCATAAGGCGTCACAGCTCGGCATCATCTGATGGGGATATATGCCAATAATTCCCATTATTCGTAGGATGCTTCATATTCTTTCCGCCACTACCGTTTTCAGTTAAGCATGCTTAATCCCTTACCTGATAAAAATAAATTAACTTACTGTTAGTGAGAATACTCAATATTGAGTATTGGCATGAAGATATGCCAAACTATTTTTGTCAAAAATATCGATACAACTTCTTCAATTTTTAAAACCAGTATTAATCATGAAAGTTTCTAACATGAAAACAACCATTTTTACCAAGCTTCTTACTATTGTTATAACAGCAACCATTATATTTAGCTGTAATAAAAAGGATGACGACAATAATGACTCCAAATCATCCAACCAATTAACGTACAACAACAAAACGTACCCACTTGACAAACTCATTCTGATTTATTATGACAATAAAGACATAGATTCAAATGACACTTTAATGTATTACACCTTTGCTCTGTGCTCATCAGGAATCATTTTTAATGTAACTAATGGATTTTCTGGTAAAGGAAACTACCTTGCTTTTCATATTGCCACCACTGAGTCATCAGGTATTCAGGGTTCTTACAGTCATTTTAGTAATCTTTTTTCACCGAAGGCATTTTACGGTGATATGGGAATAAATTGTACTTCAATAGAAAATGATGAATGTGATTTAAATGCTGAGACTGTAAATGGAACGCTTTCAATCCAAGTGCTTAATAAGGAAACTCCACAAGAAGAGGTTCAATTAATTTATTCATTTACTGATGAATTCGGAAAATCTGTCAGCGGAACGTACAAAGGCAAGATAACGGAATACCATGAAATATTAAACTAATGTATCACCCCCCCGCTGCTGTGCGATTCCCATCGCGTGGCTTTAGTAACATTTAACACAATCAATATCATGTTCATTGCGGTTACAGCCTTATAGCAAATGTAAAACTTCTTTCTTGTTGCCAC
>DITE01000071.1 GCA_002422725.1 Bacteroidales bacterium UBA6192
ATCCTTGCAATGCTTATCCTTATCTATAAAAAGATTAACGGATTTGGCTATAAAACTGCAAAAAGACGGTTTGCAATGGAATTAGAGTATATTATCGATGATTATATGATCCAAAAAAGCGGCGGTAATCCAAATACAGTTTTCCGATAAAGTAATCTGTAACCCTAACTTTCAATACTTCAAAGAACTATTTTATGATTAACTATAAATATTTGCACTTAAGGTTTTGAACACTCATAATTAGGAATCTTGAATTTTTGAATCTTATCAAGCTAACATCATAACAATCTAACCTGCTGACAAGTTTTGATTCAACGCATCAACAAATCTTAACAAGCTAACCCGCTAACAACATCATGATGCATTGGCAAATTTGATCAGCTCATCGTTGAATTTTTGGGTTTCTTCCAGACACAAACTATGGCCGCTTTCTTCAAAAGGAACCATCTGTGAATTGTTTATGCCGGCATTCATCTGTTCGGCAAGTTCATACGAACAAATTTTATCCTTTTTGCCATGCAAAATGAGGGTCGATATGCTGATTTTAGCAAGGTCGTCCCTGAGATCCGTATCACGCAATGCAATCAGACATTGAGCTGTGGCATAAGCCGATGCGCTTAAACTAATTCCGTTCAGCCAATTCCCAATGCCTTCATTGAGGGAGTTTTCGCTTGCTGAAAAAATTTTAGCAAAGTTGGAAAGAAGCTTTGGACGGTCTTTGTAACATAGTTTAATTAATTCATCCACATCACTTTTGGTGAAGTTGAAGGGAAAATCGGGGCGCTGCGTCCAGATAGGAACTGCTGCTCCTGCAAGCACCAGTTTTGCAACAGCATCGCTCCTGTAAGTTGAAACATATCTGACTGCAATAGCCCCTCCCATCGAAAAGCCGACCAGTACAGCATTCGTTATATTCAGCACGGATAATACTTCATGAATATCAGCAGCATGCACATCATAATTGTAGGCGCCATAGGGCTTGTCTGATTTTCCAAATCCCCTCAGGGTAATACCAACGACACGAAAATTACTATTGATCAGATCGTTGTATTGGTATTCGTACATTTCATCACTCAATGGCCATCCATGAATGAGCACAATTGGCCTGCCTTCGCCGCCATCGTTAATATGAAGCCGGATATGGGGATCAACCTTGATGTATTCGGCTCTTGTTGATGTTTGTATAGTTTTCAAGATGATTGGGTTTTTAGGGATGATATAAAGCTCCTGAGTTTTTTATTAAAACTATCTGGATTTTCCAGATTGGAAAGGTGGCCGGCATGATCAATAACTTCGAGGATTGATCCGGGTATTTTTTCGTGCATGGATTGAGCTGCTGAGGGTGGGGTAATGATATCTTCGCTTCCAACCATGATAAGCACCGGTATTGTAATTTCATTCAGTCTGCTGCAGGTTTCCTGTCGGGTCGAAAGGGCAGTTAGTGTGCTGATGAGTGATTGTTCAGTGGTTTTCAGGATCATCTTTCTGACGGATTCTGTTACTCTTTCCTTTGTCAGGAGCGAACCTGGGGCAAATAGTTTTTCAAGGCTTTCGCCGGCATATTTTTCTACTCCGTTTTGCTTGATGTTTTCAATCGCTTTCAACCTGTTTTCTTTTGCCTCCGTTGTGTCGGCCAGGCAATTTGTGTCGCACAAAACAAGACCTGAAAAACGGTTTGGATAGTCTTCAACTGCTTTTAAGGCAATATACCCTCCCATCGACAATCCGCAGACTATGGCTTTATCAATGTAAAACGCGTCCATAAAGCCAATCAGGTCACTGACAAACAAGTCGATAGAAAAGTCTTTGTCGCCATGCTCAGTTTTCCCATGCCCCCTGATGTCATAGGCAATCACGCGATAGTCATTTTTGAAAGCTTCCATTTGTGGGTTCCACATGCTTTTATTGAGCGGAAACCCATGAATAAACAGGATAACCGGGGCTGAGTATGGGCCTTCTTCGTTGTATATGACCGCAATGCTGTTGACAGTTTTACTGATGTTGTTTCCTAAGTAGCGCATATGTTTCATTTTTATAGTGGTGTTTATCATATCAGTAAAAGTCTTGCCAATTTAAGGATATTCATTGCCGACACAGCCGGTGCACCATCCGGAATGAGGGTGCTTTTGTTGAACCATTCGGCATGATGCGTTTTGTCCATTGCCAGTTTGCTGATAGATGAATGAAGCACATGGTAACCCCATCCAGCTAAGATTTCAGAACGAGTCAAATGGAGGTTCATCGTTGTAATATTATCTGCAAGCAACGAGTTTAGGTTGGCAATCAGTTGTTTGTAGCTTTTCATTGCATCGGGCTTAAAGATTTAAATCAGCAGATTTTGAATGAGCAAAGTTGACGAGCTTATGCCTGAAATGTATTACACAAGCTTTGAGAAATGTTGTATCTTTTACGGGTTATCAAACATATATCCTTGTAATTGTATTGTTTATCAACGATTTGAGCTTTGGGCAATTTTGCCTGATGTCCTATTACACGTCTTTCGAAAAAATGGGGTGATTATAAGAATGTGACTGGTATAATTATGGATGATTCGGAATAAGATGTTCACTTTTTTGCAAGCATGATGCGCCTTTGGAAGACGCTGATAAACTTGTAGTACTGATCTGGTCAGATGGATTGGGTGGGCTGTATCAAATTATTGCCCTTCAGCTTTCCTGGTATGGAAAGCAGCTGCAAACACGGTTTTGTTATCCTGCGTCCGTATACCATTGATGGCGTAAGGTTGTTCGGTGAATGAGCCTTTCAGCATGATTTCCTGATCGAGTTTACACTCCGACAAAAAAGTAATACTGAAGTGTTCGATCACCTGGTTTGGTGGCAAGGATCGTGGTATATGGTTCATAATCCAATCAATATAATAGCTGGTGTTCACATGTTGGTTAAGATCAAGTTCGGCATAGGTTACCTTGTGTTTACCCAGCATGGCTAGCTCATTGTTCATGTTGAACGCCACAGTCAGGGCAAGGCTTTTCCTGTTAGGAAGCGCATAAGGAAGGAATTTGTTCAGCAAGTCGGTTTTTTTTGGTTTCCTGTCATCCATACCCAGTACAAGCCACTCGGATGTTGCACTGATCAGCAATTCATCCTGCTGATTATGCACTTCAAAATCCCGTAAAGCAAAGGCGCCCTTAAGACCCCTTGTCCAGGTGGTAACACCTATTTTCTGATCCCAGCCTGGATATTGCACAATATGGATATGTAGCCTGAACATCACCCAGATAGCCTGATGTGTTTGCATAAAATCGAAACCGAAACCCAGTTGACCGGCATGTTTCCATGCTGAATCCTGTAACATTTGTGAAATGGCTTTTAGGGTTATTCTGCCTTCAGGATCTACATCCTGCCAACCAACATGGTAATAATCTGTCCTGATGTGTTCATCTAACTGCATAGTCATGGAAAAATTGATAATACCCAAAGTTTGTTTACTTTTAACAAAACCAATGGTATCATTGTCTCTGGCATGGCAACAGTGTATCATGCCTGATTGCAGATTTAACCGATTGAGACAGGGAATTATTCCATCAAACTAAGAAAGAATGTACAGGGAGTTGAATGGTAAATCTGCTTCCCTTTTCAGCTGAATTGTCTTTGGAGAGGGTTTTTATCTGGAGACTGCCACCCAGCAAGCCAACAAATTCCTTTACAAGGATCAGACCAAGTCCTGTGCCCATTTCATTATCTGTCCCATGACGGTTGAAGTTGGAATCGAGCCTGAATAACTGATCGAGTTTATCTTCGGGAATACCAATACCATTGTCGGAAACACTAATGAACACTTTTTTATCATCATTCCTGCATTCAACAATGATTCTGCCATTCGGGGGAGTAAATTTGATTGAGTTGTTAATGAGGTTAATCAATATGTTGCTCAGCAGTTGCCTGTCGGTTTCGATAAGCTGTTCGGGATCAATAGAGTTGATCAATGTGTGGTTCTTTTGATGGGCGCGTGAATGAAGCACATCAAACACCTCATCAATAATTTGGACTAAATTGAAGATCTCGATATTTGGTTTAATCATATCTCTTTGAGCCCTTGACCATTCAAGCAGGTTAACCAGCAGATTATACGTGTTTTCGCTGCTTTTTCTGATCGACTTCAGGATGGATAGCTTTTCTTCTTCACTGATTTCGTGGTAATCATCAATGATAGCCGAAAGCAAGGGTAGCAGCGAATTGAAAGGCCCTCTGAGATCGTGTGAGATAATGCTGAAGAACTTGTCTTTGGTTTGATTGAGCTCAGTAAGCATCTTGTTTTTCTCTTCGATAATTTGCTGCTGTGCTAAAATCTCACGATTTTTTCTCACTAATCTTTTCTTCGAAAAGTATTGGTTTGCAACGAACAGGATAAAAAACAAAATCGCCGAAACTGTAAGCCACATCATTAGCCGCTGGTTGCGGATGATCTGTTCATTCAATTCATTTTTCTGGCGTAGTAAATCGTATTCAGCATCTTTTTTCTTGGTTTCATAAATGATGTCAAGTTCGGCAAACTTTGTGATCCTCTCCAGATTGAGTATCTTTTGCTCGATGATGCTGCCTTCCTTGAAATTGTTGTAGGCTTCCTTAAAATTACCACTGGCACTGTCAATCTTGGAGATTATCAGATAGTTGTTTTTTTGCCAGGTCATTGAATTGGCGTCGTTGGCGAGTTTTTTTGCCAAATTTGAATAATAGTAAGCCGAGTCAATCTGACCTCTGTGTAAATGATGAGAAGCCATTGAGCTATAAACCGCTGACTGAATAATCTGGCTTTTGGTCATATTGCGCATCGAAAAAGCTGTGCTGATATGAAAGTTTTCTCTATCAGATAATTTTAAAGCTCTATAGGCATTGCTAAGGTTGATATGGAGGGTTATTTGGTTGTCCGAAAAACGTTCAGGCAGGTTTGCGAGCCCTTTATTCCCAAAATAAAGTACGCTATCGATATTATTCTGCTTTTCCAGGTAAAGTGCAGTTAAGTTATTGTAAGTCTGAAACAGCTGATTGATTTTCTCATATCGCTCATCAAGTTCAACAGCTCTGAAATAAGCCTGGCTTGCTCTACCCGGATTGTCGAGTAAATAATAAATGTTACCGATTGCATTTAAGGTATAGATTAGCCTGAGTGTATCGCGGGTCTTTTCCTGATAATCCAGCACTTTTAAGTAATATCCAAGAGAAATTTCATACATGTCGAGTCTCTTGTAAAGCACTCCAAGGTCGTAATACGATTTGGTGACCCCACGCATATTGTTTGTTTCAAGGTCAATGGCAACAGAAATCTCAAGGTATTTTTTTGCACTATCAAATTCACTTACCATGCTGTAGAGGGTTCCAATATTGTTGGCTGCCTTTGATTTCTTTGGCATGACTTTCGGATCATCTTCGAGTGCCATGGTTTGGCGATAGAGAGCTATAGCATTTTCATGATCGTCAGAATACCAATAGAGTAAGGCATAGGTGTTGTAATACTCAGCTTTTAAATAATTCTCAGGTTGTAATAGCAAGTTCTCTGATTTTTCTATCAGATTTCTTGCTGAGTCAGGATATTGTTGTGCAACCTTTTCAGCAAGAATCAACCTGGCCGCTGCCCGATTGATTTCCGATGCGTTGTTCTGGATGACACTCAAAATGCTGTCAGTATAATTTTGTTGCGCTAGTGTGTTGAAGTACAGGAAAGAAAATAGCAGTAAAAACAGGCCATGAACCAGCTTCATAGAATGGTTGTAGTTTATTATATCAAATGTACAACCTATTTAGTAGAAAACAACTGGCAATTTAAAAAAAAGCTGTCAACCATGGGTTACAGCTTTTTTTGGTTAAGCTAAAGAATCAGTAGCCAAAGACCTCACTACAAACTTCGGCCGGAAGCTCAAAATTAATGTACTCGTAGCTTGTTTGAGTTACGGTGAAGGGTTCGTAGTAATATGTTCCATCATAATAACAAAAAATATAATATGTTGCACCAACTTCAACACCGCATATTTCAGCATAGCCATTTACCATTTCGGCATACCGCAAGTTTAAATCGCCTGCCTTATGGAAATAAACCGAGAAATTCGGCCTGATGATAAAGTTTGGATCACTGGCACAATAAGCTTCAACCTCGGCAGTAACGATAGTCCCGTATGGCACAGCCGTGAGATAAATGGTAATGGGAGTGCCCTGACACAGGTTATCAATCATCGTTGGCTGATACTCAGCATTCACTGTGATTGTTGGGTTATTCTCATCAAACCATTCAATATAAACGGGAATATTGGCCGGAGCAAAAAAGGTTTGTACAGGTTCATCCTGACAAATCCAAAAATACAGCCATGAGATAACAGCATTGTCCGATTGCCGTCTCATCACGCCTTCCAGCGGAAAACAATCGCACACATCGCCATTTACAATAAAATTAAATTCGGGGCCATAAGTACAATATTCTGTCCAGAACCAATCGAAATTAAAGTATGACAAGTGGCTTAACTGAGCACTGATTTGAAAACTGCCTTCATTGCTTTCGATGATTAACTCATCCTCCTCTGTCCACATCCCTGTTTCCTCATCATAGCTCCATAGAGGAATAACATCGCCTGCTGCAACATTTCGCTGTGCTTCAGGATTGAAAGTGTTGTCGCCAACTACCGAGATCAGCCCCAGAGTACCATTTTCAAATGTTTTAGCCTGACGTCCACTGCCATCGCGAATTTCAATAGCAACGAATCCGGCTGAAAAAAACATGCCATCTGCAGTCGAACCATCCATCAGGTTCACATTGGTCATCAACCCGCCCGGAAATGCTGACATGGCCTCATCAACGGTATTGTCGAAATGAACCAAAAGGATATCAAGTGGGCCCGAAAGTGCAATGCCATCGGCATCTTTCATCGTAATTCCGGCCGGAATGGTTAATTCAGCCATGTTGCCAGGGGTTGTAACGACCACACTTTCTTCAAGTTGCCCATTGAATACATTTCCCAAACCACTTTCATTCAACACTGTTACACCGTCGGGTGGATTGTCGAGAGCAACCATATTTATCCGCACAAAATTTTTGCCTGTTGCCGATAGGGAGACATGCTGACTGGTGGTGAGATAACCCTCCAAACGTGCCACAATATTAAAACTAACCGTTCTCATTGACGAAGGGGTGTATTCACTATTTGGATTCAATGCAAGGCCTAGTATGCCTTTTTGCGATAAATACTGGTTGTTGGCTGGTTGAAGACCTGTAGCATCCAGTACACCATTCTTATCGCTTCCGGTAATGGTAATCGTAACGCTCTTGTCATCATCAAAACCAATCAATTGGCCTGTTTTGGCATCGTACAGCTTCACATCAATTGAAGTTTCAATAATGTTGAAATCGACAATTAGCTTCGCTCCATCGGTAACATCTTTAAGTTTCTTACAGGATAATCCCGTAAAAATTGTCACCATCAATAAGATGGATAGTATTGCATATGTAGTTAAAATTCTTGTTTTCATTTCATTTTCTTTTTTAGATTAAAAAATACGGAAAGATAAAACAGCACTGAGCATAGGATAAATACTCATGTCCGAAACATTATTTTCCAGTGTTCGTCTTTGATCCTCGTTTGCGGTTGGGCTAAGCATTCCCGTTGCATACAAATCAACGTGAGGGCTTCCGTGATATACAGCACCCACCTCGATTGACATGGTGACTGTCCTTAATGGTGTTATAGCTGTGCCAATCCCAATCCCAAGATAGGGAGAAACCATCATATCCGGTTGTATGCTATAGGTTAAGGTGCCAACTTTTTCGGGCTCAATGATAATTTCGCCAATGGTAAACTCTTTGGTAGGGTGACCGCTAAGGTCTAGTTTATTAAAGCTATGTATCAGACCTCCAGCAAGAAAGATGTGCCTGCTGAACTGCCAGTTCGCAAT
This sequence comes from Bacteroidales bacterium UBA6192, assembly GCA_002422725.1. Lineage (GTDB taxonomy): Bacteria > Bacteroidota > Bacteroidia > Bacteroidales > F082 > UBA6192. The sequence continues at coordinate 7,900 of DITE01000071.1, forward strand.
CAGGGAAACAGAACCAAGTTTGATGTTGTTGTCGCCACTGATATCCAGGTATCCGACTTCTTGTTTGAAGCCGTAATTGAAATAGGTTCCTCCAAGTCGTAGATGGATTTTTGGTGAAACTGCTGCAATGACTTCTCCGCCAAATCCAAATGAACTCCCTTTGAGCCCAAGTGCCATGCTAAAGTTGTTTTCGGAGGCTGTGCTGCTATCATCATCAGAAAATTCCTGCGATTGTAATGGTTGAATTGTGCAGAGCACAAATATTCCAAAAAGCAGGTAAGGAATAAAATTCTTCATGATTGATTGGTGTTTTGTGAGGTGAACAAAGTTATGCAATTTTGTGGCAAATAGCAAATATTAGGATGATTATTATTTTTTTTACAGAACACCATTGCCTTTTCTGATGAAAGAAGTAATATCAGGATGCACTGCCAGTCAGATTATTTGTTGGGTTTGAAAAATAGATTTAATACTTTTGACGAAATTTAAGGTGGGTTTTTAATTTGCAGGATAATCATTACTTTTACTTGTTTTAATCGTAGCAGGATATGATAAGAATAGAATATCAGGCTTTTTTTAAATTGCCCACTTTATTTATTATCATTCAACTTGTTTTGTCATGTTCCAGATTCGACCTAAAGCAAGCTGAACCAGAGCAATTGCAAACTGCATCGGAAAGCAACTTAGACAGAATACTGCAGAAAGGAAGCCTCGATGTAATTATCGATTACAATTCAGTTGATTATTTTATCTATCGCGGACAGCCCATGGGTTTTCAGTACGAGATGATGGACTATTTTGCCAAAGAAATGGGACTGAAGCTCAAAATACACGTTGTGGAGAGCCTAGATGAAGCATTCAGTAAGCTATACAATGGTAAGGCCGACATTGTGGCAATGGGAATCACGGTTACCAGCGAAAGACGTCGGCTTTTTGATTTTACTGACCCCTTGCTTATTACCCGACAGGTCCTGGTTCAGAAACTCCCAAAAGACTGGCGACGCATATCAACCCGGAATGAGCTGGAAACCAGATTGATCAGAACTAGCCTGGAACTGGCAGGCAAAACCATACACGTTCAGGCAGCCAGTGTGTTCAGAAAAAGGCTTGAAGTACTTGCCGATGAAATTGGCGACACCATTATGATTATCGATGATAACCGGGATGTGGAAGAGCTTATCGAAGCCGTTTCTGATGGGCAGATCGAATTTACTGTTGCCGACGAGCATATGGCATTGGTACTTGAAAGTTTTTACGACGAAATAGATGTTCGCACTCCACTAAGTTTCCCCCAAAAAATATCCTGGGCGGTTGGAAAGGAACAAAACAATGAGTTGTTGTTGGAAATTAATAAATGGCTTGCAGAGTTTTCAGTTTCTGTCAGTGGCAGAATGTTATACGACAAATATTTTTCCGGAAGCCGGATCATTTCACGACGACGAAGCGATTATCATTCTATGACCGGTGGCAGGCTCTCGCCTTATGATGGAATAATCAGGGTGGTGGCTGGTGAAATTGGTTGGGATTGGCGGTTGCTGGCATCTTTGATTTACCAGGAGTCGGAGTTTAAGCCCGATGTGGTCAGCTGGGCCGGTGCTTATGGACTCATGCAACTGATGCCGGTGGTTATGGAACAATTCGGCATCGATTCGATGGCTTCACCTGAAGATCAAATTAAAGTTGGGGGGCGTTTTATTCAATATCTTGATCTGCAGATTCCTGAAAGCATAACCGAACCGGAGGAGAGAATCAAGTTTATTCTGGCATCTTACAATTCAGGGATTGGTCATGTGCTTGATGCCAGGCGATTGGCCAAAAAGTACAATAAAAACCCGGATATTTGGACCGATCATGTTGATTTTTTCATGCAAAACAAATCAAAACCTGCCTTTTATCGCGATCCGGTAGTGTATTATGGTTATGCACGTGGCGAAGAGACACATCGGTTTGTTGTGGACGTTCTGGAAAGATACAGTCACTATAAGAATCTTATTCCTGATTAGCAGGGCTAAGTCAAACAAGAAATTCTTTCCTGAGCAATAACACCCATTTTTTAATCCTTTCTGAACTAAGTTCGGATTGCTGATCTTCATCCAGTGCCAGTCCGTAGAACATGCCCTCTGAAGCGCCCTCAGAATCATAAAATGTATACCCTTCAGTTGGCCATTTGCCAACTATGAGCCCGCCGCGTTTTTCAATTTCTTCTTTCATATAACCCAATGAGTCAACATAATGCTCAGGGTACTTCACCTGATCACCAAGTCCGAAAATGGCAAATTTCTTGCCGGCAAAACTCGACTTCTCCGTTTTGACAAAAAATTCGTTCCATTTATTGTCGGCTCTCACATCCAACCAGACTTCGGCGCCAATGGTAGCGCAACCAAAGATAAACTGATCAAATTCGTTCAGCCGGCTTGTGTCAAATTCGGCAACTGTAGACATTTCAACAGAACCTGGATCAAAATAGCCATAAATTTCCCTGGCTGCCTTTTCGACATTGCCACCCGGTGCCCAATATAAAAGTGCGGTTTTTTTCATATGATGTTGCTTAACGTTAGGAACAGGTTCATTCAGCCGGTAAAATTAAGACTTATTGATTCGATATCCATCACGACTGATCATTTTAGAATCGTTTTAAATAAAAATGATCTTTTTTTGAGATTTTTGCCGGCATCACTTCCTGGGCATGGCTAATTATTTGACCGCCGAATTGTCAGGTTTATGGGTGATTCCTTTTTTCCCGAAGAAAGAGGGCGGATATTTCAGAAATACTCTGCTTAATGGAAATGAACTCAAATCCTGTTGCTTCCTGAAGTTTACGGGAAGAGTAAAAATGGGTGTTGTTTGCCGAGCGGGCAGTTTCGCGGGTAATGGCAGGTTTTTTTGAGGTAAAAAATCCCTTCACCGCGAAAAGTCTCCAGGCAAGTTTCCCCATCCATGGCCTTACTTGAATTGAGGGCGGTTTTTTGCCCAAATTGGTGGCAATTTCTGCGAACAGTTGTGCATACGAGAGGTTTTCTGCTGAAACGACAAACCGCTCACCGAATAATTCTTTGTGCATCACCGTTGTCATTGCCCGGGCTACATCCCTCACATCAACATAACCGTTAATCCCTTTGGTATAGAAGCTTAATCCTTTCCAAACAAGGGAAAACAATTCTGAACTTCCGGTGTGCCACCTTCCTGGACCAAGTATAACCGAGGGATTCACGATCACAGCATTCAAACCTTCGGCAATGCCTCGCCAAACCTCACGTTCAGCACCATATTTTGAAAGGGAATATGCCGAATTTCTTTTTGAACTCTTCCAGGTAACAGATTCGTCAATGTTGTTTGAGTTCTCGGATCTTCCTAAAGCGGCAATTGAACTTGCATGACAAAACTTTTTTACACCTGATTCAAGGCAGGCATTCACCAGATTTGATGTGCCTTCAATATTGATTTTCAACATCTGTTCCTTATCCGTTGGATGAAACGAAACTATTGCAGCACAATGATATACTTCAGAAATTCCTTGCAAAGCCTCGGCCAGACTGTAGTAATCAAGTAGGTCAGCATCAACCCATTCAATCGACTTAAGCAGTGCTAAATCATTGCTACCGTATGCAGTAAAAATTCTATTTACAAGGCCCAAATCCGATTGGCTTCTTTTGATTGCCCTTACTTTCCCCCCCCCTCTGGTGAGTTCAAGTAGCAGGTGTGAGCCCAATAATCCTGTTCCGCCGGTTACGAGTATCATGAAACAATTTACATTAAAAGTGACATTTACAAACAGACAATCAAAAAATCCAGCCCGCGGTCAGGTTTATTTCTATTTTTTCTTTAATTTGATGAATTAAACCTAACTAATTTTTCCCAGTTAATTTCGCCATTATCATTACAAAAATTTATCGCAAACTCTCTTGTAAATTTGTTAATCATTTGAGAATAGGAATTTATGAAAATATCATTTTTCTCTTTTGCTTTGTGACCTAAAGGCTCAATGATTTCGGTATAAAGATTTTCATTCCCCGAAATGAATTCCCAAAAACTCTGACCACAATATTTAAAATAATCGCCTTTGTCTGGTTTGTTGTCACGTCCATAGCAACATCCATTAACGGCAACTACGTTTAGTTGAGAGTTACTTGTTCTTAAAGCTTTTTTTGCGGTTTTGAAGTCAGCAATCATTTTGGCTATTTGCGAACTATTACCCCAATTAGGGCCAGATTTAATAGTTACAATATTTCTTGCTCCGTTGTTGTCAAATTCCAAGTCAATACCTGTAATACCTGATTTGTAGCCCCCGTATACTTTACCATTTATAAAAATGGCAAGTCCTTCAAGCCAGTCCCCAAAAATTCCTTCTTCACTTGATGATATGTGGGCGTCAACAATTCCATAAATAATTTTCTCAGCTGTAAGAACATATTTTGCTTTGAATAGATATGGATTTTTCCTTTTAAGGACTTGAGATAGTTTAAGACTATCAAGACTCTGTATTCGTTTCTCATGAAAAACTCCAATATTTTTCTCAACGTACCGAGATACGTCCTTCAGATTTAGTTTTTTCATATTCTGTTTTTGATTCTAATAAATAAAGTTCAACTTGTTGAATTTGTGTTCTTACCATGTCATAATATTCGGGAACGTTGTCAATACCTATAGTATTACGTCTCATTCTATTCGCTACTATTAATGTTGTACCTGAACCCATAAATGGGTCCAAAACTGTATCATTTTCTTTTGTAAAGAGTTTTATAAACCATGCTGGGAGTTCTTCTGGGAATGCTGCGCTATGATTTTTATTATTACATTCTGTCGCCAAATGAAGCACATTTGTAGGATATGCTTTGTCCCTTTCTAACCAATTTGAAATATTTTTGCCAAAACCACTACCTACTTTTGAGTTATCTCTTTTTTTATCAGTTTCTGAAAGATTCTTCAATCTTTTTTTTGCCCAATCTCCAATCGGAACCATAACTTCTTCTTGATACATATTGAATTTTTTGTCCTTATTAAATTGAAGAAGTCTTTCCCATGAATCACGAAAACGATTAGGCCATTTGCCAGGATAGGAGTTTTTCTTATGCCAAATAAACTCTTCAGTCCAATACCAGCCTTGTTTTCTCATTGCCAATATTAATTCCATAACATAAGTACTACGTTCCCCATCAACAACTTTTTCCTTGATATTAAGAATAAATGTTCCTGTCGGTTTTAATACTCGTAGTAGCTGTTTTGAAATTGGTAAAAACCATTCAACATACTGGTCAGGATGGATACCGCCATAGGTATTTTTTCTTTGGTCAGCATAAGGTGGAGAAGTTACTATTAAGTCAACGGAATTATCCGAGAGCATTTTTAATTTCTCCTTACTATCACCCAAATATAGGGTTGTCAAAATTTCCATTTATATTTTCTTATTCCACAAATTTACTATTTTTTCTTGGTTCAGTTTTGCTCTGTTTATAAGTTGACATTATATGGGGTATGTTAAGTTATCAGTACAATGCATATAGTTTTCACCAGGCCGAAGATTTTCAAATGCAAAATCACAGCAGTCGCTCTTTAGGCATGGAATAAGCATTAGCTGGATTTTTGAGCAACACATCATCTGAATCACTTGACAATACTGTGAATTTGGTAAATGATGAAATAGAATGGTCTAATCCTTTTATCTTTGCGGCTTAATTGGCTTGATCATGAAAGTAAACTTTATTGAAGAACTTCGTTGGCGTGGGATGATTCATGATGTTTCGCCCGGAACAGAGGAACAACTGAACAAAGAAATGACTTCGGCTTATGTTGGCATTGATCCGACAGCCGACTCGCTTCACATAGGGCATCTGGTCAGCATAATGATGTTGAAACATTTTCAACTGGCCGGGCACAAACCAATAGCATTGGTTGGTGGGGCAACCGGGATGATTGGCGACCCATCAGGAAAATCGCAGGAGCGCAACCTGCTTGATGAACAAACGTTACGCCATAATCAGGATTGTCTTAGAAATCAGTTGGCGAAGTTCCTCGATTTTGAAACCAACAATGCCAATAAAGCCGAGCTGGTGAATAATTACGACTGGATGAAGGAGGTAACTTTCCTTTCATTCATCCGCGATATAGGCAAGCATATCACCGTAAATTATATGATGTCGAAAGACTCGGTCAAAAAAAGACTGAGCCCCGAAAGCGGGAGCGGAATGTCGTTTACCGAATTCACTTACCAGTTGGTTCAGGGTTACGACTTTCTTTATCTGTATCAGAACAGAAATTGTAAGCTTCAGATGGGAGGCTCAGATCAATGGGGCAATATAACAACAGGAACTGAGCTCATCCGACGTAAAGTGGGGCCAGAAGCAGAAACCTTTGCGATTACCTGTCCATTGATTACCAAGGCCGATGGAGGAAAATTTGGCAAAACCGAAACAGGAAATGTGTGGTTAGACCCGGAAAAAACATCCCCGTATGCTTTCTATCAGTTCTGGTTAAATTGCTCAGATGCAGATGCGGAAAAGTACATCCGGATATTCACCTTGCTCAGTCGCGAAGCGATTGAGAAATTGATCGAAAAACATCGCGAAGCGCCGCATCTTCGCGAGCTACAGCGTGTTCTGGCCTCCGAGGTCACTATCATGGTGCACTCAGTTGATGCTCTGAAGATGGCAGAGGATGCTTCACAAATTCTATTCGGAAAAGCCACCAACGAAACTTTGCATCGGTTGGACGAAAAAACCTTACTGGCCATTTTTGATGGTGTTCCACAAGTGCAGCTTGATCGCAAAGTGATTGACGAAGGAGTTGATCTTACCGAATTTCTGACTACACACACCCATATCTTCGCCTCCAAAAGCGAAGCCCGCCGCACTTTAAATGAAAATGCCCTATCCATGAATAAACAGAAAGCTGTTGAAGGATTGGTAGTTGGGCCGGCTGATTTGCTCAATAACCGATACATACTGATTCAAAAGGGAAAGAAGAATTATTTTCTGGTCATCATAGTGTAGTTTTTTTTTGGCTTATCAGCATGTCTCGTTGATGAACGCAATAAAAACCTTAGATTTGTTGCAGAAAAGCGAATAGATCTAAATTAATTATCCAATGCTTGATCCGGTTTATGGGCAGCTTGTTGTGCCATTTATCATTGCTCTTTTTCTGGCAATTAATATGGGCGGTAGTGGAACATCCCCTGCTTTTTCAGCAGCCTATGGTGCAAACCTTATACCTCGTGGTCTGATTCCCGGGTTGTTTGGTATTATGGTTTTAATTGGCGCCATCGTGGCTGGCAAAGGTGTTGCAGTAACTGTTGGCAAAGGGATTATCGCCGCTGATTTGCTGACAATTACACTAACATCCATCATCTTATTGTCGGTGGCACTTTCGCTCCTTATGGCAAATCTGCTTGGGATTCCACAGTCAACCAGCCAATCAACTGTTTTTGCCCTGTCAGGACCGGCGGTTTACTTCAATCAGCTACAAACTCATCGCCTGTTCTTCGAGATTATTCCCGCCTGGTTCATCCTGCCATTAATTGCTTTCTTTCTTACCTATGCTGCCGGAAAGTATATTTACACGCCCATGAGGAAACGATCGAAGTTTGAGTTTGATGATGTCAATAAAAACCCCGGGCTTCAGGTTATTGTTATTTTGTCGTCGCTCTATGTGGCTTTTGCAATAGGGGCAAATAATGTGGCTAATGCGAGTGGCCCTATCGCTTCAATGGTCATTAATGAACTGAATATTTCACTGGAAGAAAAGAATTTTTCGTTGATCGTGGTTCTTTCTACCCTGGTCATTGCGCCAGCCTTTGGGATTGGAAGTTCGTTTTTCGGTCATAAGGTTGTGCGCACTACCGGTAAAGAAATTGTAGAATTTGGCCCGCTCTCAGCAACGGTAATTGCATTTATTACAGCTAGTTTATTGTTGACAGTTTCCATATTCAAGGGTATACCTGCTTCACTTGTACAGTTAAATACCGGGGCAATCCTGGCCATCGGTTGTGCAAAACTTGGCTGGAAAGAGGTATTCAGCCGCAACAGCGTGAAGAAATTCTGGGTTGTTTGGATTGCCGCACCAATCCTTGCTTTTATCATGTCGTTGCTTATGACATGGATTGCCGACAAAATGGGGATACTGTAGAGAAAAGTAGCAAAAGCATGTGATGCAAGCCTGATTAACACATATCCTTCAGAGCAGTCAGAAAAGAATCGGTTGATTTCGGATAATCATTCATTTTCGCCTGAGTTTTATTCAGCCCGGTTAAGCAGCTCAAACCATTTGTTTCAATCTCATCAGTTCGAAAAGTAATTCTGCAATGATGTCGTCGCTCAAACTATTGTTATTAAGGCTTATATCAAAATTCATGGCAGAGAAAAGTTTACCACTGAAGTCGTAAATTAGTTTTGCACGTTTTTCATCTGTGTCGCGCACATATTCCAGGCTTGATTTCTCATCCATATTCCTTTGGCTTGCAATATTTTTCACCCTCCAGTCAAGTGGGGCGTGAAGCCGGCAGTGCAGGCCTCCGGGCATATCGTTTGTAATGGCAACACCAGCTCTGCCAACAACCACAGCATAACCATCAGAGGCAATGTCGCGAATAATTTCTCTGATCGTTTTACGGATTGTTTTATCGCTTTTGTAATATTTTTCGCTGAAAGCCTGAAGAATTTCATCCATCTGACTGCGTTTTCCATCAGAAAAAACCGAATCGAGTTTTCTGGGGTCAAGATGCAACTTCTCTGCAGCTGATCCAAGTTCTTCTTTACTAACCAATTTCCAGCGATGACTGGTTGATGTGTTGAGTTTTAGGATCAGTTTTTTTGCAATGGCAATACTGTTGCAGCCCGTTTCACGCGACAGGGTGACAAATGGCAGTGAGTTTGGTTTGTCCGGATGTCTGTCCTGATAAAATCGTTGTTCGAAATAGCGTAATAATTCGGTGCTCATGGTTGTTTGGTTTTGGCGGTATAAAGTTACGGCATTTTGATAAAAAAATCAATTGCTTTTTGCCGAAAAGTGTCGTATATTTAATCCGTCAAATTAACCGAAAGGAGTTACGTCATGACAACTGATTACATTTGTCCGAAGTGCAAGGCACATTTACTGTTAAATGATTACTTGATTTTAACTGCGAGAAAGGCAAACGGAACTGGCATGCTGCTGCTTATGAATCCGGAAGTGGGAAATTACGAAACAGTGTATCATCCTTCCTGCAAAGTGAAGGATGGAGAGCGTTTTACGTTTTCCTGCCCCGTTTGTCACAACACACTGGTATCGGAATTAAATAAGAATCTTGTCATGGTGCTGATGAAAGATGAGTCGGGGAAAGAGTATGAGTTACACTTCTCTGCTATTGCCGGGCAAAAATGCACCTACAAGATTATGGGGAACTCGGTGAGTTCGTTTGGGATCGATGCCCCACATTGTCTGGATGTTATGGGATTGCTTGATTTAGCATGAAAATTTATTTCATGTTTTTGAAGTATTCGAATAACAGCCTTACACCTATTCCTGTGCCACCTATGCCACGGTAATTATCGCGCCGGTCAAGGTAGGCTGGCCCGGCAATATCCATGTGAATAAACGGATAGTCGGTAAAATACTCTAAAAATTTTCCTGCTGTTATTGCACCTGCCTCGGCCCCCCCAACGTTTTTAAGATCGGCAATTTCTGATTTAAGCTGGTCTTTGTATTCATCCCACATGGGGAATTGAACGAGTCGTTCAAACACTTTATCTCCACAAATAGTCAGGGTTTCGAATTCAGAAGAAGCATTCACCTGCATGGCAACAATGCCCTGTGGACCTATTGCCCGTGAAGCAGCGCCTGTTAAGGTAGCAAAGTTAATAACCAAAGCAGGATCATATTTTTTGGCATACGAAAGGGCATCAGCAAGAATAAGCCGGCCTTCGGCATCGGTGTTCAGCACTTCGACAGTCGTTCCATCAAACATGGTGATCACATCACCCGGAACATACGCATTCCCATCAAGTCTGTTGTCTGTTGCCGGAATCAGAGCCACAACATGAACAGGCAACCTGGCCTTTGCAATAGCTGCAATGGCTGCGCTTACCAGGGCTCCTCCTGCCATATCACACTTCATGGTATCCATGCCCGAGGTGGGTTTCAGGCTCATTCCACCGGTATCGTAAACCACACCTTTGCCAACAAGTATATATGGTTTTGAGTTGATGGCATTTTCCGGACTCCATTCCAGAATCGTAAAAGTCGGTGGGTCTATACTCCCCAGATTCACTGAGAGTAATCCTCCCATTTTTAGCGCTTCTATTTTTTTCTTGTTAAACACTTCAGCCTTGCCACCTGATTCGCGCATCCGTGAACTGATGCTTTCGGCCAATGCAATGGCATTAAGTTTGTTAACAGGCTCGTTCACCAGATCGCGTGCCCAGCAGGTTGCATCAATAAGAATGTTTAACTGGTCAATTTCAACTGCAGTAACGGACTCTGATAATATAAAAATCTTGTTCAGACTGTTCTGTTTTTCACCCGCATCTTTGCGGTATTTCAGAAACTGATAATTGGATAAAGCCAATCCTTCGGCAGAAGCCATGGTTTCAAGTGAAAAACTTCCTGTGTCTATCAGCAGGATATTTTCTAGACCCAGATTATTCGCTTCTGAACAAATTTGGTTTCCAGCCTTGCGACATTGCTCAAGTCGTCTGGACAAAACATCCTCGGGTTTTATGAACAACAGACCAATAAGTGAGTCGAAACGATTGATGAGGATAATTTCTTTCTTAAGGAACCTTTGCCTGGCGACATATTCCGATTCAGCTTTGCTCAGTTCAATTTCTTTCAGGTTTTCAAACGATTCGCAAAGGAATACACGGCTGTTATATGTCTTCTGCTTTTCGGCAGCTTGTATCATTGATTGCATAGAAAGGGGAATTTGATAATCAAAAAGAAATAACAAAAGTAAAAAATTTATTCGTAAAAATGCATATCACGAATGTATGTAAACACCTTTGGGGGTAAGAAAAAACGGATATCCTTACCCGAAGCTATCGCATGCCGGATAAAACTTGATGAAATCTCTATTTCGGGGGCAGAGACCATGATCACATTAGGGTGATCAGCAAACACATTGGGTTCAAATCCTTTTCGTGGATACACCAACAGACGGTAGTGTTGGAGAATTTGCTCGTAATTTTTCCATTTATGCAATGATTGAAGAGAGTCGGCTCCACATATCAAAGAAAATTCATGCTGTGCATATTTTTCCTGAAGCCTGACGAGTGTATCGATTGTGAATGAGGGCTTTGGCATACGAAATTCAATATCTGTTACCTTGAATCCGGGATAATCATCCACGCCTTTATACACAAGTTCGAGACGGTGGTAGTCAGCCAACAGACTTTTTTTTTCTTTTAGTGGGTTGTGCGGCGACACAACAAACCAAAGCTCATGGATGTCGGTGAAAGCCAGCATATAATTAGCCAGCATCAGATGACCCGAATGTATCGGGTTAAATGATCCAAAAAGCAATCCTACCCTGGTTTTCATTGCACTGTAGTTTAAAACCGGATCAAAACCTTGCCAGCCGACATGGATGACAAATAAGAACGTAAACCCTTCATAAAGTCAGCCAGATCAACCTCAGATTGAACCCGTGGTTGAATATCTCCCGACAAGATCATTTCGGTGAGCATTGTCCCAATTTCCGCTTTTTTCCCCGTTTCATTTAAAACCAACCAATCGTTTAGGTTAAATCCGGTAATCATGGCATTTCGAAAAATGAGCGACATAAAATCGATTCCGGATACAGGTTTCCCAGATAAGCCCCCATACACCACTACTTCAGAATCGTAAGGTAAACAATTCACCAGCTGACCGGTCATTTCGCCCGCAACAGCATCAAATGCAGTTGTGGCATGCATCTCAACTACCAATTTGCTGAGCTTTTCCTGAAAATCATCGCCGGAGGAAGCAAGCAGCTGATCAAAGCCTTCATTTTGCAATGCATCAACGGTTTCTGGTTTTCTTACAATGCCAATTGTTTTAATACGATGCTTTTTAGCAAGGGCAAGCAGCCACATGGCAACTTGTCCTCCGGCTGCATTGATTACAATACATGGACTTTGGCGCTGAAGTGCTATTTCAGTCAACCCCCATGCTGTAAATGGATTGATGAAAAACCCGGCGGCTTGCTCAGGCCGAAGCCTTGGGTCAACCTGAATCACTTCATCCACATCGGCCAGAAAGTACTCCGCCCAGGTTCCGTCTTTGTCATGCTGTGTGAAACAAACAACCCGCTTGCCAATCCAGTCAGATTCAACTAAACCTTCACCGACAGAACTGACAATTCCACATCCTTCAAATCCAGGAACACAAGGCAGGGTTTTTTTAACATTGTAACCCCCTTGCAAAAACGCGATATCCGAAGGGTTTGCCTGTGCTGCTTCCATACGGATCAGAATCTGGTTCTTTACCGGTTTGGGCAATCCCTTATCCACAAGGGTCAAACTCAACATCGATTTGATGATATTTGTCTGATAAACAGGGTATTGTATGGCTTTGTAAGTTGATTTCATGGATTAGTCTGATTTGATAAATGTATTCACTATGGTGTTGAGTTCGGCTTTAGCTACTTCCAGGGTATCGTTAAGAATAACAACATCAAACTTATCGGCGAAGGTCAACTCCCATGCTGCTTTTTCTAACCTGCTTTTAAGGCTTTCGTCTGACTCTGTTCCACGCTTATGGAGCCTTTGTGCCATAATGTCGATCGATGGAGCTTTCACAAATATGGACAGGGCCTGTTTCCCGTAATGTTGTTTAATATTCAGACCACCAACAACATCCACATCGAAAACAACATGCTGCCCTTGCGAAAGCATCTTGTCAACTTTGGAGATAAGTGAACCATAAAAGATGCCAGGATACACTTCTTCCCATTCCAGAAAAGCTTTGTTTTCGATCAAAGTCCGGAACTCTTCCGGACTAAGGAAATGATAATCAATGCCATTTTGCTCACCTTCACGCTGTTTCCGACTGGTTGCCGAAACAGAAAAACCAAGGTCAGTGCGCGACTCGAGCAGATGTCTGACAAGCGTTGTTTTGCCCGAACCCGATGGTGCTGATAAGATGATCACTTTTCCTGCGGGCATATCATAGAATATTAAAAAGTTGCTCCTTTATTTTTTCAAGTTCATCCTTCATCTGCACCACATACCGTTGAATGTTTGCATCATTGGCCTTCGACCCAAGGGTATTGATTTCACGACCAATTTCCTGCGCGATAAACCCAAGCTTTTTGCCAGTCCCTTCCTCCTTGAGGGTTTCAAGAAAATAACCGCAGTGCTGACCCAGGCGTATTCTTTCTTCGGTGACGTCCATTTTTTCGAGGTAGTAAAGCAGTTCCTGCTCAAAACGATTTTCGTCAAGGCTCTCTTTTTCAATATTTTCAAGCAGGTTTTTAGTCAGTCTTTGCCTGATGGTCTGCTTCCGTTGTTCTTCAAATGGCATGATCTGATTCATCAGGTCGACGATGACATGAATACGGGCTTGAAGATCATTTTGTAGTGCGTTTCCTTCCTGAATCCTGAAACGGCTGAATTGTTCCAGAGCTTCATTCACAAGGCCAACAACAGCAAGCTTTTCTTCTTCACTAACTTCACTCTCTTCGCCGTTAAAAAGTCCCGGAAGCTTAAGGATAGTCCCTAACAGATCGTCAGGAGTTTTTAAGCCAAGTTTATCCGATAACTCCACAATTTGTTTTTTGTAACTAAATGCAAGATCCGCATCAATTCGCGACATCTGCCGCGTTGCACCACTGTCCATATTGATTGATACATCGGCCTTGCCTCGGCTGATGGCGTTCGATACTAATAACCTGATGTCGTACTCAATTGAACGAAGTTCCGAAGGAAGTCGCAGTGTGAGGTCTAGCTGTTTGCTGTTTAGTGCTTTTATCTCAACAGAAATTTTCCGGTCACCGATTAACTGCTCTGCCTTACCAAAGCCGGTCATTGATTGTATCATGCTTTTTCGTTTGGCACAAATTTACATTAAAAGTGCCATTTACACACCGACGAATATAAATCCGGGCATTGGCCATGATTCGTTTGCCATGATCTAAGCATGATGGTGATTTATTGAATAAATTGTGGAAAATATCTGTAGGCTTAATCATGATAAAGATCAGGGATTTACCCTGTTGAATACCAAATCAAATTAAGGAATCACCCTTTATCACATCAGCAAAAATATTTGTAATATTGTAGGCATATGATCAAGCAGGCAATTGGTTTCGCTTTTATCTTGTTTTTATTTGCTACCGTGGATTTGTGTGCACAGGAAGAGCAGGATATATTGTTGATAGACAGTTTATACCAACTTTCAGGAAAACAGGATGGTCGTGAAAAAATTGAAACCCTGCTGCAATTGTCCGAAGCATATCGATTGGTTTCTTTCGACAAGAGCCTAAAAACAGGTGAGGATGCGATGGCTCTTAGTGATAAGGAAGGGTATCAGGGGTTAAAAGGTAAAATATTGAAATCGTTAGGTGTTAGTGCTTATTACATTGGAGATTATGATCTGGCTTTGCGCTATTACGATATGTCAATCAATGCATACAGACAACAGGATGATCTGAAGGGAGTTGCCAGTTGTCTGCATAACAAAGCCCTGATTTACGAAATTACCGGTCGATTTGATTCTGCTATTATTTACTACCTCAATTCACTTGCAATGGAGGAAAAGTTGGGGGACTTATCTGGTCAGGGAATGACAATACTGAATATTGGCAACCTTCATTATCAACAGGGGAATTATTCACAGGCACTTGACAACTATTACAGGGCCGGTTTAATAGTAAAAGACTTGCCCGACACCTTGCTTCTTGGTCAGATACTTCAGAATACGGGATTGGTTTATTGGCAGTGGGATCAAAACGATCAAGCTTTGGAAAAGTTATTTGAAGCCAGGGAGTTGTTTGAGCAATCGGGTGAAGAATGGGAGTTAGCCAATGTAAACTATCACCTTGGTTTAATGTATGCTGCAGAACTTGATCAGCCCGATAAGGGTATGGAGTATTATTTAAAAGCACTGGATATGAAGCAGATGCTTGGTGATCCCGCAGGAAGTGCCAGGGTATTGAACAGTATAGGAGATTTGCTTAGCAAACAGTTGCAACATGAAAAGGCATTTGAGTATTTTGCGAAATCACTTCGTATTTATGAAACACTCGGACATGCGAGTGGACTGGTTGAAACCTGGTATTTTATGGGCAAGGCATACCAGGCAGCCGGCCAGATTGTCAAATCAATCGAAGCCATTGAGAAAAGCCTGAATCTTTCGGCGCAATATGAAATGCATGTCCTTGTTGAAGAATGCAATGAGATAATGATGGAAAATTTTGCTTTAATTGGCAACAAACAGGCATTTTCCTATTATTTTAAACTAGTCAGCGATTCGCAGGATTCAACAATCAGTCAGTTAAAGAAACTGAATATGTCCGAAGCCCGTTTGAAATATGTTCTTCAGAATATGGAGTCCGACTTTCAAATCCTTGAAAAGGATAATAAGCAGATGCAACTTGAATTGCGCTATTATCGCTGGGCACTATCGGTGTTATCCGCTCTTCTGTTACTGATTTTTATAGGCTTGCTAATTCAGCGAAAACGATTCTCAAACCAAAGAAATGTATCCTGAATGAATGAAGTTAGGCAGATTGTGAGTGGTAGTGTTACATTTAATTTATTGTGAATTGTGATGATGCCTGAAATTTTAATACATTTGACAATCTATGCCTTCCCATTCAAAACCAATAACTAACTTCTATTCCTAATGCTGAGGACAGTTATTATCGATGATGAATTCAATGCCAGAGAAGTGCTGAAGCATCTGATTTCGCAGTATTGCAATGATGTTGAGTTGGTTGGTGAAGCCGATGGGGTAGCCTCCGGAATTCAGATGATCAGGGAGAAAACCCCTGATCTGGTATTTCTCGATATTTCCCTAAAGGATGGCAGCGGGTTTGATCTTCTTCAGGGGTTCGATGTAATTAATTTTCAAATCATTTTTGTAACGGCTTATGAGAAGTATGCACTGAACGCATTTAAATTTAGTGCTATCGAATACCTTCTCAAACCGGTTGATCCGTTGGAATTGACCAGCGCAATTGTGAAAGCGGTAATATCGGTTGAGAACTATGATATTCATTTAAGGTTGAATGCCTTTTTTCACAACTTTCGGAGAATGGATACTGAGGCCAGGAAAATTGTGCTTAATACCTCTGAGAGCCTATATCTGATCAATGTTAGAGATATTGTCCGTTGTCAGGCCGAAAATAATCAAACCAGGTTTTATCTGAAAAATCAGGATGATTTTCTGGTTTCGAAGCCCTTGAAAGAGTATGACGATTTGCTCAATGGGTATGATTTCTCCAGAGTGCACACAGATCATCTGGTCAACCTGAAGTTTGCTTTGAAATTTGATAAGTCGGGGGAGAATAATCTGATTATGACAGATAAATCAATTGTTCCTGTTGAACATAAGAATAAGCCGGAACTGGAAAAACTAATTGGAAAATTTTAACCTTGCCTTCAAATGCCGGTTATCAGTGAACCATATCATCTGTTTTCCGACCCGATCAGGTATTATAATGCCATGATCG
This sequence comes from Bacteroidales bacterium UBA6192, assembly GCA_002422725.1. GTDB lineage: Bacteria > Bacteroidota > Bacteroidia > Bacteroidales > F082 > UBA6192. The sequence continues at coordinate 24,518 of DITE01000071.1, forward strand.
ACGATATTGAAGCTGCCCATGATTATATTTATCTTGAAACTTATCGAATTGGTAACGATGTTGTTGGCACACGATTTAAAGATGCCCTGATCAAAAAAGTAAAGGAAGGACTTGAAATCAGGGTGCTTGTTGACGGGTGGGGGAGCAGTGGCGTGAATAATTCCTTTTTTGATGAATTAATCAGTTTAGGCGGGGAGGTTAGGTTTTTCGAAAAAATAAAATTCAACACCGACATTTTTACACGTGGACATAAACGTAACCACCGTAAGATGTTGATCATTGATGACGAGATTGTGTACATTGGGTCTTCAAACCTGACCGAATATAATCTCAATTGGCGCGAGTCGATGCTCAGGGTAAAGAGCGACCTTAGTCTGGCTTTCAAAAAAGTATTCAGACAGGATTGGAGAATTTATAATACCTATGTCTTTGCTAAAGCCAATTATCTGAGAGTAATCAAGCACGGCGCTTTTGAGATAATCCGCGATATGCCTTCCATTACCAAGCAAAGGATTATGAGGCGCTACAAGCTGCTGATTTCGCAGGCCACCAGGTCAGTCACTATAGTTACGCCCTATTTTTTACCAGGATATATGCTTCGGAAAGTGCTCGTTGAAGCAACCCAAAGAGGGGTAGAAGTTCATGTGATTATTCCAAAACGCTCCGACGTTGGGCTGGTAGATATTCTACGAAATAAATATATGGGGCCTCTGCACGAAAATGGAATACAGTTTAAGATGTATCTTCCTCATAATCTTCATGCAAAACTTCTGCTTATTGATGATTCCATTTTTTCGGTTGGATCGCCTAATTTTGATTACCGTAGTTTCAGGTATATGTATGAAATTGCGCTGATCGGAACCCAACCCGAACTTATCAATCAGGTGCGCAATTATATACAGTTGACGATTGATAACACTGAATCCTTCAATTTCAGCCATTGGCAACGTCGACCATTGATCAACAAGTTTTTCGAATGGTTGTTGCTTCCTGTTCGGCATTTGTTGTGATAAATGATCACTTATTTTCTTTAAATTGATGCAATCCCGACTTTATTCCGGGAGTTTGTTGTATTTTTGCAAAATACTGTTAAATATTTCACAATTATTTTTTAACCTTTAAAGAGCAATGATTATCATGGAAAAGATGACCTCAAAACTGGCAATGGAACTTGAAGACAAATATGGTGCACACAATTATCATCCCCTTCCGGTTGTGTTGGCTAAAGGCCAGGGCGCAAAAGTATGGGACGTGGAAGGTAAAGAGTATTTTGATTTTCTATCAGCATATTCCGCTGTTAATCAGGGTCATTGTCATCCAAAAATTATCAACGCCCTTATCGATCAGGCTAAAACCCTCACCTTAACTTCCAGGGCTTTCTTTAATGATACACTGGGAGTTTATGAGAAATTTGTTACCAACTTTTTTGGTTACGACAAAGTTTTGCCCATGAACACAGGTGCCGAGGGTGACGAAACAGCACTGAAACTGTGCAGAAAATGGGCCTATACGAAAAAAGGGATAGCCGAGAATCAGGCCAAAATTATCGTTTGTGAGAATAATTTCCATGGACGCACCATCACGGTCATCAGCATGTCGACTGATCCGGACTCCAGGGTTGGGTTTGGTCCATTTACACCCGGGTTTATAACAATTCCCTATAATGACCTGAATGCACTTGCCACTGCTCTGGAAGATTCCAATGTAGCCGGATTTCTGGTTGAACCGATTCAGGGCGAGGCTGGCGTTTTTGTTCCGGATGAAGGATACATCCGTAAAGCGTATGAAATGTGTAAAGCAAAAAATGTATTGTTTATAGCCGATGAAGTTCAGACAGGGATTGCCCGTACGGGAAAACTACTGGCATGTGACCATGAAGGGGTAAAACCCGACATTCTCATTCTGGGAAAGGCGCTATCAGGCGGGGTTTATCCGGTGTCGGCTGTACTGGCCAACGATGATATTATGCTTTGCATCAAACCGGGAGAGCATGGTTCAACTTTTGGTGGCAATCCTATGGCTGCCCGCGTGGCTATCGCTGCCCTCGAAGTGGTAAAGGAAGAAAATCTTGCTGAAAAAGCCGAATACCTGGGAAAGTTATTCAGAGATGAAATGCGCAACATAAAAAGCGATATGATCGAACTGGTTCGTGGAAAAGGTTTGCTCAATGCGATCGTTATAAAACCTAAGAATGGCAAAACCGCCTGGGATGTTTGTTTGAAAATGGCTGAAAATGGATTGCTGGCCAAGCCAACCCATGGCAATATTATCCGTTTTGCCCCACCCTTGGTAATCACTGAAACACAGCTGAAAGAGGCTGTTAAAGTGATCGAAAAATCAATACTGTCGTTTGAATAGATACTCTATTGCATAAAAAAAACGGGTGGATTGGTTATGCCAGTCCGCCCGTTTGATTTAGTTCTTGTTGGAATCTGATCGCTGGTATCCTATATATTATTTGATCGCCAAATGGTAATTTGCCTCAACTTGAGCCCAGTTAACAACATTCCAGAAAGCACCAACATAGTCAGGGCGTTTGTTTTGATATTTCAGATAGTAGGCATGTTCCCAAACGTCCAAACCAAGAATAGGAGTTCCTTTACAATCCGAAACGTCCATGAGGGGATTATCCTGATTTGGAGTAGAACACACATCAAGACAGCCATCGGCTTTCACACACAGCCAGGCCCAACCACTTCCAAAACGTGTTTTGGCTGCTGTATTAAACTTTTCACGAAAGTTATCGAACGATCCAAAGTTGGTTTGGATGGCTGACGATAAATCGCCGGAAGGTGCACCTCCACCGTTAGGAGACATGATGCTCCAGAACAATTCGTGGTTGAAATGCCCACCTCCATTGTTCCGGACAACAACAGGGTATTTGCTGATATGATTCAGTAGATTATGAAAATCAAGTCCGGCCATTTCAGTATCTTTCACTGCAGCCTGTAAATTGTCAAAATAGGCTTTATGATGCCTGTCATGGTGAATTTCCATCGTTAAAGCATCAATATGAGGCTCAAGCGCATCAAATGAGTAAGGAAGCGGTTGAAATACAAGTTCGTTAATTTTTGTCATAGCGTTATGTTTTATTGGAACAAAATTACATCATATTTAGAGTCATTCTAAATAAGAGCACATTATTTAAACAAAATTAACACCCGAAAGTTCAGGAAGGAGCTTAAAATTCAACAACAAGTTTCAGGTTCAGTTGCCTTGGAGTCAGATAATTTGGGACAGCGTATTGTCTGTTTTCAATGTCTTTTACCCAAATATAGGAGATTGTATTATTTATCTGAAGCAGGTTGAAAACTTCCAGACTTAACCATAAGTTTTTGATGTGCCGCAATGGGGATGAAGGTTTAAAGATAGATTGTTCGCCTATGAGTTGTTTGCTAAAACCAATGTCAACCCTGCGATAGGAAGGCATTCGTAAAGTTTGTTGGCTCCTTTGGGCATTGGGCGGACCAAATGGAAGACTTGTGCCAAAAAGTAGTTTCAAATGAACACGAAAGGTAGGATAACCGGGAATATAGTCCTGAAAAAACAGACTGAAATTGAGGCGCTGATCAGACGGACGTGGAATCATTCCGGGGAATATTCGCATGGTGTCAGCGATAAGTTGTCTGGAGTAAACCTGCTTTCCTTCTTTATCCAGGTATATATCGTAATAATCACCTTTTATGTTTTCCTCTGTCTGCATCAGCGAAAGGCTAGCCCAGCTTTCGATGCCTTTTACAAACTCGCCATTCACCTTTAAATCGATTCCGGCAGCGTATCCATTGGCTTCCTGATCCGCGTAATACCTGATTCTTACATTATCCACTTCATAGGGAATCAATTTGTCGAGAAGTTTGAAGTATAACTCTGAAGTAAAAACGAACGGCCGGTTCCAGGCTTCAAAGCTCAGATCGCTGCCAGCCACAACCTGATAGGATTGCTGCGATCTGGTTTCAGGGTTCAGCGATCCATCGAATAATCTCAATTCACGATAAAAAGGAGACTGGTTGTATACCCCGGCAGCAAGTCTGATAACGATTCTCTTTTTCCATTCTGGTTTGTAGGCAATACTTGCCCGTGGACTAATCAGAAATTCTTTCCCATAACCCCAGCAATTGCCCCTTAAGCCTGCTGTCAACACAAATTCTTCCCCTTTCGGGTTGTAAAAATTCCACGACTGTTGCAGGTAGCCGTTTAAACTATTAATACCAGTATTATTCTTTGCTTTTACAGATTGGCTGAGTTCAAAATCGGGTCGTGTTGTGACAGGCTGACCGGGGAAATTGGGTAGTGCAGGCAAGCTGAACCCAGCTGAATCAATCATTTCCCATTCGTGCATTTGGTCTTCAACCGACTGATGCTGAAAACGAACCCCCCATTTTAACACTTTTCTGTTGTTAAGGAAGGTTCCTTTATGTTCAATATTGAATACCTGAGCATTAAAATAGTTTCTGGCATGCTCTAAAAATGATCCGACACCCTGAGCCTGAACAACATTACCATATTGATCGCTGCCTGGTGTTGTTTCAATCCGGCCAATCCAATACTGTCCGAGAATATCGTATGTTTCGGATTCAACGGTTGTGAATGCAGATGCTATCAGTTTCATCTCAAGGTTTTTCGATGCCTTATGCGAAATGGTAATGGCTCCCATGCCTGTACGATACTGATCTACTTCCTGCCCTTCGAAGTAAATATTAAGCCTGTAAGCTTCTTGAATGGTTCCAAAGTCGGTTTGCCTGCTTTCGGGAATGAGTTTGTATTTATTTCGTGAAAAATACCCTAAGCCCGATACTTCCCATTTTGAGTTGATCCGATAGGTAATCAGCGATTGAATATCGGTGAAATCAGGACGATAGGCTCCTTTTGTTTCAAGCGCGTTGAGCAGATAGGCTGTCGTTTTGTAGCGCGCGCCAAGCAAATAGGTAAGCTTCGAATTTGCGGTTACGCCCTCAACATGTATATCTGCCCCAAGCAAACTCATACTGATTGACCCGGCTGATTCCGAGGGTCTTTTATAGGTAATATCAAGCACCGATGATAGTTTGTCGCCATACTCCGCATTAAAACCACCAGCAGAAAACTGAATGGAAGATACCAGTGAAGAGTTCAGAAAACTCAGTCCTTCCTGTTGTCCGGATCGAATCAGAAAAGGCCTGTAGATCTCTATATCGTTAACATAAACAAGGTTTTCGTCAAAATTACCACCCCGCACAGTGTATTGGGAGCTGAGCTCATTGTTTGAAGAAACACCAGGCAAGGTTTTAAGAAGGTCCTCAATTCCACCGCTTACACCCGGCAAGAGCAAGGCAAGTTTCGGGTCTAATCGTGTAAGGCTTGAAGAGCGGATTTTTTCATCGCGCACCTCCATGCCGGGCAACATGGTGGCGGTCATCTGGAGAATCACATCCAGGCGAAGGTTCTCGCCGGCAGTAAGCTTAAGTTGTTTCTGATAGGGTTTGTAACCAATAAATGAAAATGCCAGATTAAGGGTGGAGTCAGCTGGAATAAGGATTTCATAACGTCCATCACTGTCGGTCGTTACCCCACTGTTGGAACCCATTATCGAAACATGAGCCAGCTCCACTACCTGATTTCGTTCGTCCCTGACTGTGCCCGAAACTTTGGCCGACTGTGCCCATGATACAAACGGTATCATGCAAAACAGCAACAGACCAAAAAAAGCACTGAAAATAGTATTTCGGGATGGCATATGATCAATAACTCAGTTAGGTTTTATTTATTTTGTGAAAAATAAACGCAAAGCAACAAAAAAAGCCGCTGTCGCGAAACAGCAGCTTTACAAATAAATATTTTCAATCGCTTAGACTTTATAAAGGAAGCCTTTATCTGCAGATTTCTGCATGGCATTGTATATACCAAGCTTGTTGATGGTGCGCAATCCAGCGGCCGATACCTTAAGTGTTATCCATTGATCCATTTCCGGTACAAAAAAGCGCTTTACCTGCAGGTTGGGTTCAAATGTTCTGCGGGTTTTACGATTCGAGTGTGACACATTGTTTCCGGTGATCACTTTTTTTCCTGTTATCTGGCAAATCTTCGACATTGTTCTAAAGTTTTAAATGCCCTTTTAAAAGGGAGTGCAAAGTACGATCTTTTTTTTGAACTGTGCAAGCAGATTTTTAAAAATGTACTATTGACTTCCGGTTTTCAATAAGTAATTGATATAATGACTAAAACAACATGATGCGGATTACCTGTCCTGGTACATTTTACTGTAATACTGCTGGTAACTCCCAGAGGTTACCTCATCGAGCCATTCATGGTTATTAAGGTACCAATCAATGGTAAGCCTGATGCCTTCCTCAAATTGCAGCGACGGCACCCAGCCCAGTTCGCGCTGGAGTTTGGATGAATCAATGGCATAGCGCAAATCATGCCCGGCGCGGTCTTTTACATAGGTGATCAGTTTTTCTGATTCTCCTTTCGGCCTGCCGAGTTTTTCGTCCATCTCCTTGCAGATCACTTTTATAAGATCAATATTGGTCCATTCGTTATGGCCTCCAATATTGTATGTCTGTCCATCGTGTCCCTTATGAAATATGAGGTCAATAGCCCTGGCGTGATCTACCACATAAAGCCAATCGCGGATATTGAGGCCTTTGCCATAAACAGGTAGGGGCTTGTTGTTTCGGATATTATTGATAAACAGCGGAATGAGTTTCTCCGGAAATTGATTCGGACCATAGTTATTCGAGCAGTTCGAGATCACAACCGGCAGATTAAATGTGTCGTGATATGCCCTGACCAGATGGTCGCTGCTGGCCTTGGATGCTGAGTAAGGGCTGTGGGGATCGTAGGCGGTTTCTTCTGTAAAAAAACCTTCAGCACCTAATGAACCATACACCTCGTCTGTTGAAATATGGTAAAAGCGTTTGCCTTCGAAGTCATTCTGCCAATGAAACTTTGCAGCATTGAGCAGATTAACGGTCCCGACAATATTTGTCATGATAAACTCCATGGGATTGGAGATGGAACGGTCAACATGCGATTCGGCAGCCAGATGAATCACACTGTCAAACTGGTGTTTGCCAAATAATTCAAGTATCTGTTCACCATCAACGATATCGGCTTTGATAAAATGGTAATTGGGTTTTTTCTCAATATCCCTAAGGTTTGCCAGATTACCGGCATAGGTTAGTTTATCAAGATTGAAAATGTCGTGTTGGGGATATTTGTTGACGAACAAGCGCACAACATGCGATCCGATAAATCCGGCACCTCCGGTGATTAAGATTTTTCTCATAGCTTAATTGTTTTATCTGGTATGTTTTAACACATTTCTATATTATCAAAATGTCGGATGATTCATGTGCTATTTCTTAAACTTTTCATTTTTCATTGGCTGATGTTCCTCTAACCATTTTCTCCCATTTCCAGGCCGATGCAGTCATTTCATCTACTGTCTTTTCTGCTTTCCAGCCCAGTTCGTTATTCGAAAAGTTTGCATTGGCCCACACCTTTTCAACATCGCCTGCTCTGCGGCTTACGATTTTATAATTGAGCTTTAAGCCTGAAACACGCTCGAACGATTTGATCACCTCCAGAACGGATAAGCCGTTTCCGGTGCCCAGGTTGAATATTTCAAACGGGCTTTTCATGGCATTGTTAATCATGCGGCTAACAGCCACCACATGTGCTTTGGCCAGATCAACCACATGGATATAATCGCGAATTGCGGTTCCGTCAGGGGTGTTGTAGTCATCGCCAAAAACACTCAGTTGATTCCGGATGCCAATGGCTGTCTGGGTAATAAATGGAACCAGGTTGTTGGGTACTCCCAGCGGCAATTCGCCAATCAAGGCTGAATCATGTGCGCCAATTGGGTTGAAATACCTCAGGGCAATTGCCTTGACGGATGATGAGCGTATGGTATCCTGAATAATCTCTTCCGAAATCTGTTTGGTGTTGCCGTAAGGCGATTCAGCCTTTTTTATGGGCGCTTTTTCCGAAACGGGAAGTTCATCGGGTTGCCCGTAGACTGTGCATGAGGATGAAAACACAAGGTTTGGTATCTGGTAGGTGTTCATGCATTCGAGTATGTTCATGAGCGAAACCAGGTTGTTCCTGTAATACATCAGAGGCTTCTCGACCGACTCGCCTACAGCTTTAAAGGCAGCAAAATGGATGATACCGTTCAAATCAGCATGACGCTTGAAAAAGGAAGCTGTCTTTTCGCGATCGATCAGATCAAATTGTTCAAAAACCGGTCGTTTCCCTGTTATACGTTCAATTGAATCCACAACATCTGCCTGCGAATTTGAAAGGTTGTCAACGATAACCACATCAAAGCCTTTCTGCTGCAATTCAACAACAGTGTGCGAACCTATATATCCGGTTCCACCGGTAACCAATATTTTCATGATTTTGTATTATTGTTCAAAAATAAGCAATTCAGTTTGTTTAAAGCTTTCTAACCTGGCCGTTTTCAAGTAAATATTTTTCATGGCTTTCGGGGCATGTGGCCATATGGTCTGATCCAAATCTCAAACGATGGCCGTATTCACTCATCCAGCCCAGCTGACGGGCCGGGTTTCCAACAACCAATGCATAAGGAAGTACCTCTTTAGTTACCACTGCACCTGCTCCGATGAAGGCGTATTCACCAATGTCATGGCCACAGATGATGGTGGCATTAGCGCCAATGGTGGCTCCTTTTTTTACCAGAGTTCTTGTGTATTCCCCTCTTCGGTTTACTCCACTTCGGGGGTTGACAACATTGGTGAATACCATCGAAGGACCAAGAAAAACATCATCTTCGCAAATTACACCTGTATATATGCTCACATTGTTTTGCACCTTGCAGTTGTCGCCAAGAACCACATCGGGCGAAATGACCACATTCTGACCTATGTTGCAACTTTTACCAATCTTGCAGTTGGGCATAAGGTGCGAGAAATGCCAAATTCTGGTTCCCTCTCCAATTTCGCAGCCCTCATCAATAACGGCTGTTTCGTGTGCAAAGTATTTTTTTTCGTTGCTCATCATTCCATGATTTTTTTACGCCTAATGAGGGTGAAAATTACCAAATTATTTTGAAACGAATAAAAAAATGCCCCGAAAAATTCCGGGGCACGAATATGTTGAGTAGAAACAACCCATCATTGATTTACAAATTCAAGAACCGAGGAGGTAACATGAGCCAGTGTTTCGTCATCAAATTCAGTATGGATTGGCAACGAAATGACAGTTTTGCACAGGTTTTCGGTTACCGGAAAATCGCCTCTTTTATATCTTGGATCGAGATAAGCCTTTTGAAGATGCAGTGGAACCGGATAGTAAATGGCGCTGGAAATTCCCTTTGCCTGCAGATGATCCATCAGTTTCTGTCTGTTAATACAGTGTGTAACAAGGGTGTACTGATGAAAAACATGGTTGGTAAACGGTGCGGTAACAGGTGTTTTTAATTTGTCGCTTTTGGCAAACTCCCTGTTGTAATAATTGGCCGCATACCGACGGGCTGTAGCGTATTCATCCAAATGTTTGAGTTTGATATCCAGAATGGCAGCCTGAATACTGTCCAAACGCGAATTGATGCCCACGTAATCGTGGTAATATCTCACCACCATGCCGTGATTAACTACTATCCTGATTTGAGCAGCCAGGTCATCATCATTGGTAAAAATTGCACCACCATCACCATAACAGCCCAGATTTTTTGACGGGAAGAAACTTGTGCAGCCGATATGGCCGATAGTACCAGCTTTTTTTACGCTACCGTCTTTCGAAGTATAGTCAGCACCGATGGCCTGGGCGTTATCTTCGATAACAAACAATTTGTGCTTGTTTGCAATTTCCATGATAGCATCCATGTCGGCACATTGTCCAAACAAATGTACAGGAACAATAGCTTTTGTTTTGGACGTGATGGCCCGTTCGATTGCGGCAGGGTCAATATTAAATGTTTCGGGATCCACATCAACCAGCACAGGGGTAAGCCTGAGCAAAGCAATCACCTCGGCAGTGGCGATAAATGTGAAAGAGGTAGTGATCACTTCATCGCCCGGTTCCAGATTCAATGCCATCATGGCTACCTGAAGTGCGTCGGTTCCGTTGGCGCATGGAATAACATGTTTTATACCAAGATATTTCTCCAGATTTGCTTGAAATTGTTTCACTGCCGGGCCATTGATGAAACTGGCATTTGTCAGAATCTCAGCAATGGCTGAGTCAACTTCGGGTTTAATTTTTTTGTATTGGCCGACTAAATCAACCATGGGGACTTGTTTAATCATGAGGATGGGTTTTGGAAATTTGTGGCAAAAGTATTGATAAAAAATTAACAATACATTTTGGGTTCAAAAAATAAGTCTAACAACAAATTCTTAAAAACACAATCTTTCATGGCAAACATTCGTTCAGTCTGTTTACTTTTGCATTAAATGTGTTTAACCATGCGGCAATCATTTTCATTTCTGCTCTTGTTTTTATTCCTCAGTCTGATAAGCCAGGGTCAGCGAAATGTTTCTGACAGCACGATATCCACTTTTATGTTTAATGCCGCGTATTCATTCCAATTTCCCTCGGGCGACCTGACTGATTATTTTGGCATTAACTCAACCATTGGAGGTGGCATTCTTTACAAATCGAACCGTAATTGGGTTAGTGGCATATCAGCTGGATACCTGTTTGGTGATAAAGTGAATAACCGAGGTGAATTACTAGCCCAGATCAGCACTTCCGAAGGCGAGATTATTGACGGCGACGGACTCAATACAAGTCTGGCTTTGTTCGAAAGGGGTTATCACCTGAGACTTGTTGCCGGAAAACTTATTCCGGCTTTTGGGCCTAACCCAAATTCAGGTTTTCTGCTACTGGCCAGTGCTGGCTACCTTTCGCACCATATCCGGATCGAAACGCAGTTTGGTAGTGCTCCGCAGTTGAAAGGAGATTATAGCAAGGGTTACGACAAGTTGAGGGGTGGGTTTGCACTGGGCACCGAATTTGGCTATCTTATAATGAGCAATTCACGCGTAATGAATTTCAGCGCTTCAGTTGAGTTTGTGCAAGCCTGGACGAATAGTCTGCGCGATTATGATTTCAGCATAAAGAAAAAAGACAATAAACACTACATTGACCAGTATATCGGGTTCAAATTGTGCTGGTACATACCAACTTATCAGCGTGCTCCTCAAAAGTTTTATTACCATTAGCCATGCACTGATGCGATTGCTGTATACCTTATCGGTTTATATCTATACTTTTTCCATACACCTTGCGACCCGATTCAATAGCAAAGCATTACTTTGGGTTAACGGACGAAAGGAACAATATGCACGGCTTGAAGAGGTATCAGAAAAATCGGAAAAGTGGCTGTGGTTTCATGCCGCTTCACTGGGTGAGTTTGAGCAGGGAAGACCAGTTATTGAAGCCTGCAAACAACAATTTCCCGATTATGCGATTCTACTCACCTTTTTTTCGCCATCGGGCTACGAAATCAGAAAAGATTACCAGCTGGCTGATTGCGTTGCTTATCTTCCAGCCGATACGTTGTTGAATGCAAGGCGGTTACTATCCATTTTCAAGCCCAAGGCTGCATTCTTTGTCAAATATGAATTCTGGTTCAACTATATGTACGCGTTGAATAGAAATAAAATACCGCTGTATTATATTTCTGCCCGATTTAGGAAAGGGCAGCATTTCTTTGCTTTTTACGGGTACTGGTTCCGAAAACAACTTAAAAACGTGAAACATTTTTTTGTTCAGGATAAGGTTTCTGCAAGCCTGATCGATGCAATTGGACTGAGGAATTATACCATTACCGGCGATACCCGGTTCGATCGTGTTGCTTCGCTGGCTGCAACTGCCAAACGTTTCGGGTTGGCAGAACATTTCAAGGGAAACAATAAACTGATTATCGCCGGAAGTACCTGGCCCCCGGATGAGTCATTACTTTTAGGACTTATACCTCAACTTCCTGAGAACTATAAACTGCTCATTGCCCCACATGATGTTGGCCCGGCACACATCACATCAATTTGCCAGCAATTGACCACATCATACCAGCTTTATAGTCAGTATAATGAACAAATCAAAGCTGATATTCTTGTTCTGGATAGCATAGGGATATTGTCACAATTATATCAATATGCTGATTTCGTTTATGTTGGAGGTGGCTTTGGACAGTCTATTCACAACATTCAGGAGCCCGTAACTTTCGGTTGTCCGGTAATCTTTGGCCCTAATTATCATAAGTTTACCGAAGCAAATGACTTAATTCGACTGGGTGGTGCATTTTGCATTAACAATGCCCAGGAGCTGATACAGATTTCTCTCAAACTGATTCATGACCGGAAGTTCCGTGAGGAATCGTCACATATTTGTAAAAACTATGTAGCACAGCAGTCTGGAGCCACTAAACTGATTGTAAAATATTTAGAAGAGAATTTCTTCGGTGAAAAGTAAGTATTTTGTATGGCTGATCAAATTCGTTATGATTGATCTTCCTGAAAATAGCCAATAACTTTGCTGCTGATCATATCCACAAAACTGATTGGTAATTCATAAAAGAGAGGCAGTCTGAGCAGGGTTGCAGCAAAATTGTCAGCATTAGGCAGATCGCGCCCATCATGCCGGCTGGCAAAGAATTTGCTTTTGTGAAGCGGCAGGTAATGAAACACAGCTTGCACGGCATTGTTATTCAGATAGTCGATCATGTTGTTCCTGCTTTCTTCATCAGGCATTTGCAAATAAAACAAATGTCCGTTGTTGACTGCATAATCGGGAAGATGGGGGATTTTAAGCAGCCCTTTTTGTTGCAACGGTTTCAGTGATTGATAGTATCTGTTCCAGATCTCGATTCTTTTTTGCTGAATCACATCAACCTGTTGCATTTGACCAAACAAGACCCCGGCAATCAGGTCCGAAGGCAGAAATGATGATCCGATATCCACCCAACCATATTTATCCACTTCACCCCTGAAAAATGCAGCCCTGTCAGTGCCTTTTTCCCAAATAATTTCCGCTCTTTTGATAAATGCCGGATCATTGATGGCCAGCATACCGCCTTCACCAGTACTGATATTTTTTGTTTCGTGGAACGAAAAAGCGCCAAAATGCCCGATTGATCCCAGAGCTTTTCCTTTGTAAGTAGATTCAACGGCATGGGCCGCATCTTCAATCACGATAAGATTGTGTTTATTGGCAAGGGCCATAACGCTATCCATATCAACAGCAACTCCGGCATAATGCACTATAACAATGACACGGGTTTTATGGTTGATCAGCGATTCGATGCAATCCACATCAATGTTCGGATGATTGACCAGCGAATCGGCAAAACGGATGGTCGCTCCCCTAAGGATAAATGGGTTGGCAGTGGAGACAAAGGTAAATGAAGGCATTATCACTTCATCGCCTGGCTTGAAATCGATCAGCAGGGCAGCCATTTCAAATGCATCGGTGCACGAAGTTGTCAGGAAACACTTTTTAATACCATATCTTTCTTCGAACAAAGCATGGCACTTTTTGGTGTAGCTGCCATTGCCCGAAATATGACCCGAATAGGCAGCGTTGACAATATGTTGTATTTCATTGCCTGCAAACCAGGGTTTGTTGAAAGGGATTTTCATGGGCGTCATAAAAATGTTTAGCCTGCGAAAGTAAACATTTTGCATTTATCTGTTGAGCGACAATTACGCACGGTTAACAGCAGCCAATAAAAGTGATCCCCAATTTACCTGAATTGGTATCTTTGCCGTCCCCGACATTCTCGGGGTCAACGAAATTTTACGAACGCATGACATTTAATGATACATTCTGGTCCGGACATTATGATCCGGTGATCCGCGAAAGCCGCACCATTGTGGACATAATCCGCAAAAGGGCTGAAGACAATCCCGATAAAGTAATTTATAAATTTCTGGCCGATGGCATCGAAGAGAGTGACTCTTTAAACATTGCCGAATTGCACCATCAGGCCATCATTGTTGCTTCACGTCTGCAACAACTGGGAAAGAAAAACGACCGTGTAGTGTTGTTTTTTCCTCCTGGCATCCCCTACATTGTATCCCTTTTTGGTTGCTTATATGCAGGCATGGTAGCTGTGCCAGCCTATCCGCCCCGGCGCAACCGTTCGTCCTACAGGGTTTTTAAGATGTTTGAAGATGCTGCAGTGAGCCTGTGTCTGACCAACAATCAGGTGATGAAAGATATTGAGCGAAATTTCGCTGCCGACTACACTAACCGTGGTATCAAATGGATTACTTACGAATCCCTACAGGCCTCAGAGGCTGAATTGTGGGTTGACCCTGAAATTGCCGCCGATGACCTTGCCCTGCTGCAATATACCTCAGGTTCGACAGGCGATCCGAAAGGCGTGATGATCACCCATGGTCAAATCCTTTACAATTCAGAGTACATCCGTCAATCTTTTGGGTTTACCCCCGAAATCATTGGCATGAACTGGCTGCCCATTTACCATGATATGGGACTGATTGGCACCATCATGCAGGCTCCTTTTGTGGGGGGGCTCAGCATAACCATGCCACCAATGGCTTTCCTGCAGGATCCCCTGAAGTGGCTTAGGGCCATCACCAAATACAAGGTGACAACAGCAGGCGGCCCCAATTTCGCCTTCGATTATTGTGTTCAAAAGATTGATGAAAGCCAGCTCGAAGGCCTTGACTTGTCGTCGGTGGAAACTTTTTTCTGCGGGGCAGAGCCGGTGAGGCAACAGACCCTGGAAGCCTTTGTGAAAAAATTTGCCCGTGTCGGTGTACGAATGGAACAATTATACCCCTGCTATGGCATGGCCGAAACGGTGCTGATTGTAACAGGGGGCAATAAACTGAGCCCTCAGCGCTTTTTGTCGGTGAACGGCAAATCACTCCAACAGCGAAAGGTGGAGAAAGTAGACCCTGAACATGCCGAAGCAATGTCTTTTACCGGTTGCGGACACACCTGGATGGACACGGAAGTCAGGATTATCAACCCGGACACCTACCTGCCATGCGAGGCTGATGAGGTGGGTGAAATCTGGATATGCGGAAGCGGTGTTTCGCAGGGATACTGGGACAAAAACGATGAAAACCTCCGGAGCTTCGGGGCTGTCGTTGCCGGCGAAGGCAACAAAACCTATTTCAGGAGTGGTGACCTTGGCTTCATGGATGGTGATGAATTGTTTATCACAGGGCGCATTAAAGATCTGATGATTTTCAGAGGGGTAAATTTTTACCCGACAGATATTGAATTCGCCATTCAGAACTCGCATGCATCATTACGACAAAATGCCGGCGCTGCCTTTTCCGTGATGGTTTCCGGCGATGAACGCCTGGTTATCGTTCAGGAAGTTGAGCGCAGTGCCATGCACAATCTTCCGGAAGAACAAGTCTTTTCGGCAATCCGGCAGATCGTTTCCGAGGAATTTGAACTGGCTGTTCATGCAATTGTGCTTCTGAGGCCAGGCAGCATTCCACTCACTTCATCAGGGAAAATTCAGCGCAGGGTGTGCAAATACGGTTATCTCAGGAAAGAACTTCAGGAAATTTCGTCCTGGTCGCAAGAGCTCATAAGCGTCAATATGGCAGAGGTGGCTAGTCTTGTTACCGAAGAAAATCTGAGATTGTGGCTGGTTAATTGGGTGCATACAAAACTTCATATTCCTTTAGACGAAATAGATATCCATAAACCAATAACTTCCTTTGGCTTAGACAGCCTGGCTGCGGTGGTGCTCGAAAATGAGATTTGGATGCATTTTGGCTATTATTGGCATATCTCACTGTTTATGATGGATACTACCATAGCACAACTTGCTATTGATGGGACGAAAATTTACAACGAAGAGAAAGATTCAGAAAGCAATACGCATTAGTTCAAATTCAATTTTCTTTGCAGATTGGATAAAATTGCCCAATTTTTTTAGGTCAAAAGCTGTTTTGAATTGTTTAGGCATTGAAATTGATGTAGATTTATTCCGGAATTAGCCATTCATTCAGTTCAATGGATAAGTTCGGGTTGATTAGTAAGCATGCCATGAAAGATTTGAAAGAATTAAAAGCATTGATCAGTCTTGTTGACGAACCTGATGCCGAACTTTACGCTCAGGTTTCGGGCCGCATTCATGATTATGGCATGGAGGCAATCCCTGAACTTGAAACGGCCTGGGAAAACACCCTGGATGATACCATTCAGCAGCGCATTATCTCGATTATTCACCACATTCAGCAGGATCATATTTTTGCCGAGCTCAACAACTGGGCTAACTTTGGCCAGAACGACCTACTAAAGGGATTTATGCTGGTTACCAGATTTCATTATCCTGATCTGGATATGGATAAGATTACCCGAGAAGTAGGACGCATTGCACAGGAGGTGTGGCTCGAACTGAACAACAACCTGACCGCACTCGAAAAAATAAAGGTGGTCAACCATGTGTTGTTCGACATCAACAAGTTTAGTGGCAACACAGCCAATATTCACTCACCAGAGAATTTTTACCTGAAAAACCTGCTCGAAAACCGCAAAGGCAATCCGCTGTCTTTAGGAATGTTATATGTGCTGATTGCGCAAAGCCTTAAAATTCCGGTGTATGGAATTGACCTTCCCAGGCATTTTGTTCTGGCTTATGTTGACGAAACACAGCTGCTGCCCGAAGCAGAAGTCATGTTCTATCTGAACCCTTTTAACAGAGGTGCTGTTTTCACCCGGAATGAGATTGCTCTATATATCAAGCAGATGGAACTTGAGCCAAAAGATGATTACTTCAGGCCTTGCTCCAATGTTGTTATGGTGCGCAGAATGATCAATGGCCTGATCGAAACCTATACAATGCAGAAAAATACTGAAAAAGCGGATGATCTGCGCCACTTGTTGGGAGCCATCGATTTTTAAATGTGTAACGTAAATATTTCTGTCATTTTGTTTTTTCAATTTAAACCTTACCTTTGGTCAACATTTCCTAAAAAGTTGAACTGAGTATGCTCCCACTTTTCGATTCGCTTTTGGGTTTATCATGGGCATTGTGGGTCGTGATAAGCTTTGTTGTATTAACTGGCGCCATAGCACTTCTTTTTCTGATTCATCGCCGTAATAACAAGTTGAAATTTATTGAACTCGAACAGAAGATTTATGATCATTCCGATGTTGTACACAAACAATTGGAATACAAGATTTTCCGTTTGCAGAAACTCATCGAGGAATTGCCTGTCGGTGTTCACATTCCGGCTTCGTTGCAATCACAGGAACCGGAAATTTCCAGGGAAACCAAAGAGCAGGCCGACTTTCGGTCTGTGCCCGGATTGGAAGCTGTTGAACACGATCTTGCCGAACTGAAACAACAGCTTAACCAGCTGACACATCAGAACGAGGTATTCAAGCAAGGGATTTATTTGCTTATTAATGAGTTGGGCAACAGATTGAATGCTTCTGACTCCCATCTGAACCGTTTTATCAATCTGCTGGATGAGCTGGCCCATGAACATGGTATGGACTTGTTTGATGTTGTTGAATCTGAACCTGAGATTAAACAACAATATTCTGAACCTCTTTTAACCATTGTCCCTCCGGAAAATATTGCTGATCATCCCGAGACACCCAGTGGGGACGCAGAGCAGGAAGAAGAACAGGTGCCGGTGAGTACACCTCTTGAAGCTACGCGTGATACAATACCCGACACTGAAGATATTGTTGACAATGAGTTGATTCCGGAAGTTATTGAAACGGAAGAACCTGAAAAAGAGGAGGTTCAGTTGACCCAGACGACGGACTTTTCTGAACAGGAAGACCTGAATGTTGTGACAGAAACAAATGCTTTGATTAAAGACAGTGATCTGCCTGTGAACGAATTCAGTTTCCAGCCTGAAACGGAGGAAATGGCACGAAAAGATGAATCCTTAACGAGAGAAGATGACCTGTCAAAAGAAGGTGTTGAGGAAACCATTGAAATGGTTGAGACGGGGAGTGAAACTGTTTTTCACGGAGCAGAAATGGAAGACTTCCGGATTGATCCCGAAATCGGCGCATTTCACTCTGGCGTGCATCATGATGAAGAGTTAGACACAATTGAACCTCAACCCGAAACGGGAATAGAAGCCCGGGAAAGCTATCATAACATCCAAACCGACCCTTCCGGGGTTGGATTTGATCAGGAGAATGAAGAAGATGCCGGCCAGTTGCCAATTGAAGAGGTAAATGCAGATGTTGTTTTTTCACTTCCTGTAAGCGGGAAAATGTATTTCTCAGCACCTGAACCCGGTGGGTTTTTTACAAGCCAGAGTATGTCAGCTGAACCTACGAACCGATCAGTTTTTGTGGCTTCCATCGATCCGGCAGCAGCAGGAATGGCCAGTCTGAGTATTCTGACCAACAATGCTGAACTTATTGCCGAAACCATTGCAAACGCCGACGTCTGGTTGCAGCCTGTGTGCGATATCCAGAGCCTGAAAGGGACAGGAACGAGGCTAACTCAGCTTCAGAAGGGTGTATTGCAATACGCTGAAGGCAAATGGACTATACGCGATGATGCGCGGGTGAAATTGTTGTTGTTCTGAAACAAGGACAGCATTGTTTGTATCAAGCCTTTGTTTCCAATAATTGTTTATCGGATTTGTGCGTAAATCCCGGGCTCAGCCCAGCATCGCTGCTGCCCGTTTCACGTTTTCGTACAAACGGTCGGCCTCTTCATGGGTGTTGTACATGGCAAAAGAGGCTCTGATGGTGCCAGGAATGCCAAAGATATCCATCACGGGCTGGGCACAATGATGCCCGGTTCTGACAGCGATACCCATTTTGTCGAGTAAAGTGCCGGCATCATAAGGATGTGTGTTGCCAATCAGAAATGAAATGACACCGGCTTTTTGTTTTGCTTCACCAATGAAGCGGATTCCCGGAATTTCGCTGAGTTTTTCAATAGCGTATCTGAGTATTGTATCTTCGTGCCGGATAATATTATGTATGCCCTGACTGTAAAAATACCGCAGTGCAGATTCGAGTGCCAGCACAGCTCCCACATTGGGGGTGCCGGCTTCAAACTTAAAGGGTAGTTCGTTAAAGCTTGTTTTTGCAAAACTCACCTGATCCACCATTTCGCCTCCAAACTGCCAGGGCGGCATTTTGTTCAGCCACGATTCCTTGCCATAGAGCACACCAACACCCATAGGGGCATACACTTTGTGGCCCGAGAACACAAAAAAGTCACAATCCAGTTCCTGCACATCAACCGTAATGTGAGCAATTGACTGAGCTCCGTCAAGAAGCACCGGCACTCCTTTTGCATGCGCAAGAGCGATCATTTCCTTTACCGGATTGATGGTGCCCAATGCGTTTGAGATATGCGTAAAAGCTGCTATGGCGGGTTTCTGGTCAATGAGTTCGTTGAAATGGTCCAGATCAAGTTCGCCATTGGATAATAGCCTGGTTACCAATAGTTGACCTCCATACTGCTCGCAAACTTGTTGCCAGGGAACCATATTTGAGTGGTGTTCCATGCCTGTTACGAGGATGTTACTGCCTTT
>DITE01000033.1 GCA_002422725.1 Bacteroidales bacterium UBA6192
CTGCCATCTGGCAGGGATACCTTGCTTTGTTCGAAAAACTACTGCCTGAGGTTATTCAGCAGTCAGACCTGGAACGAAACTATTGGCCAAGTTCGCCCTCCACAGGCTGGGGCCGTCCCGAAAGCCTCCTTCAGGGCGATGTGCATTATTGGGGTGTTTGGTGGGGCGAAGAACCTTTTGAAAAATACCGCGAGAAAGTGGGTCGTTTCAACAGCGAATTTGGTTTCCAGGCCATGTCGGCAATGGCGTCCATTAAGCGATTTATCCCAACTAAAGAACTTCATATTGGTTCTGCCGGTCTGGAGGCCCATCAGAAGCACCCGCGTGGCACCAAACTCATCCATGATTATATGCAAAGGGATTTTCCTGTTCCCAATCAACTCGATGAGTATGTGTACATGAGCCAGTTGGTTCAGGCTCATGGCATTGGAATGGCCATTGAAGCGCAGCGTAGAAGCAGGCCACACAGCATGGGGAGCCTCTATTGGCAGCTGAATGACACCTGGCCGGTGACTTCATGGTCGTCCGTTGACTATTACGGAGCCTGGAAAGCTTTGCATTATCAGCTGAAAGAAAGCTTCAACAACATCTTGCTGAGCATTGCTGACGACCGGGAAGGATTCCGGCTCTGGATCACTTCCGACAGCCTTGTTGCTTTCGCCGGAGAGCTGCAGGTGAATTTGTTGCATCCGAACGGACAGCTGCTGGCGCGGCATACCCTGAAGCTTGATGTTGCTCCGGGAAGTTCGTTTCAGGTAATGCAACTGGATTCAATCATCTCAGCGGCGGGGGCAAAACCCGAAAGTTGTTGTGTGCAGGCCATGATGGTTGCCGACGGAAAGGTGCTGGCCAACAGATTGTTGTGGTTAGCAGTTCCAATTAGGCTTCAACTTCTTCCGGCAGGATTGCAGGTGTCGCTTTCCCAACAGGGAGGTGAAACCTGGGTAAAAATCACTGCTGATAATATTGCCCGGCAGGTAGCCCTCAGCACCGAAGTGGAGGGTGTAGCGTTTGGGGACAATTTTTTCGATCTTCTTCCAGGACAGGAAAAACATATTTTGGTAACCCTACCCGATGGAGTAAAACTTGAGCCTGCACAGTTGAAGCTTACAGCAATGAATGATTTTGTTGACGGTCCTAACTGAGATTTACCGTTTTATAAGTATCTTTGTGATTGACCAACAAGCTATTCGATGAAACAACTGCTCTTGAACCACGATACTTCTTTCCGCTCTGTTGTCAGCACCATGCTGCTTCACCTGAACAGGCAGGCTATTGTCAACCTTGAGAAGAAATACCGCAGCAGCGAAGGGATTCATCAGGCACGCTTATGCTTCAAGCGCAGCAGGGCAGTTATCCGTATGGTACGTCCCGGACTTTCGGAAGCGGATTATACACAGCTGAACGATTTTTACCGGCAGTGCGGGCAATCGCTGGGAGGACTTCGCGACACCACAGCCTGCATTGAAACGCTGAGGAGCATGTTACAGAGCAGGAAATCGCCTGAAACCAATAAGCTTATCCTGCAATTTTTGTCTTCGCTCAGGAAACAACAACGCACGCAACTGATTGGTGGTCATCAACAGGAGATGGTGACCCGGGTAGCTACAAGCCTGACCGATCAGCAAACTGATTTAAGCAATCTGACGGTTTCGGGTGTGGCTTCAAAGGTAATTTACAAGGGTATTCGAAAGGTTTACCAACAGGGCAGGCAGCTCACCGAAGCACTTTCATCAGAGCCTGACAACCTGGGGTTTCACCAGCTCAGGAAAAAGGTAAAATACCTCGGTTACATGTTTGAAGCCCTGCAATACCTTTATCCGGCCCTGATGAAAAGCCAGTTGAACGAATTGGTGAAACTTGGCCGTTTGCTTGGCAGCCACCACGATCTGGTCATATTGCTGGATGCCCTGGTGGATTTTGAACCTGGCCGTCAGCGCACCAATTTGCGCAGAAGCATTATCAACCGCAAAAAACGGCTCGAAAAAAGAATTCTTGATGATGCCGCCTATGTTTTCATGTGGAAACCGGCAGAGTTTGCCGGAAGGGTGAGGGTGATGATGGATAGGTTGGAGTGAATTTGATGAATTTATTGTATTGTTTCCAAACAAAGGTGTATGTCCGGAGGGTAACTTACTCCTCCGGCAATAAGTGAATTAAAATATATTGTGTTTTCATGTAGGTAAAGTATGAAAACTATAATTCACTTCCTGTTTTATCCGGCCTCTCTAAATACCGACTTCCTGAATCGTATTTCTTTTTTCCTGGTTTAACAAGATTAGAGTCGAATCAATGTGGCTTCAATTTCATCACGCAGTTTGGGCGACACTTTTACTTCATCGGCAAAGGTTTTCCATTGGTTTACTGTGTTGCTGATCTCCTTGATGGTTTCAGCCGCTTTTTTATGTTTGATGGATTTACCAATTGTGAGCAAATCGTTGGTGGTAATATTTGTTCGTTTGCCGTTTATGCTAAGCGCATGCTGGCTTACCCACTGGTGTTTGGGTTGATAGGCATGGCAAACATCGTAAGCCGGTGCCAGTTCCCATTTTCCATCCTTCTTCAATCGGAAGGCAAAGTTCTTGGTATGGTCATCGCAGTTGCGGGCCACTACGTTAAACACCATTCTTCGAAACAATTGCTCCGCAACCGCATAAGATAAATTAAGTTCCCGAAGTGTTTGAAATAACTGCTCGTAACTGAAACTGGTTACAAGGTTGTAATCAAAGTGCTTCATGGCACAAAAGGTTTGAATATGGTGTTTGGCAGAACCTCCTTCCCGGTCAAAACGCTTGGTCATAAAATGGGCCCTGCCGTTTTCTTCCAACATCCTGGAGGGCATCATCTCTATGCCACAAGCCACAGCCATATTGTAATAGGCCATTTCCACCCGACCATAACCCTTGCTGGCGCCCAACTGTGTATCACTCACGCCATCCAGCTTTATCAACCAGTGTTCAAAACCTTTGGGTGCATTGGTTTGGCCCGATCTTACTTCGCCTGTCTTTTCGTTGTAGGCAATCACTGCCTTGGGCCTGGCCCCACCGGCAGAAGTGCCGATGCGTAATATTTCAAGAATGGCTTTTTCTTCATTTGCATCCAGCTTGGTTACAAAAGCTTCTTTTTTTGACAGCATGTTGCGAGCTATGCCCACCAGGCTATCGATTTCGACCGAAAAGGTTCTTTTGCTCTCCTTTAGGGTTGTTGGTTCAAACTCCAGTGCCCCCATACCACGTGAACCAATAAAACACAAGGTTTCAACCGGGTTCATGCTATTCAGCGGACGACCCTGTTGTGCCAGCCATAAATTAATGAGGTCACTTCCGTATTGGTCAGGCAGCGCATCGGCCAGTAAGCCGGGTAAGCCTTTGAACGTATCTAAGGCAGCATCGGCTTTTTTACGCAAAGAGGGGAAATAGAAATCACGCTTTCTTTCCTTAATCGACATTTGCAAAGGGGCTAAATCCCATCCTTTGGCCCTGAATCCGGAGTCGTATTCAAAAGTCGCATAGCCGGTATTTTCATTCCAGGCTACCGCGCCTGCTAATTCTCCCCATATTTTTACTAATGCTGTATTCATGGTTTACCAATCTGATTGTTCAGGTCCTTTTGTTTTGGTATTTTTCGCCCTCTTGCGCTTTTCCAGCTCGGCTTTTGCCAGTGCCAGCGGACTGATGCGCTGCTGCACTTCAAATGCATCCATCACCTGCAGTTGATCCAGCATCCTGAGCACCTGAATCAGCGTTGCCAGGGTAACCGTTTCACCCCTTTCCAATAAGCTGAGGGTTGAACGGCTGATGCCTGCCTCATGCGACAGCACATCCTGGGTTTTGTTTTGCTCCAGCCGATGATGTCTAACAAACGCCCCGATATGTGCCGCCAATGCCTGGTCACTCATAGAGTGCCACACTTTGAACGCTTTATCATTCATAATCTCTATTTTTGGCCCTTTGTGAATTATATCTCATGCAAATTTAGTAATAATTATGAATGATACAATCAGGTATATGAAATAAATCATTCAATTTGCATGATTAGTCATTCACTATCATTCATAATAAGCATTAACGACTGATAATTCATTCAAATAGCCTTCTAAAATTTCAGTATTAAGATTCCCGCTACAGTAAGCAATCAACACTGATTTCTTCACAGATATCTGTTAGCATTGACCCCCCTGACAACCCTAAACCCCCAGCAACCAGAATCAAAGAACAACAAGCCCGATCCTTCGGTGAGCAAATACAGCCAGCCATCAGAACCCTGGCGGATGTCGTTGAAACGGTGCTTCTCCCTGTCAGGGCCTGTTTATTAAGACACCACGCATCAATAAGTATGAATTATGTGTAAATAATCACATTAATCATACTTATTAATGTTTTGGACAAGGATGGATAACAAAAAACTTTGGTTTAGATTTATTTTCCGTTTGGGTCTGTTATGTCTGTTTCATCAGTGATTAATTCATTTGAACTGAATACAATGTATCGTCGCGTAAAAACCTCGATCATCATTTGCCTTTTGCTGCCATATATGCAATATGTAACATGTAGATGCCGTTGCCAATGTGAAAGGATTTTCTTTTAAAACCTAACGGGTAATATCCATCGGATGTTTAATAAGATATGTACTATTTTGGTAACTAACAAAAATGTAACTTACTATTTTAGTACATGGCCTATTTCGCCATTAATCAGTATTTTACGACTATGTCTGTTTGTTTATCGGGATATAACCAGCTCGTCAGGGGATTCCCCGGCTTTGGGTGGGGCTGGGTATTGGTGGCCTGACAATAAGGGTAGTCAGGAGGTTGGGCTTGAATTCTGGTTAACTTTTTATTATTGAGACTGGTCTGTAACGACTGAATAATTTTAAGGCCATTCGATAATCCTCACTCCGCCACCACCCTGAAAAACAAGCCCGGCCCTTCGGTAAGCACATACAGGTAGCCGTCAGGCCCCTGATGGATATCGCGGAAACGGGCCATATCCTTGAACAATATTTCGGTATGCACCACCTTGTTGGATGCGTTCAAAACCAGCCGCTGAATCTGTTGTCCGGCCAGTGCTCCCACCAGCAGGTTACCTTTCCAGTTGGGGTATTTGTCGCTGGTGACGAAGGCCATGCCACAGGGTGCGATTGAGGGAACCCAGTAGTGTAGCGGGTCGATCATCCCGGGCAGAGTGGTGTCGTTGGTGAGTATCGTTCCGTTGTAGTTGATGCCGAAGCTCACCAATGGCCAGCCGTAGTTGGCCCCTTTGATTTCGATGTTGATCTCATCGCCTCCTTTCGGACCGTGCTCGTGCGTCCAGAGTATGCCTGTGGAAGGGTGCAAGGTCATGCCCTGAATGTTGCGGTGGCCATAGGTCCAGATTTCCGGCTTTGCGCCTTCCTGTCCCACAAAAGGGTTGTCGGCCGGAACGCTGCCATCGTCGTGCAGACGCATGACCTTGCCGTTGTGGTTAGCCAGCAGTTGGGCGTTTTCCATCACACCCCTGTCACCGATGGGGAAATAGAAATGATTCATGCTGTCGAAGACGATGCGGCAACCAAAATGGTATTCAGCAGCAGTAAGCGGATGGCCCCTGAAAAGCACTTCGGGCTTGCTCAGGCTGTTGCCTTCCAGCATAGCGCGGGCGATGGTAGTGTTACCCAGGCCATTTTCCTGAGAGGCATAAGCCAGGTAAACAAGTTGGTTGGTTTCAAAATCGGGGTGCAGGACGATATCGAGCAGGCCGCCTTGTCCGTTCGGCCACACAGGAGGCAAGCCTTCAATTTCCTGCTCTTTGAGTTCATTGTCGGCAAAAACCCTCAGTCGTCCCGGTCGTTCGGCAATCAGGATTCGTCCGTCGGGCAGGAAAGCCATGCTCCAGGGGTTTTCGAGGCCTTCGGCCAGTATTTCGGCGCGCACAGGGTGGCTGGCAGCCGGATCGGGATTGTTGTGAGGTTGGTCTTTCTGGCCCGAACAGTTGCTCATAACCAGCGATAAGAACAGAATAAACAGGAAGGTTGTTTTTTTCATGGCAATCAGGCTTGGGTGTTTCTGCACCGTAAAACTAATCAATTTTTGGCTTTGAGGCAAGTACGGGGATGGGTTATGGTTCTGTTTACTGCAAAAACATCACAAATCAGGAGTATAATCCCAAATAATTATAATATTTTTGGATTATAAGTCAAAAAAATGATATTTTGAATTACTTTCACCTGCAATAACCTATTTATGAATACACGAATACCGGCCTTACTGTTGATCAATTTAATGTGCCTGGTTGCACATGCACAAACCAACATAACAGTGATATCATGGAACATCCGCCTCGAAACTGAGAGCGACGGCCCCCATGCATGGAGGTTCAGGCGCGAAGCTGTTGTTGACTTTTTGACAAAGGAGCAGCCGGCCATCATTGGTTTTCAGGAGGCGCTGCACGGACAGGTTGACTATCTGTCGGCAAGTCTGGGCGGGTATGCGTATGTGGGTGTTGGCCGGGCCGATGGCGCAGAGGAAGGAGAGTATGTACCGCTGTTTTATGACACCGCCATGTTTTCGCTGCTCCATTCAGGGCATTTCTGGTTGTCGGAAACGCCTGATGTTCCCGGTTCAAAAGGCTGGGACGCCCAATGTGAGCGCATGGTCAGCTGGGTGAGGCTCAAGCCTGCCCGATCCCAACAGACCCTGCTGGTTGTTAACACCCACCTCGACCACATGGGCATCGAGGCCCGGCGACAAAGCGTTGGGATGCTCCTTGATTTCCTGACTGGTCAGGCCGACGAAGCGGTGATCCTCATGGGCGACTTCAACTTTGATCCAGACGACACCAACTATCCCCGCCTGGCAGCCGCACTCACCGATGCGCGCCAGATGGAACCGGAGCTGGAAAAAAGGGAAATAAAAACCTATACAGGATTTGACAGCAAGCAGGAAAACGATGGTCTGGTCGACTTTATATTCCTTGGCCGCGGGCTGCAGGCGAGAAGCTACCTTATTCCGGCAGTGAACGGCGATGGTTTTTTTGCTTCGGATCATTTACCGGTTGTGGTGGGTGTGTACCTGCCCTGAGTGCAAAGGGATTGGACAATCTTAAAATATTTTTTTACCTGCTTGTTTATTTGGTGGATTTCATAACTTTACGGCTGGAATTAGGTAGTATAAGGCAATCGTTTGTCAATGGACAGTAAGATGATAATTAATTGATTAGCAAGAGGAGTTCTTATAAAGCGGTATTAGGTGTCATAGATTTGCGATTAGAAGCTAGTTGTGATTGATACTATATATCTTTATAGAAAATATATGAGAGAATATTTAAGAAACGACTATAATAATTTAGTAAGCCTTTATTCTAAGCAAGATTGGCTTAAGAAAAGGAAAACGGAGTTAGAGGAATTATTGAAGTTCTGTGATAGTGAAAGTCAAAAGAAAATAATTATTAGTTTGTTAGAAGAATTTTCATTTTTAAACCAAGATTTATATCAAAAAAAATTAAATAAAATTTGTGATTTTATAATGATTGGATCTGGATTTAATGAAGAGACAACTCAAATAGTAGCTTTGACAAAAACTGAATCGGCGGATAGTGGACAGGTTGTATTATATCACCTCCGTAATTCTCTGCATGGATTAGGTTGGAGAAATTTTAAAGACGTCAATAAGTTAGGTTCAGCAAAGAAAATATACAATCAAGGTTTTAACCAAATTATTTTATTCGATGAATTTATTGGAAGCGGTCAAACAATAATTAGTCGAGTAAATGAATTGAAAGGATTAATAGGTGAAGAATTTTATTTTAGATGTTGTTTTATTGCTGGCATGGAGTATGCAATTAATAAAGTTCAAGAACAAGGTATTGATGTTTATTGTCCTTTAAAACTAAAGAAAGGAATTTCTGAAAGATATTCGGGCATAGACCTAAGGCAAGCGGAAGATGATATGCTTAATTTAGAATTAAAGCTTGCACCATGGATAAATACAAAGGAATTATATAAATACTCTTTTGGGTGGAAAGGTTCAGAAGCATTATATTCACTTGAAGGATGTATGGGAAATACACCAAATAATGTTTTCCCAATTTTTTGGTGGTTAAAAGATATAAATGAAAGGAATAGGAAACATTTACTAAAAAGAGTTGAATCTGGATTTTAAACATAATGAAAACTTTTGAACGTAAAATATTACACGATTTATTAAAAAGCTCTAATGGACTTTTTGCATACACTTTTTTTGAAAGATATAAAGTTGGCCCTGATGAAATAGCTTCATTTATTGAGAAATTTCAATCACAAGAACTTATTATATTTCAGGAAAATAGACTTTTTCTTACCGAAAAAGGTAAAGAAGAATTAAAAATAATTAAACTAAAAGTATTTACAAAGGAGAATAAAGAAGATAGAATACCAGAAGAATTTAAAGCAAATCGGATAGAAATTAATGAACCATATTTACCAGATATAACTAAACTTTCAAAAGAAATATTAATTTTACAAAATAAAGGTGATGGGTATGAAACTTGCACTTAGAAGGTGTAGTCGCCTTCGTGAATTAAGGCTTAATATAGCCAATGGTCTAAAGTTGTACCAACTTTAGACCTGGTTCGCTCAGCAAAGCTGAGACTCACCCACTTAATACTTTAGTTAAGTGGAGCGTCTCCACTTAACTAAAGTATTAAGCGGATTGCTAAAGATAGAGAAAGAAGTCACCCATCACCTTTTATTTTTTATATAATGGATAATAGGCAAATATTTGAAAACTGGAAAACATTTTTTATTAGTAAAGGCTTAAATAAAGAATATCAAGAGTCTTATTTATCTTACATTGATAAGTTATTATCTAAAAACATTCCTATAATTTTCGAAATAGAGCACCTCTCATTACTCTTAGGTAGAACAACGAAATATTTAAACTCTG
Source organism: Bacteroidales bacterium UBA6192 (assembly GCA_002422725.1). Taxonomy (GTDB): domain Bacteria; phylum Bacteroidota; class Bacteroidia; order Bacteroidales; family F082; genus UBA6192. Next base: position 8,900 of record DITE01000033.1, read on the forward strand.
TTACATTTTCTCCCGAATCACATTACAGAGAGTTTAAGATGAAAAAAAGGAGTGGTGGTTTTAGAACTATTGACGTGCCTTATCCAGCTTTATTAGAATGTCAATATTGGATTTATAAAAATATTCTTTCTAAAATTAAGCTAAACTATTGTGCTCATGGTTTCGCAAAAAAAAAGTCAATAATTACAAATTCTAAAATCCATTTAAATCAACCAGAGCTTCTGAAAATTGACCTCGAAAATTTTTTCCCATCTATAAGTAAGGACAGGGTTATTGCATTGTTTCATAGATTAGGATATTCAACTGAAGTTTCATTTTATCTAGCTTCAATTTGTTGTTTAAATAAATGTTTGCCACAAGGTGCACCAACAAGTCCGGCCTTAAGTAATATAATTTCTATCAAACTTGATAATAGGCTGCTTGCTTTTGCCAAAAAGTTTGATTTAAAGTATACGAGATATGCCGACGATTTAGCCATTTCAGGAGAGAAATTGCCAACAAAATTTATTGACTATATTACTAAAATAATTGACAACGAAGGGTTTAAAGTTAATACAAGTAAAACTAAGTTGTATAATCGAAAAGGTAAACGTATTCTAACAGGAGTTTCTATTGGTACTGATAGATTAAGAGCCCCCAAAGAATACAAGAAGAAACTTTTTCAGGAATTATATTACATCAACAAGCATGGACTAAGTTCTCATATGACAAAGATGAAGATAAGATTACCATATTATGTTAATTCATTAATTGGGAAATTGAATTATGTTTTAAGTATTGAACCTGAAAATGAAAAGGCAAAAGAGTATAGAAAACAATTAAAAGAAATTGAAAAGGCACATAGTCACAACAAATTAACAATATCATAAGGGTTTCTCAGGTATGCTAATGTCAGACGGCCGTTTTATTCAGCCATCTATAGGATGTAATTTGATACGAAATCATATGCAGTCCTACAGATTTCCATAGTGTTAATCGTTAACTTGTGTTTTAATGCTTCAATATTAACAAAATAACATCATGAAGGCAACATGTAAACTTTGTCAACAAAATGAGGCTACACAGACAAACTCGCATATTTTTCCTAGATTCTTCAAAAAAGACTATCTAAAGACGAGTAGGGGCTTTTTTTATTATGATATTTCAGTACAAAAAGTAGATAGGAAAGTACAAGATTTACCTAAAGAAGACTATATCGTCTGTCCTGAGTGTGAAGGAAGATTCCAAACCCTTGAACATTTTGCAAGTTTATATTTAAAAAATTCATATAATCGGTTAACCAAAAATGATTTTTCAATAATTCAGAATCATAGCGATTGTCAAATCCCAACAAATTGTGACCCAAAAATTTTCACTTTATTTATTTACTCCTTAATGTGGAGGGCTCATATCTCAAACGATGATGCTTTCAAGGAATTTGTATTGCCCAATAACTGCGTGAGAGATTTACGAAAGACAATTTATGAAATTGTTCCTCCTAAGATTTCAGACTTAAATAGTCGTTTGCATTTATTGAAGCATCAAAGATGGAATTATATATTTATTAAGCCTGAAAATAAGAAGGGAATATATCACATAATAAACTACAATGACAACATTAGTTTAAAGGGATTGGCATTTGTTCATGCTTTCGAATATGCAATAATTTTTATCTTAAACAGAAAGGCTGTCCCTTTAAAATTTTATGAGTGCATTAATAGTCGGTTTAACACTTTAAGATTTTTAAGAATGAGAACGGATATGTGGAATTCATCCATTGCAAATATCACCGAACAGATGATGGAGAATTATAAAAACGCAACACAATAATTAGACGTTTATGTGGCCGTAACACCCTCTCAAAAACTCCCAATTGAACGCCCCCCTTTCCTATAACTCAGCCTCTGAAAATTGAAAAATTAATTGCCCAGCAGCAATAAAATTAACATAACAACCCCTTATTCCTTTTGTAGATTTCATAACTTTACGGCATCATGTTCCGGGCCAATTTATGAAGTGCTATGCAGGAAAAACAATATCAAAATATTACCACAATGAAAAAGCTACTCCTGATTTCTAGCTTATTGCCCACCATCGTTTTCGGTCAGAAGTGGGAGAATACTTACATGAATGGGTTTGGTTATTCAGTCCAGGAAACAGCGGATGGAGGATATATTGTTGCCGGAGAGGACGGTTCCTCAAACGCTATATTATTAAAAACTGATCAATGGGGAGATTCGTTGTGGAGCAAAACATACGGAGGTGATTTTGATCTGAGTACTTCAGTAATTGAAACTGCGAATGGTGAATATGTTTTGACCGGAAAAAGAGGTAATGCCGTTTTTTTAATGAAGACTGATCATGCCGGGGACACCATTTGGACCCGATCCTACAAATTTCAAAACAATGATGTGGGTTTAACTGTAGGCCAGACAGATGATGGCGGTTTCGTAATTTTTGGTACATCAACCGACACCTTGGTTAAAGATAATGTGTTGTTGATAAGAACCGACGAAAACGGAGATACCTTATGGACTAAACTCATTGGAGGAGAGCAGAATATGTCAGGATGGGACGGTCAGCCAACCTCAGATGGAGGGTATATGGTTGTTGGTCGATATAGGAAGCCTTCTGTTAGCGGTGTACTATTAGTTAAGACGGATAAAATCGGGAATGTTTTATGGATTCAGACCTACGATGAATCCATTGGCGAAAACGGGTATTCGGGTGAACAAACCTCAGAAGGTGGATACATCATTACCGGAACTTCAAAAAACAAGGATATTTTATTACTAAAAACGGATATCAATGGAGATATAATATGGACTAAAACATACGGAGATAACGGTGGTAACGGGGGATACGCCGTTACACAAACAAGTGATGGTGGTT
>DITE01000061.1 GCA_002422725.1 Bacteroidales bacterium UBA6192
CACAATGGGTTTAATCATAATAGGCATAACCTGATCGAGGATTGGATTTCAAATCCCAGATCGCTTGCAATTTTGATAACAAATGTAGTCGGAAATTGACTTTCACCTGCAACACTCGCATTTTAAAAAAAAAGCAGCTCCGAAATACGAAACTGCTTTTTTAAAGTTGATTATCAAAACTTACTGTTTTGTGGTTGTTATTTTGGCATTACCCATTGCAGGTGAAACCTGCTCAAGTTTTTCGGCTATACCCAACTGCTGATTTATCCATAATGTTGTTGCATCATTATCATTATCAACGCTTTTAATCACCACAACGAAACAATTCACGTTGTTGATCATTTCTTCGCCAGAAACGCTAAGCTTAACCTTTTTAGCTTTAGCAGTCATCAGATCGGGCATTTCGAATACCAGGTTGTAGCCTTCTGAGAGTGGAAGTCCGGCAATGACAGCTTCCATGGCTGCACCATCAACCATATAGGCTCCAGAAAACGGGATGCTCATTTCATTTCCCTGGATCACCATACTGGCACTATTGGCAGTAAAGCTCATTGGGATTTTCATGCCCATCTGCTCTATTTCGCGACTCACAGGCACCAGCGATGCATTCATAGTCATCAAATCTTTACTTTCACCCATCATGGCCGATGCAGTTACATCAAGAATGGTCCAATTGTCCATTTCCTTTTTGACGGCACGTGTTTTGGTTGCCGAGAACTTTTGGCCCTGAACTTCAATATCAACCAAATAGTTATAGCTGCCTTCTACAAGCGTATTCTTCACGGCGGGTAATTTGCCGGCTGAAGCCATATTTTCCTTGGGCACATAAGTCACTTTGGAAACATCTACACGCATCTCTTCCAGTCTCTTAGCCACGTTATCAGGCATTTCTTTCTGATACATGCCACCCAGAATAGGGGCAAGAAATCTTTCAATTTCGGCAAACATGGCCATGTTGTTCACGGGTTTGGCAAAGCCATGACCTTCGTCGTCAGCCAGGATATAACTTACCTGTTTTCCTTTATCTCTCAGCGCAATAACAATCTGGTCGGCTTCGGCCTGCTTCACCCTGGGGTCATTTGCACCCTGAATGATCAGCAGTGGCTTTTCGATTTTGTCGGCTTTAAATAATGGACTGGCATCATAAATCAGTTTTTTTCCTTCTTCGGTGTTCGGATCGCCGGTCATTCCATAAAGAAAAGCCCGGGCAGGTTCCCAGTAAGCTGGCACCGACTCAAGTAAGGTAAAGATATTGCTGGGGCCAACAATATCCACTCCGGCGGCAAACAACTCAGGTGTAAAGGCTAATCCTGCAAGTGTTGCATAGCCACCATAACTGCCTCCCATGATAACAATTTTGTCTTTATCGGCAATTCCCTGATCAATCAGGTATTTTGCACCCCAGCTAATGTCATCCTGCATCAGTTTGCCCCATTGCAAATCGCCTGCATTCAGGAATTTCTTGCCATAACCACCGCTGGCCCTGAAGTTGGGCTGCATAACGGCATAGCCTCTGTTAGCCAAAAATTGAACAATGGAATTATATCCCCAGCTGTCGCGAGGGCCTTTTGGCCCACCATGAACGAGGATGACAACAGGCAGGTTTTTGGCCTTCTTTCCGCTTGGCACAGTAAGGTATCCGGGAATTTCGAGACCGTCACTGCTTTTGTAGCGAATGGGCGTCATCGGAGCCAGATGAGCTTCAACTTCTTTGAGTTTTGGCCGGGGTGTATATTGGAAAATCAGTTCGCGGGTCTTTGAATCGAAGAAATACGCATCGGATGAATATCTGTCGCCCCAAACACTCAACAGGAACTTTGTTTCATCGTTGGTCATGCTTTGGTACGACACTTCTCTGCCGGGAAACTGTTTTTTCAGGAATTCGAAATCAGCTTCTTTTTGTTTGTCCCTGAAATATCGACGTGTTTTGTCGTCGGTATAACTTGTTGCAATGATTTTTCTTGTTAGCTGACTCATGCTTAAACCACCAAAGTCAACCCGCTTTTCAGGATCGGATTCAATAAAGTTCATTTCCTTTGTTAGCGGATCCATCAGGAACAAGGTAGAAAGATCGAGTTCGCCAACATTGGTTACCAGATAAAACTTGGTGTTCTCCGGGTTCCAGCCTGCGATGTAAGCCTGCTCTTCCACAGTGGTTGAATAAATTGGCGTAAGCTTTTCACCGTCAAGATAAAGCATAGTGGTATTGCCTTTTTCGTCGGTACGCGAAACCACACGCAGTTGTTCATCCCAATCGAAGTCGTAACCGGTAATCCGGTCGTTGTTTTGTTGAATCAGGGTGAGTTTACCGGAACTGATTTCCAGTTTGTACAGATCGTGCCATGCTTTGTCACGGTCATTAATGCCAACCATGATCACATCAGGGTTGAGCTTACTGACCATCTGAATTTGTGCAGTTACATCTTCCATTGGTGTCAGGTTTCTCGAAACGGGAAGACTTCCTTCTTTGACAACTTCCTTTGGATCGACTGCGAACACATTGATGTTTTCGTCACCGTCCTTATCTTTCACATACAGCACATAGCGACTGTCGTATGTCCAGAAATAACCATAAAGTGGTCGTTTGCTGTCGGTAAGTGGCCTGGCCTTTTCGAATGGTTCATTGAAGCCTTTAACCCAAATGTTCATAATGCCATCATACTCCTTCAGAAAGGTGATGTATTGTCCATCGGGGCTAAGCTGTCCACCCGAAATCTCAGGATTTCCAAAGAACACTTCCCTGTCAATCAAAGGGGTACGCGCCTGACTAATGGTTATGGTGCAAAGTAACACCAGATTAAGCATGTAGGTTTTTTTCATCATATTTTTTAAAATTATTGATAAGTAATTAAAGGACAAACGAAGTTGAATAAAGTTGCAAATGTGCTTAAAATATTTTCAGACCTGCGTTTTTCGCAAAAAAACTTACGCGAGGTGCTTCATGGCATCCTGTTTTATTTGAAATCATGCATCATCTGCTCAAGATTTTATTCAAATTGCATATTGGCAGATCATTTGGCTATATTTGTAAATCCTTATTCTGTCAGAGCAAGATGAAAAAGACATCAACATTTCTTTTTAGTATCAGGATACTGTGCATTTTGTCAAGTGTATTGCTGTTGCAATATGCTTGTACTCCACCCTACCCCAGCCGCGGCAGCCTGAAGACCTTTGAAAATTTCCCTTCAGTGCATGTTGATTCCCGCAGGGTTGATGTCTGGTTACCTGAAAATTTCAGCCCTGAAGAAAAATATGCTGTGATTTATATGCACGACGGGCAAAACCTTTTTGACCCTGAATTTGCTTTTGGCGGTCAGATTTGGGCTGCTGATGAAGCTTTGCAGACGCTGATCTCCAGCAGAAAAGTCATACCCGCAATCATCGTCGGAATATGGAACAGTCCCAAAAAGATACAGGAATACCTGCCCATGGAAGCATACGACCTGTTGCCCGACGACTTGAGGATGATACTGCAGAGTGAGCGTACCGACAGACCAATCAGCGACCGTTACCTGAAATTCATCGTGCATGAGCTCAAACCTTTCATCGATAAAAACTTTCCTACTTTGCCTGACCGTCGCAACACATTTATCATTGGCTCGAGTCTGGGTGGTTTGATTTCGGTGTATGCCCTGGCGGTTTACCCGGAGATATTCGGAGGGGCGGCATGTTTGAGTACCCATTGGCCTTTGAGCCTCGAGCATAATGAACCGGGTTTCTCACAACCATTTATCAGGTGGTTGGGCCATAACCTGCCTCCACCTGCCCTGCACAAAATCTATTTTGACTTTGGCACCGAGACCCTCGACGAGCGATATCCCATGCATCAGCAGCAGATGGATGCTGTGATGACTGCTTTAGGCTATCCACCTGACGAGCTGTGGATTACCAGAAAATTTCCAGGCGATGCCCACAACGAGGCTGCATGGCGCAGAAGAGTACAGATTCCTATGGAGTTTTTTTTGAAATCAGAATAATATTCATCCGGAAAATGGCATACGAAATTGAACGTAAATTTCTCGTCACTGGCGAATTCAAATCGCTGGCTACTAAATGTTTTCGTATTACACAGGGCTACCTCTGTTCTGCTCCGGAACGCACAGTAAGGGTAAGAAGAAGAGACGAAACAGCTTTTCTGACTATTAAAGGTAAAGCCACGGCAAACGGCCTCAGCCGCTACGAGTGGGAAAAGGAAATTCCTATAAATGAAGCAGCTGAATTGCTCGATCTATGCGAATCGGGTATGATTGATAAAAAAAGGTACTTAGTCCCTGCTGGTCAGCATATGTTTGAGGTGGATGAATTTTTTGGCGAAAATGCCGGTTTAATCATTGCCGAAATTGAATTAAGCTCAGAAGATGAGCAGTTTATTAAACCCGTTTGGCTAGGTCAGGAGGTCACAGGCGATAGGCGATATTATAACGCTATGCTGGTTAAAAAGCCCTTTAATAAGTGGTAAGCATGTCACAAAGCGAACTGGAAAGAAATTTAAAGACGAACTGTAAAAACAGTTCATGAATAACTGAACAGATGATTGAGGAAAACATAAAAATCCACAACAATTTTACCGTAGAATTAAAGCTTGGCTTTGTTGCAGAGAAAGCAAAAATAAACAATGAATTTGCTGTGAATACGTGGCTTTTTTTACCAGAAAGTCTTGATATCAATCCGAATACGTATGACAAAAAAGACTTTTACCGAGACATTAAGTCTACTATTAGGTTGATTACCCCTGCCTATCGTTTGGTCGAAATACATGCATCGCAGCAATCTCCTCTGGAAAAACTGTTGGGAGTTGTCGCCCAGATGAATGCGGAACCTACAGTTATCACCGTTCAGGAATATGAGCATCACATCAAAATGTTCCTGTCGATCCTCAAGAGTTCGTTACGCGATGAAAGTCTTCATCTGATCGGAACCTTTTCCCGCGAAAACACAAGTAAACTCATTGATGAGTTCACAACAAACCTGATGCTCATCACCAGGAAATACCGTGAACTAAAGCAACTTTTCGATTCGAAGAAAATTGGCGGGGAAGTGTTGAATTATTATGCTTTTGGCGATGAGTACATGAGCAACATCATCGAGCAGCACTGCTTCAAAATCATCATGCATTTAATGGATAATCAATTGTCGCAGGGCGATTCGGAGAAGCTTAAATCACTTATCAGTTATGAAATTCAGTACAAAATTGCCAATGGGTTTCAGATAATAGAGAAGACCGGATTGGATAGGAACAGGGCAATTGTTCACAGGCTTACTTTTTTAAAGAAATATGCTGAAAACGTGCTGCTTGTTGCAGCCCACAAGAAAAAAGACGGCATACTGAAAGAGCAGGTATATTATAGTCTTGCAGCTGGGTTAGCGATGGTTTTTGCTACAGCTGTTGCATTTTCATTTCAGCTAAAATATGGCAATTTGACCATGCCTTTCTTTGTTGCCCTGGTGGTGAGTTACATACTTAAAGACAGGATTAAGGAATTTAGCCGTCAGTATTTTGCTCACAAACTGGGAAAAAAATATTTTGATCACAAAACAAAAATCAGCCTGAACAACCAAACTATCGGCTGGAGTAAAGAAGCCATGGATTTTGTGGATGAAAGCAAAATACCCGAAGAAGTAATTAAAATCAGAAACCGCTCGGCAATACTTGAGGCCGACAACAGAAACAATAACGAGAAGATTATTTTGTTTCGCAAATTGTTCATTATTAACAGGAATAGTCTGGAAAAATGCAGCGATTATCCTATACTGGGACTCAATGACATTCTCAGGTTGAATGTGCATCAATTTACACTGAAAATGGATAATCCCGAAATTCCTTTGTTTGTTGAAGACAAAACCAATGGCTTTGATATAGTTATGGCTGAAAAAATATACTACCTCAACATCCTGATGCAATTGAAAAACGAAGGGAACATTGCTTACCGTCGTTTCAGAATTGTGTTCAACCGCAATGGCATCAAAGAAATCGAAACACTCCCTGTTTAATCCGCTATGAAAAATGTCAATTTTTCCTATCTTGACTTAATTAAAAAGATTGTATGAAACTACCCACTTAAATTATCAACATTTTTTAAGAGTAAAAGTATTGGATAATCAGTTTTTTATGTTTCTTAACAATTCCTTAAAGGCAACAATATGTAATAACGAGACCTTTGCATTTGATTCAGGATTTAATTTAACTTATCTTTACACGTTCAATAACAGAAGTCTAATACTTTTATTTATTCATCATAATATCATACATTTATGAAACATTTTTACCTGATTTTCAAAGGATTTGCATTGAGCGCTGCTCTCATTATGTTTTTTGTATCCGCATCCGAAGCGCAAACGACTTTAGCCAAATGGGATTTCAATCTCGAAACCCTTGATCCATCTGAAGGCAGTGGAACTGCAATGAATGTTGGCGAAACAACTTTCACCTGGGCAACTGGTGTCACCGGAAGTCCCGACCGCGCATGGAACACTTCAACCTATCCAGAACAAAGTATTGGTTCAGGCACTGCAGGAGCTGAGTTTATGGTAAGCACTGCAGGCTACCAGCAGATTTCTATTTCATTTTATCACCGCTCCTCGGGCACAGCATCGCGCTGGGCGCAAATCTATTACACCACCAATGGTGGCTCTAGCTGGATTCCGCTGACAAATAATGCAGGCGGACTTTCGCCTCACGACACATTTTACCTTTTCGAATTCGATATGAGTTCGATTCCGGCTGTTGATGACAATGCAGATTTTGGGTTCAGGGTTTTATCCGTATTCTCTCCTGTAGCTTTCGAAGATGGCCTGGGATCCAGTTATGGTTCAAATGAAGCCTATCACCGTTCACGCGTTTTAGAGGGAAGTCCTTATGGCCCGAATGGTACATGGCGATTTGATGATGTTACCGTTATTGCACAGCAACCCGTTGGTATTGGTGAAGACTTTTCGAAACGCACTGCAGTTTATTTCCAAAACGGATTGCTGCATATTAAATCTGCAGACAACCAGGCTATTAAAGCAAATGTAATCAATATTCTGGGCCAAACTGTTGTGAATGAATTTACTGTAGAGAACACTTCGACTCTTTATGTGAATGGACTTCAGGGTTATTTCTTTGTTCAGCTTGTCAACACCAAAGGTGAAGTGGCTACCAAAAAAGTATTTATCCCTTAACAGAAATCTCTGATAGAGTGTAAAATCCGGGCAAAAATAAAAATTAACCCCGGGCTTTATCTGTGACTTGTTGAAAGAAATGAATTGATTGTGGTTTCTCACCCTGTCTTTAGTTACTTTCCATTTGTCTTGATAACTTAACTCAAATAAATTAACTCTCAAATCATCGATTGTCATGAAAAAATCAATTTTCCGAATTTCTTTCATCCTTTTGTTTATCCTCGGAATTTTCGTGAATGTTAACGCTCAGGTTAATATTTCGCTGGGTAATACCATCACGGAGGAGTTCTCTATTGGTACCTCCGCCACAGCAACTTTGCCGGCCGGGTGGAAAATGGATAAAAGTGCTCTTGTCAGGACATTAGGTAGTTATTCTGCTGCCGTTACGGTAACTGAGCGTTCAGGAGGGAATAATTTGTCGACTACCGCTGCCAACGGCATATACAATTTCGGAGCTGGTGAAGCTGGAACTGCCACGGATCGTGCAGTTGGCGGATTATCCTCATCCTCTGCATCCAAAAGCGTTAATGTTTATGTGCAACTGGTGAATAACGGAGCGTCGCTGATCAATAACCTGTCGATCAGCTACAACGTGGAAAAATACCGTAACGGTTCAAACGCAGCCGGATTCTCCATTCAGATGTATTATTCTACTAACGGAACCGACTGGACCTCTGCCGGAAACGATTTCCTGACCAGCATTGCAGGCAATGATAACAACAATGGCTTCGCATCTGCCCCAGGCCTTACCGTTTCGATAACCAACACCACGCTAGGCCAGGCCATTGTGCCCGGTGGATCCTTATATCTCGCCTGGAATTATTCGGTAACTTCAGGGACAACCACTTCAAATGCGCAGGCACTTGGCATTGATGATGTATCTATAACAGCAAATGCTGGAGGAAATGTTCCACCTTTAATCACCAATATTCTGACCAATCCATCTGATGCAATCGGGTCGGGCACAACGGTGCATGTTTCTGCCGATGTCACTGATGTTGACGGAACCGTTTCAGGTGCTGAGTTGCACTGGGGAACCATTTCCGGTACACTTTCAACTACCATTGCAATGTCAGGAGTAGGCAACACTTACACAACTGTTACACCAATCCCTGCTCAACCTGAAGGAACGACAGTGTACTATGAGGTAAATGCCACAGATGATGACAATGATGAATCTACTTCGGCTGAACTGAGTTATACCGTGCTCGATCCAAACACCACTACCCTACCCTATGCAGAAGCATTCACAGCAAATCTGGGCGACACTTATGTGTTCAGTGTTTCCGGAACAACGCGGGTGTGGGCACATGCTGCCGAGGGATATGCCTTTATCAATGGGTTCAATACAGGTGAAGTTGAAGAGGACTGGCTGATTTTACCTGGCATCAATCTCAACAATTACAGCAATGAAGTAATTACATTCGACACATGGAAAAGATATGGATCGGAAAACACCGACAATTATTTAAAATTGATGTATTCGACTAACTATGCAGGCACGGGTAGCCCTGCTTCGGCCACCTGGACCGAACTTCCTTTTACTCAGCCAGCGAGCGAACAGGTTTGGACATTTTCAGGAAACATTGATTTATCCTTCATAACAGGCAGCTCCGTATGGATTGCATTCAAATACAGGTATGGAGCAGGTTACTACAGGTTGTGGCAGGTTGACAATATTGCGATACAAGAAGTTGATGTTGAGGATCCCATGTCGCTTTCAGCTGTTGCAGCAGGCAGCGGACAGATTAACCTCACGTTTTCAGCTAATGCTGGTGGCGATAATGTAGTGATCGTGTATAACGAAACAGGAGTCTTTACGGAACCTGCCGGTGCTCCTCCAGTGGCGGGCAATGCCTTTGCAGGTGGCACACTCTTGTATAACGGCACACTATCACCACAGAGCCACACCGGACTAAATCCTCTGCAAACAGTCTATTACAAAGCATTTTCTTACAATGGAGCCGTTTATTCAAATGGGCTTAATGCCAATGCCACCACATTTGCAGCCGAACCAGTGAATTATCCTACATTATTTACCGCTGTTTCAAATTCATCGAGCACCATAACCTTGTCGTGGACCGATGCCATTCCTGCTGCTGATGGCTATCTCATCAAAGGAAGCCCTGCTGGTTTCGGCAGCATTGCTGCACCTGTCGATGGCATGTCAGTTGCCGATGGCTACCTGGTGAAAAATGTTGCCGCTGGCTCAGGAACATACGAATTCACCATGCTCAGTTCGAGTAACACATACTATTTTAAAATATTCCCCTACAATGGTTCAACTGCCACCATCAATTATAAAACCGATGGCAGTATTCCTGAAGCAAGTGCTATGACGCTGTCAGGGCCGCCAGCACTTCCAGCAAACTGGACCTTCGAACCTTTGCAGGGAACAACCACCAATCCATTATCTAACACTGGTGTAGGCTATGCAAGCTATTTTGGTTCATTCTCCGGGCCGGGCACTGCTACTGGAATGAATACAGCCACAGGTTGCGGTAATCAGACATCAGGAACATTTGCATGGTCGTTTTCATTGGCCAATCCAGGAACGGTGAATGAATCGAGTGGTGTACAGTTTAATGCATCAACACTGGGTTCATCAGGAATTGTATTTCAGTTTGAACAAAGATGGTCGAGCACTGCCACCAATACCATCAGGGTGCAGTACACCATTGATGGTGCCAACTGGATCAATTTTAACATGGATGATAACAACACAACCTATTGCAACGGTTCGCTCAACGATGGCAGGTTCCAAACCAATACAACGGCTGACCAATTCAGAAGAATTACAGTTGATTTTAGTGACATACCGGCAGTTAACAATAACCCGAATTTTGGCGTAAGGGTAGTTGCAGCACATTATCAGGCAACAGGTCAGTTCAGGCAGGTTGGCAATCCAAATAATATTGCTACGGGTGGTACATGGCGATTCGACAATGTGGTTATCAGGACATCTCCGGTTAAGCTGGTTGTGCTATCGGTCAATGGCGGCGAATCGCCAACCATCAACACCCCATTTAGTCTCGATGTTCAGTCGCAGGATGCCATGGATATGCCTTCGGCCGTAACTGAACCCACAACCATAACACTGACTTTAGCCACTGGCACCGGAACGCTTGGCGGAACCCTGTCAGCAGTTCTTGCTGCCGGACAAAGCACCATAGTATTTAATAATGTGTTATACGACATTGCCGAGTCGGGCGTTAGCATAACTGCTTCTGCAACAGTTGGAACAACTTTAACAGCAGGAACAAGTGTGCTGTTTACAGTGCTTCCGGTTGCCACACAACTTTCCTTTGAACAGGTTCCTGCTTACGGACAGACGAATGTGCCGGTTAATAACATTATAGTACATGCTTTGAGGCCTGATAACTTACTGGATGAAAATTACACAGGACAGATTACTTTAAGTAAAGCTTCAGGTATTGGTAATATTGGAGGAACTCTTGTGAGAAATGCCGTAGCAGGTATTGCCACGTTCAGCGACATTAGCTTCGACACAGAAGGTGAATACACCCTCTTTGCAGATGCCACAGGTCTGAGCCAGGCACTCAGCGAACCAATCCAGGTGCTGGATCCACCAATACTTACTGATGTAATTGTACCCCAGTACATTGCAGCAAACGAGCCTGTCAACCACCGCATTCCGTATGGATTCCGGGTAAGCATTTCAGGCTTGATTCCAAATGCCATCTACAAGTATATCAATCAGGTGGTGGATGAATCAGACAACGCAACTGTTAATGGAGCCGGCAACATGATCATTGTAACTCCAGAAGGAGACTTTATACGCACAACAAATCCGGATTTTACCACAGAAGGCAATCATGGATTATTTACAACTGATGCTTCAGGAAGTTATACTGGCTGGTTCGTGACCGAACCAACAGGAAATGACAGATTTACTGCCGGCAATGAAGTATTTATGCGTGTCAGGCTGAACGATGGTTTGGGTGGAAACACCGTATTGAACCGGCTGACAACTTCAAGTACTGCTACAGTGTTGATGTTGAGCGAAAACGCTACTGCAGAAAATGCTACAGGCATAGTTGGCAAGGCATTTGGCGGGTCGGGCGATTTTGCTTTCCTGTATGACAATGTGAATGGCACAGGACGTCCTCTTTCGGGCACCTTTGTCGAAGATGACGGCACCAGCGGCGGGACTTCCTATGCTCCTTTCTATCAGACTTATGCAGATGGGCTTGAAGGCTCATTTGGCACCCTGATCCCTAACCTGCTGGAAAACGGTGTCCGTCGTGTTGAAATTCGCAACCGGGCAAACGGAGCCGTCAATGCCTCAGAAACACTCACCTCAGCAGATGGTTTGTGGCCTTATGGAAACAATACGGTTAATTCAACCGGTGGAGTCAATGCTTTGCTGGTTACTGAACAACCTGATTTCGTTGCTGATGTGCTGGAAATCGCCCCTGGTGAAAGTGTGAATTTCACATCTTTTGCACCCTACGAACCAAACACCTACCTATGGGAATTCATTGGTGGTGCTCCCGGAACAACGGACAATCCCAATCCAACAGTTTCCTATTACAACGAAGGAGAATGGGACGTTACCCTTACCCTAACCAATGATTTCGGACAAGAAGTCATGTTCAGGCCGGCTTATATCCTGGTGATTGATATTCCGGTGGCCAATTTCTACGGCGAACCCCTGATCATCAATCCGGGAGGGGAAGTAGTGTTCACGGACCTTTCCGAAGGCATGATCAGCTCATGGTCATGGACATTCACAGGTGGTGAACCGGCAACTTTCGATGGACAGACTCCACCTGCAATTGTTTATAATCAGGAAGGGATTTTCGATGTTAGCCTCACTGTGAGCAATGATCAGGGAAGCAGCACCATGACTATGACCGGTTATGTTCAGGTTGGCCTTGCCCCTGTGGCAGATTTCGATGCCAGCTTCGAGATTATTGATTTTGAAGCTGTTTATACTTTCGAAGACCTGTCAGATAACGAACCTTTGACATGGGACTGGGAATTTGAGGCCGGAAATCCGGCAACTTCAGACGAACAGAACCCTACTGTTGTTTACACCGAAGATGGTGAATATGATGTTAGCCTGACGGTAAGCAATATCTTTGGTGAAGACACTGAAACCAAGCTGGGATTCGTTGTCGTTGACCTGGTTAGCCTGCGCGAAAATGACTTCGTTCAGGTGATGAATATTTCGCCCAATCCGGCCAACGGTGTGGTGACCATCAAAACCATGCAGCCTGGAACCAGCATCAGATTGCTAAGTACCACAGGAACTGTCTTGCTCAATGTGGTGGTAAGTGATGGAGTATTCCGCTTCGACAGCAAACTTTTTGCTCCCGGACTTTATGTTGTTGAGGGCATTGTGCCAGGTAAAAATAAAGTTGTCAGGGCCAAGCTGATCGTGAACTAAAGCATAGTTCTCAAACACAAGATAAACCGCCCTCCGACAGGGGCGGTTTTTTTTATGTGTCTATCTTTGATTGACTTAAATATTTGGCATTTCCCAGAAATCAATCTTTGTTTCAATTAATTGTTTGAGTTCAGCGAGGTTTTAAGGAAAAAATGCATCTTATTACCTTCATATCCAACGCTATGAAATGTTAAGACTTTTTTATCATTTTGGTAATACAAACTCAACAGCCGTTTCCCTATCTTTGTAGGGAATTCATGCGTTATCAGATAGCAATGCATTGTCATTCTAATATTTATTAAAAACTTGTTTATTAGTACATTAGGATATTAACTAAAAAACTCAAAAGTGAGATTTATTTTCTTTCTTCCAGAGGCTTTCTGATTAAACTTCCTGCAATTTAGAAGTAAAATTAACAGCCAAACATTTTGTCAACGAAATCAATAATTCACTATAATAAATTAATACAAAACTATGAAAACCAAGATTATGCGATTAACCATCCCGGCTCTTTGGCTGGTGCTGATGGTGCTCTCACTTCAGGGATGGGGGCAGGGAAGTGAGTCATTTACAAATCTACCAACAAACAGCTCAAGTAGCTATTTGTCCAGAAGTTGGACAGGTGATGATGATGTTATTTGGACTGCTGAAGGAGCTCGTACAGATCAAACTATAAATGGAAAAGCAATTTGTTGGGGTACCAGTGGCACAAGAAATCTATTAACTCCTACCTATACCGGAGGAATGGGAACTTTAACCTTTATGTATGTAAGAGCCTTTACTGGAACTGGTGCACGTTCAATTGAAGTTTATGTGAACAGTATTAAAATTGGAGAAACCATTATTGTAAGCCCAACATCTAATGATGTCATAACTTATTCTCAAGACATTAATGTAACCGGTGATATAATTCTTGAAATAAGATCAACTGGTGCAGGACAAGTAAAGGTTGATGATGTTGTTTGGAGCGCATATTCTGGAAGCCCCACTCCCACCATGACAGTGAATCCCACATCACTTACCGGTTTCACGTATATTCATGGTAGCGGCCCATCAGCCGAACAAAGCTTCAATGTTTCAGGAACCAACCTCACGACTGATATCAGCATCACCCCTTCGACAAATTACGAGATTTCTACCGGAACAGGGGGCGCATTTGTAGCGACAAATCCGATAACCTTAGAAGAAACTGATGGCACTGTTGCCAGCACCCCCATCTATGTAAGACTTAAAGCTGGACTTTCGTCAGGAGTTTACAATAATGAAGAAATTACATGTACTTCAACCGGAGCTACAAGCAGAACAGTTGCCTTAAGTGGAAGCGTTATCGGCCCCGTTACTTTACCCTACAATGAAGATTTTTCTGATTGTAATGTACAAGAATGGATTGCTGTAAGTGTTGCAAGTAACAGGGACTGGACATGCGGTTCGGGTTATCAGGAAATCAATGGATTTGGTGGGGATGTGGCATCTGATGATTATTTGATTTCGCCGATTTTTGATCTTGATCAAACTACAGATGAAGTGCTGACTTTTGAAAGTTGGACAAGGTTTGCAGATATTTCATATCCAAGACTTGAACTACTTTATACGACTAATTATACCGGTGACCCTTCCACTACAACATGGAACAATACACTGAATGTATCAGTTACCTGGTCAGCAGAGAATTCACAAGTCTGGGCAACCTCAGGAAACATAGACATCTCCGCAATTAATGGCGCCTCAGTCAGGTTTGCTTTTCGGTATACTTCTTCCGGTGTCGGCAGTGGTTCAACATCCCAATGGCGGGTTGATAACATTCTGGTCCAGGAAGTAGCTGTTCTTGACCCTGTAGCTTTTGTGGCAAATGCAGTTGGAAGCAGCCAGATTGATTTAACCTTTACAACCAATGCTGGTGGAGATAATGTAGTAATCGTGCACAATGGAGATGGAGTATTCAATGACCCAGTAGGAGCACCACCAGCGGTTGGAGAGCTTTTTGCCGGTGGCACTTTGCTCTACAATGGATTAGTATCTCCTCAAAGTCATATAGGTCTTGGTGCCCAGCAAACAGTTTACTACAAGGCCTTTTCCTATGATGGTGCTAATTACTCACCGGGTTTGACGGATAATTCCGCAACTCTGGCTGCAGAGCCAAGTAGCCACCCCACTAGCTTTGGTGCCACAGCCAACTCGTCCTCCACCATTACCGTGGGTTGGACCGATGCAGTTCCCGCAGCTTCCGGATACCTGATCAAAGGGAGTAATGTGAGCTATGCTGCCATTGTTGACCCAGTTGATGGTGTTGCGGAAGCTGACGGCGGATTGGTAAAAAACATTGCATCTGGAGTTGGGACACACCAGTTTACCAGCTTGGCAAGTGAAACTGCTTACTTCTTCAAAATATTCCCCTACAACGGAAACGGCGCTACCATAAACTATAAAATAAATGAAAGTGTGCCAGAAGCAACGGCGACCACTAGTGTTGATGTCACCACCCAACTTCAGGCAGGTGATATCGCTTTTATTGCATATGCTACAGATAATCCCGACCGATTTGCTTTTGTAACATTTGTCGGTATCAACGAAAACACGCAAATAACTTTTACTGATAACGGTTGGAAAGCTGATAATACTTGGAGAACAGGTGAAAATACAGGCACCTGGACTGCACCTGTTGGTGGAATTGCTGCTGGGTCAGTAATTCAGATAGAAGGAACAACTGTTACCGGTGGGGGCACCATGTCTTCAGGGCTTACAGGACTAAGTGGCGACGGAGATCAAGTGATTGCTTATCAAGGAACTTCTGGTTCGCCCTCTTTCATTTCAGCGATTAATTTGGATTGGGGAGTTTGGCAAGCAGATGCATCTTCTGCCAACACATCAGCTATTCCTGCCGGACTAACCAACAATGTTACCGCAAATGCAGTAACCCAGGAAAATGGTTATTATAACGGCCCGACAAGCGGCACAATCAATTTCCTCAGGTCAGCTATTAACAACCCAGCAAATTGGTTAACAACAAACATAGGTCCTCAATCCTGGCCTTCATGGTCATTCAATTTAGGCAATTCCACCACCCTTGCCTCAGCTGCAACTGTGCTTAATTTAGAAGTTGCCATTGCCGAAACCATGACCATCCAGGAAACCGGACAGCTTACTGTTATCGGCACCCTCACCAACAACGCCGGTTCTACCGGATTGGTTATCGAGAGCGATGCTACCGGAACCGGCTCGCTGATCCACAATACCGACAATGTGCCAGCTACAGTTCAGCGTTTTCTCACCGGCAACACCCTGCTCACAAGCAAGCACTACCATCAGCTATCCTTCCCGTTGAATGCGTCAATCACTGCTGGTGAATTTCTGGGATCCTACCTGTGGAAATGGGATCATGCTACCCAGGCATTTGCCTCTTTCGGATCGTCAACTTCAACACCAGTGCCAAACAATCAGGGATATCTGATATTCTACCCGGGAGCTTCGGTTACCTATGATTTTGCCGGACAACTCAATAACGGAGCATTCAATGTTCCACTGGGTCAAAATAATGCCGACTTCACCCTGGCACCCAACCCCTACCCCTCTGCCATCAACTGGAACACAGGTGCCGGCTGGACACGAACCAACCTCGAAGGCACTTATTGGATATGGAGTCCGTTAGATGGCAACTATGCCAACTACAACGGCACCATTGGAACCCTGGATGCAACGGAATTTATACCGGCTGGTCAGGCGTTCTTTGTTAAAGCAAATGCCGGTTCACCGGTTCTTGAACTGAATAACAATGCCCGCACACACAGCAATCAGGCATATTTCAATGCACAGCAAATCAACAATTTGTTCAGAATAACTGCCAGAGCCAATAACTACAGGGATGAGGTAGTGGTTTATTTTGACCAGCAAGCCGAAGTTATCTATGACGCCAAAGATGCCAGCAAGTTTTACGGTGCAGCTGAAGCGCCTCAGCTTTACAGTACATTGGCTGACAACGAAAAACTTTCGATCAATGCATTGCCTTATGCTGAATCTACTGTGATCGTTCCACTTGGGTTCGAGACATCTGAAAGCACAGAGTCAATCCTTTATTTTGATGGAATAGATTCGTTCGAACCCACAGTGACAATCTTCCTGGAAGATAAACTGACCAACGAAATGATTGACCTGAGACAGTTTGGCCAATACATCTTCCAGCATAACCCTGCAAACGACCCCGACAGGTTTAACCTGCATTTCTTCGGCGTAACCGGAATAGATATGCCAGAGGCCAAAAGCGACTACCAAATCTGGAGCAGCGACCGCAAAGTGTACATCAACATCCCTGAATTCGCCGGAAAGAATGCCCGCATCGAGATGTTTGATGTGCTTGGCAACAAGCTATTCAACAGCGAAGGTGTGCTGAACAGCCCGGCAGTAGTCCGCGCCATGAACAGTGGAGTGGCTATTGTAAGGGTAAGTTCGGCCAACAAGGTTTACACAACTAAGTTATTCATCCAATAATACGATAAGGTCATGAAAAATTACATGAAAAAGTTAATAGTGCTTAGTACGATGTTTGTTGCAAGTCAGGTTTTGTTAGCCCAGCCACCCGATCCACCGGGCGACCCCGCAGCAGGAGGAGACCCCATAGGTGGAGGTGCTCCGGTTGGCACAGGCATTGGCATACTGCTCACTCTGGGTGCTGCTTATGGAACCAAAAAAGTATATACTACCTGGAAGAAAAATCAGGAGGAGATTGAAGACTAGTTACTTGTTACTAGTTACTTGTTACTTGTTACTTGTTACAGTTTTGTAACTAGTAACCAGCAACCAGACAAACCAGCAACCAGCAAGCAATAGGCAGGGAGGTCTGACTATTACTTGCTGGTATTTTTTTGCACATTGTTTTCATCTCAATCAATGTTCTTCTTTTCCAGTTTTGTAAAATCAAGAGGACCAAAGCGCACACTATGCCGAACAGTCTGGGACATGTTCCATCATGTTATCGCGTAAATCTATCATAAGTGTTAGAAAGAACACACCATTCCCTATTTAAGAAAACACACCCTAAACTTAACTAACTTTATCCTTATTTAAGTTTTGGTGCACTTTTCTTAACTAAGCGGTTTTTAAGTTAAGTTTTTTGAACTAAGCTTTTATTCGTTGGAAAAAGTCCTGCCCGGTTTTGCATGAGATGGGATTGGAGTCGATATTTGCACTTCGTCCACAACCTCAAAGACATGAGCTACTACTGTCAATTAAATCTGAGTTTACGAAAAGCTTGTATAGTCTGATAGTAACCATAAGTGATCAGAATACGGGAAATGCCATCTATAAAATATCCTAGGCCTTTTGGTTTAGGATGAAATTGCTCCATAAAATCATGTGAATGAGTGGGATTTAAAAACTGAACAAAATACTGTAGTCCATCATCCAATACATCCAAAAATGAATTCAAATCCAAAAAGATAGGTTCATAATAAGGGTCAACCAATAATGAATTATAAAGCAAGAAAAATGGAAGGCCAACATAAATCACCGTGAATTTAACTCCTTGTATCCAGCTTAACCCATAACTGTTTGAATACCTGTTTAAACATATCATTAATTTCTCATTGATATTTGTCAGGAATAAAGCACGTAGATACTTAAAAACCTTGTGAATAAAGCTATTTCCCTGAATTATAGTCCATTTAGCATTTTCAAATAAACTCTCCCAATAACAAGTCATCTCTTTTTGGTAAAAATCCAATGCATCTATTCTGTTATTGCTCTTTAGTAATTCATGCTTAATAATTCTGTAGCTCTCTCGGTCGGCCTCATCAATTTTGACACCAGAGAACAAGCCATAGACCATAAAAACCGAACCGCGCAAATCAAGTTTTTCATTGAAAATCGCTTTGTTAAAAACTGCTACATCTGTAAAACGCACCAATTGGAAAAAAGCTAATTTATCAAAAACAGCTTCGCTAAAAAAAACACTACCCAAAAACCGAGCTCTATTATAATGAACATTTTTCGAAAACCATGAACCAGAAAATTCAGCATAATCTTCGAAAATCGCATCACTAAAAATGGATTCTTTAGCAAACTTTGAAAACCAAAAATGAGCTGGTTTACTAAATGTTGTTTCTTCAAAAACCGCCATTCCCATAAACTCAACTTTCATAAAGCTAATTTCATTTAAGAATTTTGCCCTTGTGAATAGCACATCGCACTCAAATGTTGATGCAATGAAAAAAACTTTGTCTTTAAATACAGCTTCTGAGAAATCAGTTTTGCCTTTAAATTTCTTATCACTGAAGTCTGCTTCTTTCTCAAAAACGCAGTTTTTAAAATTTGCATTCTGGATTTCATTTTTTGCAAACAGTATTTCAGCATTCAAATCGAAAGCAAAAGTTACATTCTCAAAATTGTAATTTCCATTATTATTGATACCATTCTTTGCAATGTAATCTTCGAAATCTTCTTGCGAATCTAATCTAAAAGCTTCTGCCATTTTGTTTTATAATTCGTTTAACTTATTTATTAATAATGTTTTTGCTTATTTAAACTGAAACAAGCCAACATATTCTTCAAAAATATAAATCCTATCACGCTGACCCCCGGTAATTTCCTTTAGGATGCCAATTTTCACAAGATCAGCGATTAATTTGTAAGCACTAACATTGCTTTTGCCTATAATACCGGCAACTTGAACAGCATCAGTTACTGGTTGCCCGAATAAATGATTAATCACTTTCCGGGCATCAACTCCCCTACTGCCCAATGGTTTCAGGCGGGCATCCATAGCTTGTTGTATTCGCATGATCCCATCAAAAGTTTGGATTCCTTGTTTAGCTGATTCTATCACACCTGTTAAAAAGAATTTTAACCACTGATTTATATCATGATGTGTCCGCACAAGGGTT
Source organism: Bacteroidales bacterium UBA6192 (assembly GCA_002422725.1). Taxonomy (GTDB): domain Bacteria; phylum Bacteroidota; class Bacteroidia; order Bacteroidales; family F082; genus UBA6192. The sequence goes on from DITE01000061.1 coordinate 19,447, forward strand.
AATTTATCATAATACAACTGCCGGTGTCGTTCAAAAAAATCAGACAAATACAAAATCGGCCTTTTCAAAATTCCTTTGCTCACCAGGTATAAAGTGATTATTAATCTTCCAACCCGCCCGTTTCCGTCTAAAAACGGGTGAATGGTTTCAAATTGATAATGAATTAATGCTATTTTTAGCAAATCAGGCATTGGATACGAATCATCATTCGCGAATTTTTCCAAATCACTCATCAAATCACCTACCTGAATATGCGGTGGTGGAACAAAAGCAGCATCGTTTAAAGTAGCCCCGCCAATCCAATTTTGGCTTCGGCGAAATTCTCCAGGCAATTTTTGTTCACCGCGAACACCTTGCATAAGAATTTTATGGGCTTGTCGTATCAAACGATTTGAGAAGGGTAAACTGTTTAACTGATTAACTGCCTCATTCATTGCGGCAATATAGTTTTGAACTTCTTGCCAATCGTTGCGAAGTTCCGGCAAAATATCTTCTTTTTGCATAAAAGCCTCTTCCACCTTGGTTTGCGTACCCTCAATGCGAGAAGATTGTGTAGCTTCTTTTGCAATATGCATACTGATAAACAGATCAATGTTCACATATTCACTATACATATCCAACCTTCCCAGTTGACGATCAGCCATGCTTAGCAGCCTTATAATATCCATGTCATCAATCTGCCATTTTCGGTTGATGTTTTCTGGAACGAAAGCTTTATAATACCCTTGGTTGACCAATATACCAGATTTAAACCTCTTCATGCTTGGTAATTTTAAATTTACTAATGGCAAAGTTAAGAAAACACACCCTAAACTTAACTAACTTTATCCTTATTTAAGTTTTGGTGCACTTTTCTTAACTAAGCGGTTTCAGGTTAATTTCTTTAAACTTAACACTTTTGTACCGGAAGATGTCCAATCTGGTACTGCTTGAGATGGGAATTAATGCATTATAGTTTATTGCAAATAACCGCTAATAGCCTGCTTATTAAGCACATTTTATTGGTGCATGTTAAGTCATTTTGGCCGAGTTAATGTTTTAATCATACTGTTCACTATAGTAGGTCGTGAGCCGACTGGAAAACCAGGAGCGAAATAGAAGACAAGTTCCAAGTTGCTTGATAATTGTTTTATGTTCCTGATTTCGGGTTAAGGATTGACAATCAGACCGTAACTTTAATATAATCAACTTTAAACCGGTTCCTGACGGCTGAATGTTACTGTAAAAACAGAACCCTCTTCTGGTTTACTGCGTATCGTAAGTTGTGCCTTGTTCTGAGCGATAAACTCTTTGACAATCATGATACCAAGGCCAGTCCCCATTTCTTCACTTGTGCCCGGAGTAGAATAAAATGTGTTCTGATGCAATATCTTATCGATCACTTCAGCTGTCATACCTTTGCCAGTGTCGGAAACACTCACCGAAATATATTCACCTTCTTTTTTGCTGTCAATGTTGATCGAGCCATTTTGATCGGTAAATTTTATCGCGTTGTTGATAATATTCCTGAAAATAGTCCGTATCATATTGTTGTCAGCAAAAACTACCAAAGTTTCCTGAACAAGATTCTGCACTTGGATACCTTTTTTATCTGCACGACTCTTAAGAAAATCAATTTCAGCCTGCACCACGTTATAAAGCTCAATTTCAGTTGGAAGAAATGCGATTTGCCCTCGTTGGCTCATTGCCCATGTCAGCAGGTTCTCGAGTAAAGCATAAGTGTAATTGCTATGACTAAACAAAGATTCAAAAACACGTTTTTTTTCATCATCCTGAACCGAATCGTAATCCTCGATAATCACCTGAAGAAATCCCAACAGACTGTTAAAAGGACTCCTGAGGTCATGTGCAATAATTGAAAACAGTTTATCCTTGGTTGCATTCAATTGTTCGAGGTTTTCGTTTTGGGCAATAAACATCTGATTTAATTCTTTCAGCCGATTGTTTGACTTTTTTATTTTTTGCCTGCTGCTAAGAGCAACAAAAATTGGGATACTCAGCAACAACAATCCAGTAGCAACAAAATAGAAATAGAGCTGTTGAATACGTATAGTCTTTGATTTGTTTTCGTTTTCGAGTTTTAGACTTAAGTTTTCAAGCTCTTTCTTTTCAGTTTCATAGCGGGTTTGTAAATCCAGAATAAATTCACTGTTTTTAAGGCTTGTCAAGCTGTCGTTCAACTTATTGTATTGGCGACTGAAATCAAGCGCTTTGTCTGTTTGTCCCATTTTTTCATAAACTTCCGAAAGCCTGTTATAAATATCCTTTACCATTCGAAGTGTGTTCGTTTCATTGGCAATTACCAGCGCCCTATTCAGCATCTCTTCTGCCTTTAAGAAGTGCTTCGTTGTATAATACAATGACCCTAAAGCATAATAGTTAAGCATTATTCCATACTGTATTTCATTTTTCTGACACAATTTCAAGGATTTGAGATATGATTCTTCAGCCTTATCAAATTCTGACATTTTCATAAATATGTTGGCGATATTCAAGTATGCCCTTGCCTGATCTTTGTAAAGATTGTTATCAAAAGCCAATTTCAGGGAGCTATCGAGGGCAGCAAGAGCTTCATTACACATATTAAGCTCCTTATAAGAAATGCCCAGATTACTGTAACTCATGCATAAATGAATATTCTGACCCAATTCCTGATTAATCTCAATAGCTTTCTTTAGAAAATCAATCGATTTGTGCATTTCGCCAAGACCTTGATTGATCAATCCCAGGTTATTCAAAACGATGGCCTCATTCTTTTTGTCACCGGTTTTTTCATAGAATTCAAGCGCCAGCAGGTAATTCTCGTAGGCTTCTTTCAGAATGCCCTGACTGTCATATACCATACCCAGGTTGTTGTAAGATGCTGCCCGGTAAGAATCATTCGACAATTCACTGCCGATTTGATTGCAAGCCATGAAATAATACACCGCACTATCATATTGTTGAAACTCATGACAAACCCTTCCCCGCAGATTGAAAACTCCGAAAGAAATTTCCTTGTCATGCACATTCCGATTGGTCACTTCAGATTGAAGGGAATAAAGGCGTGCGGAATCATTCTGGCCAATATTCAGATAATTGATGCCCAGCTTCGTGTAAGCCTCAGTCAAAATTTCTTCATCCTGCAATAGTAATGCAATTCCTACAGCTTCAAAGGCAAGTTGTTTGCCTTCATGGGGAACCGTCAAGCTCTTCTCATCAGCCTGAATAATCAATGCCCCGGCTTTGTCAACCAGCACGGCACGTTCTTCAGGTTTCAACTGTTGTGTGGCTTTGTTGGCAAAACAGTTAATCGTAAAAAACAGGAACAGTAAGATTATTAAAGTAAGTTCAACTTTTGTTGCTGGCTTGCTAAGGAATGCTTTCGGAATCATGTGATAGGTTTTTAGACGATTGAGGCTTGAGACAGAAGTTTTAGTAAGGATACAAATCTACAATAGAAAAATCGACAATCCAACATTCTTTCAAATAAAGTATGACAGGCACCAGCTTTTAGTTTAGTATTAAAACAAGGTTTTTCATAAAATCCGAACCTATCATTTCTTTTTCAGCCTTAGCATCCCTGATTAATTTTAAGTTTTCTTTTAATAATGGTATTGCATTCTCATTATAAATAACATATTTTTGAATTCTAATTCAATCTCAGAAAAACAGCTGCCATGAAAACAACCACAAGCACTCTGCTCATAATCATTATATTATGCACTAAATTATTCGCTCAGGATGCCACCCGTACCGAAGCACTCAAACAATTTGCAAAGGAACTCAGGGTGGTGGAAGAAATGCAAAAGGCCGAAGCGCTAAAGATCGCTGATTCTTTGGGTCTTGTTGTCCGGTTTGAAGATGAAAACGGCAAGATGATGGAGCTCATTAAGTTTCAGGACGGTATGCCGTTTTATTATGTAACCGACAACCTCAATTCGGCGATCACCATGTCGTCTGACGAGGTTTGGCCCGGTGGGGCTGCCAGCCTGAGCCTGACCGGTTCGGGCATGACACTCGGTGTATGGGATGGAGGTTCAACACGGCTTACGCATCAGGAGTTCGGCGGAAGGGCAGTTCAGTCTGATGCCGCAGCTTCGCCCAGCAACCATGCCACCCATGTGGCCGGAACCATGATTGCAGCCGGGGTGGATCCTTTAGCCAAAGGCATGTCGTATATGGCTAATCTGAATGCTTACGACTGGACCTCAGACGCCTCGGAGATGGCTACTGCTGCAGCCGGCGGACTGAGGGTTTCCAATCATTCTTATGGTTCCATAAGGGGTTGGTATCCTTCCGGAGGCAATTGGTATTGGTATGGTAATGTTGATTTCAGTCCGGTTGAAGATTACGGATTTGGCTTCTACGGGACTGAGGCTGTCAACTGGGATCAGATTATGGTTAACGCTCCCTATTATCAGATAGTTAAATCAGCTGGAAACGATCGTGGTGAAGGCCCCGGTGATGGTGGCGCCTCAGGGCACTACTACTGGAATGGATCTCAATGGACATGGTCAACTGATGTCAGGCAGATCGACGGAGGCCCTACCGGTTATGATTGTCTGCCTTTCACAAGTGTTGCCAAAAACATCATCACTGTTGGTGCCGTAAACGACATTGCAGGAGGATATTCGCAGCCCTCTGATGTTGTTATGAGTTCCTTCAGCGGATGGGGACCAACCGACGACGGACGCATCAAGCCTGACCTTGTTGCCAATGGAATCAGCCTGTATTCTACGTACAATTCTTCCAATACTGCCTATGGCACCATGAGCGGCACCTCGATGGCCAGTCCGAGTATTTCAGGATCAGTTGGTTTGCTTCTGCATCACTACAACAACCTGAACGGCAACACCCTGATCAGGTCGTCAACCATGAAGGCACTCCTTATCCACACAGCTGATGAAGCCGGCGCAGCCACTGGCCCTGACTATAAATTCGGATGGGGATTGGTGAATACACAAAAAGCCGCCGAATTGATGACTGATGATGATAATGTGGGTGGTGATGTGCATATCCGTGAACTCACTATCAATCAGGGGCAGGAAATCGTGATTCCCGTAACAGCCGAAGGAAATACGCCTCTTCGGGCTACCATTGTGTGGACAGACCTTCCCGGAACCGTGCCGACACCAGCTCTTGATCCTGCAGACCTGATGCTGGTGAACGACCTCGATTTGCGCATCCAAAAACCAGATAATAATCTGGAACAACCCTACATCCTCGATCCTGCTAACCCCGCCAATGCTGCCACAACCGGCGATAATTTCCGCGATAATGTTGAAATGGTGCATATTGCTTCACCAACTGCACAAGCCGTTTACCAGATCAAAATAAGCCACAAAGGTACTTTGTCGGGAGGAAGTCAGGTTTTTTCGCTGATTTTGAGTGGAAACATGGCCGATGCCAACGACCCGATCAATTTTGTGGCCACCTCCCCTTCCGCAACCACGGTGAATCTCAGCTGGGGACTGAACACCAACAATGATGATGTAGTCCTGTTATGGTCGTCAACACCAAGCTTTGGAGCATTGACAGATGGAAATACCTACTATGTGGGACAATCCATTTCAGGCGGTGGAACGGTGCTGTATATGGGCGGCCTTACGAGCTTTTCTCACACCGAAAGGATTGGAAATACAGCGTATTACTACAAAATACACTCTATTGGCAGCGGCAATGCGTATTCATTAGGCAGGCAAACCAATGAAAATACAGCCGGAGAAGGTCCTTACCACCGTCCCCGACAGTTACAGGCCGTTTCAGGAAACAATACCGATGTGCAATTGTCATGGCTATCCCCTCCAATGGAAGACAGCTTCGAAACCTACACCAATTTTAACCTTGCTTTTGGAAACTGGACACAGGTGGATGTTGACGGCAGTCCGACCTATGGATTAGATGGAATTAATTTTACGAACGAAGGCTATACAGGCTCTTACATCCTGTTTAACCCCTCTCAGACAACACCCCCGATGACCAGCGACAATGCCATTCAACCCCATTCAGGAAGTAAACTTGCTGCTTGTTTTTCAGCAACAACACCGCCCAACAATGATTGGTTGATTACACCAAAACTTAAAGTTGTCAGTGGCGACCAGCTTAAATTCCGGGCAAAAAGTTATGTGAATACCTATGGCCTGGAACGCTTTAAAGTAGGTGTTTCTACAACAGGTACGCTTCCGGCCAACTTCAGCATAATTTCTGCGGGGCCTTACCTTGAAGCACCTGTCTCCTGGACACAATACACCTACGACCTCTCTGCCTATAACGGCATGGAAGTTTATCTGGCCATACAATGTGTGTCAAACGATGCATTCATTTTTATGCTCGATGATTTTCATGTAACCGACGGACTTGGAAACATCGTGTTCTCCATGTTTGCGGAAAACGAAAGCGAACAACCCACACCCGGATACCGCAGGCCTGCAAAAGAAACTCCCACCATACAGGGGCCTGTGGCACCTTCAGAGAACCGTTCGTTTTCAACTTACAAAGTCTTCCGCGACGGTGTTGAAATAGCCGATGTTAACGCCTTCAGCTACACCGATCTGAATCCAGGCAATGGAACCTACGATTACAGCATGCAGGCCGTTTACGCCAACCCGGCATCCACTTCGATTGAAACAGAAGAAGTAATGGCTCAAACAGGATTAGTCATCTGGACCGGGACTGCCGGAAACTCCTGGACCAACACCGCCAACTGGAATACGAACGCCGTCCCATTATTGACCAACCCTGTAAATATTCCGGTTACAATCAATAATCCGATAATATCAACAACCGAAACTGTCCAAAGCCTGACCATCCTGAGTGGTGCTGCCCTGACAATTTCCCCTGCAGGCAGGTTAACGATTGGAGAGTTTATTGATAATCAGGCAGGAAATACAGGATTGGTCATGCAGTCAAGCGCCAGTGGAACCGGATCGCTGATGCACAACACCGACTTTGTTCAGGGAACCATTCAGCGCTACATTGCCGGAAGCTCGAACCCAACAACCACACGTTATCATCAGGTTTCGGTACCTCAGACTCAATCGTCAAATCCCCTTACAGGTATTTTGACCGGCTCCTATCTGTATCGTTTCGACGGGAATCAATCACCAGGTAATGAATGGATTGGTTATGGATCTTCAACAACAACAGCCCTTGATGTTGAGCAGGGCAACCTGCTCTGGTACACAGGAAATGAAGTAACCTATCAGTTTGCAGGATACCTGAATAACGGAAACTTCAGCACTTACACGCCAACCAATGCTTCGGGCAGGTACAGTCTGGTTCCAAATCCCTATCCTTCTGCCATCGACTGGGATGCAGCAACCGGCTGGACAAAGACTGGATTGCTCGATGCCATCTGGATGTGGAACCGCAACGCCAACAACTATGCTGCCTATGGCAGCCAGGCAGGAACCAATGGTGGTAGCCGCTATATTCCTGTTGGCCAATCGTTTTTTGTAAAATCCAATGCCGCTTCTGCAATCCTTCAAATGAACAATAATGTCAGGACACATAATAGTCAGGCATTTTACAATGCTAACCAAAACAATAAACTTTTGAGGGTTTCTGTCATAACACCAACAGGTAGTGACGAATGCATCATCAGAATGATTGAAGGAGCCAGCCCGGCTTATGATGAGAACACCGACATTCAAAAGCTCCACGGCGGAGCCACTGCACCTCAACTATACACGCTATCATCGAATATGAGTGAGTTGTCGATCAATTCGCTGCCTGTTTTCACCGAACAGATGGAAATCCCGCTGGCTTTTGGCATGAGTGAATCAGCTGACATTTCCCTGACGTTCAATGGAGCAGACAGTTTTGATGAAAACACAGGAATATGGTTGACTGATCTCCTGACCGGCCAAAAGATCAACCTGAAGGAGCATGACACCTATAGCTTTAGCCATAATCCGGAAAATGTTGCAGGCCGTTTCATGCTTTCTTTTGATAATGTAAGCGGATTGAACAGTAAAGTTTCTGGTATTCCACATCAAATCTGGGTACACGAGCGCCAGTTATTTATCCGGATACCACAGTTTGAAGGCGAAAATTTGTCACTCCGCATTTTTGATGCCAGTGGCAGAACTGTTTACCACAAAGGCATTGTTTTGAACAATCCATTCGTATTGCCACTTGAATTGATTTCGGGATATTACACCCTTGAGCTAAGTGGTAAAGACTTGATAATTAACAGTAAATTTGTGATCTTCCAATAGATTGAAAGTCGTTTTCTGGTCTTTTTATTGCCTTTGAGTAATGTTTCACCCTACTCCTGGTTTTAAGTTGTGGTTAATTTTAAACATAATAGCAATAACCATTACTTTGTTTGTAATTTTGCCGGGGATTTCGCCTAAACCAATTTGGTTGAATGCAAAATGGCTAACAAAAGTACTTTGATAACTAAACTCCTATAAACGTGTCGCTTAAGACAAATTCTATATCTGCCAGGCTCGTTGCTTTTATCCTGATAACTTTTTTCTGTGCAGGATTAACAATTCAATTGACTGCTCAAAGTGTGGTGGTGAGCAGCTATTTTAATGCCGCTAGCCCGGATAGCGAGTGGAGTGAATTGCTGGTTATTGATGACAACCTGGATCTTCGAAACTATACTTACAGAGATAATAATTCCACGCAAAACAGCTGGATGCAGGAAATCAATTTTCGCAACATTGATTTCTGGAGCAATATGCGTGCAGGCACTGTGATTATTATCTGGCACCGTACGCCAAACCCACTGGATGTAAACAAAGTTGATGGATACATCCAGGTTGCTGCAAATGATCCGGCTTACTTCACCGGAGGCAATTTTCCAAGCAACACATTGAATATTGCTGCACCCGGTGATGTCCTTCAAATCAGAAATCCTGAAGGAGTGCATGTTCACGCACTCGGGCACATAGCTAGTCCCGGCCCATCTTTCACTGCTCTGCCATCACCAAAACTCAATCACACAGCCGCATTGTCTGATGGCGAGGCCGTTATGGTTTCACCGGGCACAAATCTGAATGAGTATGGTACTAATGGCCCTCAAAGCGGGAATACCTGGACAATAAAAAGCACTTCGACTACTTTTGGTTTGCCCAACAACAGCGGTTCCAATTCAGCTTACTGGCGATCGCTTCGTCAACCGCTATGGATAACCCCCACCCTATCAGGCACGCTCAACCCCGGAAATACAGAAATTTCATTGACTTGGAATGCTGCAACCGATCCCAACCCGGCCGACCAAACCCAGGGCTATATCATCCTGCGCAACACTGTAAATAGTTTCACCGATCCGGTCGATGGAACCACATACACTGCAGGACAAATGATCGGCTCAGCCACTGTTGTTGCCATCATTACCAGCTCAGGAACAACAACTTACACCGATGTATTGACCATTCCCTGCAACGAAGACAGGTTCTACAGGGTTTATGCCTATCGTTATAACACAGACAACCTGCAAGGCAATAGTTTTAACGTTGCACGAGGTCGGGCTTACAACGAAAGTTTTGCCGGAACAACGGTCGCAGGACCCGATGATCAGGTAGTTATTGTCAACATAACCCCATCAAATGCTGACATTTGTCTGGGTCAGAATGCAGTTTTCAATACCACCAATAATGGAACAGGAAGCCTGCTTTATCAATGGCAACTGGATTCGGGTAGCGGATGGAGCGACCTGACAGAAGCAGCACCATACAGTGGTACAAACACCGCAGTCCTTACAATAAGCTCGCCACCCCTCATTTTTAATGGGTATCAATACCGCTGCAGGGTTACGCCTGCTTGCGGAAGCCCGGCATTCAGCCCAGCTGGAACCTTGCTGATCACCGCAGCACCTACTGCGCCAACATCAGCATCAGCAACACCCAACATTGTTTGCGTTGACGATGCAGGCAATATTACCCTGACTGCCAATGGTGGCTCGGGAAGTGTATTGCAATGGTTTACGGGTAGTTGCGGAGGAACTCTTATTGGAACAGGCAACAACCTGGTTATACCTTCCCCAACGATAACCACAACCTATTATGCCCGCTGGTCGACAACCAACTGCGGATTTTCTGGCTGTGCGCAGGTAACCGTAACAGTTAGCCCCCTGCCCACCCCTTCCAATGCAGGAGCAAATTCCGAAACCTGTGGCCTTTCTACAAACCTGCAAGGCAACAATCCCGATGTAGGTACGGGAATCTGGTCGTTTGTATCAGGACCAGGAACAGCCATCTTTAGCAATGTTAATCTCTATAACACCCTGGTTACCGTCACAACCAGCGGCACTTATGTGTTCCGCTGGACCATTTCAACCGGAGGCTCCTGTCCTGACTCTCAGGATGAAGTTCAAATAAACTTTGTCCCTGAACCCACCACAAGCAATGCAGGACCTAACCAATTTATTTGTGCCACATTTACCACCAATATGGCAGCGAACACCCCTTTGGTGGGTACAGGCCAGTGGTCGCAGGTATCAGGCCCGGCCGGATTTGTAATCAGCGAACCCGGCAACCCGCTAACCTTAGTAACAGCATCACAATATGGCACTTATGTGTTACGCTGGACCATTTCGAATGGCATTTGTCCGGCTTCAACAGATGATGTACAACTTACTATAAGCGAAGCTGTCGCAGTGCTTGCCTCCAGCAACAGTCCGGTTTGCGAGTTGAACGATCTTGAACTATATGCTGATATCGGGGGTGCTACCTATTCATGGACTGGCCCCAATGGATTTACTTCAACCGAACAGAATCCGGTCATCACAGCTGCAACTCCGGCAAACAGTGGCCTTTATGAGGTAATCGTTTCCAATATACCCGGCGGTTGTCCCACCACAAGCAACACCACGCTTGCCAGCGTAAATGCTGCACCGGAAACAGGTCCCATTACGCCTGCTAATGGGGAATTTTGCACCGGAACGTCCGTATCCTACTCTGTGACAGGTGAAACCGGGTCAACTTACACCTGGACTGTAACAGGCGGAACTGTGCAACCACCGGGCAACACTGCAACTGTTCAGATTGATTGGGGAGCAGTTCCCGGAACCTACCTTATTGAGGTTATTCAGCAAAACATTGCCGGTTGTCTGGCCGAAGTTGTCGCCACCAACGCTACCCTGACTGAAGCTCCGGAGGCTTACGCCGGGAATGATGATGGTATTTGCGAGGGAGATGTTTACCCACTCAACAATGCAGTGGCCACAGGCGATGTACTTGCCTGGTCAACAAGCGGCGATGGAGCTTTCAGTGATCCTGCCATTCAGAACCCTGTGTACACTCCCGGGTCAATTGATGCTGCAAACGGATTCGTTACCCTTACCCTTACTGCATCGAGCAATGCAGCAGGTTGTGATCCGGATGTGTCGTCCATGGAACTGAGCATCGACAACAGCCTGCCGCTGAATGTCGTTATAGACAACCCGACAAACCCAGTTTGTACAGCAGAAGAAATTACCCTTAGTCTTATCGTGACCAACGGAGGCAGCAATCCTGCCTATGCCTGGTATTTGAACAGTATAGAAGTTTCCAATGCTGACACGTATACATTTACGCCTGTGCCAGGTGACGAGGTCTACTGCATAGTGAGCTCATCCTTGCTTTGTGCCACCAACAGCCCGATGCAATCCGATCTTGCGGTAATCAACTTCTCACCACAAATTCTGGTCAACGACATAAACGTAACCAATGCTGACTGTGGTGTGGATAACGGAATCATTGAAATTATTGCATCAGGAGGAACGCCTCCTTTGCAATTCAGCATCGACGGAGGAGGTATTTTTCAGGCGCTCAACGTGTTTTCAGACCTGGGAGCTATGAATTATCAGGTAGTTGTCAGAGATAATGCCGGCTGTGTTTTCCCATATGGAAATGTATCGGTTGGGTCAGAAGGTGGTGCTGTGGTTGATCTGGTTGATATTGATGACGCCCTTTGCAATGGAAGCACCGGCATCATCACCATCTTTGCCAGCGGAGGAACCCCACCTCTACAATACAGTATCAATGGAGGAGACGACTGGTCAAATGGATCAGTATTTAGCGGGCTGCCTCCGGGTCCATACGAAGTTTCTGTCATGGATGCCTTTGGGTGTATAACCAATTATGGAACAGCCACTGTTGGCAATACCCCCGGACCAGCTCTGGTGTCAGTTATACCCCAGGATGCAGTTGATGGGCAGTTTAATGGCGAGGTCGAAATCAATGTAAGCGGAAACGGCCCCTTTGAATACAGCCTCGATGGAACAAACTATCAGACATCAAACACCTTCTTCAACTTACAGCCCGGCTCTTATGGAGCATTCGTTCGCGATATAAACGGTTGTATTCTAAATGTACCTTTCACTATTGGAAATACGAATTCGATTCAGGTTATCGTGGAAGCAGCAGATGCCGTTGCCTGTTTAGGTGAAAAGCTGACGATTTCGGTAAACGCATCAGGTTTTAACGAATTGGTTTCCTTCAGCCTGGCATTAAATTTCGATCCATTGCAATTGAATTATGTCAATTATCTGATGCTGAACTCATCTCTTCAACCGGGAAGTTTCTCAGTTACCCAACCTCAATCGGATTTGCTTTTCATTCAATGGAGCTTCAACCAAGGCGTTAGCCTTTCGGACGGCACACTCTTATTCAATCTTGAATTCACCACCCTGACTGTGGGTTCAGGTCAGCTGGAATGGGAAAGCAGCCAGAGTGGATTTGTGTCGGGAGCAGGCACGCCTGTTTCGGTAACGTATAATGGCTCTGTTTATGATGTAAATAGCAAACCACAACTTAGTTCAACGGGAGGCGGAAGTTTCTGCGAAGGCAGTTCAATAAGTCTTCAGGGAAGCTCGCCCGACCAGCCCAACCCGGCGCTGATCTGGCTCAGACCCGATGGATCGTCCTTCAACGGTGCAGTGCTGGATATGGATGAAATCGGGCCTGATGAAAGTGGCGTATACACCCTCATTGCTACAAACAGTGATGGTTGCCGGTCGGAAAGCACCCAATCGGTCAATATTGAACCCTTACCTCAGATTATGCTGGCACAGGAAGACACATTGTGTGCCGGAAGCGACATTTTGCTCGATGCCGGACCAGGTTATGCCTGGTACGTTTGGAGTGACGGCACTACTAACCAAACACTCACAGTGAATGAAACCGGAGAGTATTCCGTTGAGGTTTCCTCTGCCCTGGGTTGTATTGGCAGCGACACTGTCTGGCTTCGTCCGTGCAATTTCAGGCTGTTGTTGCCGAATGCCTTCACCCCCGACGCCGATGGATTGAACGATGGATTTGGCCCTGTTTGGGGCGAAATTCTCCCGGTTGAATTCAAATTGATGGTGTTCAATTCGTGGGGTCAGCTGATATACGAAAGCAGCGATTTTACCAAAAAATGGGATGGACGGTTCAATGGTGAAAGAGTCAAGGCAGGCGTTTATGCCTATATCATGCATGTGAGCATGCCCGATTACGTTACGAACCGCGTCGAATCCCCAGTAAGAGGCACAGTTACCGTAATTTGGTAGTAAGAGTTTTCTGATCAAAAAGGATTGCTGCGAAAACAGCAACCATACTTTTTAACACCCAGTTTAGTTAAATCCAGCATCAAACCTGCATTCAGAACCTAAGCCATATTGGTATAAACGGCCTGCACATCATCATCTTCCTCCACTTTATCGAGGAATTTATCAATGTCGACAATCTGTTCTTCGGTGAAAACAACCGGAGAATTGGAAAACCGCTGTAGGTTTGACTTGGTAATCTCGATCCCCTGATCTTCCAGGGCAGCATGCAAACTTCCAAAGTTGGTGTAGTCAGCATAAGCAAATCCGGTTTCTTCATGCACATCAATTTCTTCCAGACCGGCATCAATCAGTTCCAGTTCAAGATCTTCGATATTCAAACCAGCTTTCATTTTAAACTCGAAAACTGCTTTGCGGGTAAACATGAAGTCCAATGATCCGCTAGGCACAAACGATCCGCCCGATCTGTTGAAATACGATTTTACATTGGCCACGGTGCGCGTGGTGTTATCTGTGGCACATTCCACCACAACAAGCACGCCATGAGGCCCTTTGCCTTCGTAAACCACTTCCACCATGGAATCGGCATCTTTTCCGGCAGCCCGCTTGATGGCCGCTTCGATGTTTTCCTTTGGCATGTTTTCCGACTTGGCATTCTGAATGGCGTTGCGCAGCCTGGGGTTCATCTCCGGATCGGAGCCTCCCTCTTTGGCAGCAATAGTAATCAGTTTTCCAAGTTTCGGGAACACTTTTGACATCTTGTCCCAACGCTTTTCCTTGGCAGCACGGCGGTATTCAAACGCTCTTCCCATAGTTTAGTATTGTTATCATTTCAGCCCGCAAAATTAGCAAGTTGGCTGAAAAAAAAGAAATTAAGTTTCATTTTCTTTTTGTGAATCCTTTGGCTGCTTTCCAGGCCCGGATGTGAACCACGGAACAAACATACTAAACAGTGCTGCACAGGGTAGTTATCGCAGATGCAATGAAAAAATTACCATTCCGGCAAATACCGCAATGTTGCAGTTAAACAAAAAAAACGGGAATTAAATCCTAAAAAATTGCACCTTTGTAAGAGCGAACCCATCCACATTCAACCTATGATCAACATTGCTTTTATTGCCCTCACATTTATCATGTTTGTTGCGTTTATTGTGCTTATTATCAGGATCAACAATTACCTGAAAGCCAGCAATAAACCAGACGAGGCATCTTCCAAAATTGATTTTCTGGAAAAGAGTCTGAGCCGCCTCGAAAATTCGGTCAAGGACGATTTCAGGCAAAACCGCGAAGAACTGGCCAACAACCTGACCAAATTCCAGCAAACCTTTTTGGAAACCCTGAGAGAGATTTCAAGAAACCAATTGGATCAACTCAACTCAAACCATGAGCAAAGCCGGCAAAACCTGACCAACCTGAACAAAACCCTTGAAGACCGCCTAAGCCAGCTGGCTGACAGATTACAGCAAAATGCCAACCTGTCGAGAGAATCCCTTGATAAATCATTAAAGGAATTTCAGGTCTCTTTCAGCAATAACGTAAAAGAATTCAATGAATTACAGAAGCAGAAGTTCGCCGAAATGGAGAAAAAACAAGGCGAGCTGATCACTTCAACCGAGCTCAAGCTGGAGAAAATGCGCGAAACAGTTGACGAAAAACTTCAAAAAACCCTGGAAACCCGCCTGGGACAGTCATTCGAACTGGTCAGCAAGCAACTTGAAAGCGTTCAAAAAGGGCTGGGTGAAATGCAAAATCTGGCCAATGATGTTGGCGGGCTGAAAAGGGTTCTGTCGAATGTGAAAACACGCGGGATAATGGGCGAGATACAACTGGGAAATATACTGGAACAGATTCTTGCACCAGAACAATATGAAGCCAATGTGAAAACCAAGAAATCGAGCGGCGACCACGTGGAGTTTGCTATCAGGCTTCCCGGTCGCGACGACGATCAAAATTTTGTTTACCTGCCCATTGATGCCAAATTCCCGCAGGAAAGCTATCATATGCTTCAGACTGCCTACGATGAAGCTAACCCCCTGATGGTGGAGGAAGCCACGAAATCATTGTCGGCATCCATTACAAAATTTGCCAAAGACATCAGCGAAAAATATCTTGACCCGCCCTACACCACCGATTTTGGAATCATGTTCCTGCCTGTTGAAGGATTGTATGCCGAGGTGGTGCGCAACACCGACCTGATCGAACAGCTTCAGCGCAAGTACAAAATCATCGTCACCGGCCCCACTACCCTTGCTGCCATACTCAACAGCCTGCAGATGGGTTTCAAAACCCTGGCAATCCAGAAAAGAAGCAGTGAAGTGTGGCAGATTCTTGGCGCTGTGAAGACCGAATTTAGTAAGTTTGGCGGGATACTGGAAAAAGCACGCAAGAAAATTGACGAAGCAGGCAACGACATTGACACCCTGGTGGGAACCCGCACCAAAGCCATCGAAAGAAAACTCAGGCAGGTGCAGGAATTGCCGGCCACTGAAACACGGCTGTTTCTCGATGATCAGAGCGAGCCAGGAGCCGAGTCAGAAGATGAAGAGGTGTAACCCATTTTAGTATAAACCGGTTTCTCTTCGATAGACTGTTTCTAAATTACAATAATACCTGATAATTTTTCTTTGAATGTGACAAGCGTAAAGGAATACGCATTACTTTTGTTTCGTAATTCTACGAAATACGAAATGAAATGGAAGAAACCCTGACCTACACCGAGCAACAAATCAAACTGGCACGCATTGCCAAAGCCATGGGACATCCTGCCAGGATCATGATTCTGGAACTGCTATCACAACAAAGTTGCTGCTACAGTGGCGATATGGCCGAAGACCTGCCTATCGCACGGTCAACCCTTTCGCAGCACCTGAAGGAACTTAAAGACTCCGGGCTCATTCAGGGTGAACTTACCCCTCCACGAATTAAATATTGCCTGAACCTTGAGAATTGGGAGCTGGCACGTAAAATGTACAATGATCTGTTTAAGAGTAAATTGTGTAATAAATGTTAATTTAATATAATATGAAAAAAGACATCAAAATTCTGGGTACAGGCTGCCCAAAATGCAAACAGCTGGAAGAAGCTGTCAGAAAAACCGTAACCGACAATTCCGTTGAAGCTGAAATCAGCAAAGTGGAAGACATCGTTGATATCATGGGCTATGGCATCATGCGCACACCCGGCCTTGTTATCGACGGCAAGGTGGTTTTGAGCGGCAGACTTCCCTCGACCAACGAGTTGAAAGAATTGATTACCAAATAAATAATTCATTTTATCAACAACATTACCATGAAAAAAATAGCTATGTTTTTGGGTATCATTACCCTTGTGATGATGGCCTTGCCAAATGAAATCAACGCTCAGACAGCAGCAAAAAAAACGGTGCTCGACATTTATTACACCCACAGCACCAATCGCTGCGCTGGTTGTAAAGCCATCGAAACCCAGGCAAAAGAAACCCTTGAAAGCCAGTTTAAGCAGGAAACCAGCGATGGAAAAATCGTTTTTCACCTGATCAACATTGACTTGAAAGAAAACAAGGCTTTTGTGGAAGAACATAAGGTGTGGGGCTCGGGTTTGTTTATGATAAACTCTGCTACTAAAAAGAATGTCGACCTCACAAAAGAAGGTTTTGCCATGGCACGCACCAAACCCGAAGAGTTCAGGGCTACTTTGGCTAAAGCCATACGGGAGAATCTGGGACAATAATCCTTTTCTGTTCCTCACGTTTAATGTATTCATTGAATCGAAACTATGGAATTCCTTCAAAGCATCCTGGACAACACCTCACTACCTTTTCTGACAGCCTTGTTGCTGGGGCTTATGACAGCCATCAGCCCATGCCCCTTAGCCACGAATATTACAGCCATTGCCTTCATCAGCAAGGATATCGAAAACAGGCGCAAAGTATTCTATAACGGTTTGATTTACACGCTCGGGCGGGCTGTTACCTATACTGGTCTTGGCCTGATACTCTATTTTGGTGCAAGCACCTTTCATATTGCCGGATTCTTTCAAAGCTGGGGCGAAAAGTTGCTCGGGCCTCTCCTGCTGATCATTGGCATCATCATGCTTGATGTGATACAGATAAATTTTCCGGGCTTATCCGCATTAACAAGCCGCATGGAGCGTTCAGAAAAAAAGGGTTTCTGGAGAGTACTCCTTCTGGGAATTGTATTTGCACTGGCATTTTGTCCGTATAGCGGAGTGCTGTATTTCGGCATGTTAATCCCGATCACCATTGCGAGTCCGTCAGGGCTGTTTCTCCCCCTCATTTTTGCTTTGGCTACTGGGTTTCCTGTTATTGTGCTTGCCTATTTTCTGGCTTTTACCATGTCGGAAGTGGGTAACTTTTACAACAGTTTGAAAAAATTCGAGCATTGGTTCAGAAAAGTTGTGGCCGTTATTTTCATTCTGGTTGGGCTTTACTACATCACCATCTTTTTTATACCCTAAATTATGGACTGGAAAAAGGAAACTAAACTGCTTGGCTGGATCATTATCATTTTTATTGCGGCATTCTTCCTGCCAATCGAAAGCGAAAGGTTTAATACCGCCATCTTGGCCACACTCGATCTTAGCCGCTGGTATGCCCGTGAACATGTTATCCTGTGCCTATTGCCTGCTTTCTTTATCGCAGGTGTCATTCAGGTTTTTGTGAGTCAGGGAGCGGTGATGAAGTATTTTGGAGCCAAAGCAAAAAAGTGGGTTGCTTACACAGTTGCCTCCGTTTCGGGCACAATACTCGCTGTTTGCAGCTGCACTATCCTACCCTTGTTTTCGAGCATTCACAAGCGCGGAGCCGGCCTTGGACCTGCAATTGCTTTCCTTTATTCAGGCCCGGCCATCAACATACTGGCAATCATTCTCACAGCCCGGATCCTTGGCTTCGAAATGGGGGTTGCGCGTGTTATTGGGGCAGTGGTTTTTGCTGTGGTTATCGGCTCAGCCATGGCATTGATCTATCGCAAAGAGGAAAGACAAAAACGGGCCGATCAAATGAATTTCCCTGAAATTGCTGAAAAACGCCCCATGTGGAAAACTTCGTTTCATTTTTTTACCCTTGTTCTTATCCTTGTTTTTGCCAATTGGGGAAAACCGGGCGAAGGCATCACAGAAGGAACCTGGTATTGGATTTGGTTTTACAAATGGTATATCACAGGATTTTTTGGACTTTTCCTTGTTTATTCACTCGTTTTTATCCTCGGAATAAAATGGTGGCATGTTGCATTGGTTGCACTAGCCACAGCAGCCTCAGGTTTTCTGGTTGCTTCGCCTCTTGTTCCGATGATCGTGGGTATTGCGGGATTAAGCATCATTACTTTGCTGGACAAAAATGATCCGGACAATTCTGAATGGACCAGATCAAGCTGGGATTTTACCAAACAAATTATGCCCTTGCTGGCAATTGGTGTTGTAACAGCTGGTTTTCTGCTGGGCTCAACCCATGACGACACGGCCATTGCCGGTATCATCCCCAACGAATGGATTGTTGCTCTGGTAGGAGGTAACTCAGTGTTCTCGAATCTATTTGCATCCATAGTGGGTGCATTCATGTATTTTGCCACACTCACCGAAGTGCCAATACTACAGGGATTGATGGCAGCAGGCATGGGCAAAGGGCCTGCTCTGTCTCTTTTACTGGCCGGACCTTCGCTTTCCTTGCCCAACATGCTGGTCATCCGAGGTATCATGGGAACGCAAAAAACAGTTGTTTATGTCGTATTGGTTGTGGTTATGGCTACCCTTTCCGGATTAATTTACGGTTCAATCTTTTGATCGTACTATGAAACAAGTTGATGACAATTTCTTTTCACATTGTTTTCAAAGCGGTGGTCTGAAGTTTATTACACCCCTCAAAGCTTACCCGCTTTGTCTGCAGGGAACCCTTCTGATCGATCTGCGACCCGATTATGAAGGTGCATTCAAACGACCGGATGTTCCTGAGCTTATGCTTATACCTTATACCGAAATCGACGAACATTTGAGCGAAATACCCCTTGAACGCGACATTATACTAGCTGATTGCGTGGGAATTAGAAGCAAGGAAGTTATGACATTGCTTCATACAAAGGGATATACCAGACTGTTGTCGCTGGCTGGTGGCTTTGTTGACTGGGAAAGGGATGGGTTGCCCATAAAGGTGGATTTAAGCGAACGGCTTACCGGCAGCTGTATGTGTCAGCTGAAGCCACGTGAAAACAAAAAGCAATAGTCGATGAGAAAGACACTTACATTCATAACACTGTTGGGATGCCTCGTTTTGGTATCCTGCTCAAAAAAAGACCAGGATAACCTCAAACCCAATCCTGATATTCAAATCATTAGTCTACAGGCTACGCTTAAGGTAGTGATGGCATGGGACACCACCTCGATCACAGTAAACGCAACAGGCGATAATCTTTCCTACGCATGGGAAGCCAATCATGGCGATATCCTGGGAAGCGGCATCTCGGTTAAGTATGCTGCCGGACAATGTTGCATCGGCCTGAACACAATCACCTGCAGGGTTTTCAACGAACAGGGCTATGCCGAAGATACCATACAAATTCGTGTAACACCTTACACCATTAATCCATGAAAAAGTATCTCGTCCTGACCGGAATACTCTTTATCGTGGGGCTTAATCTGCTGAAAGCACAGTGCTGTGCTGCCGGAAACCCTTTGAATATGATGCTTGATGCACAATCCATCGGCAAGCAAAGCCTTCGCATGTCGCTGCTTTACCGCTATAGCCTGTCCGACACCTACTATCAGGGAAGTAAACCCATCGATATCAACTATCTGGACAAATCAGGTTTCAACTATCTGGAATTTGCCGCCCTATACAACATCACCGAACGGATTGGCATTCAGGCCGAAATAGGCTATTTCCTATCGAAATATGAATCATACAAAAATCCCTTAATCAAAGACAGCGAAGGCTCCGGCCTGGCCGACCTCAATCTGATGCTACGTTATGAGTTGATTCAGAAACCATTCGAAAAGTTGAACCTGAGCCTGACCGGAGGTGTTAAGCTACCTGTTGGCGTTTTTGACCAGGAAGTTGATCAGGTCAAGCTACCGATCAATGTCCAGCCATCTTCGGGCAGCTATCGTTATCATGGGGGATTCACTGTGGCAAAGGGATTCCGATATGCTCCCTGGCAAATTCTTGGAGCCACCATGGTGGAGTACTCTCAGCGAATTTCGTCCAGATTCTTTGATTATCAATATGGAACAGTGTATGCATTTCAGGCTGGAACCAGTTACACCTTTCACCAAAAAGCGCTGGCAATCATTCAAGTAAGAGCTGAGGTAAGGGAGAAATCAAAACGCGAAAACAATCAGATTGTAGATGCTTCCGGTGGGGAAATCGTTTTGCTGGTTCCACAAATAAATATTATACCGGCAAAAAACTGGGGTGCCAGTCTGTCTTTCTCTCTGCCGGTGTACAGGCGCTACCACGACATACAGTTTGGCAATAAGTATTCCTTCTCATTGGTAATCAGCCGCACACAAAAACTAATCAAATAAGCATCAATCGGCATTCAGTCCTATTGCTGCTGCATTTCCTGATTTTATATGAATATCCCGTTGCGGGTAAGGTATTTCGATGTCGTGCTCTTTAAATTTTTCAAAGATGGCATAGTATAACTGACTCTTCAGCACCATGGGCGTGTCGCTGTAATCGAGCGTCCATATCCTTAGTATAAAATTAAGGCTGCTGTCGCCAAATGACTCAAACAGCACGTCTGGTTCGGGTGTTTTGAGTACTCCCGCATTGTTGGAAGCCACCTCAATCAGCAGGCGGCGGATGTTGGCCGGATCTTCTTTGTAGGACACCCCCACCGGAAAATTCAACCTAACCTGTTTGTTGTTAAGACTCCAATTGATCACACGGTTACTGATAAGGTCAGAATTTGGCACAATAACAGCAATGTTGTCGTTAGTTATAACGGTGGTAGAACGTGCCGATATGTTAATGATATTTCCCTGCAAATCATCAATCTCAATGCGGTCGCCCACTTTCACCGGACGCTCGAAAAGAATAATAATCCCACTGATGAAATTGTTGGTGATGTTCTGCAAGCCAAACCCAATCCCAATTCCCAAGGCACCAACCAGAAGTCCAAGTGCGCTCAGGTCGATACCGGTTGTTTGGAAAATCACAACTAAACCTATGATTAGCAGCACATACCGGATAATTGTGGAGATGGACTGAGCCACCCCTACATCAATTCCATAACGGGGAAATACCCGTCGAACTAAAAGTTTCTTCAGTATTCCGGTTATAAAGAACAATAAAAAGAGTAAAATTAACAGGATAACAACCGATTTCGTGGTGATGTTAGTCTTCCCCAGTTGAAACAGATGGTAGTGCCACACTTCGGTAAACCATTTCATAAGATCGTTGTCCATGTCAGTGATGTAAATTAGTGTGAAAAGTTTATACAAACGTACGTATTTTTTTGCTTGTCAAAGCCTTATGCAGGGTGGTAATGAAATGATTTATCTGGTTCAGACCCTTATTGAACCACGAAATGCCCTGCTTGAATAATAAGATTCTGCACCATTGTGGTAAATGAATACATGTCCAAATCGCCAATCACCAAAAATGGCTCCACCATGCTCTCGTATATCATAGGGTGTTAAAACCCAGCTGGATGTTTTGATATCAAACTTTCCAAGTTGCTGCAATGCACGATACTGCTCCTCCGTCAACAATTCAATACCCATTTCGATCGCCATACCAATCGCACTGTTTTTCGGTCGGTGTTCCTTCCTTGATTCAAGTGCCTCGTTGTCGTAGCAAACACTTCTGCGACCTTTAGGGCTTTCTGATGCACAATCATAAAAAATATATTCGCCTGTTTTTGAGTCGAAACCAACAACATCAGGTTCGCCACCTGTTTTTTCCATTTCGTTAAGCGACCACATTTTTGCGGGATGTGATTCCAGCCTGGCTTGCACCCTGGCCCATTCAATACCTGCATGGCGATTCATATACTTCTCAAAACGGGTTTTCAATGCTCTCAATAATTCTTCATATTCATTGCGCGACAATTCCTTATTCATCTTGTTCATTTTTTGGGTAACTGAAACTATTTCACTATTTAGCAGCCAGTAATTTCGTGTTCCAAAACTAATATAAAAATCTAAAATTCATATCCCACTCCACTTCTTCACAAATTCTGGACACACAAATACAAAGCAGCAAATTGGCAGAAAGACAAACCATTCGTTATCTTACTTTTAACCAAGCTTTTAATCTGACACTTTGATTGTATACCCGATGAATTCTCCTTCCAATTATGCAACTTACAGTGAATGAGTTTTAAACAATTTCCCGATCTTGAAATTGATTTAGGCTTTTGAATGTTTTAATGACTACAAATAGTGATTTGAATTACTGACAGTTGTGTTTCAATGGGTATAAATAGGATAGATCAATCTTCCCTTAGGTTGTTTTACCAATTCACAGGTCTTTGCAAAAGTTGCCCGAAATGCATATTCTAGCGTGTTGATTTTTATACAAGTGTTAATGCAAAGCCAAGTAATGAACCACCCAAAACGATGAAAGCACTGTTTACTTTCCTGAAACCGAAAGTCAGAGCAATGCTAATAACCGCAATAGAAACTGTGCGCCAGTCGGTTATCGTTTCTCTGCCCATAACATAACAAACTGAAATAATAATTGCTACTGAAGCCACATTTACCGCGTCTAAAAATGCTGAAAACAATGTTGAGTTCCGCATTCTTTTGACTAAAGGATTCAACAAGGCTACAAAAACAAATGATGGCAGAAAAATTCCGATGGTTGAGACGATTGCCCCAGTCCAGCCATTTATTTGATAGCCAATAAAGGTCACCGAAGAAAAAACCGGACCAGGAGTAAATTGCCCGACTGCAATGGCATCAATAAGTTGCTGCCTGCTCAAAAGTCCTGTCGAAACCAATTCCGTGTCGAGGAATGCAAACAACACATAACCACTACCGTAAAGAATTGCCCCGATTTTGAGAAATATCAAAAACAGATTGAAATTAGTTGCCGAAAGACAGGTTGCATGCGATATTTGGAAAAGCGCAAAAGGGAAAAGACTATTTGTGCGGGTGATTTTTTTATTACGGATTGAAGCCAGTAACAGAGCAAGAAAACCTGCTCCAAACATAAGGTAAATTTCATTGAACTGAAGGAGAGAACTAACTAATACGAAAAGCCCGATGACGGCCAATTCGAGTGTTTTCAATGATTTTTTTGCCAACGGAAAAATTGCGCCAAGAATGATGGCAATGATTGCAGGTTTTATGCCATAAACAAATGGTTGCACTTCAGGAATTTGTCCATATTGCTTGTAAAGCCAGGCAAAAATACCAGTAATGAAAACCGCAGGCAGAATAAAACAGAGCCCTGCCACGATCAAGCCTTTCCAACCTGCTTTTTCGTGCCCGATATGAATGGCCATTTCAGTGCTGTTTGGACCAGGAATTAAATTTGTCGCACCAATTAAGTCAAGAAAGTGTTGCTCTGTCAGCCATTTTCTTTTTACAACAACTTCGTCCTGCATCATGGCAACATGCGCTGCAGGACCACCAAAACCAATTATTCCGAGTTTCAAAAAAAGTTTTGCTATGTCTTTTAATTCAGCATTACTTTTCATTCTTCATCAATAATTTGTCAAGCGACCATGAACCACTACCCTTAATGAGCAGAAAAACACTACCCAAAAGCATTGCCCAGTCAGTTCTGCTTCCATGCATCATTTCCCAAAAACCTTTGTCAACTAAGATTTCTGCTTTGGTCGTTGCGATCGCAACAAGCATGATGACAATAAGCGGAATACTTGCAAGCCGTATCATTAGTCCTGTCAGGACCATTGTTCCGCAAACAATCTCAAAGCTGCCAACAAAACTCCCTAAAAAGTCAGGCAAGGGCAAACCAATTTTTGCAAATCGACCCGCCCCCAAAGTGTCAGCAAAAAGAAATTTTTGAATTCCTTCCGAAAGAAAAACTGCACCAACCATCAGCCGGATCAAAATGGTAGTTTTTGAATTGTCAGTAATGTAAACCCGGTTATTCATGTCAATTTAATTATGTCGTTGTTTTCACTCTGTCAGGAACAAGTTGATGTTTAATACTTTGGTTGAGTTTAAAATCTGAATCTACCTGTGGCGTATAGAAACCATCCATTTCTGCAGGATCGAATCAATCTGTGGTGGTCGCAAAGCCAGAAAAGCACATAGCCTCGTTACCAGGTTTATGAAGGTACATTAATCAGGTCTTTCTATTGTTGCTGCTCGTTAAAGCTTATCATCCAATTAATGCCGAACTTGTCTGTCAGCATGCCAAAATAGTCGCCCCAAAATGTATTATCAAGGGGCATGGTGATCTGTCCGCCTGCTGCTAAGTCCTTAAACAACTTGTCCGCTTCAGGTTTGCTGTCAGCTGTAACAGAAATGGAAAAATTATTTCCCTGAACAAATGATGCCGCCCATGCTGCGCCTGTGTCGCTTCCCATCAGATTAGAAGTTCCTATAGGTAATCCAACATGCATAATTTTGTCCTTATCCGATTCGGGAACTTGATATTCATCACTTTCGGGCATTTCGCCAAAGCGACCCAAATAAGAAAACTCTCCGCCAAAAACAGATTTATAAAAGTTAAAAGCTTCTTCGCAGTTACCGTTGAAGGTTAAATAGGTGTTTGTTGTTGCCATATTAATTGTTATTTGTTTAATTGTTTAACTGTTTAATTGTTTATGAAAACCAGAATTCAAAGTTAATTTTCTTTTCTGCTTACCATTTCATTGATACAGATTGGGGCAAAAGGCAGAGTAAAAGCTTTTGAAACAGGATAATTCTGATAAATGCCCGGTTTTTCACAGGTAATATGAAACCCATTAAAGAGATTGGGGACACAAATTCAAGCTTTTACCAAAGCAGTATTCAATCTCAATGAGGACCCAGAAAAGGTATAATGTCCGATCTTTTCTTTGATCGGATAAAATCTTTCCGGATGCCAAATAGTTGCTTGTTTTCTCCAACAAAAACCAGAGCAATCCCATTTCATAAAAAGTTGATTGCCAATTTGATGTCAATGATTACCGTATTTCAGTTTCAAAAAATCCACTGTTTCTTTCATCAGTTTCACAAGCACATCCTGGTCGATGTCAGAGAGTTTCTTAATATAAATACAGCCTTTTCCCATGGTAAACTTCCCCAAATCATTCAGCAGTTCTGATCCCTGCCCCATATACACATAGAGCGAAATTGCCGCTTTTCGTGGCGAAAAACCTACAAGTGGCCAATCTCCTTCCTGCCGGCTCCTGTCTGATTTGTAGTGGTAGCTTCCAAATCCGATGATTGATGGTCCCCACATTTTGGGTTCGCAGCCTGTGAAGTCCTGCATCAGTTTCACCAGTTCAACACTATCTTGTATTTTTTGCTCAGTGTTCGCAAAAGTCCTGATGAATTCGTAAACATCTGAATTGGTTTGTTTTGTCTTTAACTCTGCCATATATATTTCAAGTTTAATTCGAAAGTTAATTTAATTTTCACACGAATGGAATTTGTGCAAAAGCATCCCACCGGGCGATAAAAATAACTGAATTTTTGAAAATTGGTAACCCAACATCTCCTTTCAGGCGTATTCACTGAGAACAATAAGTCATTTCTTATTGTGTGTCAGCACTTTCTATATGAAAATCGGGAAAAACCCTTTTTTAGAATGTCAAGACTTTGTCGCTATCAACAACCCATTCGGACAACTCGCCCATGGTTGATTTCATGGCTCCCTCAAAATATGGATGGTTTTTATATATTCCGCAACGAGACATACAAGTTCCACAAACCTTGACTTGGACTCCCTTTGAAATCAGGTCTTTCAGCATTTGTGACAAATCCTGGTCGTAAGCTTCCGGAGCTTTACATGCTTCCCGGGCCATGTCAACGGAATCATTCATTAAAAAAATTCTTACTTCCTGTCCGGTTTTTCTGAGTGTTTCGGCCAGTCTCAGGCCATTCCAGGTCACATCCGTGTTGTCATAAGGTTCACGGTTAAAGATAATGAGCACTTTCATTTCAAATCTCCTGTATTGGTTTAATCGATCTGATTCATTGTCGTTCAGAGTCCTGATCAATGTGTACTTTGTTACTGAACAGATGCCGCTAAGAGTTTTCGATTCATCAGGGGCATTGGCAAATTTAGTGATTAGTTTTTCTTTTCCTACTCTTATCACTTTGCTTCCTGACCTGCAATTTCTTATCCTATGAGCGATTGACCACAAAAGACGTACATAATGGGTGTCCAACACGTTCTCATTTAACCCTTTCTTTTATCTTTTTGTGATAATACGCCCATCAGACCAATAAGCCGGCTGAGTTTCTTTTCCATTTGTTACGTTTTTGAAGTTCTGCTGCGTGAAGCTTATTTTATGCTGCTTAGTGATCAGATAACATAAACCGGGAGTGGGAAACTGGCAGAAACATAACTGGATGAAGGTCATGTGCGAATGATGTAAGTTTTTTCTGAATTTTTGTAACGACTTTGAAAGCAGATTTCCAGACCTTTGACTTTCTATGAAACGAAACAAAATTGTATACATTTTCATTGGAATAGGTGCTATTGCCTTACTGTTCATGCTTTTAACCAGGGTTCTTCTTGAGCCATGGGCTGCAAATAAAATCCAGTCTGCATTTAATAAAAGCTCTGATACATATCACCTCGAAATTGATAAGCTTTATATCTCGGTCTTTAAATCAGGAATAGAACTCGAAAATATTGTTCTGATCTCAAATCCGCAACACGACAGTCTTACCGATCTGAAGGTTGAAATTGCCTCCATACAAGTAAAGGGCATTAAACTGTTTAAAGCCTTGCTCAAAAATGACTTCGTTGTCAGGGAGGTGAGTTTTATCAACAGTCGTGTTGCAGGAAAGTTCCCATTTCGGCAGAATACAGCGACAGCAAAAGTATCACCCTTAAACGTCAGTATGAATAGCCTGGCTTTTGATCAATTGGTCGTAAACATTGAGGACAAGTTAACTTCTGAGTCATTTTCGCTACACGATGCTGTTTTGAAAGTGTATGATTTACAGCTTACTAAATCCGACACCCTGTCTATGGACATATTCAGTCAATTTGATATTCTTGCAAAGCAACACATCACCGTTACGGCCGACAGCCTGTACACGATAACATCTGCCGGAATACACTATACTGCTGCTTCAAATATGTTGGTAATCGACAGTTTTTTGGTTCACCCCAATTACAACAATCAGGCATTCGCAGCAAAACATGAATTTGAAATTGATCGCTTCGAAGGCGGGCTCAGCAAGATAGCCTTTCAGGATTTTTCTGCTGCTGATTTCGTGAAATCAGGAAACCTGATAAGTTCATATATCGAAATCGGGAAACTGGATCTGAGCATATTTCGCGATAAACGCAAAGAGTTCAAGCATGTGAAAAAACCTGTATTTCAGGAAATCATGTACAACTATCCGGGTAAGATCAGCATTGACTCAATCGGCATATTGGGCGGAGAAATTACCTATACCGAACATGCCGAAAATGCCAACGAGCCTGGCATGATCAAATTTGAAAAGCTTAATGTGCAGGTTTTCAATATCACCAACGACACTATCTACAAAACAGAAATAGCCTATATCGGATTTAATGCTGAAGCTTTTTTAATGGGCAAAGCTAAATTGACTGCTCAGATGAAAGGGAGACTGTTCGACAATCAGAACACCTTTGCTGTGAATGGAACGCTTTCAGAAATAGAGGCAATGGAACTGAACCCCATGCTGGAGAAAAATGCATTCATCTACGTCAACTCAGGGAAAATTGAAGCGATGAACTTCAGTTTTACAGCCAACAACGCTAAATCTTCCGGCCGGATGAACATGAGCTACAAGAGTTTGAACGTTACCGTAAAGAATAAACTAACGGATGATACCACAGCCCTAAAAGAACGGGTGATGTCAGTTCTTGCCAATATGGTGTTGATGAATTCAAATCCGATGCCGGGCGAAGAGTTGAGAATGGGAGTCATTGATTTTGAAAGAGATCCCGAAAAAAGCTTTTTCAACTATTGTGCCAAATCCATTATTTCGGGCATTAAAAGCAGTGTTACCAAAATTCCTGATACACAAAAAAAGAGCAGCAGGAAAAAAAAAGATAAATCATAAAATGGAATTTCAGCACTTCTCCTCACTTTACTGCCTGTAATCAGATGTTCAGACATTGTTTTGTGATCATTATGAAAGCCTGATACCACAAAAACCATCCAATTCATAAAATAATCATTAACCAAAGCTTTGTCTTTACTCAATTATCCGTATATTGTGCTCAATAAAGAGAAATTATGGGCCTGGATTCGAACTTAATCGACGAAATTGTAAATTTCAGACAACAGCTGCACAATTCTCCGGAATTGTCGGGCAAGGAGACAAACACATCAAACTCAGTTGCCCATTTCCTGTCAAAGGCAAACCCTACTGAACTGATACGAGGTATTGGCGGGCATGGTATAGCGGTCACATATGATTCAGGCAAACCGGGTGCGACAATACTTTTCAGGGCTGATTTAGATGCTTTGCCCATTCAGGAATCCAACACTTTTGCTTATAGATCGAAGTATGATGGTATTGCACATTTATGCGGACATGATGGACATACTGCTATTCTTGCCGGTATGGCAAAAGTATTAGACAAGCAAAGACCAATGAAAGGGCGGGTTGTTTTGCTTTTCCAGCCTGCTGAAGAAACAGGGCAAGGCGCAAAAAATGTTATTAACGACAAATTGTTTTCAAAGATAAAGCCTGAATATGCCTTTGCACTGCACAATTTGCCTGGCTTTGAAAAAGGAAGTGTTTGCATAAAGGAGGACAGTTTCGCATCCGCCTCAACAGGAGTAATCATTCACCTAAAAGGGCTCTCTTCGCATGCTGCACATCCTGAAGATGGCAAAAACCCGGACGTATTGCTGGCAAATTTAATTATCCGATTGAATGAGATAAATGCAAGGGAAAATCAAGGTGAGGATTTTGACTTGTTGACTGTTATCCATGCCAGGCTTGGAGAACAGGCATTTGGCACCACTCCGGGCAATGCTGTGCTTATGGCAACAATTAGAGCATCACGAAACGAAGACATGCTTGCAATATGCAAGTATGTTGAAAAAACAGTGAATGAAAATTGCATTGCTTTCAAGATCAGTTATACCCTTTCATATACCGAAGAATTTCCTGCAACGATCAATAATGCAGAATGCGTGGGTATAATTAAGAATGCAGCTTCAGCAATTGGTATTCCGATAAAAACACTTGAAGCATCTTTCAGGTGGAGTGAGGATTTTGGCCATTTTACACAATCTTACAAAGCAGCACTTTTTGGGATAGGGTCAGGAATCAGTCATCCACAGTTACACAATGAAAACTATGATTTTCCAGATGAAATAATTGAACCTGCTATGCTGGTTTACAAAGGAATACTTCAAGAATTCGGGGTTCTGTGAATACTTTTTCACTTCAAATACCAATATTTCATTAAAGCTTTCCGGGATGCAGGTACATTTCTCACAAAAACGCCAACTCCATTCACTGAAGCTTAAATAGATGCACTTTCATTATTTCAGTAACTGGATAATATGAAAAATAAAAAAAGGAGTTTAACATGCAGCATACTTCATATATAGAAATCAGTGAATCAGCATATCAGCACAATATCAAATACTTCCGAAAATTACTGGGAAAAAATGTCAGAATTTCATCTGTTGTAAAAGGTAATGCCTATGGACATGGCATAGAGAACATCATCCCCCTGGCAGAGAATGCGAAGGTGAATCATTTTGCGGTTTTTTCAGCATCAGAGGCACTTGAAGTTTTTAAGGTAATTTCGCCCGGTTCAAACATTATGATAATGGGTTATTTGGATGACAGTCAGTTAGAATGGGCCATTGAGAACGGGATAGAGTTTTATGTGTTTGATATGGACAGACTCGAAAAAGCCATCGCCATTGCAAAAAGAATTGGCAAAGCAGCCCACATTCATATAGAAGCAGAAACCGGGTTTCACCGCACAGGATTTGAGTATACCAGCTTATTGGCCTTAGTGCATCTGATGAAGAAAAACAAGGAGCATATTCGTTTTACCGGACTTTGCACCCATTATGCAGGAGCCGAAAGCATCAGCAATCATCACAGGGTAATCAATCAAATTGCTGAGTTCAAAAGATTCTATAGCTATTTTATGCGTCATGGACTAAAGCCGGAATACAGACATACGGCTGGTTCTGCTGCAACTTTAACGTATCCGCAAACTGTAATGGATATGGTAAGAGTCGGTATTGCACAATATGGATTCTGGCCAAGTCAGGAAACATTCATTTACCAGTTTAAGACAAACAAAGCAAATGATTCTGATCTTAAAAGACTGATTTCATGGAAGTCGGAGATCATGGCAATCAAGTATGCCGATGCTGGTGATTTTGTTGGATATGGCACCTCTTATATGGCAAATAAGAGGCTCAAAGTGGCCATTATTCCGGTTGGCTATGCGAATGGGTTCAGCCGATCGTTGAGTAATTCAGGGAGGGTACTGATCCGTGGCAAGCGTGTTTCAGTTATTGGCTCCGTTACAATGAACACCATGAGTGTTAATGTAACCGATATTCCAAATGTGCAAAAAGGTGACGAGGTGGTCATTGTTGGCAAACAAGGCAAGCTGAGCATTAGTGTGGCATCATTTAGCGAAATGAGCAACCTGCTCAATTATCAGATACTGGCCCGCTTGCCCGGAAATATTCCGAGGGTGTTGACAAAATAATGTGAATTGTAATCAAGGCTCAGGCCAGGATGCAGATCACATGTTTTAGTGTTTTTGGCGAATCTCTGTCAACAGCATACACAGCGAGTGCATAAGCTCAAATTGCTTTATGGGCATGCGGGCTTGTGTTTGCGTTCAGGCCTTATTAGTTTTTGATCCAGGCATTTAAATGTGAATATTAAATCTTTAATCCAGATTCGTCCAATCACCTTCAGGCTTAAACTTCGAAACGAATTTCCTAAAGGTCGGTTAGATAATTCAGAAAAAAAATTAAAGCTTAAGCTTTTCTTACCAGTTCTATGCCTATCTCACGAACTCTAAACTATTTGTTGTCAGTTATTTATTAGAAACATACTCCAATTCATATACTACCTCTTTTGTAATATTGCCTTTTTCATCCACTGCTTTTAGTGATTGAAGCATACCGTCATTCATGTAACTGAACAAATACTGCGACCGAAAATACAATTGTTCATCTTCTTGATTAATCCTATATGTTTTCATGGCAATCAATTTTGAATCCTGATTAAAATAGAAAAAACATTTCCTCCAGTAAGATGAACCCTGCGACTTAATCTCTATCGATTCAACTCTATTGTTATCATCATAAACTAAGTTTAAGTCAACTTGCTTACCCTTAGTAAAAATTGATTTTTTCTCTGGAAGATCCTTCGCATTGTACTGATATAAAATTGAATTCTGAGCATCCTTAACATATTTAATTACCCCTATTAGTAAAGAATTTTTATAAAAATATGAAGTTGAGTCTATAACTTTGTCTTGATTATTAGCGGTTGTTTCTTTTAACAACCTGTTGTTTTCGTCGTAGTAAAAATTAATAAGTTTCTTTACTATTCTTGCCTCAGGGTTATTGCTTTTTTTATAGAATATCTTACTTTGTATCAACTCGTTCTTAAATCTTTCTTCAAAAAAATCATACTTCAATTTTGATGTATTAAATGATTTCTTTAGGATAATACTGTCCCCAATATAAGAATATCCAATAATATCTAAGTCTGATTGGTTTTTAATCAGCACTTTTTCAAGTCTGCCATTTTTATAATCAACTTGCTTGGAAACTTCTCCGTTTGGGCTTGAAATTGTTAATTGCTGAGCGTTTTCACTCACTGAATTATGAATATAAAAGAGTTGTTTTTTCTTGATAAAAGCATTTACGATAAAATTTGAATCTTCAATAAAACTGCTTGTAAAACTACAGTTCAAGCTATTAATAATTTCATTTTCAAATAGTTTATCT
Organism: Bacteroidales bacterium UBA6192; assembly: GCA_002422725.1. Lineage (GTDB taxonomy): Bacteria > Bacteroidota > Bacteroidia > Bacteroidales > F082 > UBA6192. Next base: position 51,973 of record DITE01000061.1, read on the forward strand.
GGTTTGTCAAATGGATTAATTTCTGTGCTTCCATCGCTGAAGTACATATTTGTAAGAGGCTTATTAATCGTAGTCATGATAACCATATTTGGAGCGAAAACGAATATTGGAATGTCAATTTCAAGATCGTTGAAAACCTGAGCATATACTATCTCATTAAAATAATTCTGAAACACATTATTCGCATTCTGTCCATTACAAAATGTGTAAGAATGCAGAATAAATAAAACTAATATTAGTCTGTACATTGTTCTATTGTTTAAATGTATTAAGAGTATTTGCATAACCTGTTTTACCTGTTTAGCCTTTGGCTCTCATTTCTAAATGTTTTTCTGCATAAAATTAGTAAAAAATCAACCCTATCACACATCCGGATTTATTATCTGTAGAAAATTTTACAAATAATTAATCTGATAAGATGTTGCAGAAAGAAAATATGTCGTATGTTTGCGTCATAAAACATAAGTCCATGAGAAAGACCGAACAATTTACTTTTCAGGAGCAGGAACTCGCCGTTTTTTCGCGCGTTTTGTCGCACCCTGCCCGGCTGGCTATCCTCAAATTCCTGGCCGAAACCGAGTGCTGTATCTCGGGCGACATCAGCAACGAAATTCCACTGAGCCGCACCACCGTTTCCCAGCATCTGAGCGAACTCAAAAATGCCGGCCTGATCAAAGGCGAAATCGAAGGCGTGAAAATAAGTTACTGCCTCGATCATGCAAAAATCAGCAATGTTGCTGAACAGTTTAACGAATTTTTTTCAAGCATCTTAAACCATAAAAAACCCAGTTGTACCCTATGAAAATTTTAATTTTATGCACCGGCAATTCATGCCGCAGTCAGATGGCCGAGGGCTTTCTGAAATCATTCGATCCCTCTCTCGAGGTGTTTTCAGCAGGCACTAATCCATCCACTGCTGTTCATCCCAAAGCTATTCTGGCGATGAAAGAAGCCATGATCGACCTGAGCGGCAATTACCCAAAAAAAGTGGATGAATTCATCGACCAGGCTTTTAATTTCGTGGTCACCGTTTGTGGCGGTGCTAACGAAAGCTGTCCCACATTTACCGGCAAAGTCGGCAAGCGCCTTCATATTGGCTTCGATGATCCAGCCGAGGCCACAGGGACCGAAGAGGAAATCATGTCTGTTTTCCGGCGCGTAAGAGACGAAATCAAAAACGATTTTTTTATATTTTATCAAGAACAAATTAAAGCATAAACCTATGAAACCCGAAGATCTAAAACTAATCGTAAAAGAGAAATACAGCGAAATCGCTTTACAAAGCAAAGAACAAAACGAATCCTCGTGTTGTGGTGCTACCGGATGCTGCAGCACAGTGGATTACAGCATCTTCAGCGAGAGCTACGGGCATCTGAGTGGCTATCTGCCCGATGCCGACCTCGGTCTTGGCTGCGGTCTGCCCACCGAATTTGCCATGATCAAACCCGGCGACACCGTGATCGATCTTGGCTCGGGTGCAGGAAACGACTGCTTCGTGGCCCGTTCGCTCGCCGGCGAAAACGGACAAATTATCGGCATCGACATGACAGAAGCCATGATTGAAAAAGCAAAGGAAAATGCCGCAAAACTCGGATTCACCAATGTCAGCTTCAGGCTGGGCGATATCGAGTCGATGCCCCTTACCGCCAACAAAGCCGATGTGGTGATCAGCAATTGCGTACTCAACCTTGTCCCCGACAAACGAAAGGCTTTCAGCGAAATATACCGCGTTCTCAAGCCCGGCGGACATCTTTCGGTTTCGGATGTGGTGGTCAAAGGCCAGCTTCCAACCGAAATCAGGGAAGCTGCCGAACTCTATGCAGGTTGCGTTTCTGGCGCCATCGAAATGGATGAATACCTCGGCATCATGGTATCTGCCTGCCTGACGAATATTAAAGTGCAAAAAGAAAAACAGGTGAAAGTGCCTGATGAGATTCTGTCAGACTATCTCGATGCTCAGGCTCTTGATGCCTTCAAGAAAAGCGGTACCGGCATTTACAGCATCACGGTGTATGCCGAAAAGCCCACCCAAGACTGCCAGTGTCAACATTGCTAATCCTATAATCCCTTTGTATATGACAACCAAAAAGCAAATCGGATTTTTCGAAAAGTATCTGAGTGTGTGGGTAGCCCTCTGTATTGGTGCCGGCATACTGATTGGCCATCTGGCAGGCAACAACATGCAGTGGCTTAGTTCGTTAGAAGTGTACAATGTAAACATTCCCATCGCCATCCTCATATGGGCCATGATTTATCCCATGATGCTCCAGATCGACTTTTCCAGCATAAAAGACGTTGGGAAGACGCCAAAAGGCCTGATCCTGACACTGGTCATCAACTGGTTGATCAAGCCTTTTACAATGGCCTTCTTTGCCTGGATTTTCTTTACCAAAATCTACGCTGCCTTCATCACCCCGGAATTGGCAGGTGAATACATTGCCGGGGCTATTTTGCTGGGCGCAGCTCCCTGTACGGCTATGGTTTTTGTGTGGTCATACCTAACCAATGGCGACCCAAACTACACGCTTGTTCAGGTTTCGGTCAACGATCTGATTATTTTGGTGGCTTTTGTGCCCATTGTTGGCCTGTTGCTCGGGATAACCGACATCAGCATACCTTATGAAACCTTAGCTGCAAGTATCGTGATCTTTGTTGTTATTCCGCTGATTGCCGGCTACACCACCAACCGTATACTCATCCGCTCGCATGGCGAAGCATGGTTCAAAAAAGTGTTTCTGCCCAAACTCAAGCCTGTGAGCATACTAGCGCTTCTTTTGACCTTGCTGCTTCTTTTTGCTTTTCAGGGCATCAACATACTGAACAATCCGCTGATCATACTATTCATTGCCATTCCACTGACCCTGCAAACCTACTTCATCTTTTTTATTACATGGTTTGCCGGCAGAAAACTCAAACTGCCCCATGCCATCTGTTCGCCTTCGGCTATGATCGGTGCCAGCAACTTCTTCGAACTTGCTGTTGCTGTGGCCATTGCCTTGTTTGGACTGCAAAGTCCCGCGGCATTGGTCACTGTGGTTGGTGTCCTTGTGGAAGTTCCTGTGATGCTGTCGTTGGTTTGGCTGGCCAATAAGTGGCGGTATTGAGAAGGCCGGGGATTGGTTTTGTTTATCCCCTGTAAGCCTCAAACCCTCCATCAAGATTAAGCACATCTTCCCTGCCGTGCTGCCTGAACCATGCCGTTACCTGAATGCTCCTGATGCCGTGGGCACACATGATTATGAGGGTTTTGTCAGTAGGCAAGCCATCAACATATTGCATAAACGCAGATAAGGGGCAGTGCAGATAAGCTGTTCCAAGCTCGGGTCGTCCATTCATCACTTCATCTTGCTCACGTACATCAACCAGCAGGGCATTGCCAGCTGCGATCATTGATTTGGCTTCTGTCATAAGCACATGCATCACACCTTGGATGTGGTACTCCTGCATTTTTGGAAAATCATGGGGCATAATATCGTTTTACGCTAAACCCCTGAACGAAAAAATTGTTCAGTTGTCGTGATCATTAAGATTCTTGGAGAATTGGTTGTACAGACATTCATCAATGTACGGCCAACCGGGATTAACTAATGAAATTAGTTGGTTTTACAGTCGTGCCTGTTGCTTAACGACCTATCTGCAACAACTTTCTCAATTCTTCGCCGTTGAAAGGCAGTATCTTGCCATGCTCATCCGGGCTAACACCCAATTTGATTCCATCTTCGTCAAGTTCATGAAGCCATTGATTGAACTCGCCAAGGTTCATCAGCTCAGTATTATAATTGATCCAGTCACCATCGATAGCGTTTAAGGCATCTTCCCTGCCGCACCAAACGGGCAGATATGACTGGCCGTTGGTGTCTTCGAGCATAGCAAACATACCACTATCGGCCTGCAACAACCACACTTCCTTGTTTTGTTTCACAATTTCAACAAATTTTTCAAGTCGCTGTTCATCATTCATGGATTAACCTCCTGATTATTATTTAATTATGATCCAATTTCATCCAACTCAATCCAACGATTGGTTTTTTCATCTATCTGATCTATTATTTCTTTAATTCTGGCCGACAGTCGCTCCAAAGTTACATAATCTGTTGCATCCCCGTTCATTTCTTTTTGCAACTGACTTTTTTCCTCTTCAAGATGCTGAATATCAAGCTCAAGTTGTTCAAATTCCTTTTGTTCTCTGAACGAGCGTTTTTTCTGAACCGTAGTTTCTGCAGCAAGCCTGGGAAGCTGGGCGGGCCGTTCTGCCAATTTTTCGCGCGCGGCCACCTCATCAAGCAAATTGCGGTAATCGCTGTAGTTGCCGGTGAATCCTTTGATTTTGCCATCACCTTCGAAAACAAGCAGCTGATCGACTACCTCATCCATGAAATAACGGTCGTGCGACACCACGATCAAACAACCTTTATATTGTTGAATGAACTCCTCAATGGCTTGCAGGGTCATGATGTCCATATCATTGGTAGGCTCATCGAGGATAAGGAAGTTAGGGTTGCGCAACAAGACAGTGAGCAACATCAACCGGCGTTTTTCGCCCCCGCTGAGGAGTGCCACAGGCTGATGGTGCATATTGGCCGGAAACATAAACCGGTGCAGCATTTGCGAGGCAGTGGCTAAACCCTGGCCACCATCGGTAACCAGCTCGGCAATGTCTCTGACAACGTCAATCACTTTTCGGCTTTCGTCGAGCTGGAACGATTCCTGTGTGAAATAGCCGTAAACAACTGTGTCGCCGCTTATAATGCGTCCTGAGTCAGGAGACATTTTCCCACTGATCAGGTTCAGGAAGGTCGACTTGCCAACGCCGTTTTTGCCTATCACGCCATATCGTTCGCCCTTGTTGAACATCAGATCAATGTCGTGGAGAATGGTGAGATCACCAAAACGTTTCGACACACTCTTCAGTTCAAGTATTTTACTACCCAGCCGGCTCATGTTCAAGCTAAGGGAAAGCTGTTTCTGGTGACGTTTCTGCCCTGCTTTTTCCTTCAGGTCATAAAATGCATCAATGCGGCTTTTCGATTTGGTGGTTCGCGCCTTGGGCATACGCCTGATCCATTCGGTTTCTTTCTTCAGCAACTGCCCGGCCTTCTCGGTTTCAATCCGGATGGTCTCTTCACGTTCGTTGCTCTTTTTAACATAATACGAAAAGTTTCCCTGATGATGATAGAGTGTCCCAAACGCCAGTTCGAGTATGTTGTTACACACCCTATCGAGGAAATAGCGGTCGTGAGTCACCATCAGAAAGGTGATATTGCTTTGTTTAAGGTATTTCTCCAGCCACTCTATCATATCGATATCGAGATGGTTGGTGGGTTCATCCAGCAGCAACAGTTCGGGTTCGTCAAGCAAAACAAGAGCCAGTGCAAGGCGTTTGCGCTGTCCGCCCGAAAGCCCTGCAATGGGCAGATCGAATTGGTTAAGGTCAAAACGATCGAGCAGCATCTTCAATCTTCTTTCATAATCCCAGGCATTCAGTCTGTCCATGGCAGCGGTTGCCTCCTCAAGTTCCTTCTGCTGCTGCCCGGGCTCAGCATGTTTGGCCAGCACCTCCTCATACGCACGAATTGCCTTTAAAACGCCGGTATGCGAGCTGTTGATGAGTTCATGAATGCTGAGTTTTTCGTCAAACACAGGATGCTGCTCCAGAAAACCGATCCGAATATCCGATGCCAGACTGATATTGCCGGTGTCGGAAGATTCTTTTCCGGCCAGCATGCGCATAAGGGTGGTTTTACCGGCTCCGTTGGGGGCAATCAGGGCTGTTTTGTCACCCTTGGCCAGTCCGAAGCTTAGGTGCTCAAACAGGGTCTTATCACCAATAAATTTTGAAAGATTTTCGACTGAGAGGTAATTCATCTTGCTGGGCTCACCATATTTTGCATTGGGTGGGCAAAGCTACTACTTTTCGCGAAAAAAAACCGCCCTGAGTTGAATCGGGACGGTTTTTAACGTCAAGTCTGGTTTGAGCCTGAACTATTCAAAATTGCGCTTCATATATTGAATGCGCTCAAATGCAGCCGTGTTTTCGTGATGACTGTTTACCAATCCCCTGAAATCGGCAATATTTTTATATCCGTGCTTTTTCATCCATTCGCTGAGTCCTTTTACAATTTCGGAGATGTAAGGAATGCCGTTCTGATAAAGCGTTGTACAAATCTGAACGGTTGTCGCTCCGGCCAAAAGTTGTTTGGCAACACCAATTGAATAATGTATTCCGGTGTTGGCAGCCAGGTCTGTAGGTATTTTGCCGGCACTTAACAAGGCAATCCAGCGCATTGGAATTGACTTTTCATCGGGACCTGAAAACACATTGTCGGCTACTACTTTCATGGAGGCAATGTCAACATCGGGGTTATAGAACCTGTTGAAAAGTACCAGGGCATCGGCGCCAGACTCAGCCAGACGCCAGGTCATTGCCATCATATTGGTGAACGAGGGTCCAATTTTTACGGCAACAGGAATACTGACTTCCTTTTTAACTGCCAACAGTATGTCGATGTAGGTATCCTCAATTTGTTGGCTGCTAATGTTGCGGTCGAAAGGGAAAATGGCCATATTCAGCTCTATCCCATCAGCACCAGCTTCCTGAATTTTTGCGGCAAATGAAGGCCATTCAACCGGGCTCACACAGTTTATACTGGCAATTACCGGTATGGATACTTCTTTTTTGGCTTGTTTGATGAGTTTCAGGTAATCCTGTACACCGCCTCCTTTTGAGATATTCACAACATAATCTGATGCTTCAGGATACCAGAAATACATATCATTGCGTTTCAGTCCCGCTTCAGCTTTAGCCATGATTTGCTCTTCGAAGAGCGATTTAAGCACTATTGCACCGGCGCCAGCTTTGGCACATGACTTAATGTTCTCAATATTTCCGGTGAGTTTTGAACTACTGACAATGATGGGATTCTTCAGATTAAGCCCCATATACGTTGTTGATAAATCCATGTTGAGTGTTTTTTAGTTAATGATCTGTTCGTTGAGAAACAGCATCTTCAATGCTGATCATTTCTGCAAGTCTTTTGATAAAAAAACTGAAGGCAAGTTCGAGATTGTGTTGAGCCTTATCCGAGAGCTTCTCTACAAAATCCCATTCATGGCCTTTAATATGAAGCAGATAAGTTTCTGGTGCACGGTGATACATTTTTTTGCACAGGTCGACCACAAAAGCTGGTGAAACAGCATGCATGGTAAACTCAACCCGGGCATCCGAGGGATCGACTTGCGTAAAGCTAAAATGTTTGATATCTTCCTGCGAGGCATCCACAAAGATAACAAGGTCTTTGTGAGCGATAAGTTCCGCATCCTCAATATTCAATTGATAATTGCAATCAAGGTTTACACCGGCAACAGGATGAATTTTCAACCATGCTTCCAACTTTTCAATGAAGGCAGCACCGAGGCCATCGTCCTGTCGTCCGGGATTACCATAACCGTAGATAAGTATGCGCTTATGCCGGGTCATTCCTTTCAGCTTCTTTTCCTGTCAATAAGGTTGTTATTGCTATCGTATAGTGAAACTTCCAAAGGCATCTTTCCCAAAGCATGGGTAGCACAGCTCAGGCAGGGGTCATAAGCCCTGATAGCCACCTCCACTGAATTCATCATCCCTTCGGTAATCACTTCCTTGCCTGTCATCACCGATTTGGCCACAAAATTCACCGAACGGTTCATGGGCTCATTGTTGTGTGTGGTTGAGACAATCAGGTTAGCCATTTCAATCTGGTCGTTGTCGTTAATCCGGTAATGATGGAACAGCGTCCCGCGCGGAGCTTCTATCAAGCCAACACCTTCTTTTTGTTTAGTGCCTTTGGTCACCAGATCATTGCCAAGCAAATCAGGATCGTTGAGTAGTTCACGGATCATTTCTGCAGCGTGCAATGTCTCGATAAGACGGGCATAATGGGTATGCAGACAGAAATTATTCGGTTTTCCATGGGTCAGAGCCTTGTACTTTTCAAATTCCATCTGGGCAAGCGGAGTAGGAATAAAGTCAACTGTGTTGAGGCGTGCCAGCGGACCCACGCGGTACCAGCCATTATCTTTCCCGAATTCTTTCAGATAGGGGAATTTCATATAGCTCCAACTGCGGACTTCTTCCTCAATATAATTTGTATATTCCTGATAATCTATATCATTCAGGATTTTGTTGCCGTTTGTATCCACAGCCCTAAGCACCCCATGATATAAGTCCATTGCTCCGTCTTTGCGAACAAGGCTTAAGTGATTGCTTGGAAAATGGGCAAATCCGTCGACCATTTCCTTGTTGGCATGATAATAATGCTTGAAGAATTCGAGTGCATCCTGGGCCCAGGAAACCATTTTATCGGCATTGAGCGGGTCGGCTCCTTTCAGAAATTCATCGCGTTCCTCAATGCTCAGGTTTTTATTGATACCACCAGGTATTGCTCCTGTTCCATGGATCTTTTTTCCGGCTGTGGCGCGGATAATCTCCTGTCCAAACTTGCGCATCATCACACCCTGCACAGCCAGTTCGGGCTTGGTGAGGGCTATACCAATGATATTCCGGATGGCCGGATCGCCGTCGAAGCCAAACAGGAAATCGGGTGCACTCAGGTGGAAAAAATGCAGGGCATGCGATTGAAAGAACTGTCCGTAATGCATCAGACGTCGCATTTTTTCACCTGTCGGAGTGAGTCCTTCACCGGTTCCGGCACCCACAATCACGTCCAATGCTTTGGCCGCTGCAAGGTGGTGGCTAACCGGGCAAATTCCACATAGGCGCTGAACGAGTACCGGAGCCTCCCAATAAGGTCGGCCCTGAACAAATCGCTCAAACCCCCTGAATTCGACAATATGAAGACGGGTTTGTTGTATATTTCCCTGATGATCCATATGGATGGTCACTTTACCGTGACCCTCTACTCTGGTTACAGGTTCAATTGTTATCTTTTTTGACATAACTTAAGCGGTATTTTTGGTTAATCAAATTTCACAACTTCATAAGGCAGTTTCAACGGATCGCCGGTAATCAGTGCTACAAGGGCATCCCAGATGAGATCGGCACGTGGCGGACAGCCCGGAAGAAAATAATCAATCTTCACGATCTCGTGACATGGATACACCTTATCGAGCAGCATGGGCAACTCATCGTCGTTGGGCATAATTCCCAGCTTATTGAGTTGAACGGTTGGACCGTCAAGATAGGCTTCCTGGAGGCACTCCTCAATGGGAATCCCGTTGCGCAGGGCCGGCAGCCCACCCATAATGGCGCATTCGCCCAACGAAATGAGAATTTTGCAATTCTTTCTGAAAGATTTCAGCACTTCAACATTCTCGCTGTTGCAGCAGCCACCCTCAATAATTCCGATATCGACGGGTTTGGTAAATGTTTTGATGTCATCAACAGGCGATTTGTTGAACTCAACCAACTCGATCAGTTGCAGGATGCGTTCGTCAATATCCAATATCGACATATGACAGCCGAAACAGCCGGCTAATGATGTAGTTGCTATCACTGGTTTACTCATGGTTATTTCCCTCCTTGCTTAAAGTTTTACATCGCTACCGATGGCGTTTTTATCAAATTTCCTTTGTCCAATAGGTTCAATAAAGCCTTTTTCTTTGACTAAAATGGATCCTACCGGGCAGTTTTTCATGGCCAGTTCGGCCAGTTCGGGTGTCATTTCGTGCGACAATTCTTTGTCCATGACCACTTCGAGACGGTGTCCCCTGTCGCGGAAGGCAAAAACAGACCTTCCTTGTTCGTCCTTGATGGTTTTAATGCAACGTTTGCACAAAATACACCGGTTCTGATCCTTGATGATATAAGGAGAGCTGGCATCCACTTCGCGCAGAGGAAATTCATATGGATAGCGGGGAACTAGCATCTGGTACAAATAGGCTAAAGCTTGTAGCTCGCAATTTCCGCTTTTCTCGCATGAAGGGCAAAAATGGTTCCCGCTAACAAAGAGGAGTTCGATGATCGATTTTCTTAAATCGCTGATTTCAGGTGAATTACTTTCAACCTCCATACCGTCGGCTACTGGTGTGGTACAGGAGGTCATCAGACGGCCGTTAATTTTAACGGTACAAATCCTGCACGAACCTTTGGGTTTAACTCCCGGCATATTGCAGAGTGTCGGGATATACACTCCGTTTTCGAGCGCTGCTTCAACGATGTATTTACCTCTTTCGGTCATACATTCAACGCCATCGATTTTGAATTTTATCAGGTTACTCATGTTCAATGATTTTTCTATTTAACACTTTGTATTAGTGATGGTTGAAATTTGGTACACGCCCAACAAACTTGCATGAATTTTGCACCGAAGCCACCAGATCGAATCCCTTATCAAATTCCTTATCTTTTTGTATAAGAACATCATACAAGGGTTTGAAGTTTTTGAGGCTGCTGATGATCGGATTTCCTGCAGTTTGACCCAATCCGCAACGGCTGGCCATAAGCACCTTACCCCATTGTTTCAGGTCCTCAAGATCATTGGCAACACCTTTTCCTTTAAGAATCTTATTCAGCTTATTGGTCATCACCTGAGTCATGTTACGGCAGGTGCTGCACGAACCGCATGATTCATCGATGAAGAATTCCATGAAGTTAAGCACAACATCTTTGAGCAGGTTACGCTGTTTTCCAAAAATAATCATCGAACCACCGGTCGACAAGTCAGAATAGCCTAAAGTACGGTGAAATTCGTTGGGGCCTATCAATGTTCCTGAGGGTCCGCCTACCTGAACTGCCTGCACGTCGTAGGCACCTACCATATTCAACATATCATCAACATTGAACCCCCAGTTGACCTCATACACGCCGGGGAACATACAATCGCCTGAAATACTGAGAATCTTGGTTCCGGTTGAGTCTTCGGTGCCAAACTGTGTAAACCATTCGCCTCCATTCTGGACGATGCGGACTGCAGTGGCAAATGTTTCCACATTGTTGATAATTGTCGGCTGGTTGAGGTATCCTTTTTCAACCGGGAAAGGTGGCTTATCGCGTGGTTCACCTCTTTTGCCTTCGAGCGATTCGATGAGTGCCGATTCCTCGCCACACACATAGGCTCCTGCGCCAAATTGAATCCGGATATCAAAATCGAATCCTTCGATCCCTGAAATTTTTTCTCCCAGGAGTTTTTTACTGCGCATATCGTTCAGCACCTCTTCGAGGTACTCTTTCATATACCTGTATTCATACCTTAAGTATAAAATCCCTTCATCGCCACCTATTGCGAAACCGGCAATGGCCATTCCTTCGAAAACCAGTTCAGGTTTTTCGGTAAGAATAACCCTGTCTTTGAAAGTTCCGGGTTCGCCTTCATCAGCGTTACATAACACATAGTGTTTATCGCCTTTCGATCTGCGGCAGAATTCCCACTTCAGTCCGGTAGGAAAGCCGGCTCCACCACGTCCGCGCATATGGCTATGCTTTATTTCTGCGATGACAGCCTCAGGCGACATTTTGGGTAAAACCTCCTTTATCACTGTGCCATAGGTATAATCGTCCGACAATATCATGCCTTTACGGCGGATATTGCTCGAAACCATGGACCTAAGGCTTGGCAAACTATTTTTACCATCGCCATAGCTTTCGTTGATTAAATCCTCCACACCTCTTCCTTCTCTGATGTGTTTCAAGATTTCGCGAACCCTATAGGGGGTAAGGCGTGTGAACACCCTGTTATTGATGAGGGCGGCTGGCTCTTGATCATTCATTCCGATACATGCCGTATTGAAAAGTCCGATTTTGCCATCAGCTGTTACTTCACCAAATTTGATTCCAAGTTCTTTTTCGAAGGCTTCCTTAACCGCCTGGCGCCCGAACATTTGTGCTACAGCACTATCGTTCAGGTAAATTGCGTACTCACCACGGGGACTGGTACTGAAAAAATGGTAAAAACTAATGGTCTGATTAACATCAACCCTTGAAATACCAAGCATATCTGCCATAATCTGTGTGGCATCGCCGGATATGTATCCAAAAGTCTCCTGAGTATCAATCAGTATGTCCATGAGCCTGGTTTCGTCCTTACCATACCTCTCAACAATTTGCTTAACAGTGTCTTTCATGAATGATGAATTAAATTAAAGTTTCAAGATCAGGATACAATACTCTGTTGTGAATTAATTAACAGCAAAATTAGTTTGTTTTTTGCCACAACGGACATTTTTACAAAATTTAGAATCGTTTTAAATTGGAGATTTTATGTCATCCGGTTTACGATTTCTTCTCAGCCAGAATGCTGTATATGAGGACTTAAAACTTAAAGCAAGTCAACAAACCTTTTTTCAAAGTTTAGGCAGACTGAGTAAAGATACACAGCAAATGAGTTTGTCCATACGCAAAAACAGGTATTTGTTCAGAATATACCTACATGAATCAATGTAAGTCTTTCTTCATGTTTAAATCTATATATATCTATATGAATCTATTACATGTTGTTTGAGTTGTTTATCACATAACAACTCTTTGATTCATGTAGACTCAACAAGAGGAGTCATTTCCTTATGAAACAAAAAGCGTTGGCAAAAGATACAATTCACTATTTTTGAGGCCTTAATTCAATGACCATATATTCAATGCTCAGACAAAAACCCATTACGGTATTGATACTGATTCTGGTCATCTTAGTATCAGTAAAGGCAATTGCTTCTGATATGAAGCGTATTGGGTTACCTTTAATCACCAATTATCCGCGTTCGGCCTACAAAGCAGGAACCCAAAACTGGGGAATGACCCAAAACAGCAGGGGTTATTTGTATGTTGCCAATAACGATGGCTTACTCGAATTCGATGGCCAGCACTGGGAACTTTTTCCTGTGCCAAACAAAACGATTGTCAGATCAGTTCTGGCGGTTGGCGACACCATTTATGTTGGTGCTTTCGAGGAGTTTGGATATTTCTCACCGGATCAAAGTGGTAAGCTTGCTTACACCTCATTGATTCAGCTGACAGATAGCAAGCATCACGCCTGCGATGAAATCTGGAAGATTCACCAAAGCAAATCAGGCATCATATTTCAGTCATTCAAGTACATTTTCACTTTCTCTGGGGGTCAAATCAGCATTATTGAACCCGAATCATCCTTTGGACAATCTTATAAGGTGAATGAGCAAATTTATGTAGCCGACCTCACCAAAGGTCTCTGTCTGATTGATGACAAGCAGTTAATACCGGTAAGCAGCGATCCTGTATTTTTAACTGACGAACTGAGGTGTATTCTGCCTTATGAAGGCAACAAGCTACTCATCGGTTTTGTCAATAATGGCCTGTATCTGCTTGAAGGAACGAGTCTGAGACCCTGGAACACAAATCTAATCGATGAATTGATTGAAAACAGCATTTTCTCGGGCATCAGGCTACAGAGTGGCAATTTTGCCTTTGGTTCAATACAGAATGGAATTTATATAGCCAATAAGGAAGGTAAAGTGTTACAACATATAAATCGTTTTAAAGGCCTGCTTAACAATACAATATTGAGTCTTTACGAGGATCTGACAGGAAACCTGTGGCTTGGACTCGACAATGGGATTGATTATCTCGAAATCAATTCACCACTTTCTATTTTCGATTATAATTATCACATAGAAAGCACTTATGCCTCCGTCGTTTTTGACGACAAGCTGTATGTTGGCACCAACCAGGGTTTATTCGTAGCTGATTTAATACAACTGGACAACACACGAACTGAGCAGGCTGACTTCAGTCTTATTCCCGGAACCGAAGGCCAGGTGTGGAACCTGACAGTGGTTGAAGACCAATTGCTGTGCGGTCACAACTTCGGCTGCTTTATGGTAAAGGGTTCAACTGCCATAAAAGTTGATGATGAACGCGGGTACTGGATGTTTGTGCGGCATGCAGGAAATAGCGACACACTCATTGCAGGCACCTACAACGGTCTCGCAGTTTTGACCAAATCAGCCAATCGCTGGAAAAAAGCCTGGAAGATCGCTAATTTCGAGGAATCGAGTCGGAGCATTGTACAGGATCATGAATTATCGTTATGGATCGCCCATGGTTACAGGGGGATTTTCAAGGTGGATTTATCCGCAGACCTCAAAACGGCCAATGAAGTCTGGTTATACGATAAGCAGCACGGGCTGCCTGATGCCCTGCCCTACAATGTTCATATCATAAACAGGGAACTGGTCTTTACATCGAAAGAAGGTTTTTATGAATATAAAAAGGATGCTGACACATTTATCCCGTCAGCAAAATTCAATTCCATTTTCGATGGAAACAAATCGGTTGACAACCTCTATACAGATCAGCTTGGCAATGTTTGGTATTTCGCATTTGGCAAAATGGGGCTGATGCGGTTGCTGGAAGACGGAAAATATACGAACATTTCAGCCCCTTTCAACCGAATTAACCCTTTATTAATCGAATCATATGAGAATGTTTTTGCCTTCGACAACAGAAATGTATTCATTGGCTCACAGAAAGGATTGTTACATTATGATCCCCATTTTAAGAAAGATTACAACAAACATGAGTCGGTGTTTTTACGCGAAGTGATATTCAGCAGTGCAAACAACAAGTTGATCTTTGGTGAACCTGATTTCAAAAAACCTCAGGATATTCAACATAAGGCAGTGAGCGTTCCGTATGACCTGAATTCTGTTTCCTTCAAATTTGCCAATCCTTCATTTGAAGCTTCCGGCAACATAACTTTTTCATACCGGCTGGTGGGATTTGAACACAATTGGTCGTTATGGGATAAAAGTACCTACAAGGAATACACCAATCTCTCGGAAGGCTCTTACACTTTTGAGCTCAAAGTGAACATTTTAAACGTGCCTGACGAAAAAGTGTATGCCTATTCTTTTGATATTGACCCCCCATTTTACCGGTCTGGATGGGCATATCTGTTTTATGCACTGATTCTTATCCTGATACTACTTGGTAACCTGTTTTTCATCCGGAAAAGAATAAGGAACATACGCCTTAGAGAAATCGAAAAACATGAAAAAGCACTACTGGAGAAGGAAACGGTATTCAAAGAGAAGGCTTTAATCGCTGAGAAAGAAATTATTCACCTCCGTAATGAAAGTCTGCAAAATGAAATCGAACATAAGAACAAGGAATTAGCCAATACTACCCTTCACCTGATTCACAAAAACAAAATCCTGAACAACATAAAGTATCAGCTCAACGATTTGATGGATAAAAGTCTTCCACAAACAAAAAGAAATGAAATTGAATTTGTTATCAGTAAAATTAACAAAGAATTGAAGAACGAGAAATTTCAGGAATTGTTTGAAGGCTATTTTGACGGTGTCCATCAGGATTTCATTATCAGGCTGAAAGAAAAACATCCCGATCTATCTCCTAAGGAACTCAGACTTTGTGCCTACCTGAAAATGAACCTTTCCACCAAGGAAATTGCCCCATTGATGAATATTTCGATTCGTGGAGTTGAAATAGGCCGCTACAGGCTGCGCAAAAAGCTCGATCTCGAACGTGAAGAAAACCTGATCAGCTACCTCATTAACTTTTAAACGCTATTTATCAACACACTATCAGAAACGGCCTATACAAGGTTGTTTCATGCCTTCTGAAACCTTGGCATGTTTAAACCATACTTTGTTGCACAACATTTTTTTTTGATTCTCCAAACAGTTTTGTGAATGTTGTAATGGGTTTTGCAATTTAATAGCTTACTTTTTAGAAATTTATGAAATATTTGATGTATTTTTGATGTAGACAAAAATTAATATAGAAGTAACAATGATGTAAGGTTTTTTTTGGATAGCCTTGCACATAACTTTAATATTGACACGTCAAAACCAAGTACTGTTACTAACTAAGTAAACCAAACAGAATTTTATGAAAAAAAATCTATTATTTATTGTGTTGTTTCTGACATCATTATCTGGTATTTTGCATGCTCAGAATGCTACTGTAACTGGTCTTGTCAGGGACAAAGCCAGTGGTGAAACACTCCCCGGGGCTAACATAGTTGTCAGCGGAACGACTGTTGGAACAGTAACCGATATGGACGGAAAATATGTGATCGGGCTACCGGCAGGCATCGCGGTTATCGAAGCGAGTTTTGTTGGCTATGAACCTTCAAAGCAAACCGTCAATCTGAAAGCCGGACAGGAAATTAGTCTGAATTTTTCTTTAACCTCCCTCGCACTCAACCTTGATGAGTTTGTTGTGGTTGGGTATGGTGTTCAGCAGAAAAGTGTTGTCACCGGTGCCATTTCAAGTGTTAAGTCATCCGACCTGAAGAATATGCCTATCAGCCGCGTTGAGCAGGCACTTCAGGGCCGTACTTCGGGTATTACCATTGCGGCCAGTTCGGGCCAGCCCGGTGCAGCCTCAACTGTAAGGGTTCGCGGAACAACCTCGATCAATGTGAGCGACCCTCTTTACATCATTGATGGCGTTCCAATTGACATTGGCGGACTCGATTTTTTAAACACTTCAGACATTGAATCAATTGAGGTTTTGAAAGATGCGGCATCTACAGCTATCTACGGAACCCGTGCTGCCAATGGTGTTATTATCGTTACCACTAAAAATGGTAAAGGTGGCACTGCCAGTGACATGCGTATAACTTATAGTGCCTATTTTGGCACCCAGGCTCCAGCCAAGAAACTTGATCTGCTGAATGCCACCGATTATGCCAAACTCCGCAACGAGGCTGCAGAAAACGCCGGACTTCCTCTAGTCTTTAGTAACCCTGAAAGTTTGGGTGAAGGGACCGACTGGCAGGCACAGATTTTTAATCAGAATGCGAAAATTCAAAACCATGAATTGAGTCTTTCAGGTGGAAGCGAGCGCTCAAGCTACTACACTTCGCTGGGTTATTACGATCAGGAAGGAATTGTTGCCACTTCCATTTCGCACTATACCCGCTTAACATTGCGCTTCAATTCAACCCACAAGGTAAATAAGTACCTGCGATTTGGCAACAATTTTGGCTTTTCGCATATAAAAAGCAAAGGAGCCCTTAATACCAACAGTGAATATGGCGGGCCACTTGCTTCGGCTATCAACCTTGACCCTGTAACACCGGCAGTTATTACTGATCCCACTGTGGCTGACTCTACTCCCTACTCCACCAATCCTGTTGTGAGAGATGCAAACGGAAATCCCTATGGTATTTCGCGTTATGTTGGAAACGAGATGAGTAATCCATTAGCATATATCGCAACCCGTCAGGGAAATTTTGGATGGTCTGACAATTTTGTCGGCAATATGTTTGTTGAACTTGAGCCTCTTACAGGCCTTGTTTTTAGATCCGACCTGGGAACCAAGCTGGCATTCTGGGGTGATGAAAGTTTTACCCCAATTCATTATATGAGTGCTTCAACCTTTTCATTAAACAATAACTTCTTCCGTTCAAATAACCGCGGACACATGTGGAACTGGGAGAATACAGCTGCCTACACCAAAAGCATAGGTCTGCATAATTTCACGGCACTTGTAGGCATGAGTGCATTTGTTGAAAATTCCAATGGAACAAATGCCAGGTATTTTAACCTTCCTGTGAACACATTTGACGAGGCATCAATGAATTACAGTGTAATAGATGCCGACAAGCTAGCAGGTGGATACGAAGTGCCTGATCATAAGATTAGCTCACTCTTCGGTCGTTTAAATTACAACTATGCTGAAAAGTATTTGCTCACCGGTATTGTGCGGCGCGATGGTTCAACCATGTTTGGTGCCAACAACAAATTTGGCGTTTTCCCTTCCGTGTCAGTGGGATGGGTTGTGACCCGGGAAGAATTCTGGCCTGTGAATGATTTTGTTAGCTTTCTCAAAGTCAGGGGATCTTATGGGGTGAATGGTAACGACAATATCGATCCGTTCCGTTATCTTGCCACAGTTGGAGGCGGTCGTAACTACACTTTTGGTTATGACAACTATATTATTGGTTATAGCCCTAATGCCCCTTCAAACCCTGATTTGAGATGGGAAGAAACCAGCCAGACCAATATCGGACTTGAAGCTACGCTCCTAAGTGATTTCAGGTTAGTAGTGGATCTGTACAGCAAAAATACAACAGGTATGCTCGAGAAATTTATTCTTCCTGCCTATGTTGGTGCCATCGACGACCCTGTTGCCAATGTAGCTTCAATGACCAACAAAGGTGTCGAATTCGAGTTGAGCTACCGTAAGCAGATTGGTCAGGTTAATCTTGATCTGAAAGGAAATGCTTCATACCTTGTCAACGAAATCACCGATCTGGGTTCGGTTGATTTTAAGACAGGTGCAAACTTTCAATCAAGCAGTTACGAGATCAGTCGCTTAACTGTTGGCCAGCCCATTGGCGCATTTTATGGTTTTGAAGTACTTGGAATATTCCAATCACTTGGTGAAATCCAGAAATACACCAATGAGAATGGTGACCTGATCCAGCCAAATGCAAAGCCAGGTGATTTTAAATATGCTGACTTAAACAATGATGGTGTGATCAATGCCGATGACCGGACGTTTATTGGCGACCCCACCCCTACCTGGTCATATGGCTTTACAGTATCGGCCACCTATAAAAACTTTGATGTATTGGTCTTTGGTCAGGGTGTTGCCGGAAATGACATTTACAATGGACTTCGCCGCCTTGACCTGTCAGGAGCCAATTGGTCTGCTGATGCCCTGGACCGCTGGACCGGAGTTGGAACATCAAACTCCTATCCAAGATTAGTGAGTGGTGACCCAAATAAAAATTTCAGTTCACCTTCTACATTCCATCTAAGCAGTGGTTCTTATCTGAGGATAAAGACAGTTCAGATTGGTTACACCTTGCCAAAAAATGTGGTTAAAAAAATCGGGATGCAGCAGCTCAGGCTCTATGTTAGTTCAAACAACCTGTTTACTTTCACCAAATATCAGGGCTTTGACCCGGAAATCGGTGGTGCAAGCTATGGCATCGACAGGGGCTTTTATCCACAGGCCCGTTCGTTCATGATTGGCGTTAATGTTACTATTTAATTGAAAAACAATTTACCATGAAAAAGATATTTCTCTTCACATTGATGATTTCAATAGCAGTTTTATCAGGCTGCTCAAAAGACTGGTTAGAGGTTGAACCCAAAGGAACAACACTCGAGGACAACTTTTACAAGAACGCTGACGAAGCCTTCTCGGGTCTGGTTGCTGCCTATGATCCACTTGGAACCGAGTGGGTAACAACCTATGCCAGCAAGGTTGGATTGCTCAACGCAGCTTCAGATGATTGTTATGCCGGTGGTGGTGGTTACAACGACCAGCCAAGCTGGGAAGCCTGGAACAGCTATACTTTAGATGCCGGATTAGGGCCTCAAAATGAATTCTGGGGAAGAAACTTTACCGGGGTTAATCGTACCAACACTTTGCTATCCAGATTAGATGATGTTCCGATGGATGAAACACTGAAAGCCAGATTCAGGGCAGAAGCCAAGTTTTTGCGGGCATATTACTACTTTGATTTGGTGCGGTTGTTTCGTAATGTTCCGCTTTTTACAAGTTTGCTTTCGCCAGCACAATTTTTCTCTGTAGAGCAGGCAAGTCCGGAAGAAGTGTATGCACAAATTGAAAAAGACCTGGAAGAATCAATTCCCGACCTTCCAATATCAGTTCCGGAATCGGAATACGGCCGAATAACAAAAATGGCAGCTACTGCTTTACTCGGTAAAGTAATTCTTTATCAGAACGATGAATCCAGAATGCTGGAGGCCGCCCTGTTGTTCGAGCAGGTCAATACCTCACCTCAATATGAGTTACTTGACAATTTCGCTGAAATTTTTTATCCAGCAAATAAATTCAACAAAGAGTCCATTTTTGAAATCACCCATACATCTGTGGCTATTGGTTACTGGGATTTTCCTCGCCCCCCTGCTGGCGAAGGCAATCTGCTGACACAATTGTGTGGTCCACGCAATTTCAATGGTGCCAACACGCCT
The DNA here is from genome assembly GCA_002422725.1 of Bacteroidales bacterium UBA6192. Taxonomy (GTDB): domain Bacteria; phylum Bacteroidota; class Bacteroidia; order Bacteroidales; family F082; genus UBA6192. Next base: position 71,860 of record DITE01000061.1, read on the forward strand.
TATTCTCCGGGATGGGGTTTCAATCCCATCCTGCCCGATCTGGTTGACTTGCTGAGAAATGATAACCGCTATCGTGGAACAGTTGCCAACATTGACAGCCTGGAAAAAGCTGGGCTTGCTACCTATGAAAAAGGCTATCAAAACACCGGCTATTTCCTGCAAAAATTTGCTCCATTAAAAGAATTCATGAGTTCGGGCGGTGGCGATTTTGTACTCGAATGGCCAAACAACTATATCGAAATACGGCTTGCAGATTGTTACCTGATGCATGCAGAAGCCTTGGTAAGAGCTGGTGATCCGGGATCGGCGCAGATTTGGCTCGACAAAGTAAGGGAAAGAGCAGGTTTGTTACCTGTGCCTGCAACATTGGAAAACATTTATCACGAAAGGAGACTCGAACTGGCTACCGAAGGACATCGTTTCTTCGACCTGGTGCGCACTGGAAAAGCTGCACAGGTGCTTGCGTTCAAAGGCTTTACAGCCGGCAAGAACGAAATTCTACCCATTCCCCTTTCGGAATTGGGAAACACAAAACTCAAACAGAATCCACAGTATTGATTATTTTGATATGATTAGTGATTAGGTTAGTGAAGGCTGGCCGAAATAACCGGCCAGCCTTTTTTTAAAGTACTCCTCATGAAAAAACTGATTTTATTATTATTCTTGATTCCGGGTGCCAGCCTGATCTCGTGCCAAAGCGAAAAGGACACTTCCATTATCGTCATTCCGGGTCCTCCTCAGGATCTCGGATGGCAATTTGAGACTGAACCTTTCTGGTTCGATGAGTTTGACTACACTGGGCTTCCTGACTCCGCAAAATGGGGCTACGACATAGGTGGACACGGCTGGGGAAACAACGAGTTGCAATATTATACTGACCGGATTGAAAATTCAGAAGTCGGGAACGGAATTCTGACCATTACTGCCAGAAAGGAAACCATCGAAAACAACAATTACACCTCTGCCCGATTGGTTAGCCGGACAAAAGGGGACATACTCTATGGCCGGGTAGAAGTAAAAGCCAAAATCCCTGCCGGTAAAGGAACATGGCCTGCAATCTGGATGCTTCCAACTGATTGGGAGTATGGCGGTTGGCCTGACTCTGGTGAAATTGATATCATGGAACACGTTGGTTACGATCAGGACATGATCCACATGAGTACCCATTGTAAAGCCTACTACTGGCGGTTGAACAACCAAAAAACAGCCACCCGAAAGGTACCGGGGGCTTCAACCGGATTTCACCTGTATCGTATTGACTGGACACCCTATGCTATTCGTGGTTATATTGATAACCAATTGATATTTAATAGTTACAACGAAGGAAAAGGCTTTTCAGTCTGGCCCTTTGACAAGCGATTTCACCTGCTGCTCAACATTGCCGTTGGAGGCGACTGGGGCGGACAACAAGGTATTGATGACAATGCATTTCCAGCTTCTATGGAAATTGATTATGTCAGATTTTATAAAATGATCCCAAAATAAATAACTCTCTCATGAAAAAAATATTTTTCCTGTTCACCCTGACACTTGCCATGGTCGCAATCTCCGGATCTTGCACCAAATCGGAAGAGGTGATTCCTGAACTCAACCTGCCGGAATCCGTCATCATTTCCGAAGGTACTGAAACCCAAAACATTGCACTCATCACCTTCACACTGAGCCAAAAAGCAGAGAATGAGGTTGTCATCAAATGGAGCACCATTGACGGAACAGCTGTTCAAGGTGAAGATTATGAAGGTCATACTGATGTGAATATGACTTTTGCAAAAGGTGAAACAGAAAAAACCGTTGAAATAGCAATCCTGACCAATGACATTCATGGGGAAGATAAAACATTTTCGGTGATTATTACCAATGTGAAAAACGCTAAACTTGGCAACAGCCAATGTGTGGTAACCATTGAAGATGATGATGATTTTATTCCTGAGCTAATACTACAGCCCGTTTATAAGATAAATGAAGGCACTGCAGAACAAATTACCCTTAGCATACCCGTGAAGCTTTCAGGAGCTTCTGTTAATCCTGTTACACTTCAGTGGGCAACTATTGAAGCCTGGGCAAAATCAAACGAAGATTTCATCCCGGTGACTTCAGCACAGCTGGAATTTTCGCCCGGGGAGACCGAGAAAAATATTGAGGTTTTGATTGTGAACGACAATATTTTTGAAATGGATGACTTTTTCGACGTACAGCTTACGGCTATTCAGGGCGCTACCTTTGAAAACAATAGTGCCAGAGTGTATATTCTCAACGATGATTTGTTTATGCCTGAGATGAATGATGACGGCCCTATTACTCCGTTAACCTATCCCGGCATGCAATTGGTCTGGAATGATGAATTTGACGGTTCCTCAATTAACACTTCAGACTGGGGTTATGACCTTGGGGCTGGCGGCTGGGGCAACAACGAATGGCAGACTTACACCAATCTGAGCGCTAACTCCTTTGTTTCCGATGGCAAGCTCAATATCGTTGCAACCCAGCAATATGGAAATTACTATTCGGCACGTATGCTCACCAAAGGCAAAAAAGAGTTTACCTATGGTAGAATCGATCTACGCGCCAGAATGCCATATGGCAAGGGGATTTGGCCTGCGCTCTGGATGCTTGGTGGCAACATCGGACAAGTGGGATGGCCCCGCTGCGGCGAAATTGATATCATGGAATATCTGGGTCACATTCAATCGCAAACACATGGCACAGTCCATTATTATGAATCAGGTCATAAATATAAAGGCTCAAACTATACCTTACCTGATAATCAGAGTTTCCACGATGGTTTTCATGTTTTTTCAATAGTTTGGCAGGAAAACACCATCAAATGGTATGTTGATTACCAGCTTTTCTATCAGGTTACCGACAGCGATATAAGCTTTGATGCATTCAGGCTGCCCCAATTCTTCATTTTCAACGTAGCTGTTGGTGGCAACTGGCCGGGATATCCAGATGCAACAACCGTTTTCCCCCAAACCATGCAGGTTGACTATGTAAGGGTATTTCAGCAGGATTAAAATTTTATTGACAAGCCAAAAACCGAATAAAATGAAAATATTGAATCGTACTGCACTTGCAATGCTTCTTTTGATTACAATGTCGTGTGAACCTACTGTAATTAAAGAAAGTCAGGTTAGATTGAACAGCGAAATTGAGACAAAAGTGGCCGCTATGCTCGGCAAAATGACCCTTGAAGAGAAGATAGGCCAGATGACTCAGATAACCCTCGACGTGATTACCCGGGGCGATGACCCTTTTTCAAGCTATGAGCCGGTTGAACTTGACTCGGCCATGCTTCACAAAGCTTTTGTGACTTATAAAATTGGTTCAGTCCTGAATACAGCCAACAACCGTGCCCGCACAACGGAAGTCTGGAATAGTCTTGTCAATCAGATACAGGATTATGCCATAAGCCATTCCCCGAATGGTATTCCGGTTATTTATGGTCTCGACATGATACACGGAGCAAGTTACGTGGCGAGGGCTACCCTGTTTCCTCAGCAAATAGGGCTTGCTGCAACATGGAATCCCGACCTGGCGATAGAAACCGGAAAAGTAACTGCCTATGAAACACGCGCAGCAGGCGTTGCCTGGACATTCTCGCCTGTTCTTGATCTTGGTGTCGACCCGCGCTGGCCTCGTCAATGGGAAACTTTTGGCGAAGATCCTTATTTGAGCGCTGTGATGGGTCATCATCTGATAAAAGGACTTGAGGGAGAGCAAAATGACATCCATAACCCGGTTCATATTGCCTCTTGTCTGAAGCATTTTTTAGGCTACTCCCACACACTTAGTGGCAAAGACCGTTCACCTGCATGGCTTCCAGAAAACAAACTTCGTGAGTACCATGCACCTTCCTTTAAAGCCGGTGTCGATGCTGGAGCATTAACAGTAATGGTAAATTCGGGTGAAATAAACGGCTTGCCAACTCACATCAACAAATCCCTCTTAACAGGATTACTCAAAGAGGAATGGAATTTTAAGGGTTTTATTGTCACTGACTGGTCCGATATAGAGTATCTGCACACACGCCATAAAGTAGCTGAAAATCATAAGGAAGCAGTTAAAATGGCCATCAATGCCGGAATAGATATGTCGATGGTTCCCTACAACTTCGATTTTGCTGATCACCTTATTGCGCTTGTCAAAGAAGGTGCTGTTCCCGTGTCGCGGATCGACGATGCGGTTACCCGTATCCTCAGGGTAAAGTTTTTATTGGGACTGTTCGACAAACCTTTTACCCATCGTGATGATTATCCTGAATTTGCATCCGAGGCCCACAGCCTTTCTGCACGAAAAGCAGCCCTGGAATCTATCACTTTATTGAAAAACAACAGCATCCTGCCCCTGGCAAAAAACACCAGGATACTTGTGTGTGGTCCCGCTGCCAATAAAATGCGTCCGCTCAATGGTGGCTGGAGTTATTCATGGTTGGGTAATTTGACAGATGAGTTTGCAACCGATTATGAAACAATCTATGAAGCACTGAGCAACAGAGCATCGAAACCCGAAAACATCAGCCTTTTTGAAGGCGTTAGTTATCTGAATACGATGGAATATAAGGATGAAGTTGTTGGCGATCTGACAGGATTCAAGCAAATTGCATTAAAGGCCGATGTCATCCTGTTGTGCCTGGGCGAAAATTCATATACCGAAAAACCCGGTGATCTGGAAGATTTATATCTTTCAGATAATCAGCAGGAACTTGTCAGAATAGCTGCATCCACTGGCAAACCGGTCATATTATTACTTTCACAAGGCCGACCCCGCCTGATCAGCAAAATTGAGCATGAAGCTGATGCTATTTTATATGCTTATCTTTCAGGTAATTATGGCGGAGAAGCTATAGCAAAAATCATTTATGGCGACGAAAACCCATCCGGTAAACTTCCTTTTACCTATCCAAGATATCCGAACAGCCTCGAACCATATTACCATAAACATGCTGAAGCACTGCCCATTGCAGGGTCACCAACCGGAACCCAATACAATCCACAGTATCCCTTTGGATTTGGAATGAGTTATGCTACATTTGAATACGATACAATACTCACTGACAAATCAACTTATAAGCATGGAGAAGTTATCAGGCTCGAGGTCAGGTTAACCAACAGTTCTTCTGTTGCCGGCAAGGAAGTTATTCAGGTATTTAGCAGCGATCGTTTTGCTTCGCTTACTCCCTCGGTGAAAAGGTTAAGGGCTTTCCGTAAGATTTTACTTAATCCTGGTGAAAGTCAGGTTGTTAAATTTGAAATACCTGTAGAAAACCTTGCTTTTGTGAACCTCGACAACAAATGGATTGTGGAAAGTGGCGAATTTGAATTCATTGTTAATTCGCTTAAAACAAGTTTTTCTGTTGAATAGTGTTTACATGCAAGGTAATTAAGTAGAAATAATTGAAGAATTTTGAAATATGATACAAGTTGTGTTAACTTTGTGCAAATTCTATGATAGTTCATGATCGAATTTCGCATAGACAATATTATTTTTTAACCCTTTATTAACATTAATTATTTACTAAATTTAAGTGCCATGAAAAAAACACTTCTTTACAGCACCGCCTTATTCATGATGGTGCTATTAACCTTTATGACATCCTGCAAGAAGGATGATCCTGATCCGGAAGTAATCGCCAGTTTTACATTTGCAATTGATGCAACTGATTACAAAAAAGTAACTTTTACAAATGAATCACAAAACTTCTCGGCTGTGTCGTGGGATTTTGGTGATCAATCAGCTGCCTCGAGTGAAGCCAACCCGGTGCACACCTATGCAGCTGAAGGCGAATACACGGTTAAACTCACTGCCACTTCTACAAATGGTAGCGTTACTGATGTGTTTACTTCCAAAGTAACCATTTCTGACCCCAATGTTATGCTTACTAAACTTGTTGGTGAGACCTCCAAAACATGGAAATTGCTACGTGATGTTTCAACCGAAAATTATCCGCTTGAAGTTGGACCATATGATCGCAGCCAGATTTGGTGGGCGATGGGTTACAACAACGACGAACTCGCACTGCGCCCCTGTATGCTGAATGATGAATGGACATTTAGCCGCGATGGCAGCATGGTGTTTGACGACAAAGGTGATTATTGGGCCGAAGGTTCAGTATATCCTGATGGTTTAAACAATATGTGCGCATCAAGCAGCGATCCAATGCAGAATAAAGATGGTGTTGATGTGTCGGCTTGGGCCAGCGGAAACCATACATTTGAACTTACTCCTGGAACTGAGCCTAAGCTGAAAGTTATTGGCATGGGTGCATACCTCGGGCTGTCGAAAGTTGGTACCAATCTGGAATACAATGTTCCTCAGGAAAGCATCACCTATAACATTGCTTCATTGTATGATGGAACAACTGACACCCTGATTGTGGAAGTAAATTACAAGTTTGCTGCCAGTGATGAGCTACCTGGTGGATATTGGAGATTTGTGCTTGTTCATTACGACAACCCGAATGATGAGCCGCCGATCCCTGAAAACCAACCTACCGCTATGTTTAGCATGGTAATCACCGGCAAAACTGTTGCCCTGACTAACAATTCGCAATTTGCAACTGACTATTCATGGGACTTTGGCGATGGCGGTGTTTCAACCGAAGCAAACCCCACACACACCTATAATCAGGAAGGAATCTACACCATTTCACTTACTGCAACTAGCAATATTGGAAGCAGCACCAGCACGCAAAATGCATTTGTTTCTGAAACTCCGCTTACCAATGATCTGCTACAAGGTGGCGCATGGACTGTTGTAGTTGGCGAAAAAACTGTATTTGTTGGCCCGGGACTGGGTAATTCATCATGGTGGGCAGTTCCAAAAGACGCCCTCGCTGGTAATTTAACCGGTGGTGATGACTGGTCTTGCCTGGCTGATGACGAGTTCACATTTAGCGAAGGCGGTGTATTTACCTATGATACAAAAGGATCTGCCCGCAACGACGGATACTTTGGTGGTACAAACGGCTGTATTTCTGACGCTGAAATTGCTGCCAGCCCCAATTATGGTCCATATTTCGGAAGCGGATCACATACCTACGAATTTACGCCCGGTGATGGTGTCAACAGACCTGTTATCCTGCTGACAAACGGTGAAGGCAAAGCTGCCTTTATCGGATTCTATAAAGGATACTATGGTGGCGAAAACACCAGTGGTGCTAATCCTCCAAACGGCGGCAATCCAACAAACCGTTACGAAGTGATGGGTTATGCAAGAAGTGCAACTATGGAATTCCTCTTTGTTTCTGTTGATATTTCAGCAGACAACAGCGGTGGAGCAGCATGGTCTGCCATTCTTGAAAGACCTCTGAGATAATTTGACTGCATAATTAAACCCGGAGAAGAGTATTACTATTTCTTTTCCGGGTTTATTTTTATCCAATATTTTTATTCATGTACTTGAATATGAGTTACATAAACTTAATTTGATTTAATTTATTAGCATGTCGTAAGTGATGAAAAAATTATACATAGTCTCGTTACTTCTCCTGTTATCATGCTCGCTGATGTCGCAGGAAACAAGAAAAATTACCGGAACGGTAACCGATGAATCAGGCCAACCTTTGCCCGGTGTTACCATCATTATTGCCGGCACAAGCTCGGGAACAACCACCGACCTTGATGGAAAATATGAAATTGCGACAGACAAAGAAATTCTGAAGTTCAGTTTTGTTGGTTTTTCAGAACAATCAATCAAACTTGAAAAAGGCAAAAATGAGCTAAATGTTGTCCTTATTGCAGACACAAAAATGCTTGAAGAAACCGTGGTCATTGGCTATGGTGTGCAAAAGAAGAAAGACTTGTCAACTGCAATTGCTGTAGTAGACGAGAAAGAGTTTAAAAACCGGCCGATCACTTCGGCAGCCGAAGGGCTGCAAGGCAAAGCAGCCGGTGTTCAGGTCATACAGCCATCGGGGAAGCCCGGATCAGAACTGGCAGTGAGGGTTCGTGGAGCAACTTCGGTAATTGCCGGTAACGAGCCCCTCTATGTAATTGACGGAATGCCTTCAACAGACATACGCGGGCTCAATCCCAACGATATTACCTCGATGAGTGTGCTGAAAGATGCCTCTTCATCAGCTATTTACGGAGCACGCGCAGCAAATGGTGTGGTACTGATCACAACCAGAAGAGGCGAAAAGACAACTGAGCCTAAAATAACCTTTAATACCTACTACGGTGTCTCAAACCTGAGGAGAAATATCGAGGTCCTCAATACAAAAAAATACCGCGAACTGATGGAAGAGATCATCCCCGGCGGACTAGATCCTTCACAAACCGATTTCAATAATTGGCCTGATAAAGTTTTTGGAACAGGCCATACCCAATCCTATCAGCTTTCATATGCCAACAGCATTGAAAAATCAAGTCAGTTTATCTCAATTGGTTACCTGAACGATCAGGGCATTGTCAAACCGGCAAGGTTCGAGCGGTATACGGTTAGGTTTAATGCCGATAATGCACTAAAATCGTGGCTGAAGATTGGGTCAAGTCTCAATATAACCCACATGAAAACCAAAGACACCCCCGACAATGCCAGTTCAGGTAGAGGTGGTGTGATCATGAGTGCTCTCAACACTCCTCCGTTTCTGAATGTATATAAAGATGATGACAGCGGACAGTTTGACCCCAATCCCTTCCAGCCCTCCTGGGAAAACCCCATTGCCTATATGGAAGGGCCTGATCAGGAATCAATAGACAATATTTTGAGCGGAAATATTTTTGCAGATGCCAAAATACTTAAAGAGCTGACTTTTGTTACCAGATTTGGTGTTGACGTTAACATGCATCAGTGGGACTATTACCTCGATCCTTTCAGAACGAATTTTGGTCGCAACAACAATGGTATTGGACGCGCTGATAAGTCAAACTCCAACACCATATTGTGGGAGAATGTGCTTACTTATGCGAAGAAATTCGGGAATCACAATCTGAATGCCATGACCGGAAGCAGCATCGAAAAATTTAAATGGAATCAAACCTATGCAGAAGGATCCGATTTTCCGGAAAACACCGATGTGAGGACTCTGAATGCTGCCAATATTTTCACCGGCAACACCTCTGTTCAGGAATGGGCTTCAGCTTCCTTTTTCGGGAGAGTTGCTTATGATTTTAACAGTAAATATTACGCCACTGTCACTACGCGTCGCGATGGCTCGTCGAAACTGGCTAACCACTGGGGCACTATGCCGTCATTTTCACTTGCCTGGCGTCTCTCCTCAGAATCGTTTATGAAAGACATTTCATTTATTAATGATTTAAAAATTCGCGGAGGCTGGGGTAAAAATGGCAACCAGGAAAAAATACCCAACTATACTGCCTATGGTCTGATTCAATATTTCCGTCGCACTCCAACCAACCCCCTTTCGGGACCCGCTCAAATTCAGGTTACTTATGGAAACCCTGATCTTCGCTGGGAGACTACAGCACAAACCAATATCGGAATTGATCTGGCTATGCTAAATTATCGGGTAAATGTTACTGCTGACGCCTACCTCAAAAAATCTGATGACGTATTGCTAAATGTTCAACTCGGCAGCTCGTTGCCTATCACAACCATACAAACCAACAATGGAAGTATTGAAAACAGAGGATTTGAGTTTAATATCAATACGATAAATATTGACAACAAAACAATTCGCTGGTCATCCGACTTTAATATGTCGTTTAATAAAAATAAGGTGACCAAGCTGGAATATACTGACGTTCACTTTTTTGGGAGGATTTACAGCAACAACCAGGATGTATCAATTGTCAAAGTTGGTTTGCCACTCGGTTCATTTTACGGATATGTTTCTGAAGGGGTAGATCCAGAAACAGGTATGATCAAGTATAAGGACGTGAATAATAATGGGATTTTCGACACGGGCGACAGAACGGTTATTGGCGATGCACAACCTGATTTCATCTTTGGTTTTACCAACAATTTGAGCTATAAACGTTTCGATCTGAATGTGTTTATTCAGGGTAGCTACGGCAACGACATTTACAATGCCACACGCATCGATCTGGAAGGGATGTTCGACAGCAAGAATCAGTCCGTCAACGTTTTGAACCGATGGACCGAACCGGGCGATATCACAGATATACCAAGAGCTGTGGGGGGCGGAAATGTTGACAATGTCAGAAATTCGTCACGTTTTATTGAAGATGGTTCATACATCCGCCTTAAATCAGTCACCTTAAATTACAGGTTACTGGATAATCATGCAAAATTTAAGGCCATCAAGAAGCTATCCGTTTATGTTACCGGGCGCAATCTGTTGACTTTTACAAATTACTCAGGATTTGATCCCGAAGTGAATGCTTACGGCAACAGTGCGGTGGAAATGGGTATTGACTATGGCACTTATCCTGAGTCGAGAGCTATTGTTGTTGGATTAAATGTTGAATTTTAACTTATTTGAGCCATGAAAAAACAAATTTATATCATTGCAGTATTGGCATTCATGATTGCTTTATCATCCTGTGAGGACTATCTGGACTTAAAACCGGTTTCGCAGGGCATAGCAATCACCAATACTTCCGCTGATTCATTATTGTTTAAAACCCCTTCGGAAGTTGAAGCAGCACTTGCAGGAGCTTATGCTGATTTCAGAAACGAATATTTCTCGCTGGATTATTTTGTCAATGGCGACGCACAATCGAATGATGCTTATGCAGGAGCTGATAATCCTGCCAACTTCCAGATTGATGAATACAGTATTGATGCAACCAACTCGAATGTTAGCCGCGACTGGGCTTACCTGTACTCAACGATTGGGAAAGTCAATGCTGTTTTCAACAATGTTGAGGCTGTGCCTGAGTTAAGTGACGTACGCAAGAAGGAAATCAAAGGCGAAGCAGCCTTCATCAGGGCATTTATGTATATACAGCTGGTTCAGCTTTGGGGCGATGTTCCTTTGCAATTAACCGAAGTTACAACAATCAGCTATGACCTTCTCGACGAGTTGTATCCCATTATGTTCCCCGCGCGCACCCCTGTAGAGGAGGTGTATGCTCAAATAATCAGCGACCTTGAGCTCGCTGTTGCCAATGTTAAAACTGTTCAGCCCGACAAAGGCTTTGCCACAAAAGGAGCTGCAAACGCCTTACTTGCAAAGGTGTATGCCGCCCAGGAGCCACCACAATGGGACAAGGTGCTTCAATACTGCGATGCAGTGATTGGAGGCGGATATTCCTTGTTGCCCGAATACGATATGTTGTGGAACAACGAAAATGAAAACAGCATTGAGTCCATTTTCGAGATAAACTATGCCGGCACAAGCGAAAGCGGAAATTGGGGAGCCAGCATGTTCAGGGGTCTGGACTGGAAGAAGTTCAACACTCCATCCAACGATCTTTTCAAGGCATTTGACGATGAACAGGACATGATCCGTAAAAATGCATCCATCATTTTTGAGGATGTTTCCGGAAAATGGACCGACCCTTACTGGCCTCAAACCAACTTTCCATTTGTGAACAAATACAGAATATTCAGCAGCAACAGCCCACAGAACTACATTCTGCTCCGTTTGGCCGACATCATTTTGCTTAAAGCTGAAGCCCTGAATGAAGCCGGAGACCTTAGTGCAGCAGCTAACCTGGTCAACCAGATCAGGTCGAGGGTTGAACTTGCTGAAACAACAGCTGTCACGCAGGAAGCCATGCGCCTTGCCATAGAAAAAGAAAGAAGGCTTGAACTGGCCTTTGAAGGACATCGATGGTTCGACCTGAAACGAACCGGCAGGGCAATTCCTGTGATTAACAGCACCATTGGTCCTGATGGTGCCTCAATGGGTTATAATCTGACAGAAACCCGTTTGTTGTGGCCAATACCTCAGGCTGAGCTTGATAAGAATACCAAACTCATTCAAAATCCTGGCTATTAGCCTATATTTAGGTTGACCTGCAAATACAAATGATCATGCCAATAAAAAGCCATCAGCTTATGTCAGTTGCGTTACTTTTTCTTGCATTGGTGCTACAACTGGTGGCATGTAAAAGCAAAGAAACGCCAAAAGATACGGATCCGATACCCAACGACACCTTGCCCAAAGCACAGGTCTGGGTGACTTCCGGCGATCAGACCAAACTCCTTACAAAACATGAGAGTTTAAATATCAGAGCTGTAGATCCCACCTTATGGCCTGTCGTCAGGATCGACACCAGTATCAGATTTCAAGCCATTGAAGGCTATGGGGCTGCCCTAACCGGTTCATCAGCCTACCTCATTAATCAGAAACTTTCAGGTGTTGAACGGCAAAAGCTGTTAAGTGATTTGTTTGACCCTGAGGACGGTATAGGTATTTCGTATCTTAGACTGACTATGGGTGCATCTGACTTTTCACTATCCGACTTCAGCTATAATGACCTGCCTGTTGGCCAGACCGATTTTAA
>DITE01000068.1:0-8130 GCA_002422725.1 Bacteroidales bacterium UBA6192
GGAATTCTACGCACAGAATTTTGATAACAACTGTCTCGATTTAATCGCGACCGGCAGCCCGGAAGTTATAGAGCCTTCAGGTAACAAAATTCGTTGCTATCCCAATCCTGTCGACACTTACCTGAACGTTGAATACAAACCAGTCAGCAACAATGCCAGATTTACCCTGTACAATGTGCTTGGAAAAGCCATTGCTTCAGGAAAAATTACCAGAGAAATCAACATGGTTTCTACCAGGGATTTAAGTCCGGGAATGTATATCTTACAGGTGGAAGACGGTGTAAACCGGTATCAGCAGAAGATCATCAAACAATAATGTGACAACACGCAACTAATCGAATAGTGTAGTTTTTGTTAGTTATTGAAGTAAAAATTGGTCATGGGTTTAGTGTAACGGAATCGAAACCGATTTACCCCATGACCAATTCTTGTAATACTATCCATTGCTGGCATCTGTGATCTGTGTCATGTTCTATCGTGCTGCCTCTACATAGCTCCGAAACAAAGCAACCTCAATGAACCACTTAAGCTGTTCAAAAATATTTTGCTAAAAGCTTGTCTATTTGGTGGATTTCATAACTTTACGGCTGGAAAACCATAAGCGGATTGGAGCGTTTATATACGTTTGTGAACGTTTGTCAGCGGATAGGTTGTTGAATCATAATAATTTAACGCAGTATGGATAAGTGATGATATGCGTAATAGACTTGTGGTTAGCAACTTGTTTTAAGCCAAATTAAATATTCAAGAAATGGATGAGCCAAAGAAGAATAAAGCAAAATCGTTAAAACTTGGTGAGAATGATATAATCTGCCCGAGTTGTAATGCGGTATTAACAATTTCAGAAGATATTAAAAACGATGAATTAATCCAATGTTCAAAATGCGCAGCTGCAATTCAGAACCCATTCTTTTATAGTGGAAAATTTGTGATATGTTCAAATTGTGGAAATAATGCAGAGTTACCCAAATACTTTGAAAATGAATTAATGTTGAACTGTGGTGGTTGTGGACAAGACTTAATTAATCCTCATTCAAAAGATTATAATCCATTAAAATGTCCCCACTGTTTTATGGACATACATATCCCTGAAGAAATTATACACGCAAGATATGTGTTTTGTCCAAACTGTCAGAATGATTTTAAGAACACTCTTCGAAAAAAAAAGAATGTCGATATAGAAAACCAAAATCCTATAAAGCACATCCAAGAACAAAAAACAAGTTCTAATACGACAACCGATATTATTAATGAATCAAAAGAATTCACTAATAAACAGATAACTTGGTCTATTGGAATCACAATTTTTATTGCAATAATTATACTGTTGATTGGAAAATATAAAGCAACCGTTCCATATAGGGACAACAAACCCATAATTGAAAAAGAAGAAAAAAAGCGCAGTCCAGAAATAATCTATACTGAAATAAAAAAAGCCATGATAGATGGTTTTCCAGAAACCTGTAAGATCTTGTTCAATAAAATGCAAACAGATTACCCCAATTCAATCTTATTTGATAGTGTAAAAATAATATATGATAGTGCGATGAATATTGTCCAACTTAAAAAGGAAGAAGCACAAGAAAAAAGAAAATTATATGAAGCAACCCAAACAAAAGAAACGAAACAAGTTAAACAAAGCAAATTTCTAACAGTTTTTGCTCAAGCTTATTCAGATGGTATTCTATCCTGTAATGTTTACTTAGCAGATAAAAGTGGCAATATTCATTATCTAGACGCTAACTCAATCATTTATACCATATATGATTTTAATAATAACAGAATTAAACCAATTGGTAAAATCAGTAAATCTATTACAAGTGATGGAATATATATTGACATACCATTAGGAACCAATGCATTTAAAGCTAAGTCAATCTCTTTTGTAATTACTACTTCACAAGGTGTGACCTATAAATCAAATAGTGTTTCAATTGACTACTAGGAAAATAATTAAATTTATAACAATATGAGGCAGCCAAATGAAATAAAAAATGGATGTGTAAACGGAACATTTACAGAATTCGCCGCTATTGTTGTTGGGAGTTTGATTTGTTTTACTGGCATTGGTGCAATTATTGGTATTCCTATAATTATTGCAGGTATTATCTTTCCCTTCTTGAATATAGGAAACTCTACTCTTGTAGGAAATTGTCCTTAATGTGGTCATGAAACAATTACATTTAAAAACGGCACTGGTGTAACCTGCAAGGCATGCCGTCAAAGAATAATTATCAGAAATGGGATTTTTTTACAAACTAAACTAATAAATATGACAGAATTTAACAATAATCAAGTAGCAAAAGTTTCAAGTTTTTTACAAAACTATATGCATAAAAATAATATTGCGTCTATGTCGGCAGATGAATGTGCTGATTTACTTGCAAAGAACAAAATATTACCAAACAACATCGGACCAAAACCAGGCTTTAATTTTAGACAGATGCTTCGTGACGGTCGCGACAAATTAATTGACTTAGTAGAAGGAGCGTATCAAGCAAGACCAAAAACAAAGTGGACAATATATAAGAAATGACATAAAGTAAGGCTGGCGCGGATTTGCGATCCGTGTCCCATGCAGTTCAAGGTTAAAGCATTCCCAAGACCCGTGCGGGACGGAACACCCACTACGTATGGAATTTACCCACAATATATCCCTCACGAAACCTGACCTCATAAAACAGTTATGCGGAAAGGTGTGATAATCATATTACCTTTGTGGAACATTCACACTGACTGATCTATCTCCTTCAGTTCATATTCCCCGTATAAAAAATAAATGGAAACCATAAAAAAAAGCATTGACAACCAACTCAGGGTCAATCAGGGGAAAAACCTGTTTTACCTTCAGCCCGGCGACACCCTCCATATTGCTGAGGAAACTGTCATGGCCATCGAAAGAATTGGGAAAATGACTGATGATCAGAAAAATGTGCTGATTGATTATGCCACCGACAATGCCTTGAGAGAATTTTGCCGGATAAACCAGTATCTGTCGTTCGATACCGTTGCACGACAAAGCCTGCGAAAAATCTATATCTGTCTGTTTGCCACCATCATGGGCAAACAAAAGCCAACTGAAATCATATCCCGTGACCATTTCAAAAAACTGAAAAGCTGGTTACAGAAAACCAATCCATTTGCTGAAACTACCTATGCTTTTGACGCTCAGCAACTGCAAGCCGTTCCCTGTTCGGAATACAGCATCGAACTGCAACAGAAAACCCTCAATCTTCGGTCCGGAATACTCAAAGAGCCCGTGCTCGACATTGGGTGCGGACCACAAGGCCCAATGGTGGCCTATCTGCGCAGCGCCGGCCTTGAGGCTTACGGCATCGACAGGTTTGCCGGTGTTCAACCTTATCTGATTTCAGCCGACTGGCTTGAATACGATTACGGCGTCTCGCAATGGGGCACCATCATCAGCAACATTGGCTTCTCGAACCATTTTATCCACCACAACCAGCGTGAGGGAGGTGATTTTTTGACCTATGCAAAAAAATACATGGAAATATTACAATCGCTCAAACCGGGAGGCAGCTTTCACTATGCACCCCACCTTCCTTTTATTGAAGAATATTTAGATAAGGAAACGTATACAGTTACTACCCAAATTTTTGGCTCACACGGCTTTAGTTCAGCAGTTGTCAAACGACTGGTATAGCCAATTCGCACAGCCAATCCTGTTCTATCTGCGGATCCCTAATGCCAGTTTAGCTTTCCGATGATAGCTTCAACTTCGTTTATATCAGGATTTACCTTTGAAATAGCCATTGGCTTCAGGTAATAAAGCGATCTTCCGGCTTTGAACTTTTCTTCGCCTCCACCTGTGATGTTCAGCATAATCACTGAATCCTTGTCGATTGTTTGTTGTCTGACAGCCTGAATCAGCGAGGCAGTGGCTACAGCAGCTGCCGGATGCAGATCGTTACCTTCGGTCTGCTCAAAAAGCCTTGCAGCCTCATTTGCCTCAGCATTGCTTACCTTCAATACGTCGCCATCTGTATCGCTCAGGGCATCAAATAGCCCGCCGATGATAGGATAGGGAGGTTTTCGGTTGGAGAGTACCTTGGCATCAATTTGTTCAATGTCCCTTCGCGCCTGATCGTCATTGTAGGGCAGCATTTGTCGCGAACCCGCCTTCCAGGCGTCGTAAATGGGTACAAAAGGTTCATTTTGCGACACCAGCAGTTTCATTTTATGGTTCCCGAAACGCCCATCCTCAATCAAACGGAGGTTGGCTTCCCAGGCTGCTATGGCTCCCGTTCCGCTGCCAACAGCCTGAAAATAGAGGTCCGGGATACGGCCAATAAAAGTCGTTGCCGAAAGCATGGTGGTTCCCATCCCGTCGCGTCGTGCCACATTTTTAGCTCCTCCTTCGGCTACAAAACCATCCATTTTGCAGATTAAACCTGACAAATGGATGACATCGAAATAATCGCTGCCCGCTTCGGTCACCACCAGTTTCACGCATGGATCTAAAGGGGAGCCGAACCAGAGAGCATGAATATAATCCTGTGGCACACACAGTAACAGAGGAATTTTGTTGTCGGAACACACCCTGGCAAAGGCCCGTGCAGTGTTGCCGGCCGAAGCCACCACCAGCGCCTGTTTCTGTTCTGGGTCGAGCCTGGCACAAACCGAATAAGCTTCTGTTTCTTTGAAGGAACAGCTGGTCATATTTGCCCCAATTTCGGGCCAGTATCCACTGAATGTGATAAACAGATTCTTCAAGCCGAGATGTGCTGCAAGGCCTAAACTTTTGTAGGTAACAGGTGCTGAAGATCCGCTAAGCCTTCTGTTGACAGGCAGCCACGAGGCAAAACGGTAAAGCCCTGTGGAATCGTCATCCAGCTTAAGTTGTTTGTTCTCATATATTGCTCTGATCAAAGCAGGAGTTTCTTCGCCTGGTGCGTCGAGCAGCCAGCCGGTGTCGGCAAAGATTTTGCCTGTTGACAGGGATTGTAATGCGTATTGAATCGGAAAGTTAAGATGCGTCATGATGAAAACATTTTTCGGTGCAAAGATAGGATTTCAGCGCTGGAAATGCAGACAAGCTGAACTGTAAGGCAATCCCATTGAGATTATCATTGCCCGGCATCCTGAAATTCAATAATTTTGCAGTCAAATCCATCCACCATGAATACTTTTACTCTCGAAGGGCACGAATACATACAGCTGAATCAGTTGCTTAAAATGCTGGGCTGGGCCGAAACCGGCGGAGAAGCCAACCTGATGATCGCCGAAGGCCATGTTAGGGTGAACAGTCAGCCGGAGACTCAGAAACGCAAGAAACTCCGTGATGGTGATGTGGTTGAATTCGAAAAGAACACCGTAACTATTGTGGCTGAATCCTAAAAGATTCGGGCATTTATCCAGTAAAAATCCTGATGCAGGATTGCATTGCGGTAATCCAAACTTCTCTCAACAATTTTATTTAGAAGGTTTTGTTCGTGTTGCCTTGTCATCTGTTACTAAGTTTCCTTTGAGAGTCTGATGATTTCGGCCCATGTCGGTTCCTTTCCACTGATCAGGATGGAAACCCTGAAAATTTTTGCAGCAAGTTTTCGCAGCAAATAAAAAGTAGTTGCCAACAACACAAACGAACCAATCAGTTGCCATACCCCAACCTCAGTGATGGCCCAGCGCATTGGCATCGAAGTAGCTGAGGTTAAGGGAAACCATGAGAGAAAAATGGCCATTGAACTATCGGGATTTCTGATAACCAGAAATGAAGCAAGTACGAATAGAACAGGCATCATCATGAGTGAGCTCTTGCCTGAATTGTTCGGATCGGTAATGGCAGAAGCTACAGCTGCAAGGATAGCATTCCAGATCAAAATGCCGGTAAGGGCAAAAGGCAGATAAAGCAATATAGATGGCAGGTATAAATAATCCAGTATACCGGAGACCGGCATGTCTGTGAACTGAAAATACAATGTGCCGCCAACGATGCCTATCAACGAATAAATCGCCATCGAAGATAGTCCGGTGAGGGTAATACCAAATATTTTGCCATCCATCCATACCTGAGGCTTAATGGCGGATACAATCTGCTCGGTAATCCTTAATTGCTTTTCGCCTGTAATAGCTGTGAACTGGTAGGCAAAACTCAGAAAAACTGCCAAAAGCATCAGGGAAGCGAAGAAAATGGCGAGCAGAACCCTGTTTCTGGAATTGCCGCTATAAACATAGGATTCAACGATCGAGGAAGGTTTTAACAGGTAATCCAGATTAGCTTTGCTCAGGCCAAGAGAATCCATCGCCATGCTCCTGTCGTAATTATCCAGTACTGTTCTGAGTCCCCTAATCACATCTTTGTTTTTCTTATAGGCATGCAGGACGAACCCCTGATCATTCACGAGAAGCAGTTGTCCTTTCCTTTTCAACACTATTTCATCCAAAACCGAGGATTCATCCTCCGGAGAAATAAGCTCCACATTGAACCCAGGCATCAGTTTATCAATCAACTGGCTGTCAAGATTCTGAAACACATACAGTGCAGGCTTTTCATCCTGGTCCGACATGGCATATCTGGTTCCAAAATAAAAAATCATGGAAGCCAGCAGCATCACTACAACCCCAAGAACTTCGTTTTTGGGCTTAAAAAACCGCTTGTATTCCCAAAATGTAACAATGATAACCTGATGGAAATAGTTCATGGCAGGTGTTTTTTAACGAGTTGGAGAAAAATGTCGTGAAGATCAGGTTGGTGGCTGGTAATATTGGCAATATCACCTATTGTGGCAATATCACCTAAAGCTTTATTGAGATTTATGCCATGTTTGAATGTGAGCTGAAGTTGAAAATCATCGATCCGGCTGATGTTTTCTATTTCGGAAATATGCTGAAAGTCAACTTCCGAAACAGCCGCCTTAAAACTTAGGTGAATGATGTGCTGGTTTCCCAAATTCTCATATATACCTGATAATGAACCATAATATATTTCCTTTCCGGTATTGATCAGAAAAACCTTATTGGCAATTTTTTCTACCAGAGACATTTGGTGTGCGCTAAGCAAAATAGTCGTTCCTTGTTTGTTGATTTCCTTGATGTAGTCAATAAATTTTTCCTGGTTAACTGGGTCCAGACCTGCGAAAGGCTCGTCGAGGATTGCAAACAGCGGCTTATGGAGAATGGAGGCGATAAACTGGATTTTCTGCTGGTTACCTTTCGACAGCGACTGCAATTTGTCTTTTGCCCGATCAGCAAGTTCAAGTTTTTCAAGCCATTCCATGGCAGCTGTCTTTGCTTCTATAGGGTTCATCCCTCTGATCGAGGCCAGATAGACCAACGAACGCAGGATGGGGATATCTGGATAAAGTCCGCGTTCTTCGGGCAGATAGCCTATTTGTCCGGCTTCGGGGAGTGTTTGTAAATTGTTCTTCAGTTTCCAATATATTTGCCCGTTATCTGCCTTAATAATATCGAGCAATATGCGCAGAGTGGTTGTTTTACCAGCTCCGTTGGGACCCAGAAAAGCAAAAATATCCCCCTGTTCCAGAGAAAAACTAATGTTCTTTACAGCCTGAATGTTCGAAAAGCTTTTGCTCACCGAATGCACTTCAAGAATGGTTTCTTTTGGCTGGATTATCATTTTCAGGCTCCCGTGAAATTGATTATAATTACTGACACGATTGTTTTCTATTCAAATAAGTCCCAATTACCTCAGACAAATATATGCATAATATGACAAAATCAATACTATAGAACCGAATAATTCTACCAAAATCAACTTCCAAAACAACCATTTTAATACTCAGGCGAATAATGTGCTGGTTTTCGTAAACCTTATAAATTGGTGACAAAGCGCCTTTATACATTTCATTCCTTCCTGATATATTCAATTCGAATGTATAAATACCATTAACCAATAGCCTGTCTGAAGGCAGTTGATCTGTCTTTTGGAATTGCATTCAATATTATCTTTCAATTTTTCGACCCCAATTATACTGAGGAAGTGAAACAAAATGGCTTTGAATCCTTATTTGATTTCTTGCAAATAAACCATCAACACAGCATTTATTAAACTTTTTCCAAAACAATTGATATTCCTTGTCCTACACCGATGCACATTGTACAAAGTGCTTTTTTTGAAGTGGATCTTTGTAACTGATAATATGCTGAAAC
>DITE01000068.1:8195-12258 GCA_002422725.1 Bacteroidales bacterium UBA6192
AGCCGGCACAGGCCCCATGCCCATAATGCGGGGAGGAACTCCTGCTGTTTGAATTCCAAGAATTTTTGCCCTGGGTTTTAAATTGAATTTCTTCACGGCATTTTCTGAAGCAATAATTAAGGCTGCTGCTCCATCGTTGATACCCGAAGAATTCCCGGCAGTAACAGTACCATTTTCATTCACAACAGGCTTTAAAGTAGATAATTTTTCCAGGGAAGTTAATTTTGGATGTTCATCTTTGTCTACGATGATATTCCCGCCTTTTGACAAGTGAATTTCAACAGAGGTAATCTCATCTGTAAAATGACCGTTCTTTTGCGCGCTGGCTGCTTTCTCCTGACTAAAATGGGCAAATCTATCCTGCTCTTCCCGCTTTATTTTGTATTCGGATGCAATGTTCTCAGCTGTTTCAATCATCGAGTCTGTACCGAATCTTTTCTTAAACTCCTTATTGATAAATCGCCAACCGATAGTTGTATCAAATATTTCTGCCGACCTTGAAAAAGCTTCAGTAGCCTTTCCCATAACAAAAGGGGCTCTTGACATGCTTTCAACACCACCTGCTAAAATCAAGTCAGCCTCACCCGACCTGATGGCTCTTGCTGCAATTCCAATGGCATCCATCCCTGAGCCACACAACCGATTTACCGTTACACCGGGGATAGTTTCAGCATAGTCTGCCAGCAACACAGCCATGCGGGCAACATTTCGGTTATCTTCACCGGCCTGGTTGGCACAACCCAATATAACATCGTCAATTTTAAGCCAATCGATACCGGGATTCCTTTGCATTAACACCCTAAGAGGAATCGCTGCTAAATCGTCAGTTCTTACTGTTGAAATTGCACCACCATATTTCCCGACAGGTGTTCGGATTGCATCACAAATATAAGCTTCGTTCATGGTAAATTTATTTTAGTAAACCTTCAAGATCAGACTTGATCATTCTAAATCCATTCAACAGCCCTTCAGTAAGCCGGTCCACTTCCTTCTGAGTCATTACCGTTGAGAACATACAAGAACAGGTATTGATCATCATAATCTTTTCATTGACTAATAAATAATCAAGAAGACGATTGACTAAGGCAGTAATTTCTTTGCTCTGATAGGCTTCCCGGTATGTTACAGGAGGAGATTGCCGCAAATGAATACGGAACATGGAGCCGGCACCGGTAATTGAAACGGGAACATCTGCAATTTTTACTGCTTCTTTTATTTGCGCTATTGCTATTTGCGTAATATGATTCAGCTTTGCAACAGCATCATTGTCAAACAGTTCCATAGCAACTCTTCCGGCAGTCATCGTTATCGGGTTTGCTGAAAAAGTTCCTGATAAAGGGAAGAGCATTTTTGGTTCCCGCGGATCCATTATTTTCATAATGTCAGCTCTTCCTGTTACAGCACCAACCGGAAACCCACCACCGATTATTTTGCCCAAAGCCGTCAAATCGGGCTTACAAGAATAGTTTTGCTGAGCTCCGCCATAATTAACCCGAAAAGTTACAACTTCATCAAATACCATTAATGCGTTGTTTTTTCTTGTCCATTGAAATACGGCTTCAATAAATTCAGGTGTAGCTTCAACCAATCCGACACGATGTGGTATGGGATCGATGACAACACAGGCAATTTGACCGGCACTTTTATCTAAAACAGCAATAGTTTTCTCTATGTCGTTAAAAGGAAATATGATGACATCATCCATAACCCCGGATGGTGTGCCATAAACCTGGGGATTGCTTCTGGGGCTTTCAATATCACCCCAATTCGAAGGATTTGATGTCTGACTAACTTCAGCGAAATCATAGGTGCCATGATATGCACCTTCTGCTTTGGCTATCTTTGGGCGTCCGGTAAAAGCTCTTGCTGCTTTAATCATAGCCATTACTGCCTCTGTGCCGGAATTTACAAATCGGATTTTCTCAAAACCATTCACTCTCTGGCACAACAACTCCGCCAATTTTAGTTCTGCCTCAGTCGCAAAAGTACATGCTGTGCCTTTTTTAAGCTGTTCAATCACTGCAACTTCTATTGCAGGATGAGTGTGACCATGAATCAGGGCAGCCATATTGTTGGCAAAATCAATATACTCGTTCCCGTCAACGTCTGTCAGGTAACAACCCGATGCGCTTTGTAAATAATCCGGATGAGGCAAACGGAAAACCGTATTGCGACTGATGCCACCTGGAAGAACCGCACATGCCCGGTCATACAAGTTCTTACTGTTTGTATCCTGATTGTGTATAACTGATGTGTTCATTTTTGCAATAAATAAAAAAACATGAATTAATTTGTCTGGTATTGATACAATCGGGCATCAGTGTTCTGTTGCAGATAATCGAAAGTGATACCCGGTGCAAGTTCCTTTACATAAAGCCCCTTGTCGGTAACGTCAATTACTGCAAGATTCGTGTAGATTCTGCTAACAACATTTTTCCCGGTGAGGGGATAAGTACATTTATTTACAATTTTAGATTCACCGTTTTTCGTGTTATGCTGGGTTATGACAAACACAGTTTTAACACCCGCAACCAAATCCATGGCGCCACCGACTGCAGGCACATCGTTTGGGTCGCCTGTTGACCAGTTGGCAAGGTCACCATCTGCTGATACCTGATAAGCCCCAAGAACACAAATATCGATATGCCCTCCGCGAATCATGGCAAAACTATCGGCGTGATGAAAATAAGCTGCTCCGGGAATTGCGGTTATATACTTTTTACCTGCATTGACAAGTTCAAAATCTTCCTCTCCTTTTTCAGCCACTTTGCCCATACCCAGCAAGCCGTTTTCAGTATGATAAATAACTTCGCGACCTTCGGGTATATAACCGGCAACAAGTTCAGGTATACCGATCCCTAAATTGACATAAGCGCCATCGTGTATATCCATGGCCACTTTTTGAGCCATTTCATTTATCGTCCATCCAGTATTCTCTTTCAATTCCATGGGTACCTCCTTTTCTCTGCAACCAGAACAGATTCGTCGGCAGGGTTTGAAACTTCAACAATCCTTTTTACGAATATTCCGGGTGTAATAACACACTCAGGGTCAATCTGTCCAACTTCTACAATTTTCCTTGCCTGAACTATTGTTGTTTTGGCAGCCATGCACATGATTGGCCCAAAATTTCTGGCAGTTTTATTGTAGATAAGATTCCCATATTTGTCGGCTGCATGGCATTTGACTAAAGAGAAGTCCGCATTTAGTGCATGCTCCATCACATAAGTCTTACCCTTAAAAATTCTTGTTTCCTTTTCATCGGCAAGGGGTGTGTTGACTGATGCTGGTGTGTAAAATGCAGGGATACCGGCTCCTGCGGCTCTTATTCTTTCGGCGAGCGTACCTTGTGGCACCAATTCCAATTCTATTTCTCCACTGCGGTACATTTCAGGAAACACAAAAGAAATGGCCGTTCTGGGAAACGAGCATATAATTTTTTTCACCTGCCTGTTTTCAATCAGTGCAGCCAAACCCACATTGCCACTGCCTGCATTATTGCTAATAACAGTAAGATCCTTTGACCCCTTATCAATCAAGGCATGAATAAGCTCAATTGGGCTTCCTGCTTCCCCAAAACCGCTGATAAGAATGGTTGCGCCGTCAAATATTCCGGCAACCGCTTCTTTGGTCGAATGAACAACTTTATTTATCATTACTTTTCCTTTTTATTCATTTCTCTTTTCAACGCATCTTCAAGTTTGTTTTCTATTTCGAGTAGTTCATCTTCATAAAAATGCTTGTCGCTGCCAAAAGGTTTAAGTTTTTCGATAGTGTTTTCCTTTTCATCATATTTTGCAAAATAAACCCTGTCCATCCAGTCCATATTACGGCCTTCATTGAATTTTAGCGCAAAAACTTTCTCCCCATTAATTTCAGCAGTGCCTAATAACGAAATTTTCCCCGATGATGAAGTCATCGTAATATACCTTGATGGACGATTAATTGACGCTAAAGTCTTGTATATCTTACTGAATACTTTATTTATATCTGCCAATGGAGCAGTAAAATAATGGTGTTCGCCTGTGGGTCTGGCACAGTACATGGAATGAAATCCTACTCC
>DITE01000105.1 GCA_002422725.1 Bacteroidales bacterium UBA6192
TGTTATGTTTTGAACACGTTTAATTCCTAATTCAAAATTAAGCCAATTTTTGAATTAATTTGGATTCGAGAATAGTTAGCTTGTTAGCGGGTTAGCTAGTTAAGATTCAAAGAGTGGCTGAATCATTCTCGCAGCGAGCGCGGCGTTTTATTTCTCGCAGCGGGCGCAGCGTTTTATTTCTCGCGACGAGCGCGGCGTGATACTATTCTTTGCGTTCGTAGCGTGAAACTCTTTCTCGCAGCGGGCGCAGCGTGCTACTTTTCGTTGCGTTCGTTGCGTGAACTCTTTCTCGTAGCGTAGAGTTGTTAGGTGGTGAATCAGCCATTTCAAAAATCAAAAATGGTCGATCAAAAATCAAAAATATAAGAGATTCCTAATTAATTGATAATCGAAGATTTACGATTTATGATATTTGATGAAAATTCCCGATATGTGAATCTTACAACTCTTTTCTACAAATATGTAACCCCCTGCTCATCCACAGTGATGACCTTTGCAGAGTAGAAATCATTCTATAACTGAACCGCCAGTAGCGGGAAACAAATACTAAACAAAATGCTAAAAACAAGAAAAATACTTGTCTTACTCGCTATGACTTTTGCTGTAGCGACACTGCTTCCTTTCGCCGGATGTAAAAAAGACGAACCGGCCCGAAAGACTGAATACGCCCTGAATGTTAAAGACGTGCTCGGCGTAACCGGCACAGCCACAATCACAGAAAGTTCCAGCACAGGTGTCACCATCGACATTCAGTTGTTTGGTGCACCATCGGGAAGCCATCCGGCTGAACTGTGTATGAATTCGGCTGTTGAAGGTGGAAACGTGGTGGCAACACTTAACCCGGTTGATGCAAGCGGAACCAGTTCAACCAAAGTATCGACAATCACCTACGACCAAATGATTGCTTATGACGGATTCATTAAGGTAATGAAAAGCAGTACCGAGCCTAATGTTATACTGGCACAGGGTGATATAGGCGGAAATGTCATCACAACAACCAACAAAACTTATGTATTGGAAACCATTGGTACATTTGGGGTGACGGGTAGCGCACTGTTTGAGAAAAGAGTCAATGGGAATACCCTGGTAACCATTTCTCTCACAGGCACCATTGAAGGACAGTCGTATCCAGCCTCTATCAATCTCAGTTCAATTTCAACTGTTGGTGGCGGACCTGTTGTTAAGCTGTTGAACAATGTGGATGGAACAACCGGCAAGAGCTTTACCAACATTCGTAAACTGGATAGCGGAATAAATATTACTTATGAGAATTGGCTTGTGTATGATGGATATATAAATATTTATCAAAACTCGGTGAGTTTAGCCAACATCATTTGCCACGGCAATATTGGATCGAACTAGTTCATTGATCTGATAACCTGATAATTGATTCGTTTCCCAGTTTTTGGTAAAAAATATGAACCAAAAACTGGGAAACGAATCATTCTTAATTTTTTATTGAGAAGGAAGAATCCTTCAAAGAACGAAAAGTATTGCACACGATGAAAAAAAAACCGGACAACAAAGATGAGTCATTGGTTTTTACAGAAGAAACCATGCACAAAGAACTTCAGGAAGCTCTTATTGCTTCTGAATTCCGATACCGAAGGCTTTTTGAATCGGCCAAAGACGGGATACTCATCCTGAATGGTGAAAATGGTAAAATCATCGATGTCAATCCCTTTTTGATTGAGCTGCTTAGTTATCCAAAAGAATTCTTTCTCGGCAAGCATTTATGGGAGATAGGATTGTTTAAAGACATTGTAGAAAATGAAACGAAGTTCTTCGAGTTGCAACAAACGGAATATGTTCGTTATGACCACCTTCCGTTAAGATCATCCGATGGACGGGAAATTAATGTGGAGTTTGTCAGCAATGTGTATTTAATGAACAAAAAAAAGGTGATTCAATGCAACATCAGGGACATCACCGAACGCGAAAGGGCCGAAGTTGAATTAGCCAGATCTGAAACAAGTTTACGTACACTTGTTCAAACCATACCTGATTTGATCTGGTCGAAAGATTTACAGGGCAACTATTTGTCGTGCAATGCAATGTTCTGTCGCTTTTTTGGCGCCAGTGAAGCTGAGATTGTAGGAAAAACTGATTATGATTTTGTTGATAAGGAGCTTGCTGACTTTTTTCGTGAGAACGATAACAGAGCCATAGATGTCGGCGTACCGAGCAGCAATGAGGAGTGGATTACCTTTGCGGATGATGGTCACAGGGCTTTTCTCGAAACCATTAAAGCTCCCATGTTCGACAAGCATCATAAACTTATAGGGGTTCTGGGTATTGGACGCGACCTAACCCAGAGAAAATTTGCAGAACTGGAGCTTATTAAAGCCAAGGATAAGGCAGAAGAAAGCGACCGGCTCAAATCGGCTTTTCTGGCCAATATGAGCCACGAAATCAGAACTCCAATGAACGGCATTCTTGGCTTTACCGAATTGCTGAAAGAGCCACACCTGAATATTGAGAGGCAGCAGGAGTTTCTGGGCATTATTGAAAGAAGCGGCGAACGCATGCTTTCCACAATTAATGACATTATATCCATTTCAAAAATAGAATCAGGAGAACTTGATATCTATCTTTCTGACATTCACGTCAACGAATTGCTTGATGAAATTTTCAATTTCTTCAAGCCCGAAGCGGAAAGAAAAAAACTACAGTTTTCGTTCATTAAATCACATTCGGAAAAGGAATCAATGATAAGGTCCGACAAGGATAAGTTGCATGCCATTCTGACTAATCTTGTTAAAAATGCACTGAAATTTACACAAGATGGTTCGGTTGAATTTGGATTTGAAAAAATAGGCGAATTTCTTGAGTTTTATGTAAGCGATACAGGTATTGGTATTGAGCAATCACAAAAAGACATCATTTTTGAGCGATTCAGGCAGGGCAGCGAATTACTTACCCGTAACTATGAAGGATCAGGCCTTGGACTTCCGATTTCGAAAGCATTTGTGGAAAAGCTTGGTGGAAAGATCTGGTTTAAAAAAAATGCAGGACTGCAATCAATAACAACAAACGGCTACGCAGCAGGTTCAACCTTTTACTTTACAATCCCGAAAGAAAGAGTTAAGATAAAAAAATCTATCCCTCATAAAGACACCCATATGCCGAACAATAATAATCAGATCGGGAAACTCAAAGTCCTCTTGGTTGAAGACGATGAGGTGTCGGCCATTGCAATTACATTTTGCATAAAAGCATTTGTAAAAGAGATTCTGATTGCCGGAAACGGACTTGAAGCGATCGATCTTTGCCGCAACAACCCTGATATTGATGTGATTTTGATGGACATTAAAATGCCTGAAATGAATGGGTATGAAGCTACCCGAAAAATTCGTGAATTCAATAAAAAGGTGGTTATAATCGGGCAATCGGCTTTTGCAATGGTTGGCGACAAAGAAAAAGCAATTGCGACAGGATGCGACAATTACATTACAAAACCTATTGATCAGCGCGCACTAAGAACAATGTTAAATAATATAGTCCCTGATCAGAAACCCTGAACCATTCCACGATTCACTACCCCAATCATTCCCTGCATGAAGGCTAAACCATTAAATGTATACAATGCCATGCAATTATTCAAACAGATCGCTTAGGACATGAAGAATCAACAATTCCACAAAATAGGTTTGCTTTTAAAAACTGCCTTTAAAAAGTGGTATGCCCGGGAACCATTTCGTGAGGGAGCTATTATAGCCTACTACGCCATTTTTTCCTTGCCCGGGTTACTGGTTCTGGTAATCGTTTTGGCTGGCTATTTCTTTGGAGAAGCCGCTGTGAGTGGTCATCTGCAGCATCAGATTGCCAAAGCCATGGGAACCGACACCGCAGCCCAGGTTCAGGCAATGGTGATGATGTCGATGAAAAGCAAAGACTCTCTCTGGGCAGCTATCATTGGTATCGCAACCATCATTTTTGGTGCTACCGCTGTTTTTGCCCAACTTCAAATGTCATTGAATAATATCTGGGAAGTAAAAACCGATTCACATAAATCGGGAATATGGCTTTTTGTTAAAACACGAATATTTTCATTTGGACTGATTGTTTCCATCGCATTTCTGCTGCTCATTTCACTGGTTCTGTCATCTCTGCTTTCGGCTTTGGGTGCCTGGATACAACAATTCTGGTCTGAATCCCTCTTGTCTCTATTTCAGATCTTCAACTCAATACTCTCGTTGGGAATTGTTACCATCTTATTCGCCATGATGTTTAAAATTCTCCCAGATGCAAAAATAAAATGGCAATCCGTGTGGATAGGCGCATTTCTCACTTCCGTTTTATTCGTTCTTGGCAAAACAGCTTTGGGATTCTATTTTGGTAAAGCCGATCCGGGATTGGGTTATGGCGCTGCCGGTTCAATAATCCTCATTCTTTTGTGGACATCCTATTCATCAATGATAGTGTTTTTTGGCGCCGAGTTTACAAAGGTATATTCCGATGTTTACTTTGGTGAGGTTCCTACCTCTGAGATCGCTGTAAAACAGACAGAAGATGATATTAAACCCGGAATGTCAAGCACAATGGAAATCATTAATGAGTCTGAAATATCCGAAAAGCTCGAGTGAAAAGTGATATACATGTAAGGCTTTTCCGGAAATGTGTAACATATTCCGGTATGAATTGACCAACCTTTGCAGGTGGCTTTGTTTGAACTAAACAATGGCTGAAATGAACTAAAGACTGCTTTCCATGAGTCGCGCACAAAATATTCAGAAATAAATAACGGGTCGTTTATTCAACAACAAACTATTGTCCCATGAAAAAAATCATTCCAATTCTATTAATCGCATTCTTCCTGTCAGGATGTTCGTTGAACCTGGTCACAGGCCGGAAACAGCTAAGCCTGGTGAACGAAAAAGAACTTCAGCAGATGGCGTTTACACAATACAACTCTTTTCTTTCCGAAAACAAGGTGCTCAGCACAAGCAACTCGGATGCAGCAATGGTAAGTCGGGTTGGAACACGAATTGCCAACGCAATAACCAAATACTACTCTGATCAGGGGAAGCAATCGGTGTTGGAGGGTTATGCCTGGGAATTCAAAACGGTTGAAAGCAAAGAGGTTAATGCTTGGTGTATGCCCGGAGGGAAAGTAGTGGTGTACACAGGCTTGTTACCCATCACCAAAAACGAAACAGCCCTGGCAATTGTCATGGGACACGAAATTGCCCATTCGATAGCCAAACATGGTAACGAAAGAATGAGCCAGGCTATGCTTCAGCAGATGGGTGGCATGGCATTGGAAGTAGCCTTGTCGAAGAAGCCAGAGGAAACAAAAAACCTTTTCCTTATGTCATATGGTATTGGAAGCCAGGTGGGAGCCATGCTTCCCTGGTCGAGACAACAGGAAACAGAAGCTGACCAGTATGGATTGATCTTTGCTGCGATAGCTGGTTACAATCCGCAAGAAGCTATACCCTTCTGGCAAAGAATGTCGGCCGCAGGAGGCTCTGGCACACCCGAATTTCTGAGCACACACCCCTCGGATGCAACAAGGATGAGAAAACTGAAGCAGTTTATGCCCGAAGCTTTAAAACATTATAAACCATAACATTAGTTAACATTATTTTCAAATCATAAGCCTTGTGATGTAAAAAGCAGGCATCCTCTAACTCCTTAAAGCTATGAATAGAAGAATTTTCAGATCATCAAACAATACGAATATTTATCTGATCGCCTTAGTGGTAATCGTAATCGCATTTTTTTTGCTGGGTGGAGTTAACTGGCTCAAAGGGGCAACACATGGAGGATCAGCGGGCCTGGGCACATTGCAATGGGGTCAAATCCTAATTGCCCTGGGTATAGGTTTTGTACTCGGACTTCTTTTCTCGCGAAGGAGAACCTGGTAAGTAACAGTTACCTATTACACTGTAATCCATCGATATCTGGTGCAATTGAGTTCGTCAGATGATTATCTGGTAAAAACACTGGTTGTGTTTTAATTTTTATGCATTTCTTTTACGGAAGCCGCTTATAATCAATATAATATATGAGAAAGTATTCTATCCTTATTGTCACACTGTTGACAATGTTGTCTGTTTTTATCGAATCGTGCAAGCCAAAGGATACTAAAAGGCTTCATGACAGCAGCATTGCGTTGGACAGCACAGTTGTTGTCCCGTTTTTTAAGACCTATCCGGCTTTGGAGAAATACCAGGAAAACTTAATGGCTTTATACCATAACTATGAATACAACTTTATCTGGCTCGACGAAAAAGGAATCGTAGAATATGCTTATTCACTCTATAACAAAGTGAAAGATATTGAAGAGGAAGGCATTTCAGCAACTTTCCCATATCAGGCTAAAATTGATGATGTATTTTCCGAAGGAAAGAAAAGCGCATTGAGTAGTACTGATGCTGAATTGATGTTAACCAGTTTATATCTGTTTTATGTTGATAAAGTGTATAAAGGCATTGACCACGAAGCCACAACTGCTATTGGATGGTTGCTCCCCCGTAAAAAAGTTTCCTATACCGCTATGCTGGATACAATCATTTCGGACGAAAAATTACCGGGCGAGGACAGTTTAACAATATTCAGCCAGTACTTCAAGTTGCGCGAAGCATTGAAACATTACAGGCAGCTTGAAGAAAACGGAGGGTGGAAAGCTGTGAAAATGAATCCGGACTTTAAGTACTATCAGCCTGATGATACGGCAGAAGCCATCATGCAAATCAGGGAACATTTGTTTATTACAGGCGATATACAGCAAAACAATCTGAGCAACAAATATGACGCTGATCTGGTTGCTGCAGTACAAAAATACCAGTTGCGTAATGGCTTCAAACCTGACCCACTGATTACACCCGATCATATTAAACATTTGAATGTTCCGGTTGGTGAACGCATAAAATCGATCGTGGTCAATATGGAACGTTGCCGTTGGTTATCACCTGAGACATTCCTTGCGCCTGCTTACCTCTTTGTTAACATTCCCTCTTACGATCTGCGACTGATCCGAAAAGGGAAAACAGACTTTGAATCGCATGTGGTGGTGGGCAAAATGATGACCCAAACCGTGATTTTTGCAGGAAAGATGAGCTACTTGGTATTCAGTCCGTATTGGAACTTACCAAAGAATATTATCGAGGAAGAAGTGAAACCAGGCCTGGAAAAGAATAAAAACTACCTGAAAACGCACAATATGGAGTGGAACAACGGGCAGGTCAGACAATTGCCCGGAAAAAACAATTCATTGGGTTTGGTGAAGTTTATGTTTCCAAACTCGAATGAGATCTATTTACATGATACGCCTTCCAAAAACCTGTTCAGCAAAGAAAACCGGGCATTCAGCCACGGTTGTGTGCGCGTTTCCAGAGCAAGAGATCTGGCGATAACACTTTTGGAAAACGACGAAGACTGGAACGAGGAAAAAATCGACAAAGCCATGCATGCCGGAAAAGAAAGCATTTACAAGTTAAAGGAAAAAATCCCGGTACATATCGGCTATTTTACAGCCTGGGTTGATGATCTGGGAAACATAAACTTTTACGAAGATGTTTATGAAAGAGACGACAGATTGGCCGTGCTGTTGTTTTATAAGGAATAGCATAAAGGGATGTTGTCATTACATTGATAACATAATCTTTTGGCAAAGCCCGCATTTTGAGAGCACACCTCAGGCTTTGGTCAGGTGAACAATGCCCATCCTATTATTCGGATTACTTTTCTGGTGTTGGTTCGTTTGCGGTCTGTTGTATGAAAATACTAATGCATGACATCGATACATGTATAAAAACGACGGGTATACATTTCACTATTCAGATCACTGATGGTTACCCCATACGGTTCGCCGGAAGATGCGTGAATAAATTTCGAATTCATGCCGTTCGCTTCACAAATAATGCCTACATGACCAATTTGTGTATTGTCCTGATAACCATAAAAGACCAACACATCACCAAGCCTGAATTCCTCAGGTTTCAATGAAATTCCGAATGATTTGTATTCGCCCGAACTGCGGGGCACATCAATGCTGAACTTCTGAAACACAAAATAAACAAAGCCTGAACAATCAAATCCTTTGCCGGGATCCATGCCGGCATACTGATAGGTCGTTCCAAGATATTTTTTGGCAAATTCGATGAGTTCGTTTCTCCGATCGTTCACAGCAATCCCTTCCGGCGCTTCCAACTCAGCAAACGGAATATCCGTTTGAGGCTGCATGCAATTGGCAAACAGCATGATAAAAACAACATTTGAAAAAATCCTAAACATACATGCTCCTCGAAATCCAGTTTTACAAGTAAGTATTCACCTGCGGACCATCATTTCCTTATTGAGGTTTTAAACGGAAAATAATCAAAACCAGCAGGATACAACTGCCATGAGCACAAAGGTAAGCAATTAATCTGACCCTCGGAAGAATTGTGTGCTTAAAATATTATTTCTCTATTTATTTACTTCTTTACTTAATTACATTACTTTTGACGATTGATGATCCTTGTATATGCATTAATTTCAGGAAATTACAACACGTATTGATTCAATTAACCGCCAAACATGATGCCACCCATTACTTCACCTAAGCTTACAGCCATCATTGTTGATGACGAACTACACGGCCGGGAAAACCTGAATAAGATCATCGGGACTTACTGTCCCGAAGTTGAGGTGCTTGGCCTTGCCGAGTCGGCGGTGCAGGCAAAACTTTTGGTATACAGCCTGAAACCTGATGTAATTTTTCTGGATATCAACATGCCGGTGCTTGATGGCTTCGACTTTCTGGAAGAATTTGACGACCGGAACTTTATGGTTGTGTTCGTAAGTGCTTTTATGGAATATGGCATCAGCGCCGTAAAAGCAGGTGCTGCCGATTACCTGCTCAAACCCATCAGCATTAAAGAATTGAAGCTGACAATCAAAAAACTACTTGCTATTCATAGCAAATCGCAAAAGACAGAGATTCAGTACGACAATGACAAGCTCGTTATTCCGGCATCTCATGGTTTCAATGTACTTGCCGTGGACGAAATCGTCAGACTCGAAGGCGATGGCTGTTACACAACCGTGGTAATGAAAGACCAAAAAAAAACCGTTGTGTCACGAACTTTAAAAGACTTTGAAGATTCATTACCAGGTGAAAAGTTTTTCAGAATCCACAAATCGCACCTGATCAACCTCAGATATGTAAAAGACTATTCGAACCTGAGCGGAAACTTCGTGACCATGGCCGATGAAAGCAGGATAGAAATATCGCGACGTAAAGCCCCCGATTTTATCCAAAAAATTAAAACTTCGATGAAGACTGTCTGAAAATGACCGCAAAAAGCTTATCATCGGCTCTTGTTTTTCATTTTCTCTCTGTTTGCATTTTTGCGCAAACACCTTCCTATTCGCATTATACAACAGCTGAAGGTCTGGCTTCATCCACAGTGTTCAGCATGATACAGGACAGCAAAGGCTTGATCTGGTTTGCAACCTTAAATGGGGTAAGCAAGTTCGACGGCAGTCAGTTTACAACATACAGAACCGTTGACGGTTTAAATTCCAACTCTATCATATCAATCGTTGAAGGTGAGAAAGGTGAGTTGTATTTTGGCAACTTCGAAAAAGGGGTCAATGTGCTTAAAAATGGGAAAATACAAAACTATTTTCAGGAAGTACAGGGCGAGCAATTCCCGATCAACACGCTTATTTTCTCTCCGCAAAGCAATAATCATCATAACATATATGCATTTATCAAACAAAGGTCGCTCAATGTGATCCGTGAAAATGCAGCTTCCGTTGTTTCAAGCCAGAAGATCAACATGAAGGTTTTGGATCTGATCAAACTGGAAAAACTCTCCAATGGCGAAATCGCTGTTCTGACTACAAAAGGTCTTTCGACAATTCAAAACGATACGGTAAAAAAGCTTGATGTTACGAACTTACCCGACACCGAGGTTTTTAGCCTTGCCAACATTGATGATGGCAGCTATTTTATCGGTTTAAAAGGCAAGATTTGTCAAATAAAAGAAAATCGGGTTATCAGGGAGATAAATATAGGAGTAACGGGTGAAAATGAGGTGTTTAGTTTACTTCTCGACAGAAACAGGAATCTCTGGTTCACGATAATGAACAAAGGGATCTTTTTCATACCTGATGGCTCGGACAACATTGTGGATATCGGAACCAGGATTGGCTTGCAGCAAACACTCGTTAACTATATTATTGAAGACAAGGAGGGGAACATCTGGCTGAGTACATATGGAAAAGGGGCATATTGCCTGAAGAATCTTTATTTGAAGAACTTTTCTGAAGCGGATGGCATGAGTAGCAATATCGTGAATTCCATTGCAAAAGCAAAGCCGGAAAAGATACTCATCGGAACAGTTAATGGGATCAACATTCTGGAAAATGGAACAGTTTTGCGTGTCCCAAGCAAAACAGGAATAGGCTTAATTGAATACATCCATCATATCAAAAAAATTGACAATGAGTTGTATATATGCGGTGTATATGGCCACTTTGAAACAAATACCATGATTTTCAACGGACTAAAACTTCAATTGAGCACCCGAAATGCATTTAATAAAACCACTAACGGTCTTTATCTTTTTGGAACTCCTGGAAATAGTGTGATTGTGAGGCAGAAATTCTATCCATTGCCGCATGATTTATACAAGTTTTTTGTTTTTGGCGACAATCCGAGTGCCAACCGTATAAATGAAATCATACAAGACACTGATAAAAATATCTGGATTGGTTCCAGCCAGGGTTTGTGTAAAGCCCTTTCTCCTGAAACTATTCAGGATACTATTTGGAAAAAAACATTTTTCCCTGAAAACCCCGTATTGAATTCCCGGATAAACGCCATAACTGAAGATCAACATAAGAAAGTGTGGTTTGCCGGAGAAAAGGGAGTAGCTTCCTATGATCTTACAAACGATTCCATCAGCACCTTCACAACCATTTTTGGATATGATTTATCGGCTTCAACCTCAACGATATCAGACAATCAGGGCAGACTCTGGATCGGGAATATGAAAGGACTTTATGTGTTTGACAGCATTTCTGTCAAACATCTGAGTGTTCACACTGGCCTTCCTTCCAATGAAGTTTTATCTCTTTATATGGACAGAGAAGAAAATCTGCTCTACATCGGGACAACCAATGGCCTTTCGGTGATTGACATCCAAGCATTCGACAAACAGAGGGTCTCGGCACCTAATGTAATCCTAACAGGAATAAGAGCAGGTGATTCTGTTTTTTCTGACTACGACAACCTTGTTTTCAAACCACAACAACATGATGTGTATGTAAACTTCGCAGGACTAAATTTTTCTTCGCCCGAATCTGTTATTTACAAGTATTCCATTAATAATGAGTGGATGACAACGAATCAGCGATCTTTAAGCTTCATCAATCTTCGTCCGGGTGCTTATAAACTTCAGATCATGGCCAAAGCTCAAAATACCGATTGGGGAAAGCCAACTCTGGTTACTTTTCGTGTCCTGCCAGGCGTTACTGAAACAATCTGGTTCAGATTAATGATTATCGGGCTAATAATCACTTTTTCAATGCTCTATATTCGTTTTCGTTTGAATGCGCAGAAAAAGAAAACGAGAAATGAATTGGAACTTACTATTAGGATCAATGCGCTCAAGCATCAGGCTTTGTCGGCTATGATGAACCCGCATTTCATTTCCAACTCCCTCAATTCGGTGCAGTATCTGGTGAATAGTCACCGGTATGAAGAGGCCAATGAATACATCGCCATGATGGCCAAACTGATGCGGAAAAACCTCGATAGTGCAAGCAGCGGGTTTATACTTTTATCCGAAGAAATCGATCGCCTGAAGCTTTACCTTGATCTGGAAAAGATGCGCTTTCAGGATGGGTTTAGCTATGAAATTGGTGTTGGTACAAGCATAAGCCCAAGTGCTGTTTTGATTCCGAATATGATTATTCAGCCATTTGTCGAAAATTCACTTTGGCATGGTATTCTCAATAGCGGCCAGACCGGTTTACTCCTTGTTTCTTTCAATTTTGAAGATGTTGAAATCAATGGTTTGGTCTCCAAATCTTTAATTATAAAAGTGACTGACAACGGGATTGGCATCCTCGAAGCGGGGAAACATAAAAAGAAAGACCATATCTCGAATGGAATCCACATCATTGAAGAAAGACTTAAATTACTGAGCACCAAAATGAATCTCCCTAAGCCTATCATGTTTGAGGACCTGAGCAGCCGCGGCTCTGATTCTCAAGGAACCGAAGTCATCATATCGCTTCCGCGCCCACTTTACAAGATAATCATGTAAACATTCCCGGGCTCCTTTACCGTTTGTTTGAAAATTCACTCCGCTGGTTTATTGATATCCCCCTTTTGTTTGTTTGCTATTGCGCTTGCATTCTTTTGCATATAGTTTTGTTCAAAATCAAAAGACCAATTGAAAGCAATACTTACTTTATTTGGGTTTTTCAGAAAAAAACCCACCGATCTGTCGCCTCTCCTTATTATTAAGAAAAATGCCGATGACGGTCTTATTAAAGAGTACAGATCAATCGAAGAGGCCATAGCTGAACTCGAAAACGATCCGAATATCTCTGTCGAGAAAATCGAGAAACTCCGTGTTTCTGTCAAAAACCTGAAGGACAAAAGAATAATCAAAATTAAAAATGGAGAAATTGTCTGATGAATCCTTTTTTTTGCATTATATCCGGCAATCTATTACCGCTTAGCTTAAATGCCTGGAAGGGGTTTATCGCCTAAAAAACATGAAGAACCTGATAAATAATAAATTGGTATGAAAAATATAATTGCACTGATCTTCACGGTCATTCTTTCAAACATGCTGCTGGCGCAGGCACCGGAAAAAATAAGCTACCAGTTTGTGGTGCGCAACAACAATGGTGTGCTGATCACAAACAGCAACATAGGAATTCAGATCAGCATCTTACAGTTTACGATAAATGGCTCAGCTGTTTATGTCGAAAAACACAATACCATGACCAACATGAATGGATTGGCTAATATAGAAATTGGTGGTGGCACACCCATTTCCGGCATATTTGCTGCGATAGATTGGTCGAATGGGCCATTTTTTCTAAAAACCGAAACCAGCCCAGGAGGGGGAACAAATTATACGATCACGGGCACAAGCCAGTTACTCAGCGTGCCTTATGCCTTGTATGCAAAAACGGCTGAAAGCCTGGTTGGGGGCCTTGTCGAAAGCGATCCTGTTTTCACGCTTGCACCAGCCTTTGGAATATCAGCAACAAATATCGTTGACTGGAATATGGCTTTCGGCTGGGGAAATCATGCCGGACTTTACCTCCCCTTCAGTTATTTGCCTGATTGGGTTGATATTACAAACAATCCATTTGCAATCACCGGGCCTGCACTAAATCAAATATTGAAATTTGATGGAACAAACTGGGTAAATGAACTGCCTGATTTTGCAGCAACGAACCACATTCACGGGGATGCCACCGGCACTGAGAGTGGTTTTATGAGCGGGCCTGATAAAACAAAACTTGATGTTTTGCAAAATGCTGATGGCTCCGAAACCATACTCGCAGCTGGTACTGATATAACCATCTCAGGTGATGGAACGGGCACCAACCCTTATGTAATTGGATCAACAGCCGGTAACATACGCCATATTGGCGAGCTATTTGGCGGAGGCATTGTTTTTTATGTTGACGAAACCGGTGAACATGGGCTCATTTGCAGTTTGATTGACCTCTCCACAGCTTACATTTGGAGTAATGCCAATGGACAAATCAGTGGAAACACCTGGGATGGACAGGCCAATACAAATGCCATTGTGGGCCAGTCTGGAATGACAAGCAGTGCCGCCAAACTCTGTGATGATTACACCAATGCTGATTATGGAACCGGCATTTTTTCGGATTGGTACCTCCCGGCTATTGCTCAAATCGAAACACTGAATAATTCATGTTACAAAATCAACATGACTCTTGAAAATGATGGAGATCCACTTACAGAAACCCTTTCATTGTTATATTACTGGACATCCAATGATTACTATACCAATCAATCCTTAGCATATTTTATGGTTGCCGGCAGTGCATATTTTACAAACAAATCAGACTCACATTATGTGCGTGCAGTCCGGACTTTTTAATAAAAAATGACATGAACACAGCACGTATTTTCCTTATCGTATTTCTAACCGCTTTTGGTGTTCAGGTTTTGATGGCACAACAGGCACTACTCACCTCAGGTGGCACAATCAGTGGTAGTGGAGGCACACTGTCCTATTCGGTGGGCCAGGTTGCCTATTCGGGCATTGAAGGTTCAGGAGGTTCACTTATACAGGGCATGCAGTTGCCTTTCGAATTTTATGTTGTGGGTCTCGACGAATATCATGACATCAGCCTTTCGATGATCGTATTTCCAAATCCGACAAGCGGGCTTATAAAGTTAACCATTGATCATGAGATCATCAAGGGGTTGCAATATCAACTTCATGACTCTAATGGAAAACTACTACTTGGTCAACAAATAGTTGCAAACGAAACAGTTATTGCCATGGGTGGTTTTCCACCAGCCATTTATTTCCTTTATATCACCCACGAAACATCTATACTCAGGACGTTCAAAATCATCAAAAACTAATCCCATGAAAAAAGTATTGTTACTATCCATATTTTTCCTGTTCGCTTTTTTTACACAAGCTCAGGTAAACGGATTTTCGCTTGTCGAACCCTCCTTTCCAACAGCACATAACCTTGGAACATCCTTTCCATTAAACGTTTCCTTCAACTGGACACCCACTACCACCAGCGCAATTGTGGTTATTGACTACGATGCGTCACTTGTTGGCTATGATGCCAGCTGCGCTTCGAGTTTGCCTGGCTGTCTGAGCATTTCGAACAGCGGTACACAGCTAACGGTTAACATTAGCAATTTACTGGCCTGCACCAATACAGGTGCGATAAGCTTTAACCTGTGTTTTAAGTTCAATTGCCCCGACTCATGCACCGGCACAACAAAAACAGCATTGTTTACAGCAACAATTACGGACAATCTGCTTACCGAACAAAACTCCTCTTGTCAATCAAACGGGATATTGAACAACAGCACTACTTTATCACATAGTTTCTTTTCTTTCAACCAATTAACCGCTGAAGTAACATACAAAGTGTGTTTCAACAATCCGGGTTGTTTCAAAATTGCCAATCCGGAATTTTCTGTTGCGCTTGCCCCATCAATTGGAACAATTACCTCGGTATATGGCAATAACTTCACTTATTCACTCAATGGAAATAACATAACCCCCAATGTCAGTGCGTTCAACCCTTACGCAAATGATTGCTTTTACTATGTGGTAAAATTACCTTGCGGCGAAGGGCTTGGGGAAACACTTACAAGCAATGTAACCTGGACAGGAACCAACTGTAATGTTCCGGAAAGCAATATACGCGGGCCTGTCCCGGCCAGTTATGTCATACCTGCAACTCCTGCAGCCAACTCCAATATTGTTGTAACAATGTCGGCAACGTCCAATTATTTCAGCTACAACATTTATAATACCGGCAACACCCCGCTAAACCTGATTGCCACCAATTATCTTCCACAGGTCCATTTGAAAAGTAATCCCAGCAATTCAGTGATGCAGAATACTACTCAGGCAGGTCTGGTTGGCAGCATTAATTATTTTGACTGCAACAATGGCTCACAAGGAACTTTTCCATTGATTGGCAATGTTGCACTTGATCAAAATGCCCCGTCAACAAATACAAAACTCTTTCAGCATCAGGTAACAGGACTTCTACCCGGACAATCGGTTAGTTTATACATGTATTATGATCTGACTTCATCGTGCAGTGGCGATGCAGGCACCCCCCCCTTCATTGATAGCCTGTCCGTTACCTATATCTGCGCCGGCACTGGAGCAAGCGACTGTGTGAGTTGCGATGAGGAAGGCGAAGAAGAAGTTATTGTTGAGTACAATCCGCAACCAAATATGGTTTGTGTTTTGAATCAGAATATTCCGGGTTGCCGTAACACTGGTGACACCCTCGATTTATGCTATGAATTCAGGAATAATGGAGACAATATATTAACCGGCGGGCTTTATAATGTTCAATTGCCTGCATGGCTCGAAGCCATTACATCGAGCGTTGTTTATACAGGGTTCTCATCTGATCCTGTTATTGTGCCATCTACGAACATTCAATTCACTTTACCTGATCTGGCATTCGGAACCAACACCTACAAAATTTGTTTTAAAGCCGTTGTTCGCAATGGAGCGATTGGAGGCTCGCATACCGTCTGGACGGTTATTTCAGGTTCAAACCTTCCCAATCCACAAAACCTGTGCAGGACTTCGTTCAACATTTGTGCCTTTGCAGCTATTGGAATTGACAAGAAAGTTAAGGGCGATCTGGACGCAGATTTCACTTACAATGGCTTCGGAAGCCCTAATTCAACCGTTCAATATGAGATCACTATCACCAATACGGGTACTGTTGCAGTGGACAGCCTTGTGGTAATTGACAGGATTCCGCAGCCAGGAAACCTGACAATACTGGGAAGTCCCAATTCAGCTCCCATTCCCAATGATTTCCAGATGGAAATGTTGCCAGCAATACCAGATGTCAACTATACAGCTGAATATACAAGCACACAGAATATCTGCACAGGCTGGCCGGCAACCGGTTTGCCATGCAATGCAGGCACCTGGGGAACAACAACTGCAAATGGAGGCGTTAGATTCACTTTCAACCCCGGATTTACCCTGTCGCCTGGTGCCAGTTATACATTTATGTTTGAAACACAAATTCCCGACACGGCTGATAATGGGATGGTTGATTGCAACACTGCTGGCTTTATTGGAAAATCAACTACCGGAGGTTACACCATCAATCCAGTAGAAACAAATCCTGTATGTATTACTGCATACATAGATACATGCAATTTTCTGTGCAATTCAGACTTCGAAGATAATCAGGTTGTTGGCGAAGGTGGTCAGGGGTTCTTTGACCCGGAACTGATCTCTTGCTGGAATACAACCGAAGAATTTATTGAAGTATGGGGTGATGGTTTTCAGAATGTACCCTCCTACTCGGGCAACCAGTTTATTGAACTTAATGCACATACGGTTGGAACACTTTTTCAGGACTTTACAATTACGCCAGGTAGCACAACAACCATTACATTCGCCCATAGGGGTCGCGTGGGATTCA
This sequence comes from Bacteroidales bacterium UBA6192, assembly GCA_002422725.1. Classification (GTDB taxonomy): domain Bacteria; phylum Bacteroidota; class Bacteroidia; order Bacteroidales; family F082; genus UBA6192. Next base: position 17,167 of record DITE01000105.1, read on the forward strand.
CAAACGATATGAGTGTTGCCATCGAACCGGCCCCACTGGGCAGCGGGACACAGGTAATACTCGGCACTTTTAGTGCTGTTACAACTGCCTGGACATTGAATACTGTAAGTTATACCTTCCCTAACAATGGTGTTACTGCTTATGTACTGAGTTTTATTTCATTACCCGTTGGCGGCACCTCAGCCGGAGGCAATTTCCTCGATGCCATTACGATTGCCTGTCCATCAAGTATTTGTGGATTCAAATACCATGATCTGAACGGAAACGGAGTTTGGGACACAGGTGAGCCTGGTCTGGATAACTGGACAATCAACCTAAGTGGAACAATGACTTCTACAACAACAACAGACACTGAAGGCAGATTCTGTTTCACCGACCTGCCTGCGGGAACTTACACCATTTCCGAGGAAAATCAGGAAGGCTGCGATCAAACAGCACCCCCGTCACCGGGAACCTTTGATGTAACGCTGCTTGCAGGGCAAGTTGTGGATAGCCTGGCATTTGGTAATCTGTGTGAGCAAAATGAGGTTGGCTCCTTATGTGGATTCAAATACCATGATTTGAATGGAAACGGTGTCTGGGATAGCAACGAACCCAGACTACCGAACTGGACAATCAATCTGACTGGTGGAGCCACCCAGACAACCACAACAAACGAAAACGGTTTCTATTGTTTCAACGATTTGCCAATAGATTCATACACCGTGTCGGAAGTGAACCAGGCAAACTGGCAACAAACACAACCTGCATCTCCCGGCACCTATTTTGTAAACACCATTGCCGGACAAACTATTGACACCCTCTTGTTCGGTAACCATTTCGAGTCGTCTGACTTCTGCTCTGAAACGGATTCACGCATCACCCAGTCAGCCATGGGAGAATGTTGTTTCATAGTAGAAATATCCAACAATTATTTACCAAACTATTTTTCAGGCATCTCGATCACTTCCGATAACCTGACTATTTCAAACGTTTCAAACGGAAACAGCTGGAGCACGATCACCTATCAAACGCCAAATCAGGTAATTTTTACAAAAACACCATTTTTTGCAGGTATTCCGCTTGATACAGGCGGGTATCAGACGCTGGGTAATCTGTGTTTTGCCGGAACCGGTCTGAACAATATAACAATCAGTTTCATTGGCGATGCACCTGATTACGACACCATTTGCACCAAAATCCTGCAAAATGAAGGATGCAGCGTGCCCGTTGACACAAGCTGCGTTGCAGTTTACGACCTGAGAGCCGAATGTGAAACCGGCAATGCGAGGATGAAGTTTAAACTAACCAACAATTCGAATTTCACCATGCGTGGAGTCACCCTGTATTCGCAAAATCCGGATGTTGTACCATCGCCAAAATTTGTTCCTATCGCGGATTTATTGCCCGGTCAAACCTCCACAATTGATCTTGATGTGTTGTTGCAAGTATCTAACAATGCTGGCAGTGCATGTTTCTTTATTGCTGCCTGTGACCAGAATACACAGCCTGGCGAACAAGGACAGTATCCACAGTATTGTTGTATGGACAGCATTCTGTATTGTGTTGAAATTCCACATTGTGATCCGTGCGATGCTATATCAATTTCAGCTTCAGAGAATGATCCTGATGATTGCTGTTACAACCTGGATCTCCACAACAATTACAACAATTCGGGCATTGGTTACCTTGAGTTTATCGGGCTTGGTGGCACTCAGTTTGCAATCCTTTCGGGTTGGAGCATCATTCCGCCAGCCAGTAGCAGCCATATCAAAATTAAGGCCCCCGGCGGAGGCATTTCTTCGGGCAATTATGCTGATTTTGCTTCCTTCTGTCTCACCGGCACATCTACAGCACCACACATGGTCATGGTAAAGATATTTGATGTGTCTGGATTGTTGTTGTGTACTCAGATTCTTGAGTTCGACTGTGAACTTGTCGAACCCGAGTGCGCCAATATCGTCAACGACTCACTTTATTGCGACGGTAGTGATATGAAATTCACTTTCTCGGTCAAAAACAATGCGCCTTTTCCATTGTATCAGATCGACTTCCGAACACCGGATATGGGTATCTTACTCGACACAACGTATATGGAACTCAATCCGCCCATTGCTATCGGAAGTACTGGAGGCCCTTACACGATAACGATATTATCTGCTGATGAAAACCTCGATAAATTCTGTATTTATTTGTCGGGCCACAACGGCATTTATAATCCTGAACTTGGCCTTGCCGCTACGCAATGCTGCACCGATTCACTTGGAGGCATTTGTCTGCCCCTGATCAATTGCAGCACTGAATGCGATACGGCGGTATGCTGTCAGTTTGAGAACATGATCATACCCAACGGAATTACACCCAACGAGGACGGTAAAAATGATGCGTTTGTAATTCAGAATGCATCGTGCTGCGAGCGCATTGCGATCGAGGTTTACAACCGATGGGGAAATCTGTTATACACCAACGATGATTATAAAAATGATTGGAAAGGGGTGAATCAAAGCGGACAACAGCTTGTTCAGGGAACCTATTTCATGATCATTGCACTCCCGACAGGCCATAAGAAAGCACTTTACATAGATATCAGATATTAAAATAATACACGCTGAACGATGAAAAAAATCATTATCCTGGCTTTGATGCTATCAGCACTGATTGCCGAAGCCCAGCAAGAGCCACAATACACCCAAAACCAGTTCAACAGCCAATTGGAGATCAATCCGGCCTATGCCGGAGCCAATGATCAGGCAAGCACCAGTCTCCGATACAGAAAACAATGGGTTGGATTCGATGGGTCTCCTTCCACACTCAGTTTTAATGGCGAAGGCAAGCTATTGAAAAAAACCCTTGCTGCAGGACTAAGTATCATTCGTGATGAGATTGGCATCACGCAAAGCACCTCGGCCGATCTTAGTCTGGCTTCACACATACGGGTTAACGAGAAGGGATATATTTCGGTAGGGCTAAAAGCCGGTGTCAATTTTCTGAATTCCGATTTTTCCAAGCTCACCGATGTCGACCCAACCGATCCGCTCTATGTTACCGAAAAAGCAACACTGCCCTATTTGGGTCTGGGGGCACTTTACTATGCCGAGCGCATCTACATTGGGTTTTCAATTCCCAGACTAGTCTCATTTGAAAACGTTTCTCCCCAGTCCGACATCGGTAGTCCCCATTACTATCTCTATGGCGGGTACCGGGTGACGATTAATGATGACATTGATCTGCGTCCTGCCCTGCTGGGGAAATATGTTGCATCGGCACCTTTTGAGGCCGACATATCTCTGGACGCCTGGTACAACAATGTTTTTGGCGTGGGGGTTTCCTATCGCACTTCGGATGCGGTGAATGTCATGGTCAAAACAAAGATCAACCAGCTCTATATCGGCTATTCCTATGATATGACCGTTACCAGACTTAGAAATTACAATACCGGCTCACACGAGGTTTATGTCGGCTACATGTTTGGCAAAAAGAACACCACTCCCGACAGAAATCAAAACAACAGATACTTTTAAAAAACGGCCATGAAGTAAGCCAAACGAATAAATATTCATGGCAACTGACATGAATATTTTTCATCTGGCGATTCCATCTGACCAATCAAAAAACAATATACAGATGAAAAAATTGATGATTATCCTCTGCTGTTTTTATAGTTTCTCCGCATTGGCACAGAAATCACAGGCGGACAGAAAGTTCAAACTGTATGAGTACAATGAAGCCATTTCACTCTACAGGCAATATCTGGAGAAAAATCCAACCGATTACGAAGCCACCAAAAACCTTGCTTTGGCCTGCAAATACACCAACAACATCAGTGGCTCAATTGAAACCTACCGCAATCTGGTAAAGCTCCCTGCAGCCATACCTGACGATTGGTACGATCTGGTTCAATTGTTAAGGATAAGCGGGCAAATAACCGAAGCCAAAGAATTTGCCTTGTTGTATCAGCAGAAAAGTGATGGTGAAAAAGCGCAAAACCTGATCAAATCAATTGATATGTATGGTGAACTTATGGGCGGGATGAATGACTATTCCGTAGTGAACAAAACACCCCATCTGAATCAATCCGTTTTTACGGTTCAATTTCATCATGGTCTGATTGTTACCGCAGAAGAAGTTAAAGGCAGCAAAAGTGACTGGACTGGCAGGGGCTATACAAAACTGTACAAAACCGATGCAGATTTTACGAGGCTTTTACCCTTCGCACCTGAAATCATGTCGGACCTTAACGATGGCATTGCCACATTTTCGAGGGATGGTAACACTATCTATTTCACCACAGTAAACAAAAAATCAATCCTCGAACAGGATGTGAATACCAGCAAACTGCAGATATCTGCTGCCACGTTTCAAGGTGGTGAGTGGAAACTGACCGACCTGTTTCAGTACAATAACATCCGTTACAATACGGCCCATCCGGCTTTAAGAAGCGATGGCAATCTGCTGGTTTTTTCGTCGGACAGGCCGGGTGGCAAAGGCGGCATGGATTTGTATTATTGCGTAAAACAATCCGATAACTCCTGGTCAGAACCCATCAACATGGCAATGCTCAACACCATTGGGAACGAAATATTTCCGGTTTGGGATCCGCTTGACAAATTATTTTTCGCTTCCAATGGCTTGCCTGGTCTGGGAGGGCTTGATGTGTTTGTTTCTAAAAATGAAGGAAACACTTTCGGGTCACCCATTAACCTGAAAGCTCCCATTAATTCAAGTTATGATGATTTTTCGCTCTCAACGAACGATAAGCTGCAGAGCGGGTATGTGTCAACCAACAGGTTTGGAACCCCTGAAACCGACGATATTGCCTACTTTATGAAAAATGTGAAAGAGCCTGTAAAGGAAGTTGTTAAAGAGATGGAAAAGCCTATCGTAAAAATCACTGTGCTTGATAAATACACTTCCATTCCATTGCCCTATGTGTCAGTTAGCATCAAAGATAGCCAAAACAATTTGATTTTTAAAGGGATGACCGACCCAAACGGCCAGTTAACTGTGGAAGAACTAGCTGCTGACAATTACAAGGTTCAAGGAATTCTGAATGATATTACCACCACCCTTGCAACGATATCCAAGGAGGAATTTTCGGAACTGCTCATCGAAAAAACGATCACCCACAATGACCCGCGGTTTACCTTATCAGGGATAACCATCAACACCCTTAATGGCCCTCCTGTTTCAGGAGTAACCGTGACATGCGAAAACACCAGCCTGAACAGGACAAACAGCATCGTTACAGGCGAAGACGGGAAGTTTTTCTTTCAGCTGGAACAGGCGAGTGATTTTAAGGTTATGGGTGAGAAAAAAGGATGGCTCTCAAGCGAAGCCATTTACGAAACCACTAAAGGACTTGATCGTAGCAAGGATTTATATGTGAAAATTAAACTGAGCATGCAGCAACCTACTGCAAAAGATGTCATCAGACTTGATAAGATCTATTATGATTACGATAAATGCGATATCAAACCAAGGGCGGCTGAAGAACTGAACCGGCTGATCAGACTCATGAACGATTACCCTGATATGATTATTGAACTATCATCGCACACCGACAGCAGGGGCAGCAATGCCTACAACACAACCCTGTCGCAATGCCGGGCCGATGCAGCAGTAAATTACATTGTTGGTAAGGGAATACCGGCCGGCAGGATAGTGCCAAAAGGCTACGGTGAAACGAGGCTTGTCAATGAATGTGCCGATGGAGTGGATTGTTCCGAGCCAAAGCATCAGGAAAACAGAAGAACCGAATTCAGCATTCTGGCGTGCCCTTCATGCCCTCAGGTTGTGAAATAAGCACTTCTTCTTTCATTGGTTTACACAAAACCCTGGTGATTGACAAAACAGACAATAAAAACAAATATTAACAGATAAAAAAGAGATATCAAAAATGCGACACAAACGATTAATACAAAGTGCAATTCTCTTGTTAGGACTTGGACTGACAGGACCACTACAGGCACAAGAAAGTGTTAACACCACAGGCGGTAATGCTTCTGGAAGCGGAGGTTCGGTGAGTTATTCCATTGGACAGGTTGTTTATACAACCAACGCAGGAACAAATGGCTCCGCAACACATGGCGTACAACAACCTTATGAAATTTCGATAATAACAGCCATTGAAGAAGCCAAAAACATAAACCTTTCCGTTTCGGCTTATCCAAACCCGACAACTGATTATCTTACATTGGAAGTGAATGACTTTGAACTTTCAAACATATACTTTCAACTATACGACATGATTGGAAAACTTTTGCAAAGCGAAAAAATTACTGGCAACCAAACTAGCATTGTTGTGGGCAACCTTGTTCCGGCAACATATATTTTGAAAGTAATAGTCATTACGCAAGGCATTGCTTCACAAAAAGAAGTAAAAACATTTAGAGTAATTAAAAAATAAGGAGGAATAGACAATGAAAAAATTATGTGCAATTTTGGCAGCACTATTGATGACTGCAAGTGTGTTTGCTCAATCACCGGAAAAAATGAGCTATCAGGCAGTAATTCGCAACAGTAGCGACGAGTTGGTCACTAACCAGCCGGTAGGTATGCAAATCAGCATTTTACAAGGCTCGGCAAGTGGAACAGCTGTTTATATAGAAACACAAACACCCACTACAAACGCAAACGGGTTGGTTAGCTTTGAAATTGGAGCCGGAACAGTTGTAAGTGGCGACTTTTCAGTCATTGACTGGGCAAACGGACCCTATTTTGTAAAAACTGAAACCGACCCTACAGGTGGAACATCTTACACTATTGCCGGTACTAGCCAGTTATTAAGCGTTCCTTATGCTTTGTATGCAAAAACTTCAGAAAGTATTGCAGGAGGAATTAGTGAATCTGACCCTGTATTTACAGCATGGGACAAATCAACAGGCATTTCAATCACCGAGAGCCAAATCAGCGATTTAGGAAACTATATCGAAACCGAAACCGACCCCAGTGTTCCCAGCGGTGCGCAATCCGGTGACATGCAATACTGGAATGGCA
>DITE01000012.1 GCA_002422725.1 Bacteroidales bacterium UBA6192
GAGGTCAAGGTGTCCTTGATGTTATAATCGCCTGAACCATTGCCCCAGGACAGGTTTTCGAACATCAACCGTTCCTCATCGTGGTTTTCCATATAATCAATCAGGTTGGGGTAGGTCCAGCCTCGTGACGCATGATAGGCCCATGACACATTGGAATTGTCGGGCCAGCCCATGGCAACCTGCTTGTAAGTGTCGTGCATGGCACTCCAGGGTAACATGCCGGTGTTGGCCAGCACGGTTTCTTCGTTGTTGTCGCCCAGATGTTCCAGAATCATGTAGGCGTTGGGGTTCACCGATTTGATATGGGTGTAGTAGTCATTAAGGATGTTTATTCGGCTCTGGTCGTAGGCACTCCATGCGCCCACATCTTCGCCGGAGTTGGTCTGGGTGAGGCCCTTGGAGAGGTCGATTCTGAAACCATCAACCCTGAACTCAGTGAGCCAGTGGCTGAACACATCCTTGAAGAACTGACGGGTGTGAGGACTTTCGTGGTTGAAATCGTAGCCCACGCTGTAAGGGTGAGTGGCCACAGGGTTGAGCCAGGGGTTGCTGCCCGAGGGCTGTCCGAATTCGCCGGCTTCGGGGTCGAAGTAAAGTAGTGCCAGCGGACTCTGACCAAAGGTGTGGTTGGGAACGATGTCGAGAATAACAGCCATGTCGAGGCTGTGGGCGGCGTCGATGAAGTCTTTGTAGGCGGTTTTTGTGCCGTAGTATTTGTCGGTGGCGAAGAAGAAGTTGGGGGCATAGCCCCAGCTCTCGTTGCCATCAAACTCGATGATGGGCATCAGCTGAACGGCATTCACCCCTATGCTTTTGAGATAAGTCAGCTTTTCGCTGACCTCGTCTATGCTTCTTGTTTCTACAAAGTCGCGTACCAAAAGCTCGTAGATCAGCAGATCCGACTGGGTTTCGTGAACAGCCGGGGGCACAAAATTATTCACCTGCCAGCTGTAGGGTATCTGAGCAGTTTGGAACACGCTCACCACTCCCGTTGTTTTGTCGAAGGGATAGGGCTTCAGGTTGGGGTAGGTTGTAACGGGTATCCAGCGGTCGTTCCAGGGATCGAGGATCTTTTCGCAGTAGGGATCAGCCACTTTCAGGGTTCCGTCAACATAAAACTGGTAGGCATATTCTTTGCCCGATTGCAAGCCCGAAAGGGTAACCCAGTAATGTTTGCCGTCAGGGGTGCGTTTCATATAGGTTTCGTCGCTGGGCAGCCAGTTGCTGTACTCGCCAATAGCAAAGGCAAAATTCTTTTGACCGGCCGGGTCATGTAATACGAGTGTCACGCTGTTGTCACTGATGTAGTTAACCCCGTTTTTCATGCCTTCGGGCAGGGCAGCCACGTCCACTGGCCCACGCAGGTAAATCTGAACCGAATCGCGTACTATACCTGCACCATCGCCTGCTTCGGCTTTGATCCAGTGCGATCCCGGTGGTAGTCCTTGCAGGACAAGGGGGTACGAAAGCGAACTGTTGTTTTCTAAGGTCAGCTGGGTGTCGTTCAGGAAAAGTTTGATATAGTCATTTTCCAGGGCTTCCACGCAAACTGGCAGCACAGTGTTTGGGCTGGCTAAGGGCTCACGGCGGTTGGGACTGATGATTTTTACATTCAGCCGGAGCTCGTACACATCCACAAAAATGTCTGATCCATCCGCATTCTTGTGCTCCTGATAGTTTCCTTCATCGTTTTCGAGTTCGCTACGGAACACAAAGGACATCTTCAGAATGCTTTCGGATGCCGGCACGCCATAATATGTCCTGGGGTTGGGAATGGTGAGGCTATAGAGGTTTTCTGATATTCGGGTGAGCTTGGTCTCGGGGGTGTTCTCGCCCCATTGGGTTTTCACATATTTCCAGTCGGAATTGCCGCTGCTCAGGTTGGTAATCACTCCGGTGTGAGCATACACCTCGCCTTCGAAATCAAAGAGCCCCCCATTGCCATATTCCGCATTGAAATAGAGGGTTACGGGGATGTTGTCGCGTGGAAACGCGGGTTCGCTGGTCATCAGACCAATGCCATTTCCGCATCCAAACTGCTGGTCAACAATGTAGCTGTAATTTAAATTGTTGTTGTTGTTGATGCCCAATGTCAACAGGTCGGCATCGGCCGAAAGATCACTGGCAACGGAGCTCAGCACATAGTATTCAACTTCGGTTTCCGAAGCCAGGCCCGGAATGACTGCTGTGAGACTATTGCCCGAGCCTTGCATCGGGATGAAGGAAGCGTTTTCCCAACCATCGGTGGTGTAGCGGACAAAGAACTTTTCTTCAGACGAAGGATTGTCCGACAGCTTAAGGGTAATGGTAACAGATTCCATGTCAGCAACGATGATGGGTTGCTGAAGCACTTCATTGAGCTCAACCGGATTGTTTGTTGTCTCCATGAAAACAGCGCGGCAGTTTTGATAGCCAAGATCTTCGAATACAATGGTATACCATTTGTCCTGACTCAGGTTTACCGAATTGTTGGGATCAGCAGGGTTGCCAAATACGAAATCATTCAGTTGGTTAAGCTGCACTGAAGGGTTGGCTGCCCACTGATTCCCCCAGGGATCGCCAAAAGCTGTGCTGACAAACTTAAACTCTTGCAGGCCTGTATTGCCGGTATACTTAAAGGTAGATTGCCAGCGTAAAGTCCCTGTTTTGTTCACCTGAAGGTCGAAGTCGCCTCCCATTCCGGGTTCGTTCTGCCAGTTGTTCCACGAGCCGGGCATCCTGAGGCCGTCAGGTTCATAAATTTGTGCTTTCAGTGACAATGCGGCTGAATTTGCAAGCAGCAGAAGAATCAGGAAAAGCAGGTTAATTCCGGGGGAGGCGAATCTTTTTGTCATGGTAAGGGATGGTTGAAAAGGCGGATGATATAAAACGAAACAAAGCCGGCCCGGACACGAGGCCCGGACCGGCTACTCAACATGAAAAACTATCTTTTGATCAGTTTGCTGATCTCAATTGTTTGTTCGGTAATGGTTTCTACGAAGTAAGTTCCTGAGATAAAGCCATCGGTATTCACTTCGTGAGCAAGCTGTTGATGTGAACTCTCGTACACCAGTCTGCCGCTGGCGTCCCTGATGCGAATCACCGAAGGTGTCAGTGTTGTGACTTTCACCCTGTTGGTGGCCGGGTTGGGATACATGGCAGTTTGGGGCTGCTTGTTTTCCGTTGTGTTGGTAACCAGGGTAGTGTAGGTAACATCACCGCTAACATTGCCTTCTTCATCCATGGTAACCACAAGGTTTGATCCCTCGATGAGCCAGATACCAAATTCACTGCCGTCGTCTTCGATGGCTCCCCATTCGTAGGTTCCGGCGGCAATCTCCAGTGTGAGCGTCCAGGTGTGGTTGTCGGGAATCATCGGAACCAGTTCCCAATCGGTCATCTGCCCTTTGAACTTAATGTTGTCGTGTAGTTCGGTGGCATCGATGATGGTAAACAGCACGGGGAAAGTTTCCTGTGGAGGGCCAACAACGAGCAGACCTGAAACATTGTTCACGCCATCCCAGAAACCCCCGCCAGTTTCAGCGTAGCCGCCGTAGACAAATTCTTCGTCCATGTATTGGAAACGGCTGGCATAATACCAGTTGCCCTCTTCGGTGATAGTCGACCCGATATCGGCCAGGTATTCATCGTTGTTGCCGTCGTCGCCATTAAAAGTTGCCGGCACCCAGTTAGTCCAGCCCGAAGGGTTGGTATTTGTGTTGCTGTAACCGATCCAGGCCTGAATATTTGCTCCTTGTCCTTCGAGGTCGGTGATCCCCATCGCGTAAACCTGAGCGAAAACGTTAAACTCCTCTTCGGGCATGACATTGCCATCGGGAGGCCATTGGAGGTTGGCATAGGTGAGGGTGGACGGTGTGGTACCGGTTTGCACGGTAAGCACGCCCGACACATTAGTTATACCATCCCAGAAACCGCCACCGCCAGCAGCGTAGCCACCAAAATAATAATCGCCGTTGTTTAGCTGAAAGCGGCTTGCGTAGTAGTAAGTACCTTCCTCGATAATATTGGTGCCTATATTGGCGATGTATTCATCGTTGTTTCCTGCATCGGCATTGAACGAAGCCACGGTCCAGTTGTTCCAGGTGGCGGGATCGGTGTTTTCGTTATGGTAACCAATCCATGATATGATTCCGGCTCCCTGACCTGCTCCTTCGGTGATGCCATTGACAAACACCTGGGCAAAAACATCAAAATCCTGACCAGGTTCGATTTCTCCGGTGGCCGGCCATTGCAGGTTAGCCCAATCGATTACCGTTGGTGGTGGGGTGATACTGACTGTAAGTACCCCGGAAATATTGTCTGTGCCATTCCAGAAACCGCCTCCGGAAGCTGAATAGCCGCCATAAACAAAAATGCCGTTGTTGAGCTGGAAACGGCTGGCATAGTAGTAAGTTCCTTCGTTGTTTATCTGAGCACCGATATTGGCAAGGTATTCATCGTTGTCGCCGGCATCGCCGTTGAACGAAGCAGCTACCCAGTTGGTCCAGGTGGATGGGTTGGTGTTGCTAGTGCTGTATCCGATCCAGGAAAGTATGCCTGAGCCCTGGCCAACAAGGTCAGTAATTCCGGCTGAATACACCTGAGCATAGACATCAAAATCGCCTCCGGGCTCAATGGCTCCGCTGGGTGGCCATTGCAGGTTGGCCCAGGTAATCTGGGGGATAGGTATTCCGCCGACAACATAGCTGTAATTCGCTCCATTGTCGTTGTTGATACGGATGCTATACAGGTCATGGTTGGCGGTAATTCCGTTGACGGTGGAGCTAAAAGCATAATACGCTACAGTAGTTCCTTCGGCTTGTCCGGGAATGGTGGCTGTTCCGCTCGTTCCTGTCATGCTGACGGTAAGCAGGGAAGAAGTACTCCATGCGTTGGTGGTATAGCGGATGTATATGATTTCTTCGGCTGATTTGACCAGGTTGGTAGTAACCGTAACAACAACAGCCTGATTTTCGATTACATCAGAAGGCTCGCTGACGGTAAGCAATTGTACGGGTTCGGCTGAGGTCTCCATGAAGATGGCTTCAGTGTTTGCATAACCGCTGTCTTTCCAGTTCATGGTATACCATTTGCCATTGACTACCGTTATGGAGTTGTCTGTGGGACTTTCCTTCACGTAGGTCTGCAGCGTATTCATGCTTACTGTCACATTGGCCCATTTGTTTCCAAAGGGGTTTGAAGTTGGCCCGCTGGTGAAGAGCCAGTTGTGTGTTCCTCCGACAACATCGGCACCACTGGCAGCCACACTGAAGATGGTTTGCCAGCGTGTGATACCCGTGTTGATTTTGGTTACGCGGCCACCTGGTACCTGTGTGTAGCTGGCGAGTGCCAGGTTATTAACGGGCGGGTTTGTCCAGGTGTTCCATTGTCCGGGCATGTTGAGGCCTTCAGGTTCCCAAATCTGAGCCTGAGAAGTCATGGGGGCAAGACCTGTCAGGCAGATGGCCATCATCAACAGCAGCCCTTTTTTCAGGTTGCGGTTGGTAGACAGCGAAGCAGGGGTAAAGTTTTTTCTCATGATAAATTGATTAGTGGTTAGTTTCGGATTAAAGCTGATTTTTCAAATAGTGATATAAAAATAACATTTGTCATGATCAGCAACAATTTTCTCTCACAAATATAGGGGCATTGTACCCTAATTAGATAAAAATCAACCAAAAAATCGTATAGTTGTCGTCTGCAAACGGTTGAGGAAAGGGTTGAGCGGGGGTAATGGTGGTTTCGACTGGTTAAAGGTGGTTTCGACTAGTTAACGGTGGTTTCGGCTCCGCTCAACCACCGGCGAACTACTCCGCTCAACCACCGTTTTGGTGAATAATTATTATGCGGATTCGTTCTGCGAATCAATTAATCCGGTGGTTGAGCAAAAGTAACGGTGGTTTCGGCTCCGCTCAACCACCGGCGAACTACTCCGCTCAACCACCGTTTTGGTGAATCATTATTGAGCGGATTCGTTCTGCGAATCAGCTAATCCGGTGGTTGAGCGTAGTCGAAACCACCGGTGAAGTGTACGAAACCACTCCATTACTCCAAAGTACCCATCCATATTCATACATGTCGGAGTTACAGTTTATTCATTCACTCAATTGTATCTTTGTTTTCTTTTCTGGTAAGGTTTGAAAAATGGCTCAGGTTGTTGCATTTAGATAGTAGATGCAGTTGGTTTGTGTCCCTGGCAATGAGTGCTTCTTTTTTAGCTCTACTCCATCCCTGAATTTGTTTCTCGCGATAGAATGCCTGATCAATACGTTGAAATTCTTCAACATACAAAAGTTCAACAGGGGGATGTTTTTTGGTGTAATTGGGACCTTGTCCGCACCAATGTTCGTTCATCCGTCGTTCAAGATTGTTTGTGCTTCCGGTATAATATAAACCATTAGAACAAAGCAAAATATACATATAGCCTTTCATAAAAGGATCTCTGGTTATTAAAAACAGGAAATGTAATTTTGAATCAAGGTAATATGATTCAAAGGTCATTAATATTTTTTGAACTTCCATAAAAATTAAAAGATCATTTTTGATGGGGTTTGCTTGAAGAACGGTGGTTTCGGCTCCGCTCAACCACCGGCGAACTACTCCGCTCAACCACCGTTTTGGTGAATCATTATTGTGCGGATTTTTTCTGTTAATCAGCTAATCCGGTGGTTGAGCGTAGTCGAAACCACCGGTGAATATGGAGTCGAAACCACCGGTAAAAAAACCCCGCACCTTTTCAGATACGGGGTTCTTTATTAAGAGTAAAAAACTTTATTCTTCCAGTTTCTCGGCATTTTTGAATGCACGGTATACTTTTTTGCCGCCATAGGCTGCGCCAAGTGCCAGCAGTATGCCGATGCCGCTGCCAATGGGAGCGCCACCGCCGGGCTGGTTATCGCCGCCGCCATGTCCGCCGCCCGGAGGTGGGGGAGGGACTTGAGCCAACAGTACTGATGAGCCAACTACAAAAGTGATGGTGAGTATGGTTTTAATGAGTTGTGTTTTCATGGTATGAGTCTCCTGTTCGTTAAAATTATTGTACAATCACTTTGTTGGCTCTTGTTGTCTGTCCGTCGTTCAGGCGCACCACATACACTCCTGCGGGGAGGTTGATGGGTGTGCTGCTGAGGCTTTCGGCCTGCATGCTTTGGCTAAATACCAGACGGCCGGATAGTCATGATTTTTATAATGGTCAATCTGTTCGTCCTCTGGCAGGGGAGAACAACTAAGCATATAAAGTGGTTGTTTTAGCGGATAATAGTGAATCTCCTTGAGGCTATCCACTGGCCGTTCTGCCTCACCGTGAGGAGGTAAACACCATTTGGCAAGCCATGCAGATCGATTTTTCCCGTTTGATCCGATAAACTGCCCTGCAGGAGAGTTTCGCCCGAGGTGTTGCTCAGGACATAGCTTGTAGCAGGCTGCAGCGGTGTGCCAAGCTGCAGGTTAAGGACGTCCGTGGCAGGGTTGGGCCATGCCTTGACAAGCGATGACTTTGCTGCTTCGCCAAGTCCGGTGCCCACGGCAAACTCAACATGGATGGTGCTGTTTTGCTGCAGGTTCACAAATTCGTAGCTGTCGATAAACCCACCGATAGACTCCCCGTTGATCTTCACATCAAACACATGGTTTACCGGATCGGGGGTGATGAGGTAAAGCTGGTTGCTGCCATGAACCAGCTCGATGGTTCCTGATGGCTCCATGCTGCCATTGCCGGTTGAGGTGGCCACAATAGTATATATGGCCGGGGGATACAGGGTTTGTATTGTAAAGATGAAGGGATCGTTGAAAGTGCCTACTTCTCCTGCATCCTGAAATTCAATAATTTCGTTCAGATCGGCCACCTGCCCGGTTACCGAATACCAGGCCTTAAAAGTGATGGTCTCACCCGATTGCACATCGGAACCCACGGTGAGAAACACCAGCCCACCGGCATCTACAATAGGAGAGGCAAGTCCGCGGCATTCATTGCCCACGAAGGCAGCAACAAGATCGGCCTCCACTTCCGAAAAGCCGCCATCAATGGCAGTAAGCCTGGCCACAATCTGCATGTTAAACTGCAGGTTTGTTGGAGGGTCCCAGTCGGGAGGGGTGGCATTGGCCTGATTGGTGCAGGCCATCAGGATGAACAATATGCTCAGGAAAGAATATAGTAATGACTTCATAAGATAAGTAAAAATATGATTAATACTGACTTGAGTTATTTAACAATCAACGAAAAGGTTTGTTGAGTGCTGGCCGAAGCGGTATGTAGTCCGCCCACAAGCCAATACAAACCTGGCTTAAGTGTTTCCCTTTCGAGCAGAAGGGAGTAATTTCCTCCTGTTCCTTTAAGCTCCTCCATCTGCCTCACAACCTGCCCCATGCTGTTGAAAAGTCTGAGGTGTATCCTGCCTGCCTCTGCAAGACGGAAATGCAATGTTGTCTGTTGGTCAAAGGGATTGGGCGAGGGGGATTCGATCCGGTTTTCAGCAGGACTGACATCAAGGTTGCCGGTCATCAGTAACAATGGATCTTGCAGTGTGCCAGCCTCTGACAAAGGTTCAAAAACAATCTGTTGGTTCAGATCGGTCATTTGGTTATGCTCAGCCGACCACAGCTTAAAGCTGACTTCTTTGCGATTATCAGAGTCTTCGCCAATATTCATGAAAACCAATCCATCCAGTTCAGGATCAGGGGAAGCCATCCCCCGGCATTGCCCATCGATAAAGGCATAAAGTATGTCATCATGGTTGAGCGAAGCCTGCCCTTTTTCATTCAGCAGTTTGGCTACTACCATCATGGTGTGTTGCAGGTTCCGGGGTGGATTGTAGGCTGCAGTTGTTTTGCTTGCCGGATTATTGGCTTTGGCATTCACTGTTCCATCCATCTGCCGGATATCAGGATAACTCAGCACGCTATTGTTTGCCAGTTTGATGATGTAGCCTTCTCCCGGGCACATCTCGCTGAGACTACCCACCCACATTTCGCCTGTGTAGAGTGCAAATGCATTGTGTCCGATAATTCTGTCGTTAAAAACCGGCTCTGGATCAAGGCCTGCCAAAGCATCGTTCACCAGAAGACATTGTTGCGGAAGGTAGCCTAACCAGGTGAAACCGGCATTCAGCAGGATGGGATTAACCGGTGAACGGTTGCCAATCAGGCTGATGGACTGGGTGCTGCACAGACGCATACGATACATCGGCAGGGTGGAAAATTGTTGTAAGGTGCCAATCCAATGCTCACCTGTGTAAAGTGCAAATTCCTGCTGACCGATAATCCTGTCGTTGGCACAGGGCTCCAGTTCAGAAAACACATCGTTCAGATCCATGGAGTTCTGAAGTATGTTGATACTGAACCAATTGTATCCTTGCTCAAAATCAAGAAACAGTTGGGCTTCCTGAAAACATTCAATAAGGTAAGGGTTTGCCAGGCTGCCAATAGTACCCTGGTTGACAAAATCGAACTGCTGGAAAGCGATGCAGCTATCGCAGCTGCTTCCATTCCACAATTTTAACTGTATTTTTTCGCCTGAAGCCTCGTTTGACCCTACGGTGAGGAACACAAGCCCGTCGAATTCAGGCATGGGCGAGGCTATTCCCCTGTATTCCTGACCAACAAATGCAGCGACAATATCGTTCGGATTGTTTGAAATTTCCTCGTTGAAAACCAGTTGTGCGACAATCTGCATATTGTATTGAAAACCAGGGGGTGCTTCCCAATCCGGGGCACATGTGAAGTGGGCAAACAAGCTGGTGTCGGCGGCAGACATGGTAAAAGTGAATGATGCCTCTTCACTCACTATTGTTCCATCTTCGCTGGTCCAGTGAACGAAGGCAAAGCCCTCGGCTGCTGTGGCGCTGATTTCAATTTCTTCCAATTCGATGTACTCACCCGAGCCGCTAAGCACTCCTCCCTCAGCCGGAATGGCAGCGAGACTGAGTGTGTAGGTCGGATTAGACTGCGCCTGCATTTGCAGGGAGACGCAGCATAACAGCATGACCAGAAATATGTGTATTGATTTTATCATGAGGTGTTTACATCCTTAATTCAATGTTTTAGCGACCGCTTTGTTCAACCTGTTTTGTGTCTGGATAAATATTGATTTTGTTGCATGATTCAAATTCATGGGCATTATTGTTTGCTGAACTTTTTCAATATAGCGGGCTGGTTTTCCAAAATAATTTTCAACAGGTACAAACCGGGTGGTATGTCGCCGGTTTCCAGCATAAATTTGTTTTCATTCTGTGTCCAGCTTCTGAGCAACTTTCCTTCTATATTGATCAGCTCGATATGTATGTTTTCGTTCGGTTTGTTGTCGGGATAAATGCTTATCGCAACAAATTCCCCGGCAGGATTGGGATACAATCCAACATGGGTTTTAGCTAAGTTGTCTAAATCTATGCCGGTATCGAGTCCGAATTCAACATGAATGACGTTGTCGGAATTCACGTTTTCGAAGGTGTAGTTGTTGACAGGGTCAATGGAAATTCCATTAACAATCAGTTCTTTGACCAGAAACCCCGGATTGGGAGTAAATGTAAAATCAATGGTATCGCCATGTGAAACCACAAGCTGGCCTTCGGGAATCATCGTTCCGTTGGCTGAGGAGCTTGCCTGAATGAGATAGGTAACTTCTTCGAAACTAAAAATGAATGGTTCGGGCATGGTGCCAATTTCCGACATGCTGACGAATTCAATGATCTCGTTCAGGTTAACAATGAGGTTCAGGTTTTCGAGATACACTTTGAAAGTGATAATTTCACCTGTGTGTATGTTGGAGTTGATAGTGAGGAACATCAGTCCGTCAAACTCGGCAAAAGGATGGGCAATGCCCCTGCATTCCAAACCCGAAAAGGCAGCCACCATATCTTCGGGATGAAGCGAAAAGCTGCTGTCGGGCAGCATGAGCTTCGCCACCATCTGCATATTGTATTCAAGGTTAAGCCTTGGTGTCCAGGCTGGCGGTCCTGAGTCGGTGAACAGGGCAGTGGCTGAAAGGTTTTCGGTGATATTCAGATCCGACCGCGGGTTCTGGTAACTGCCATCGCTCCAGCCAAGAAAGATGTATCCGGGGTTTGAAAGGGCCAGAACAGGAGTTCCATTTCCGCCATGTTCAACATATTGCAGGGTGTCGCCTGCCAGGAAACCATTTGGACCTGAGAAATAGCGCAAGGTATAGGAGGTTACTTCAAATAAGGCTTCAATAGTGTGGTCCGCAGCCACATTCACAAACTGGTAGATGGAAACCGGGCCAATTGAAACACCGTCTATTTTAACATCTGCAATCGAACTGCCTTCATTTGGGGTGATGATAAAAGTAGGACTTGTTCCTTCGAAAACCACCACTTCGCCTGAGGGCGAAACAGATCCGTTCGCATCAGCGGTTGCACTAATGGTGTAGGTGTTTAAGGCAAATTGTGCCACCACATTGATGTTGCCGGTTACATCCAGGTCAGTGCGCGGGTTGTCGGTGACACTGTCGCTCCATTGTTCAAAGTGGTAACTAAAAGTAGGAACAGCAAGCACCGGACTTCCATCACCACCATGGGGAACAGTCTGAACCAGGTTGCCAACAAGGCTGCCACCGCTTCCGGCATTATAGACCAGCGTATAGCTTCGCAGGCTAAAGGTAACATGAATGCTATGGTTACTGGTTACATTGGTAAAGGTGTAAGTTTCAACGGGTCCGATACCCGTTCCGTCGACCACCACATTGGCTACCTGATACCCCACATTGGGAATCATCGTGAAGACGATATCACCACCTTGTTCAACAAGGGCATTGCCCGAAGGCGAAATATTGCCGTTTGCCCCGGCGGTGGCATTGATGGTGAAGGTGTTGATAGAGAAAATAGCTGAAACGTTTATTTCAGCCATAACATTCATGTCTGTGCGCGGATTGCTGTAAACGCCATCGCTCCATCGGATAAACTGATAACCGGTGTTGGGAATAGCTGTAACCGGTGAGCCATTTCCTCCATGCGGAACAGTTTGCTGGGTTTGTCCTGAGAGGGAGCCGTTATTTCCTGCTGTATAGGTAAGTGTGTAGGAATCAACGCCCAATGTGGCTGAAATTATTTTATTTTCAGTCACATTCAGGTCAATACGTGGGTTACTTGTTACTCCATCGTCCCATTCAACGAAAAAATAGCCCTGATCAGGAATCACTGTAACAGGTGTTCCATTGCCTCCATGCTGCACAAGCTGATAGGTGTTTCCCTGGATTGAGCCATTTGCCCAGACGATGTAGGCCAAAAAATAGGTCCTGACCATAAAAGTAACCTGAATGGTGTGATTTTGGGTTACTCCGCTGAAAAGGTATTGATTTGGAGCGCCAACGCTTACCCCATCCACAATTACATTGGCCACCTGAAAGCCGGTGTTGGGTGTAAAGGTAAACAATTGACTACCGCCAAAGGGAACATTGATTTGCCCCGAAGGGCTGATGCTTCCATTGGCTCCGGCTGTTGCTGTGATGTTATTGCTTGTTGTGACAAACGTAAAAACAACAGGGTTACTCAGTGTGCCAACCTGACTTCCACTAACGAAGGGGATTAACTGTATGAGGGCGACTTCCAGATCATATTCGGAAAGATAGGCGCGAAAATTAATGACTTCGCCCGAGGGGGTGTTTGAGCCTATTGTGATAAAAATAAACTGATCCAGGTTAGGGTCGCGTACACCGATACCCCGGCATTGTGTTCCAACAAATCCGGCTACCAGGTCGTTGGGATTGTTGGAGAAACTATTGTCGGCAAGCCTGAGCTTGGCAACAATTTGCATATTATATTGCAGATTAGGTTCTGGAATCCAGTCGGGAGGCGCTGAAGAACCCACGATGGGGTTAATCAGAAAAGTGAGTAAAAAGACCATCAGGTTTAATGCACTGAACCTCATATGCTGGTTGAATATCAGTTGTATTGGTACACAGTTTTAAATTAAAACAAGGCGTTAAATATAGGCATATTTAAATGAATGCAACATTTGAGCAGTCAAAAAGATATACACGATTTTTCAACGGTAATAAGTGTGAATTAATGGTTCTTTAAAGACCTCTCAAGCTTAGTCTGATCTTAAATCGGAAATCATTCATTTTTTAATCGTAAATATATACAATTCATAGATTTCCTATCTCCTGTTTCCGATTTCCGATGTGGCTTTTTGGTAACGGTGGTTTCGGCTACGCTCAACCACCATTATTGGTGAATCATTGCTATTTGAATTCGTTCTGCGAATCAGCTATTCCGGTGGTTGAGCGTAGCCGAAACAACCGGAGAAGACATAGCCGAAACCGCCGGGGAACTCCGCTCAACCACCATGGACTAAACTTTTAAAAAAAAACCGGCGGGCCATTTGGCTCGCCGGTCATTCTCGTAAAGGTGTTTAAGTATTAGTTAATGATCAGTGTTCCGGTCTGTTGGTTGTTGTCAACCCTGATTACATAGAAGTACATGCCAGCCTGAAGGTTTTCCCTTTCGATGGCGATGCTGTGGCTTCCGGCACTGTTTCTGCTTTCGGTCATGTTTTTAACCAATTGGCCCATGCTGTTGTAAACCTTCACATTAATTTGTCCGGCCTTGTTGAGGCTGAAGGGGATCATGGTCTGGTCGTTGAATGGATTTGGATAAGGCTGACCTATGGTAAATGAATGGTCGTTGATTCCGGTTGTGCCCATTACAATTGGGAAAGGATATTCAATGTCACCAACCATGGCTAGGTCTGTGAAATTCACCTTTGCATCTACGGTGTAAAGCTGCTGCATGGCATCAATCCAAACCTTGAAGCTGACTTCTTCTCCTGCTGCTTCGTTTGAACCGATACTCAGGAAGATGAGGCCATTGTGTTCGGCAATCGGGGTGGCCATACCACGTACTTCGCCATTAATGTAGGCATACACCACATCATTTTGATTGAGAGAAATCTCGTTTTCGTTCAGTTGTAATTTAGCGAGCACATTCATGGTGTAAAGGGGATTCTGAAGAACGTTCAAACCTGCAGGATTATATTCTTTCGTTCCCTGATTGCCATTGTTTGAAAGCTGCATGTTGCTCACAGGATAGTTGAGCACATTGGCGCTGGCCAGGTTGATCACGTATCCACCACCAGGGCACAATTGTGAAAGGCTTCCAATCCATGAAGTGCCTGTATATACAGAGAATGAAGACTGACCAATAATCCTGTCATTTGTTGCAGGAGCATTATCAAAGGACAAAGCAGTATTTACTGCAATACATTCCTGAGGAAGGAAACCAAGCCAGGTGAAACCTGGACCCAGATTAATAGGTTCAACTTCTATAGGAGCACCAGTCAGTTCCAGAGTGTTGGCATTTGTCAGTCGCATCCTGTAGGATTTCTTGAAGTCAATGTTGGCAAGACTTCCTGCCCATGTTGTCCCAGTCCAAAGGGCAAAATTGTTTTGTCCAATAATTCTGTCGTTGTCAGCAAGGTCACCAGTTTCAATATATGGATCATCAAATATACTGTTGACTGCGGCACTTCCAATGTTCAGGTTAACGCTGAACCAAGTGAATCCACCCGCACTAAGTGAAACATCAAGATTGGCTTCACAATGAATCTGATAAGGATTTGCAATGGTGCCTAATTGTGTATTTGACTGGAAATTGAGGGTTGGTGCTACAGGGCATACAACGCCTGTTTCGCTGTTCCACATCCTCAGTGTGATCACATCTCCATTTGGAGAATTTGAGCCTGCTGTCAGGAAAACCAGATTGGAATTGTTGGGCATAGGAGAAGCAACACCGCGACATTCCCAATCTTCTACCAATGGATCCGGGTCGAGGTCAACGAATGCACCTACAAGGTCATTGGGATTGGATGAGATTCCGTCATTAAAAATCATCACACCAAGGATGGTCATTGAATGACCTAGGTTGGGTACAGGAGTAAAACCAACCGGAATGAAGAATGCAGTGAGTGTAATATCAGAAGCTGCAACTACTGTTCTGGGATTTGAAGTGTTACCATCACTCCAGAAACCAAACTGATAAAGCAGTTCATCGTCAGGAACAGCCTTTACTGCAGTGGCATTTGCTCCATGGCTTACATTGAGTTGTTCAATTGTTTCTTCCTGATCAATCAATGGTACAGGGTCATCAATTATATTTAAAGTAATAAAACCATTGTCTCCTGCAGTGAATGTAAGATCGTAGGTGTTGATGGCAAAACTGGCGGTAACAGTAATGTTTGCGATTACGTTTGTGTCGCCGCGTGGATTTTCTGTGCTGCCACCTGTCCAGGAAGTAAAGTGATATCCTGTATTTGGCACTGCAGTAACCACTGTTCCATTGCTGCCATGATTAACAGTTTGAGGCGAGGTTCCCGATAAAGTGCCATTAGCGCCGGCAGTATAAGTCAAGGTGTACGTATTTATGGTAAAGGTAGCCTCAATAGTATGGTTTACTGTAACATTAGTAAAGGTGTAGGTGTTGGTTCCATCATCATAATTGACATCCGTGT
Organism: Bacteroidales bacterium UBA6192; assembly: GCA_002422725.1. Classification (GTDB taxonomy): domain Bacteria; phylum Bacteroidota; class Bacteroidia; order Bacteroidales; family F082; genus UBA6192. The sequence continues at coordinate 15,439 of DITE01000012.1, forward strand.
CAAGGTCGATTGGTACATCGTCAACTTCAAGAGCCGACAGGCTGTGTCCAACAGTAGGTGTGAATGTAAACACCTGATTGTCGCCATAATCAACAGACACTGCACCTGATGGGGTAATGGTTCCACTGCCTGTTGCTGAAGCGCCAATGTTTAATGGATCGGGGGTAATAGTCAACTGATATGGTGTTGCATAGGAACCGACAGTTGTGTTAGAAACAAAACCAATTGTTTCATTCAGGTTGACTACCACATTAGTGCCAGCGAGATATGCACGAAAAGTCACCGTTTCGCCAGATGCAACATTTGAGCCAATATTCATGTAAATACGACCCTCATTTGCCCCTGGTGTAGGGGAGGCAACACCACGACATTCATTGCCAACAAATGCTCCAACGACATCATTGCCGTTGATGGAATAGACTGTGGGAGGTAGGTTGAGATATAACCTCGCAGTCAACGTCATGGTGTTCTGCAAATTAGGTACAGGAGTCCAGTTCGGATTTTGTGCAAACACCGAAATGCTTCCAAATAAAACAATCAGCAATAAAGCTGAAGTACGTAACAGTTTTTTCATGGGAAACGTGTTTTAAATTTAATGTATTTAAAAAATTGGTTAGTAATTCCTGATGTTGTTAAGATACGGAATCGCTTGTTTCCCACATGAAAAGTTTAAAAGAACGTATTATTCTACATAAGAAAGTACGAATGTAATGGAATTTTTGAATGGCAATATTAATTTTGAATGAAAATATGAACATTTTTATGAACAGATCTCTGGCCTTAATCAAAACCTTTTATTTAATGTGCATAAGATCAATAGATAAGCGTTTATGACCTTATTCATAATCATTATAAATAAATTTTCATGAGGCTACAAAAATTTTCATTATTTCTTCGTGAATTGATCAAAATGAGTGGGTTTACTCTTCGAAAATACAATTTTAATCTGTGCTGATTACCAAACTTAATAATTCCATCACGGTTTTCTCAGGGGGGGGGGCCCTCCACACCTATGGGCAATTGAGTCAGCTTCGTGTGTTGGTTTCAGGTAGTTAGCCTTAAGCAAGCCGAAACGGGAGATGTTTGAAGATTCTCAAGCTGGTGTGGCGGTTTTTGTGGGCTACACTGCAAATCACTTCATGAGCCGATACCGACAAAAGCCTTTTGCAGATATTCGGATTTAAGGGATGTTTTGTGCGGCATTGTTATCCGGTGTCGGCTTCACCTTTGCAGTCTTTTCCTTTTTGGATTGATTTTGCTTTTTTTGACGCTTAAGCATTCTTTTCAGTTTTTCGGTTTCGTGGTAGAGTAAGCCAATCTCCTGTGCCAGATTTTTGTTTTTGTCGGCCAGTTTCGAAATAATCATCGAAAACTCAATCATGATAAGGAAAACAGCCATCAGCAAAATCAGCAACATGGCTGCCGGTGGGTATGCAATCCCCAAAAAGCCGGAAACTACATCCAATCCTTGGCGCCAGAGCGCAAAAACAATAAATACCAGACTAAACAACAACCACATGAGGGAATACTCTTCCTTAATTCTGCGCTTGCGGATCAGAAACAGAATGACGAAAAACAGGATCAGACTGAAGGCAATGGCAATGTATTGAACCTGATTGGGATTGATTGTGCTGGTCATAGCTCCTCCTCCGGATAAATAATGCGTGAACGAATGGAAGCCATAAACATGGCAAGTAACACTTTAATCATATAATAGGGACCTTTGGCAATCGGAATAGATGAAATACCACCTTGCCGTTCAAGCATCTGTGTGAAGGTTTCTTTCATCCGGAATTTGTTTTTACCCAACAGGATAACCACCTCGGGTTCGGGATAATCAGTTGGATAATTGCTGGCCAGAAATGTAAATGCCTTCCGGTTGTAAGCCCTGAAACCGGAGGTGTGATCAGTAATCCGCTGCCGTATCAATACGAAACTGAACCATTCGAATATTTTAATACCGGCACGCCTTAAATAGTGGGTTTTGACGCCATTCTGCTTTTTGTTAAACCTCGATCCGATGACCACATCAGCTTCATCCCGTTCGATCAGGTCGACAAGGTTTTTAATCTCTGAAACCGGGTGCTGGCCGTCGCCATCAAACTGCAGGGCAACGTCATAGCCGTTTCTGAAAGCATATTTAAAGCCTGTTTGCACCGCTCCGCCAATGCCCAGATTGAAAGGAAGCGACACCACCCTGGCCAGTCCGGTGGCTTTGGCAATGGCTTCGGTTTCGTCTTTTGATGCATCGTTTACTACCAATATATCCCAGCTGGGATTTTCATGATGAATCTGCTGCAACAACGAAGCTATGGTTTCAGCTTCATTGTAAGCAGGTATGATAACCAGCACTTTACCTAGCGATGTGTTTTTCTGCGTCATGGGTTAATCACTGGTTTTATGTTGAGCTTCAAACGCAGATCTTCAATGTATCTTGGATCGGTTGCGTGCCCTGCCGCTTTGGCTTCGAGGATATCCTGGTAGGCTTCGCTGATTTGTCCAGCCATGAAATAAGCGCGTGAGCGATTTATGAGCAATATTGTTCTCGACGGATCGAGCTGCATGGCTTTGGTGTAGTCGTTGGCAGCATCCATAAAATTGCCTGCCATTTCATGCACAATTCCGCGCTGCATCAATACAAGGGATGACTTATCATCTATTTCAATATACCGGTTAAAATCGCTAAGCGACTCATCAATCATATTCATATGTCCATATGTTAGTGCCCTGAAGCTGATTGCATCAAGCTTACCAGGAGCCAGTTCTATTACTTTGTTGAATTCGCTCAATGCTTCGGGGTAATTTCCCTGGTCGAAAAGAACGATCCCCCAGTTGAACCTGGCTTCAACCATATTGGGGTTAAGTTTAAGCGCCCTGTTATAATACTCAAGCGCCTGGCTGTTGTTGCCTTTCTTTTTCAGAGCCAGCCCCACATTATTCACTGCACGGGGATTATCGGGATATTGCTGCATGCTTTTTTTCCATAATGTGTATTCGTCCTGCCAGTCGTTGTTTCGCTCGTGCGTTCGCCAGGCAGCAGCAATCAGCACCAACAAAACAACTGGAATCAGCAAATAGCTCCTTTTGACTTTCAACAAGCGGTCGATGCCATAAATGATAGCCGGAATAAGTCCGGCCAGGGGCAGATAGAGCCTGTGCTCGAACATCACATCCGAAATGGGAATAATGGATGATTCAACCGAAAGGGCAATGAAAAACCAGGCCAGACCCACACCAATCAGATTGAGTTGCTTTTTTCGCCAGTAGACGATCAGGCCGGCAAGAAAGAGAAAGAGTACCAGCCCGGAGATAACATGCGCATTCCAAAAGCTTTCGCGAACCGGAACAAAATGATCAATGTTCAGTGCTGATGGCCAGATAATTAATTGGATATATTCAGGCAAAACGGCAAGCTGGGTGAAAACATAATGAATTCGGCTGATTTTATCCGTCTCGCTTGGTACCAGTCCCAGCAGCAGCATGGCTGTTACCAGCAGTATCCCGCCCAGAAGGCTAATTTTTTGCCACAGCGGTGTTTTTTTATCCGAAGGCAAAATCAACAGCCATTCGGCCATGAAAAGCATTAACGGGAATGAAATGGCGTTTTGTTTTGAAAGCATGGCGAGCAGAAATGCAGCAGCGGTAAGAAGAAACCATTTCCATGCACGGCTGTTCTGCTTTTTTTGCTGTGAAATCCTCCCTTTAAGATAGGTATAGACTCCCGAAATGTAAAACAAGGCTGACAAAACGGTGAGTCTTTGAACAATATAGGTAACCGCCATGGTTTGAACAGGGTGGAGAGCAAATAGGGCTGAGGCAAGGAAAGCAATGGTTAAACGCCGCTTATCGGTAAGCGCAGGCGAAGCTTTTAGTTGAAGCATAAGTGCCGATAGCAGGAAAACCATAAAAGAGCTGAGCGAATGCAGGACTATGTTCACCCAATGATATCCGGCCGGGTTTAATCCACCTGCACTGTAGTTCAGGGCAAAGCTAAAATAGCCCAGCGGACGGTTGTTAGGGTTGGCCCAATATGATAGTTCGGAAAAAGTATCGAGTGTCTGGATGCGTCTGTTGTGAACAATACTTAACAGGTCATCGAACTGAAATCCTACCGCGAAGCTGTTGGCATAAGCCAAAAGAATCAACAGTAAAAGGAGTGGAAAAACAAGAAATGATCTATTTCGCAAAAAATCAGAATGATGAATCTTCATCTGGCAGCATTTAAAAAGACATTCTAACGGGTAAAGATACAATCTTAATTCAATCAGACAATAAACAAACACAGGCAGGAAAAATTCCTTATTTTTGCCGGTCTGACTAAAAAATTTCCATGTCCCGAAGCATTACGCATTACCTGACAAAACACCTGCCTGAAAACAACCAGTGGGAACGTATCTGGATACTGGCTAAAACCGACTTTAAACTAAGGTATTATGAAACCACTCTTGGGTTAATCTGGGCTTTTCTTCACCCTATTATTCGCATGGTGATTTACTGGGTGGTATTTTCGTATATTCTTAACCAGAACATTCCAAATTACGGGATGTATATATTTTCGGGACTCATCGTGTGGACCTATTTTCAGGAGGCAACGCGCAAAGGCTTGATGATTTTGAGAAACAAGCGTTATCTCTACGAAAACATCCGGATGAATCCATATGATGGGTTCACTTCATCCGTTCTCAGCACGGTGATCAACCTGGCTTTTAATGTCCTGGTTTTTGTTGCCTTGAGTCCGGTTTTTGATATTGCTTTTTCATTTCAGGTGCTTTGGATATTTCCAATATTGCTTAATCTTGTCGTGTTGGTTTATGCCATCAGCCTGATATTGGCAGTGCTCAACAGTTTCCTGAAAGACATCAGTCAGGTTTGGGATGTTTTTTTACTGGGCATGTTTTGGATTAATCCGATATTCTATGCCAAAACACTGATTTTTGAATCCTTCCCGGCGCTCATGTACATCAACCCCATTGCCGGAATTATTGTTAACCTGCGCGATGCTCTGATGTATGCCCAGGCTCCTGACATGAGCCTTTTCTGGTTCGACTGGGCCTATGCTTTTGCGTTGCTTGGTATTGGTATGTGGGTGTTCAACAGCTTCTTTCACAAAGCGATGGAGAAATTATAGGCATGGATAACAACGAAACAGTGATCAGGCTCAAGAACGTGAGCAAAACCTTTGTGATACGCGATAAAAAAGTTGCTCCATTTTTCACCCAGCTGGGATGGTTGGTTACCGGAAAAAATAAGAGAAGGATTGAAGCCTTGAAAAGCATTGATTTAGAAGTGAAAAAAGGCGAATTTTTGGGCATTGTAGGTGAAAATGGCAGTGGAAAAAGCACGCTGATACATTTGATGACCGGCTTTTACAAGCCTGAAAAAGGAGGGACTACCGAGATCAATGGGAATTTTATCCGTCTGAGCCTCGGACTCGGATTCAATCAGGAGCTTACTGCAAGAGAAAATATTTACCTTAACGGGACGGTCATGGGCCTTTCGTTGCGCGAGATCAATGCGAAATTTGATGAAATGATCGCCTTTGCCGAGCTTGAAAACTTTGTTGATACCAAAATCAAGTTCTATTCGCGTGGAATGAAAGCCAGGCTGTCGTTTGCTGTTGCCATTCATGCCAATGCCGAAATACTTTTGATGGACGAGTTTTTTGGCGGGGTAGGTGATGAACGTTTTAAGGTGAAGTCCGACAAAGTGTTTAAGGAAAGCATGATCAAAGGACGCACGATCATTCACGTGAGTCACAACCTGAGTACCATTCGACATTATGCAACACGGGTTATACTCATGCATAAGGGCGAGCTTGTGGGAATGGGCACACCGGATGAGGTGTTTCAGATTTATAAAGACAAAATTCGTGTTGATAAACTGAATCTCAGGGATTATGTTGATGACCAGGACACGATCTGATAACCAATGATTCAGCTGATTTCCATACATATTGCCAAAACGGCCGGAACCACTTTCTATCAATCACTTTCGATGGTATATTGAAAGCATCTTGATCAGCGTACCAAGCGCATAGCGTTTTTCCCCGACGGAACCGAACGGCAACTGACCGAAAGCGATTTTTCCCCGGACATTAAAGTAGTGCATGGCCATCTTCGTTTTTACCACATCGAAAAGATATACAAGCTTCGGCAGCCTTTCCTGATTGCATGGATGAGAAATCCGGTGGACAGGGTGATTTCTAATTATTATTTTATGATTCATGCGGTTCATGGAAAACCTGCACACCCACATTATAGCAAAAGAAATTACAGCCTGCTGGAATATGCCAACGACAGTATTCCAAACAAAATGTGTCATTATCTTGAAGGAATTTCATTGGATAAAATTGATTTTGTGGGCTTTCAGGAGAGTTTTAATTATGATTTCCTGCAACTGTCTGCTCTGTTGGGATGGAAAACGCCGCTTGCTCCTGAATATTTAAACGAGCGGGAATATGAGCCTGAATCGGTGCACTATCCAACTAAGCCTGAACAAATTGATGAAAGTATGCGAAGCAAGATATCCCTTATCAATCAGCAGGATATGGAGTTGTATCACAGAGCGGAAGAATACAGGCAGAAAAATTACTGGGTAAATAATTTTAATCCAAAGAAGCATGTTTTTTAATACCGACAAACGCGTTAAGGCTGATAACATTCAGCTGGTTTCGCTCCACATACCGAAAACAGCCGGCACTTCATTCCGGAATATTCTGAAATCGGTTTATGGCGATGACCGTGTGGTGAGGTTCGATATAAAGATTAAAACCCGTAAAATTGACCTGGAAATGGTTCGGTTCGAAGGCAGCAAATTGCCTGGAAACATCCTGGCGTTGCATGGACACTTTCATTATGCGGATATTATTGATCAGGTAAAGATACCTGCCTCAGCCAAATGGATAACATGGCTGCGCGAGCCATCCGACAGAGTTATGTCAAACTATTTTTATCTTTCGGAAAGGCTGCGCGAAGAGCTTGACGAAGAGCGACGCGGCCTGAATATCCTGGCCAAGATGCAGCGCAGCTTACTCGAGTTTGCACGCGACGAGATCAACCGCAACAGAATGAGCAAATTCCTCGCAGGTGCCGATCTTGAAACCTTCGATTTTATTGGCTTGCAGGAGGAGTATGAAACCGATCTTGCCCGGCTTGCAGTTTTAATGGGTTGGGAAAGTTATCCTAATCCCAGGCATAATGTAACCCGCAACCGCCCCGAGGTTGATCCTGATGTATTGGCCGAAATCAGGGAGTTGAATAGGGATGATTATTCATTGTATGCCCAGGCGCTCCGGTGGCGCGAAAAGCGTACGCATATCTTTGGTTCATGATCTGGCTGGCTTCCTTTCCCCGCTCGGGCAATACATTTTTCAGAAACATCCTTTTTGAGGTGTATGGGCTCAAATCCAGCACCTTCCATCAGGATGCCGATTATTTTCTCGATGCTGACTATGCCTCTTTTCCTTTTGTCAAAACCCATTTGCTGCCCTCGCAACTTGTGCCTGACAACCCTGACATCAAAGCGGTGTATATAATCCGGGATGGCCGCGACACCATGGTTTCGATGGCACATCATCGCAAGGATATAGTTGTGCCGGGGTCGGATTATTACGAAAATCTGAAAGCCGCCATCATTGCCGAGAAAGGGAGCTTCTTTGGTGGCTGGTCGCGCAATGTGCTCGAATGGATCAAACGTGCCGATATTGTCATTCGTTACGAAGATCTTTTGGTGGATCTTGTCGGATGTGCCGAAAGACTCAGAACAATTACCAACCTTCCTGAACCCGATGCCCGGAGAGTTCCTGTATTTAATCAGCTTAAACAGGGAATTGCCGAGTACGGAAGTGGAAAAGGCCGCGGACTTGACGAGACTAAGATGCTTGAACTGTCGGGCAAAAATTTTAGAAAAGGCAAGTCAGGTAACTGGAAAGAAGAAATGCCCGAAGAACTTCAGGATTTGTTCTGGAGCTACCATGGTGATGTGATGGAGCATCTGGGTTATAGCCGACAGGGGAATATTGAGCCGCTCAATACCGACCTTGATTATGAGGTTATTGCCAAACTCGGACTGCCCCAGCAAAAGCCTGAAAGGAAAATCAGGATTCTGGTCGAGGGAGATAAGATGTTGCGTAGCGACAATGATGGTGTGAAACGCTATCAGGCGGAACTTTTAAAGCAATTCTCACTGGTGAACCGAAATCCATTATCAAAATGGGAGTTTAGCCTTTTTGCTGGCGGCAGCATTCTGCCTCTGGCCGATTGTGAGCATTTGCTGCACGACGATTTCAGGCTTGCTGTTTCATCCGGTGATACTGATGGAAGAACAGTGCAAAAAAAGACCTTGTTTCAGCGAACCGAACTTGTGCTGTTAAACCTGATTCCTGACAGCTTTGTCATGTTCCTCTACCGGAACAATATTTTGATGTTTCATAAAACATATGAGTGGCTGAAAAAGTCGGTTTTTGGAATAATAGGCTTTGTTGTTGGTTCAATGAATAAAACACTCGCTTTTGTGGCCGGAATATTGTATAAGCTACGCGACGACAGCAAATTGAATAAGCTGAATGCTGTATTCAATCAATTCGACCTGATCCATTTGCCACTTCAGCAACATTATTATCCTTTTCGCAAAACATCAAGCCCTGTTCTGGTTACAATTCACGATTTCACACATCGCTTTTTCCCCGAACACCACACCTCGATCAACATCAACAATGCCGAAAAAGGATTGCGGTTTATCGAAGAACGTGGATGGCATGTGCTGGCTGTTTCGCAATCCACTCTGCAGGATTCAATGCGTGAACTTCGGTTGCCGGGGCACAAATTGCATATGGTGTATGAGGCTGCCGACAGGCAAAAATTCAGCTTTCAGGTGAACCGCGAAGATACCCGGAAAGTGAAGGAAAAGTATGGCATCCCTGCCGACACTCCTTTTCTGCTAAGCCTATCGACCATTGAGCCACGAAAGAATCTCGAAAACACCATCCGTGCATTTATGAAACTGGCTGCAACCCATCAGGGGCTTCATCTGAACCTTGTAATTGCCGGTAAGAAAGGATGGCTTACCAATACCCTTTTTACCCAAAATAAACTTTTCGCCGAACGTGTTCATTTTACGGGCTTTGTAGATGATATGGATTTATCGGCCTTATATACCGAATCGCTGGCACTGACCTATATGTCTTACTATGAAGGTTTTGGACTACCCCCACTCGAAGCTATGAGTTGTGGCACTCCGGTGGTTTACAGTAACCGTTCGTCGCTGCCCGAAATCATCGGCGATGCAGGGCTGGCTGCTGACCCCGATGATGTGGATGGAATAATGGAAAGGTTTGAACAGTTATATACACAGCCCGACTTAAGAGGCACACTCAGCAGCAGGGCTTTGAAACGCTCTCTGGATTTTTCATGGCGAAAAGCAGCTATCGAAACACTGAGCGTTTATGAAAAAATTATAAAAAGTAGAAATCAGGAAGAAATCAATCCCCAATGATAATGTACGAAAAATTTGAGCAATGGCCAGGACTAAATCTTGTTGAACAGTTACGGTTTATGGCCGAAAGGTTTCCCGGAAGGCCTGCAATTGTTCACAACGGACAGCAGATGAGCTACAAAGAGTTTGATGTACAAACAGATATGTTGGCATCTGCCATCTTGCAGAAAGGTGTCAGCAAAGGTTCAGTCATAGCATCATTTTTCGAGTTGGGACCTCAGCAGTTTATGTCCTTGTTCGGGATATTGAAAGCAGGCTGTGCCTACGTAGCCCTCGATACTTCCTATCCGGCTGAAAGGTTATCCTATATACTGAATGATTCAGGAACTAAAATGTTGCTGACAAACCACAAAAACATTGCTCAGGCCAAAGAACTTGGCCATGATATTGATATTATCAATACCGATTTGCCAGGGATTGATGTTCCGGCTCAAAAAGTGGATATTCAAGGCAGCGATCTTTGCAGCATTATTTACACTTCCGGTTCAACAGGTACACCAAAGGGGACATGGTTTGATCACCGTGCTTTGGCACACTTCGCCTGGCGTTACAGCCGGATTTGTGAAATATCTGAGCACGACAGAGTTGGGTATTTTGTGTCGGTTAGTTTTTCGGCTCATGCAATGCCCATGCTGGGTGCATTGATGAATGGCGCTGCATTGGTATTGTTCAATCTTCGAAAAGATCACTTGTCATCGTTCAGAGATTGGTTGTTGCACGAAAAAATAAGTATAGCCCTGATGATTCCTTCGGTGTTGCGCAACTTCAGTGCAACGCTTATGCCGGAGCATCAGTTTCCGCATCTGCGCATGGTTCTTGCTGGTGGAGAGAGCCTATATCGGGCTGATGTCGACAAACTTCTGCCCCATCTTTCTAACAGTGCTACCATTCTGCATATGCTCGCTTCAACGGAAGCCTATATCACCTGTGCCTTCCCGATTAAAAAGGGCGATTTGCTGGTTTCGAATAATTTACCGGTGGGTTGGGATGTTTCCGACATGAAAACATGGGTTATTGATGAAAATGGTGAACCATGTGAACCCGGAAAAACAGGAGAATTATGGATCGAATCGGATTTTCTTTCAGGAGGTTACTGGAATGATAAGAACCTCAATAAGGAACACTTTTTGCCAGCCGGGACAAACAGGTCTTTTCCGGTGTTTCGAAGTGGTGATATTGGCTACAAACAAGCCGATGGAACATTAATGCTCCTTGGCCGAAAAGACAATATGGTCAAACTCAGGGGCTACCGCATCGACCTGAGGGAAATTGAAAGTGTGTTGCTTGATATGCCCGAGACACGGGAGGTAGCTGTCCTTCCCAAGGAAGACACACAGGGAAGCAAACATCTGATAGCCTATGTAGTCATCCGGGATGGATATCCTTTTGATGAGTCGAGGATGAAACTTGCCGTACTACGAATGTTGCCCGATTATATGGTACCTGCCTTTGTTATCCAGTTGCCCGATCTGCCAAAAACCTATTCCGGCAAAATTGATTTTCAGCATATACCTGACCCTGACTGGCATGTGATCGAGAAACAATCCAATATCCTTCCTCCGGTAACTGATACAGAGATAAAACTGGCCGAGATTATTGTCCGCATGCTCGATGTGACTCCGGTTGGGAAAAACCACAGTATCATCCAACTTGCCCGCGACTCGTTAAAACTCTTTGTTGCCCTGGATGAGATTGAAAAAGCTTTTGGAAAAAAGTTGAATATTGATGCCATTTTGGCTGCGCCAACCATTGAGAGTATAGCACGCTGGATTGATGAAGAATAGAATAAGTCTGTTAACAACAGAAAGAGTAAACCGGCTTTTCGGTTTTTTCGAATCCGAGGCAGGCAGCAAATATCTGCCTTATGATTTGGGAAATGCCATCATCAGGTGGTTTTGCCGCACCAGGTTTGCCCGCGAAAATTATTTCAGACGCAGGGAAATGATCCTGCGCGAGTTTGCCCTGCAAAGCGACATGACCCATATTGATCATTTGTTTCCTGAAACCTTTATGATCAATTTTCAGAAAGGATGGAGAGCTGCTAAGTTATCTTATCTGTCGGACAGAGAATTTTTCAGAAAAGTCAAAATCAACGGGATAAACCATCTTGATGATGCACTGAAAGCCGGCAAAGGGGTTGTTTTGCTGAATAGCCATTTTGGCTTTGCCGAAATTGCACTCACCCTCTTCTCGCGCTTGAATTACCCGATTTTTGCCACAGTAGTGCGCGAAAAGGGAGCAAATTCCATGAAGGTAAAAGGCATTAAGAAGTCTTTTGAACCGGTATTGCTTCAGTTCAAAGATCAATCGAATGAGGAGCTGATAAAATTGCTTTTCAAAGCCCGTCAAACCTTACGGAGTGGAGGCATTGTTCACCTGCTGGGCGACGGTTATCACGGAAAGTCAAGCATTAATTTTACTTTCCTTGGAAAGGTTAGAGGCTTCAGACCCAGCTTTGCCGAACTGGCCCTGAGTTCGGGTGCCGCCATAGTACCCATGATTGCACGCATCAATCCAAAGGGTGAAGTGTTTGTAGAAATTATGCCTCCATTAGATCAAGGCGTTCAGGAGATGGAACACGCAGATAAGGTTAATTATCTCATGAAGCAGTATATTGATATATTAGCCGATTGCTGGAAAAAAGAGCCCCAGTTTATTAACTGGGGCTTTGTTGAGAAGTTTATCCGGCAGGTTTCCGAACAGTCGGTGCAGGATGATGATTAGGGCTAATCCCCATCAATCGAAATTTCTGTCGAATACCAGGCTAATGTAATAAAACGCACCAATTTCGGGCATCCCATAGGCCTGAATGAATTTGTTGTTATACACATTGGCACCACCAATCTTAAAGGTCAGATAGTTGTTTGGCAAAGTATAGTTCAGCTGAATGTCCATGGTGTGGTAGGAAGGTACCGGTCCGCTCACGAAAACACTTCCCCAGTAATAATTGTCTACCCATCTGAAATTCAGATTAAAACCAAAATTTCCAACTACTTTTTGTCCTGAGAGACCCATGTTTATTTTGTGTTTTGGTGTATTAAAGCCGGGAATCTGGTCTTTTGCAATGCCGCTTGAGTCAATGTTGGCAAAGGTATAATTCACATAGCTTTTGATAGCCGGACTCACATAATAACTGAGTCCTGTGCTGAAACCAAGACTGCTAACATCTGCACTGCTGTTGGTCGAAACGGCATAACGCTGCGAATTGCGCGCTGCAATGGCTGCTTCGCCTGAAGCCTCGCCCGCAACACCGGCTTTTGGTCGTACGACAGATTGGTAAACAATAAAGTCTTTATACATATTATAGTAAACGCTGAAGTCGGCAAACAAAGCTTCAAACAGGGTGCCGTTGTAACCAAGCTCAATACTCTGGAGTTGTTCTGGTTTAACCGCATCAAGTGTAATGGATTTCAGCAGGCTAGCATCTTTTGGATCGCTGCTTAAGTAGGCGTTAACCGAACTTAGTGTGTATATGTTGCTGATGCCGTCAACATTGCCAAGGGTAATTTCGCTACCCTTGTTCAGGTGTTGAAACAAGTCGCTCAGAACCGGACTTCTGAATGCCGATTGTCCCGAGAGCCTGAAATAGTGTTCTCCGGTGTGCCAGGTCAGGGCTAAGCGTGGTGAAAGTTGTGCTGCATAGTATTCATTCTTATCGACACGGAATGAAGCCAGAATTTTGAAATTCGCCGGAAGGTTGGCAATAGCCTGCAGGTAAGCCGCATACTCATTCATGCTTATTTTGCGGTAAGTGCTGTCCTTTTGCAAGGTGTCGGCAAATACTGTTCCTTTTGAATCGGGCGACATGTATCTGTATGATGCTCCAAAATTGAAATCAAACATTTTGTAGGATCGGTTGTACCCGAATTCGGCATGGTATAACATTGTTTTACTGGAGAAGTTTGATCCGAAGGGGGGTGATTTCTTGATAATCTGGCCTTTGGCAGCATCAAAGCCTGATGTGCCTGGCACAAGCCATCCATTGTTGCTTTCGGTTGTAGCAGCTGCTAAAGCTTCATCAATCATGGCCTGGGTTGCTGCCTCCGTAAAGTTGTTGGTCAGGTTAGCCAGCTGATTGACGTAAGTGTCAGTCCAGATGTTAGTTACAGATGGCAAACTGGCAAATCCAAGCAGTGTGCCTGTTGCATTCATGGCATAGGTACCACGGGTGTCATCGTTTGAGCGGTATGCTTTGAAATGATAGTGCTTTCCATTTAGTCCCAGATAGTGAAGTTGCTGGAAGAAACCATCAAGCGGTGCCCGGTTATTGCCCATGTAAATACTTGTTCCTGTGGCATAACGGTAGTTATAGGTCGCTGTTAATGCATCTGAAATTTTATAATTCAGGGTTCCCGAAATTTTTGTGTTGTTGATTTTTCCATCCCACAAATCACTTTCCAGATAGCCTGGCATATTGAATGGTTTGACCCCTGGCATGACAGATGGGTTGTTCTCGGCAAATCCGATAAAATCCTGAAAAACTTCATCGCTCTGAGCTTTTGTCGAAATAAGTTGATTGAGATTCTGTGGTGGCGAGGATTGTTTTCCGTATCGGTTAGCAACCGGGTTGTTGGCAATCCAGTCATTTGCGTTCATATGCGAAGCGGTGAATTTCAATCCAAGACGATTGTTTTTCCCATAAACATCGGCAAAACGCAACTGCATTGACTTGAGGCTTTGAGTTCCCATTTTAAGTTCAGCGGTAACACCCTGCTTATCGAAAGCCGACTTACTCGTAAAGCTGATTACTCCCTGCATGGCATTTGCCCCATACAATGCGGAAGCAGGACCTGAAATAATTTCAAGGTTGTCGATATCGATATCAGAGATTCCAAACATATTTCCTGTAGCAATGTTAATGGTTGGGAGTTGATTATCAACACCATCAATAAATTGCACAACCCTCAGAGGCGAGGTTGAATTAAATCCACGTGTGTTGAATGCGCTAAACCCAATGCTGTTGCTGATGATTTCAACATCGCGCAGGTTCGACAAACTGTTAAAATAGTCGCCTGAAGCAGCTGTTTCAATCTGCCGGGCTTCCACCTTCTGAATAGCAATGGGCGACTGACGTATATCCTGGTTTAAACGCGATGCACTCACAATTACCTCGTCACCAGGCAGCGCTGATGGTTCCATCAACACTTCTAATGATGCTTCATTCTGCCAGATGCGTTCGCGGGTAGCATAGCCGACAAAGGAAAATACAAGTACCGGAGATTTTTGTCCCTTGATTGACAGCTCAAAAGTGCCATCCGAAGTGGCTACTGTTCCCGAAACTGTTCCTTTAATCCTGATGTTGGTGCCCGGCAATGGTTCGCCGCTTTGCTTGTCTTTCACCACGCCACGAATGACGGACGATTGTTGCGCGCTGGCTTCAAAGCATGCTGTAACTATCAAAAAAACCAGCAGAAGTTGTACATAATGTGTAATGATTTTCATAGGAATTTAATTGGTTAAGGTTTGATTGGATTTTGGTATCTCATTTGATTGGTTGTTTTCGCGGACGTAAACACTTATATCTGATAGCATATCATTAGACTGATTCACTTTAAGTTGACCCCTGATTGTGCTAAAATTTTCCTGCCTCAGATAGCTGAGAAGTGCTTTGGGTTCTCCGGATGAAGCCACCAGCGATTGGGCAGCATATTCGCCCAGCGAATAGCCTACCATGTTCACCCAGTTCATCCGGTACTGGTGCTTTTCGATGAAACGCTGCGATATTTCAAAGTAATCAGTATTCAGGCCTGTTTTACTGAAATTTACATAAATGAGACCTTCAGCAGCAGCACCCAGAGACTCCATGATTTTTTGATTATCGAAACTGTTCGATCCGCATATTACCACTTCAGGATTCAACTCCCTGATTTGTCTGATGACATTAGCCATGCCGGCACCGCGTCCGATAACTAGCACAAACTCGGGGTTTGTGCTCATGATCTTGCCAACTAGGGTGCGAAGATCAAGTTCGTCTTCGTTGAAAACAGCACCTGATTCAAAGCTGCCTCCCAACGATTCAAAAGTATGCTTAAAGTAATCTCTCGAATCGTGACCAAAGTCATCATTTACAACAAGGAAGCTACCCTTCCTCAGCCCTTTTTGTGAAAAAATATAGTCAGCCAGGAGTGGCATGAGCTGGCTTTCGAGAGCAAAGTCGCGAATAACCCATTGCTTTTCCCTTGCCAGATCTACTGAGCTTGAAAGAGTTGCAATCATGGGCATTCCGGCTGCTTCAACAAGCGGAATGATTGTTTGAAGCAGGTTTGTATAGCCTGAAATGATCAGGTGTGGTTTGGTAACATGCAGAAATTTTTTCGTAATCCCAACCGCTTCCTGAGGCATAAACCGATTGTCTTCGGTGAACAGTGTGAACCGGCATTCATATTTTTTTTCAGCATCTTTAAAGGCCAGTTCTAAACCTTTATAAACCTCACTGCCATAGTATGCCGCATTTCCGCTTAAGGTGAGGTTGATGCCTACCAGATATGCTTCTGATTCATCCTTAGCCTTACCTGAGCTGTGCTGGTTGCATGAGAGAGTAAATGCCAGCAGAAGTGTTGAAACAGCAAAAAGGAATACTTTTAACATAAAACCGGGTTCTCGTTGAAATAAACCCGGCAAGTTTAGAATATTCCTTTT
>DITE01000031.1 GCA_002422725.1 Bacteroidales bacterium UBA6192
GTTATGTTTTGAACACGTTTAATCGCAAATCAAAAATCTTAAATCAAAAATCTTAGATCAAAACCCCAGAGGTTTAAACTAATACATTATCAATTGTTTACAAAGGAATATTGCCGTGTTTTTTTGGCGGATTTGTTTTCGACTTTGTCTGGGTCATTTCCAATGCCTGAATCAGTTTATACCGCGTTTGCCGTGGGTAAATAATTTCATCAATATAACCCAATTGTGCTGCTTTATACGGACTGGCAAATGTGCGTCTGTAATCGTCGATGGCCTGTTTGCGATCTTCATCGCTCAGCTTATTCTTGTAGATGATGTTTACCGCTCCTTCGGGACCCATAACGGCAATCTCGGCTGTCGGGAACGCATAGTTGATATCGGCTCCGATATGTTTACTCGACATCACATCATATGCTCCACCATAAGCTTTTCGGGTAATAACAGTGATTTTCGGCACAGTAGCTTCTGCAAAGGCGTACAGTAGTTTTGCCCCATGCTTGATGATGCCTCCAAACTCCTGTGTGGTGCCGGGAAGAAAGCCAGGCACGTCTTCAAAAGTGATCAATGGAATGTTGAAAGCATCACAGAAACGCACAAATCGTGCTGCCTTGATCGAGCTGTCAATATCGAGCACACCGGCAAGCATGGCTGGCTGATTGGCTACGATACCAACAGGTTTACCATTGAGCCGGGCGAATCCGATAATGATATTTTTGGCATAATAG
This sequence comes from Bacteroidales bacterium UBA6192, assembly GCA_002422725.1. Classification (GTDB taxonomy): domain Bacteria; phylum Bacteroidota; class Bacteroidia; order Bacteroidales; family F082; genus UBA6192. Next base: position 726 of record DITE01000031.1, read on the forward strand.
GGTTGAATTTCAAAGAAATTATGATCGTCAACCACTTTTGTAATGATTTCGATCATGTCGTAGGGTTTGTTTGGATCATCGGGCACAATACTGTCCAGTGCATCATCCTCACGATGCGGGTTATCTGTACAAACCTTTACCGGTGGGTCCTCCATATTGTTCGAAGGCAGAAAACCCATCAGTTCGCGTATCATCATCATGGCCTGAACATCGTCGTCAGCCATCAGGTGAGCAACGCCACTCCGGCTGTTATGGGTCATGGCCCCGCCAAGTTCTTCCTTGGTAACTTCTTCATGCGTAACGGTTTTGATAACATCGGGGCCTGTCACAAACATATAGGAAGTATCTTTTACCATCATGATAAAATCGGTGATAGCGGGCGAATACACTGCCCCTCCGGCGCATGGACCCAAAATGGCTGAGATTTGCGGGATAACTCCCGAAGACATCACATTGCGGTAAAATATGTCTGCATACCCTCCAAGACTTTCAACACCTTCCTGGATACGTGCCCCTCCCGAATCGTTCAATCCGATTACAGGCGCTCCCATTTTCATGGCCAGATCCATAATCTTGACAATTTTGTCGGCATTGGCACGGCTTAACGACCCGCCAAAAACGGTGAAATCCTGGGCAAAAACATACATTAGTCTTCCATCAATCTTTCCATAGCCGGTAACAACACCATCGCCCAGAAATTTCTGTTTATCCATATCGAAATCAGTAGCCCTGTGGGTTACAAATTTGTCCACTTCAACAAAAGTGTTGGGATCGAGCAGTTCGGCGATTCTTTCGCGGGCTGTTGAACGACCTGCATCATGTTGTTTTTTAATCCGGTCTTCACCGCCACCAAGTTCGGCCATCCGGTTGTTTTCTTCAAGTAGCCTGAATTTTTCGCTTATTGACATCTTGTGTTTTTTATTGGTCAGTTGGTTGATTATTCAATAATGATTAATGGCTGTTCGCCTGTGATGACATCGCCTTCGTTCACCAAGATTTTTTTAATTACACGGTCTTGTTTCACTTTGTACTCACTTTCCATTTTCATGGCGGAAACAACAATTACCGTTTGTCCCGAAACAACCTGATCGCCCTCTTTGCAGAGAATCCTTACAACTTTTCCGGGCATGGGCGAAGAAATGACTTTTTGGTCGGTGCCTTCGTCTTTCCGTCGGTTCATCTGATACTTCGTTTCCGCATCAATTATTTCCACGTCGAAAGTTTCGTAAAGCGTATTAACGATATAGGATTTGCTGTTTTTTCCCTCGACAAGCTCAACATTGAACGAACGGTTGTCGAGCAGAATGCTGTATACTCCACGCTCTACCTCAGCAATATCCATTTCATAAATCTTTTTGTCAATGGCCACCTGAATCTGGTTGCCTGAACGACTCAGCAGCTCAATAGTTGAATGCCGGTCATTAATCTTTATTTCGTATGACATAATGATTGTTTGTATTTAATTTGATCACAGGCGAAGCACCGATCGTTTGCGTCCGAAATCTTTCCAGTTATTGGCTAACTCTTTGCCTACCTGTTGAGGCTGATGCCGCTCAAGCTTAGTTAGGTAATCGATAAATGCAGTGATTGCGGCAACATCCATGCATCGGTCGGTACAATTGCGGTGTGGTTTGAGGTACTCCTGATTTTCTTCGATGAAATGGGTATTGTAACGACCTTCGATAAATGCCGGAACTTCGAGAATTCTTACCAGATATGGGATTGATGTTTTAATGCCTGTAATCTTGTAAGCATACAATGCACGTTTCAGGCGGGCAATTGCCTCAGCACGGTTTTTGCCCCAAACAATCAGTTTAGAGATCATGGGGTCGTAATAAATAGGAATCTCGTAGCCTTCATAGGCATATCCGTCATGTCTTACCCCAAGCCCCAATGGTTCGGTGATGTGCTTGATCAAACCTGGTGAGGGCATGAAGTTGTTGTCAGGGTCTTCGGCATAAATGCGCACTTCAATGGCATGGCCTGACTGACTCAGGTCTTCCTGAACAAACGGCAATTCAAATCCATTGGCAATGTTAATTTGTTCCTTGACCAAATCTACCCCAACAACCCTTTCGGTAATGGGATGTTCGACCTGTAGTCGGGTATTCATCTCCAGGAAATAGTAGTTGAGGTTGTCGTCAACAATAAATTCAATGGTGCCTGCTCCATGATAATTGACAGCTTTTGCTGCTGCAACGGCATCGGCACCCATTTTCATACGCACCTCAGGTGTCATGATAGGTGAAGGGGTTTCCTCAACTACTTTTTGATGGCGTCGTTGAACCGAACATTCACGTTCAAAAAGGTGCACCACATGCCCATGTTTATCTCCTAGTACTTGAAATTCAATATGATGTGGCGATGAAATGTATTTTTCGATATAAACAGCATCATCACCAAAGGCTGCTTTTGCTTCAGATTTGGCTGCGCTCACAGAGCTTACGATGTCTTCTTCTTTTTTCACCAGGCGCATCCCTTTACCTCCACCTCCAGCGCTGGCTTTGACCATCACAGGAAGTCCAATGCCTTTTATGACCTCCACGGCAGATTTAATGTCCTTTATCGGCTCTGTTGTGCCGGGCACAACCGGAACGCCTGCCGCTATCATCGTTTTGCGTGCGGTAATTTTATCGCCCATCGTACGAATGGCATAAGGTGATGGGCCAATAAATATAATACCCTCTTTTTCGCATCTTTCCGAAAAAGCGGCGTTCTCTGATAAAAAGCCATATCCAGGGTGAATTGCATCAGCTCCTGATTTTTTGGCTACTTCAATGATGGTATCAATTTTCAAATAGCTCTCGGCCGATGGCGCTGGGCCAATGTAATAGGCATCATCGGCATAGCGCACATGCATGGCTTTGCGGTCGGCCTCTGAGTAAACAGCCACCGTTTCGATACCCATTTCCCGGCACGAACGCATAATTCTAACAGCGATTTCACCACGGTTGGCGACCAGTACTTTTTTGATCATATTGGTTGTATAAGTTGTTGTTTTATAGTTGTTTAAATTTGATCGAACCAAACCAAAACGGCGGTAAATATAGTTAAATTTTTGATTATGATAATTTAGACTCAATAAGAATAGCTTCTCAGTAGATTTTAGCAGCTACTAAGCCTAAGTTTGTCAGCAGCAGGGCTGATAATGCATAACTTGTTATTGAGCCGGTTTAATCCCTTCAAACAAATTGAATCAATATTTATACATGACAATGAGTTACCTATTTTTTGGCATTCAACCATTTCAATTGTAACGTTCAGGATGAATTTATTTCGTCTTTTGCTTCGTTTCAATAACAATGTTTCAATTTTGTAAAATTATTGGTTAATTTTGTTTAATCGATTCATCTGCAAATGTTATCATATCGCCTGATTTTATTGTTGTTATGTCTGCTGGTAATGCTAAATGCCAGGCCGCAGTCAACTTCACTCGCGCTGCAAATCGATAGTCTCGAACAAAAGTTGCCAACTGCGGAGACGTCTGAACGGGTCGGCTTGCTTCTGCGTCTGGCCGATCTTTCTTTTGATATTGACCCTATGTTGTCTGAAACATATGTTAAACAGGCTATTGGTATACCCGATTCGCTTGTTGCTGCTGGTCAGCGATTCAAATTATTAATAATGGCTGCAAGAATTAGTCAGGCCAATGGAAAACACCTTGAATTTGAGAATTACTTAAATCAGGCATTGGAGATTATGCCAAAAGAAAGGATCGAAACCCAACTGGCTGCAGACAACAAACTGAAGGAAATGCTTCAACTCGATCAGAAGACCAGGAAAAGTTCAACAGTAAATTTTTTCAGAATCGTTTCTTTTGCCTTGATTGCATTCATTTTCATCATGTTAGTTTATATATATGTTGCAAATGCAAAAACCCGAAGACAGTTGCTGGCCAGAAGAACTGAACTGGCCGATTTGGAATCGAAGCTTAACAATCTGGAACATAATATTGAACAGGAAGTTGAAAAACGCACCGAAGTCATTAGCAAACAACTTAGCGGAAGCCGGAAAAGTGATCTGGAATTAAAGAAAGCACTCAAGAAAGCCGAAGATGCCAACTATCTTAAAAATGCGTTTCTAGGCAATATGAGTCACGAAATCAGAACTCCTTTGAATGGGATTATCGGATTTTCGAGCCTGCTTGAAACGGAGTTGTCTATGCTCGAAAATCAGGAGTTATTCGGGTTTGCGCAAGGAATTCAGCAAAGTGGCGACCGTTTATTGAACCTCCTGAATAACATTATTGACATCAGCAGGATCGAAGCACACGATATTGAAGTGGAGTTGCATCCGTGCAACATGAATGATATTGTGAAAAATTTAGTGGAATTGCACCAGTTTTCGGCCAATGAAAAGGGGCTGGCATTCAAATTTAAACCAGGTGAGTTGCCTCTGATTGTGGCCGATAACTCTTGTTTGACCCGGATTGTTAATGTTGTGATCGAAAATGCCATTAAGTATACTGAAGCGGGCTTTGTGAATATTCTCACCCAATATCAGCCAAATAGCAATGAGGTATTATTGCGTGTGAAAGATACCGGCGTTGGGATGGATCAGGATTACATGAAACATCTTTTCGAAGCTTTCAGGCAGGAAAGTTCCGGCTACAGCCGTTCATATCAGGGAGCTGGTCTGGGACTTCCACTGGCAAAAAAATTACTTGACCTGATGAATGGACGGATTGAAATTATTTCAGCACGTTCGGTAGGTACAACTGTTGAAGTTTTTCTTCCATGTCAGGCCTCTGAAGCCCGCAATGTTTCAATTCCGAATATACAAAGAACATCTACCGCCCTTTATGGTTCACTGGATATTTTTATTGTTGAAGATGACCGGATGAACAGACTTGTGCTGCAGAAGATGCTCAACAAGGCCGGAACATGCACCATTGCAGTCGACGGCGATGAGACCATGAAAATAATCCGTGAAAGGTACAAGAAGGGCCACGTCTTTCAAATCATGTTGTTTGACATTAATTTACCTGCACCATGGGATGGAGTCAAACTATTGAAAACAATCAGGCAGGAATATAAGGAATATCGATCTGTCCCATTTATTGCCCAAACGGCTTATGCTATGGCAGGTGACCGGGAGAAATTACTGGAGGCCGGATTTGATGATTACTTGTCGAAACCACTCAGTAAAAACGAATTACTAACGATCATTAATAATCAACTTGATAAGTTTAAGGCTATAATCGACTGAAACGTGATTTTGGACAGTCGAAAAAAGACTAATTTTGCCAGCGATTACCAGATAAAATATGTGATATCTCCATTGCATTTATTTAAGCCCTTTTATGAATATTAATCTTAACAAATAATTTGATATGTCAAATCGAATTTCACAGAATGTAGCCCCGGGTGTAGTTTCCGGCGATGATCTTCAGAAAATTTTCAGTATCGCCAGGGAGGCAAAGTTTGCCATGCCTGCCGTAAATGTAACGGGCACCAACACGGTTAATGCAGTGCTCGAAGCAGCAAAATCAGTTCATTCACCCGTAATCATTCAGTTTTCAAATGGTGGGGCAGCATTTTATGCTGGTAAAGCATTATCCAATGAAAATGAAAAAGCGGCTATTGCAGGCGCCATATCCGGGGCTTTACACATTCATCAGATTGCTGCGATGTATGAAATTCCGGTTGTGCTGCACACGGATCACGCTGCAAAATCACTGCTTCCCTGGATAGATGGACTACTTGATGCCGGTGAGAAATTTTATCAGCAGCATGGAAAACCCTTATTCAGTTCACATATGCTCGATCTTTCAGAGGAACCTCTGCACGAGAACCTTGAAATTTGTAAACGTTATCTTGAGAGAATGTCAAAGATGGGCATGACTCTGGAGATCGAGTTAGGCATAACAGGTGGGGAAGAAGATGGTGTTGATAACACAGGAGTTGACAGTTCAAGATTGTATACACAACCCGAAGAAGTGGCCCAGGCATACGAAACTTTGATGAGTGTGAGTGACAGATTTACAGTGGCTGCTGCATTTGGTAATGTGCATGGCGTTTACAAACCAGGCAATGTTCGCCTCGAACCCATAATTCTGCACAATTCGCAGGTGTATATTCAAAAGAAGTTTGCAACCGGAACCAATCCGGTCAACTTTGTTTTTCATGGTGGCTCGGGATCAGAACAGGCTCAGATTCGTGAGGCGATCGGTTATGGTGTTGTTAAAATGAATATTGATACCGATACGCAATGGGCATTTTGGGATGGTATCAGAGTGTTCGAAAAGAAAAATCATGCTTACCTGCAAGCTCAGATAGGCAATCCGGAAGGCGAGGATAGCCCGAATAAAAAATACTATGATCCGCGAAAGTGGTTAAGGGAAGGCGAAAAAAGTATCGTCGACAGGTTAAAAATTGCTTTTGAAGACCTGAATTGCATCAACAGGTATTAGTAACAATATACTTCCCTTTAAATTTTTTGGGAAAAAGAGTAATCAAAGGCCTCTGCCAATCAGGGGCTAGGTGCAAAAAAAATCCCGGTACGAGTAAAATCGCACCGGGATTTTTTTTGTATTATTGGTCACGTTCCTGAATTCCTGCCTGTGGTATGCACCTCATTTACCAATCTACTTCACCGAATTTAATGGCAATTGCTAAGCCAAAGACATTGGTTGTAATTGTACCAAAATCAAGGTTATTTATATTAGTTAGGCCTTGGGTATAAAATATTGAAAACTGAAATCTATGTACTTCTATACCGCCTTCAATATTCACTCCAATATTTAAAGGTTTGAAATTGTCATTTGGATCATTCCCAACAGTTTGATGGTCATTATCCCAATCTTTTCCAACGGGCTTATATAACACAGTTGCATAGGTATTATAAGAGATTACAGGACCAGCCATTCCAAAAAACAATACATCTCCCATGTCATATTTATAACCAAAGTTTATCGGGAAATCGACCGCGATAAGAAACTGATAATCTTTTGTGTCATAATATTTGTCATGAATTAAAACTTCATCATCATATTTCATTCCTTTTAGGGTACCGAAAAGCCCAGCTTGAAAAAACAGATCATCATTAACAGGAACTTCAATAATAAAACCTAAACGAGGTGAGATTAATCTTTTTGAATCATATGCCTCATTAAAAGTTGAACCATCAGGAAATTCCCCTCGAAGATTTGAGAAATCAACACCCATTTTAAACCCGCCTTTTACCTGGGCATTCAATGTGTTGATAGAAAATGCAGCTATCATGATGACAGCAAATAGTAAGTTTCTTTTCATAATTTATTAATTTTTTTAGAATAAAATTTAGTTGTGATGAAGCAAAAATACAAAACAAGCAATACAAACTTACGAACGTTAGTGAAAAGGTTATAAATATAAGTTGTTGAATTACACAACAATCAGAGAACTGTTAAGTTATATCCTAATTTAGATTTAATCAAAACTAAGCTTTGGTCAGTAACAAGGCTTTTTTAGAAGCTGAAACGAAAGAATAACCAGGAAATATTTTCTGTTTCATGCTCCCCAACCAGGAAAGTTGCTTTGTTCTATTGATATCCTATAATTCAAGTTCACCGCCAATAAATAAAGTCTGCTGATTTAATAAAACCAGCAGACTTTAAACTGCACTCTACCCGGTTGAATTAGGTTCTACATGCTTATTCCTGCAACAAGATCTTTTGTGTGGACGCATAAAACCGGTATGGGTGAATGATTCACCATCTGCTGTGCGTAAGGTCCTAGCCACAGATTCGCAGTGGTAATCTCCTGTTCATCGGTTATACTGATAAGGTTTGCATTCACCTTTGTGGCATATTCAATGGCAGCATCTGTAAGGTTCTCTGCTTCAATTATTTCGATAATGAATTTTACTTCGTTTTCAACAAGGTAAAGTTCTACCTGCCTTACATACTCAGCAACTCTCGCCCTTATCTCTTCAATTACCGTGGTATGCATTGCCAATACATGAATCTCGGCCTCAAAATACTTGGCTAATAAGGCTGTCAAGGGAACTTTTTGCCTGCTCTCAACAGTGCTGTCGATTGGCATAACGATACGGTTCAATGTGCGGTTGATATCTACTCCTCCCCTTATGGTTATTATTGGTCTGGTGGTTGCAGTTACCACTTTGTTGGCATTGCTTCCAATCCAAAATTCTTCGAAACCCGACGAGCCATGTGTACCAACAACGATCAGAAAAACATCGAGTTCCTCAGCTGCTTTTACAATTTCCTGATACACTTTGCCTTCCTTTATAAGGTAAGTGATGCTGCCTTTCTCAAGACCGTATTTATACTTCTCTATAAGATCCCTGAAGCGTTGATTAACCTCTTCCAGCAGGTTTTCGGGCTCGCTGGTGAAAATTTCCTTACTCGAATCGGGGCGGTTCACCCAAATCATTACTACATCGGCTTCAGCTTTGTCGGCAATGGTGAGGGCATGTTCAAGGGCGTTGATTGAACAATCGGAAAAATCAATTCCGACCAAAATTGTCTTTTTCATATGTCATGGTTTTGGTTTGGAGAATTCTTTAGTTTGGGATAATATATTTTTTCTTTTACAACAAAAGCTTGATTGTAATGTGTTATGGCCTGATGCAGAAACCCCTCTGCTTCAATGCGATTGCGAAAATCACCAACCCTGATCCTGTAATAAGGCTGGCCAAAAGTAAGATAGGCTGGTATTTCAGGAAACTTCTCTTTAAACAACCTGATTACAGTTTCGGCTTGTTGAACAGCTTCATTGCCCGACTCCATAAAAATCTGTATTCTGAATCCGTATATGTTTGAGTAAACTTTGTTGACTTCCTGCCGGATTTGAATCAGGCTGTCGATTTTACTATCCTGAATGATCGTTAGCTGACCTGTTTCAGAGCCAGAATGCTGTGAAAACACTCTGACTGAAACCAAAAATAAACCGATCAACAAATAAAACTTCATGTTTTTAATACTCAGATTGATTTGATTTGAAGTTTAATACAGGAACAACAGAATTATTGATTAATTGTTGTGCATAAGGCCCGAGAAATTGATTGTGGGTAGCAGCAACCTGTTCAGTCATAATAGATATTAAGTCAGCGCCAATGAGTTGGGAATGATTTAGAATACTACTGATAACGTTATCAGCTTCAAATTCGTTCACTGTGTACTTAACATTCATTTCGTCGAGGCTTTTGCGGGCATCGTCAGCGTAAGAAATCATCCGTTTGCGTATGACGCTGATAGGGGTATTGTAAAGTACAAGGAGATTAACTTCAGCATCAAAATATTTGGCAATCTGGCAGGTAAAGGGAAGCTTTTGCTTCGTTTCAAGCGTGCTATCGATGGGCAAAAGAATTTTCTTGATACACCCCTGACAATCATAATCTCCCCTGATTGTAATGACGGGACAGGGTGCATTGGAAACAATCCGATAGGCATTGCTTCCAATCCAGTATTGCTCAAAGCCGCTTACTCCATGCGTACCCGTGAAGACGATATCTGCTTCCATTTTTCGGGCTACCATGGCTATTTCGTTGTAAACTTTTCCTTTTCTCAGGATAATTTCAAGCTTGCAATGCTGCAGCAATGGACCGTATTTCTTCTCAATTTCCTGAAAATGATCTTTTACCTCAATCCTGAGTTCGTAATCAATATTATGCAGATTGTCGGGTGTACTGGAGTTGTCAACCCAAACTAATCCCAGATTTGCACCAGTTTTATTTGCAAAATGTATGGCATACGTCAAAGCTTTATGCGCATTACTGGAAAAATCAAAGGCTACGAGTAACTGTTTCATGTGTTTGAAATTTAATTACATAACTACTGTAGCACGTTACATGTTTAACAAGTACCACACAGATTTTCTCATGTCGAAATAGTCTGCGCAATTTGAAGCTAATTTATATAAAATTTCTAAAAATGCAATACTTTTTTTTAAAATTCGGCATTTGTCAGATTATTGTACTTTTGTTCTGTACCCAGACTCCCATATGAATAGTAATCTTGAGGCTGATAGCCACAAACTCAGTAAGGTAGAAAAAGAACTCGAAAATGCGCTTCGTCCCGATGCTTTCAGCAGTTTTGCCGGACAGGATAAAGTGGTCGATAACCTGAGGGTTTTTGTGAAAGCAGCTACAATGCGCGGCGAAGCGCTAGATCATGTTCTGCTGCATGGTCCGCCCGGTCTTGGCAAAACTACTTTATCACATATCATTGCCAACGAACTGGGTGTAAATATTAAAATTACATCCGGGCCGGTTCTTGACAAAGCGGGCGACCTTGCAGGATTGCTGACGAATCTTGAAGAGAATGATGTCCTTTTTATTGACGAGATTCACCGGCTTAGTGCAGTGGTGGAAGAGTACCTCTATTCGGCAATGGAAGATTTCAGGATTGATATTATGATTGAAACCGGGCCAAATGCGCGCAGTGTGCAAATCAAGCTGAATCCTTTTACCCTTATCGGGGCCACAACCCGAAGTGGTTTGCTCACGTCACCTTTGAGATCCCGTTTTGGCATTAATGCCCGCCTTTCATATTACGACTCAACTGTTTTAGCTGGCATAATACGACGTTCTGCTTCAATCCTGAAGGTTGACATTAGTCATGAAGCCTCCACGGAAATTGCAGGCAGAAGCCGTGGTACTCCGCGTATAGCAAACCTTTTGCTTCGACGTGTAAGAGATTTTGCTCAAATCAGGGGAAATGGCAAAATCGATATGGAAATTTCACGAACAGCTCTCGAGGCACTTAATGTTGACCGGCATGGTCTTGATGAAATGGATAACCGCATTTTACTGACCATTATCGATAAATTCAAGGGCGGACCGGTTGGAATCAATACAATTGCTACTGCCGTTGGAGAGGAAGCCGGAACCATTGAGGAGGTGTATGAGCCTTTCCTGATTCAGGAAGGATACCTGATGCGTACACCACGTGGCAGGGAAGTCACCGAACTCGCCTACAAACACCTTGGGAGGTTAAACCCTTCGAAACAAGGTGAGTTATTTGGCGATTAGACTTCTTTTCAAACCTTAGTCATGATGGAATCCAAGGGCGAATTGAGTGCGAATGCAGTGGTAGAAATGGCATTAAAGCAAGGCTTTGATGATTGTGGCATTTCAAGAGTTCAGACACTTTCGCAGGATGCAGCCCTAATGGAAACATGGCTTTCCAAAGAATATCATGGTACAATGCATTATCTCGGGAATAACCGCGAAAAACGCTATAATCCGGCATTGCTGGTAGAAGGTGCCCGAACGGTCATTTCAGTGTTATATAACTATTTCCCGACCCAACCGCAGCCACATTCTCATCATTATAAAATATCGAAATATGCTTTCGGGAAAGATTATCACCATATCATCAGACGAAAGTTAAAAGATCTGCTTGATGACATACAACATGTGACAGGCCCGGTCAATGCCAGAGTGTTTACCGATTCGGCACCAGTTCTGGATCGTGCATGGGCGCAAAAAAGCGGACTTGGTTTTATCGGGAAAAATTCCTGCCTCATTCACCCGCGAAAAGGTTCTTTTTTCTTTATTGGCCATATCATTACCACTCTCGAATTGCCAGAAACCCCTTCCAATGTGCACGATTATTGTGGAACCTGTCGTCGCTGCATCGATGCCTGCCCTACAGGTGCAATTGTCGAAGCACATGTTCTGGATGCGCGAAAGTGTATTTCTTACCTGACGATCGAGTATAAAGGCGAAATGCCTGCCGGATTAAAATCGAACTTTGAAAACTGGATTTTTGGATGTGATATTTGTCAGGATGTTTGTCCGTGGAACAAATTCTCAAAACCACATCAGGAACCATTGTTTGCCATGTCCGAATCGCTTAAGGCAATGAACAGGAATGACTGGGAAACCATGGATAAGCCCGAATTTGAGCAACTATTTGGTGAATCAGCCATTAAACGCACCGGATTTACCGGGTTGAAGCGAAACATTCGTTTTTTAACGGATTCATCTGAAACGGAATAATCAATTCAATAGGGTTCTCACATCCAGCAAAGCAATCTCGCCCGGTTTTTATGGATTCATTTTTTATAACTGATGGATATGTTAAGTGGCAAACACGCCACTTTCAGCGATATTTAAGGCAAAGCCAAAACCTTATTGATCTGCATGTGTAAACGTTGTCCGTTTGGTATTCATATTACCGATAAGCGGGTTGGTGTTGCTAAAGCATATCAGCCAATGGGGTTCATGTTTGTTGCAACAAATTCAGATTCCTGATAGAGTGGGCAGGTATGTCTATTTATTACTGGAAATTTTATGCGTCATGTATTTTTCAACAGGTCCTGGTCAGGGCTTGTTTGATGGCAATATCGTGTAATAAAGGTTGATTACCAAAGCATCGTTGAATTGTCCGAATCGGTTTCCATATCTTCGAACGTTTCCGGGAATAGCTTTTTTTCTGATTGAGCTTGTTGAATTGATGGAGCGGATTCCAACAGCCCATTTGTCGTTGAGTTGGTATTGAATCCCAAATATAGAGTTCAAGGCAACACTCCTCCATTCATTAAGCTCAATATACTGATAGTTTGATTCTTCAAAATAATTCAGTAAGAAATCTGCCGAAATGCCTGCCTCAATTTTGAAAGGTGAAATCTTATATTGCATAACCAGCGGGAGTTCAACATAGTTTAACCTGAGCAGGTACTGGCCTGAAGAGGGGAAATCCGGGTTTTCATTATTTCGCGAACCCTTTTGGACAAAGGCAATTTCCATATTTATACTGACTTTTCTACTTGTTTCGAGATTTATAAAAACACCTGCGTCAATTCCGGCTTTGTTGTAGCCTGAATAGGTGTCGCCGGCAACCTGCGATGCCACCAGCCCTGATTTAATTCCCCCCGAAAAGGGCTGTCCGGTCAGTATTGCCGGAATAGCAAATAATACAATGATCAATCTCAAATCTATTTTCATATGATGGATTTTAATGTGAGCCCAAAAATATAAATTAAAAATCATGTTGACTTAAAATACGTTAACTAAAAAAAAGCTATATTTACCTCTTTAAATATTTTTATATGGAACCCTCGAAATACCGTATCTTACTGGTTGATGACGAAAGGGATGTGCTGGAGTTTCTTAGTTACAACCTTAAGAAAGAAGGATTTAGCGTGTCAACAGCAAGCAGTGGCCGCGAGGCTGTCGACAAGGCAATTGAAGAGCTTCCTCATTTAATTGTTCTTGACGTAATGATGCCTGAAATGGATGGCATTGCAGCATGTGAAGAAATTAAACAAATTCCTGCACTGAAGAATTCATTGGTAGTTTTTTTAACAGCACGCTCTGAAGATTACTCACAAATTGCCGGACTTGATGCAGGGGCAGATGATTATATTACCAAGCCAATAAAACCTAAACTATTGATTAGCAGGGTAAAGGCTCTTTTACGCCGCTATCAGGACGACAAAAACGAAACAAACGTAGTGACCTTTGATGATTTTGTGATCGATTCGGAGAAGTTTCTGGTTGTTCAGAATGGGATCGAGATCATTTTGCCGAAAAAAGAGTTTGAACTCCTGCGGCTTCTGGCTTCAAAACCAAACAAGGTTTTTACCAGAGAAGAAATATTTTCGAAAATCTGGGGTGATAATGTTATTGTTGGTGATCGGACGATTGATGTTCATGTGCGCAAAATAAGAGAGAAAATTGGCATCAGCAATATCCGAACTGTTAAAGGCGTTGGGTATAAATTTGAGCTTTAGATACAATGGGAAAGAGTTTTGCTGAAACACGCAGGGTTGCAACCGGTACAGCTGCTTTTATTGCTTTTCTTATTTTTTTGCTACTGGTTCTGGGTCGGATTGTGTTTTCACTGAGCAACTTTTGGGTGTTATTTGGGATTGGCATACTTACATTTGGTATTTCCTATTTGCTGATCAATTACGCTATCAATCATTTTATTTATCGCAAAATTAAACTGGTTTACAAAACAATTCACACGCAACGGACGCCAAAAGGTTCGTTTAAGAGTCGCGCAATGAACTCTGAATCAATTGAATCTGTTGGTCAGGCCGTCAAGGAGTGGAGTTCAAAACAGCAACACGAGATCGATGAATTGAAAAAAATGGCTGATTACAGGCGGGAGTTTCTTGGGAACATCTCCCATGAACTAAAAACGCCCATTTTTAACATACAGGGATATGTTTTAACCTTGCTCGACGGAGGACTTGAAGATCAGAATATCAATAAGGATTATCTGATGCGTACCGAAAAGAGTATCAACAGACTGATTGCAATTGTTGACGATCTTGAGGAAATTTCGAAATTGGAGTCGGGCGAATTGAAGTTGAACCTGCAGCGATTTGATATGTGTGATTTGGTGAAGGATGTGATCGAATTTCTGGAAATGAAAGCCACTAAAAATAATACTCAGGTTGTTTTCGAAAACAAAACCGATCGTCCGGTATTTGTTAGTGCCGATAAGAAGCGGATCAGACAGGTTTTGATAAACCTGATTGAAAATGCCATAAAATATGGAGATAAGCCTGAGAATAAGGTGAACATCAAGGTGTTTGACATGGATGAACTCTATCTGTTTGAGGTGAAAGATAATGGCCCTGGTATTGCAGAAGAAAACCTAACGAGAATCTTCGAACGATTTTACCGCACGGATAAAGGGCGATCAAGAGATACAGGTGGTACTGGTCTGGGCTTGGCAATTGTGAAACACATTATAGAAGCGCATCAGCAAAAGATTACTGCCCGCAGTAAACTTGGAGCAGGGACGACTTTTTCTTTTACATTGCAGAAAGGCTGAGTATAATCGTGACTCATTTCTTCCGCGAAATGGTATAATCTACCAATTGTTTCAGTGCTTCAACCGACTCATTATCAGGAAAATCGCTGAGAATGTCAATGGATTTGTTTCTGAATGATTCCATCAGATTCGTTGCATATTCTATTCCTCCCGACTCACGCACCATTGCCATTACCTGGGCTACTTTTTCGGGGCTCTGGTTATGGTTTTTTACAATATTTATGATCTTTCTCCTGTCGGCCCATCCAGACTGGTTAAGCAGATAGATCAGTGGCAATGTCATTTTTCGTTCTTTGATGTCGATGCCGGTTGGTTTTCCTGCTGTACCAACCTTTTGGTAATCGAATATATCGTCTTTTATCTGGAAAGCGATCCCCACGTTAAGCCCAAAATTGCGCATCTGATTTACAATTTGCACTTCTGCTCCTGAAGATGCAGCTCCAACAGCGCAGCATGAGGCAATCAGGGAAGCGGTCTTCTTGCTGATAATTTCGAAATAAACAGACTCTTCAATATCGAGTTTTCGTGCTTTTTCAATTTGCAACAATTCACCTTCGCTCATTTCTTTCACCGCATTCGACACAATTTTAAGTAGCTCAAAATCGTTGTTCTCAAGTGCGAGAAGCATGCCACGCGATAAAAGGTAATCACCCACCAAGACAGCAATTTTATTTTTCCACAAGGCATTGATTGAGAAAAAGCCACGCCTTTGATTTGAGTCGTCGACCACATCATCGTGCACCAGTGTGGCAGTATGCAACAATTCGATGAGCGTGGCGGCTCTGTATGTCGATTCGTTTATACCTCCCGAAATTTTTGCGGCAAGCATCACAAACATCGGCCTCATTTGCTTCCCTTTCGTCTTCACTATATATCCTGTTACCTTGTCGAGCAAGGGAACTTTTGATCGCATGGCGGCTTTGAAAACCTTGTCGAAGGCCAGCAGATCGTCCTGTATTGGTTTTTTAATATTATTTAGTCCTGATGACATAAGTTTTTGATTTGTTTAAACCAGCATCCTGAAATCCTCCGTCGAATTCTGTTTACACCGGCCTGAACTGTATGCTTATCTGGGGCTAAATTACAAAAGCTATTGGATGAATCTACGTCGTCAGATTAATTTACTTTTGTAAAAACGAAGCAAATGGCAGGATTTCTTTTTGATGAGATGATTTTTGGCCCGGTGAACAGCAGAAGGCTTGGGATTTCACTGGGGATTAATTTATTGCCAACCTATGCAAAAGTATGCACCTACAACTGTATTTATTGTGAGTGTGGCTGGACTCCGAACCGGCGCGGCATGAAAATCCACCTTCCTAATAAGGAGGAAGTTTTGCAGGCATTAGAGGTATCACTTCATAATCTTGTTGGAACTGATCGCCAACCCCAGAGTCTGACATTTGCCGGCAATGGAGAACCAACAATGCATCCTGAATTCAGCGCTATTATTGAGGGAACTATTCAACTTCGGGATCGTTTGTTGCCACAGGCAAAAATAAGTGTGTTGTCGAATGGAAGCATGCTGCATAAGCCTGAAATATTCGCCTCGCTCCTGAGAATTGATAACAACATTCAAAAACTTGATGGCGGTACTGAAGAAACCATCAGACTGATCAATAAGCCACTTAAAGCATTTCGACTAAATGAATATGTGAGTACCCTCAAAAGGTTCCATAATCTGGTTATTCAGAGTCTGTTTGTGAGGGGAGAGGTGAATGGCTGTATGGTGGATAATTCAACCGAAAGGGAAGTAGAGGCATGGCTGAAGCTGGTGTGTGATATCAAGCCAAAGTATGTGATGATTTATGCCATTGAACGTGGAACTCCTGTGGAAGGTCTCGAAAGACTGAGCAGGGAGGAGCTGGATGCCATTGCGCTGCGGGTGAGGAATGCCGGTATTGAAGCTGAAGTATATGTCTGATAATGCATAAAAATCTATGGAAAATTATCCGGTTAAGGTAATCATGGCTTTTGCCGAAACTTTTTCGGAAGGAAACAAATTCCATGATTGGCTTTTGAGTCATGGTTATCCTGAATTGGCAGCACTGAGCAGTGCTGTGAGAGGGAGTGAAGAGGCTTTTCACTGGCTGATGAAAAATCAGTTTTATCATCTGGCCGCACTCGACGGAGCCATCGACAATCAGCTTAAGGCACGCTTGTGGTTGGTCAGGCATGATTACCATATACTTGTTTTTTTGGCCGACACGGTGAATGGAAATAAAATGGCAGCTGAAAAACTGAATAGCAACGAATACCAGATATTACTCTACCTCGCCGGGAAGATTAAAAATTATCGTGATAATCAGGTGTTTGATTATCATAAAATGCATTTCTGACAAAAAAACCGGCCAATGAGCCGGTTTTTGATCTTCAGATTATCCGCACTTTGAATACCCGCAGGAAGAACAGGTAAGGCATCCATCCTGATAAATGAGGCTTTTTTGATCACCGCATTCAGGGCAAAGTTTGCCTTCGGCATGTGTGCCGTCAGGGATGTAACGTTTAAGGGCCCTGACAACGCCATTTTTCCAGGTATTGATGTTGTCTTCATCCAGGGTTAAATTCTGAACGAGTTCGATGGCATACGTCAATGGCATACCATGACGTAATATTCCTGAAATGAGTTTGGCGTAGTTCCAGTATTCTTTGTTAAATGATCGCGAAAGGCCTTCAATGGTTACTTTGTAGCCTTGCTTGTCTTCGAACTGGAAGTCGTAACGCGCTTTGTCAGTTTTGTTTTTTTCGCGGATCACCCAACCATTTTCAACCCAGGGTGGCAGGAAGAAGTCGTCGGCTTTACCGGTAAAAATCTCATATGGTTTATCGTTTAGCTTGCCAACAACGGCCATCCACTTCTCATAGTTATTTTGAAATCTGACCACATCCGCTTCGAGTCGCTTTGGGCGGGGTGGCGCGGTAGTTTCTTTAAACTCTTCGTTTATGCCTTCATTTGTCTTTTTTTCATCGGCACTTATCAATACACCTGATCTTGATCCATCGCGATAAATTGTCATGCCTTTGCATCCGCTTTCCCATGCAGTCTGATAAATCTGGCTTACCATCGATTCGGGAGTTTCGCTGGGCACATTTACTGTAACACTGATGGAATGATCAACCCATTTCTGGATATCTCCCTGCATTTTTACTTTGCTTAACCAGTCAATATCGTTTGAAGTTGCCATGTAATAAGGTGATACTTTGATCACTTCATTGAGCATTTCGTCAGGGTATGATTTTACTTTTTCCACGTCGTAGCCGTTCACCTGAAGCCAGGTTTCAAACTTGGGATGGAATACATTATACTCTTCCCAGGCATCACCCACCTGATCAACAAAGCTAATCGTGACATTTTTATCGTTTGGATTCACCTTTCGGCGTCTTTTATAGCTTACCATAAACACAGGCTCAATTCCCGAAGTTGTTTGTGTACATATGCTCACACTGCCTGTTGGGGCAATAGTCAGCATTGCGATGTTACGACGTCCTACACGCTGCATTTTGTCGTAAAGTCGGGGTGCACTTTCACGCAGACGCAAAATAAACGGATTATTCTTTTCGCGTTCAGTGCTGTATATTTCAAATGGACCTCTTTCTTCTGCCAGATCAACCGATGAACGGTAAACCTCCAATGCCAGCAATTTGTGTACTTCAATGGAAAAAGCAATCGCTTCATCGGAGCCATACCGTGTACCCAAAGCTGCCAGCATATCCCCTTCGGCAGTGATGCCAATTCCTGTCCGCCTGCCTTGTAATGCTTTCTTTCGGATGTTTTCCCAAAGTCGCAGCTCAACTCCCTTTACTTCAATTGGTTCGGGGTCTTTGTTTATCTTGGCAATAATCGCATCAACTTTCTCGATTTCCAGATCAATGATATCGTCCATCATGCGCTGTGCCAGCCTGGCATGCTTGGTAAACAATTCCACATTGAAACTTGCCTGATCGGTAAAAGGATTGTCCACATAACTGTAAAGGTTGATGGCCAATAACCGGCAACTGTCGTAAGCACAAAGCGGAATCTCGCCACATGGATTGGTGGAAAGGGTTTTATAGCCCAGATCAGCGTATGTATCCGGAATCGATTCGCGTATGATGGTGTCCCAGAAAAGTACACCAGGCTCAGCGGATGACCATGCGTTGTGAATGATCTTGTTCCACAGGTGCCGGGCATTAGATTCTTTCACAAAAACCGGCTTTTCAGAATCAATGGGATATTGCTGAATAAATGGCTCATCATTGATTACAGCTTTCATGAACTCGTCAGTAATTCTGACTGAAACATTGGCTCCGGTAACTTTACCCAATTCCATTTTGGCATCGATAAAGCGTTCTGCATCAGGATGCTTGATGCTTATGCTCAACATGAGTGCACCACGACGGCCGTCTTGTGCAACTTCACGTGTCGAATTTGAATAGCGTTCCATAAAGGGAACAATGCCGGTTGATGTAAGCGCACTATTTTTTACTTGGCTTCCTGTGGGCCTGATATGGGATAAATCGTGACCAACACCGCCACGGCGCTTCATGAGCTGAACCTGTTCCTGATCGATCTTCATGATGCCGCCGTAGGAATCCGAAGCACCCTCAGTGCCAATAACGAAACAGTTTGAAAGTGAGGATACCTGGAAATTGTTGCCAATTCCGGCCATCGGGCTGCCTTGTGGAATAATATACTTAAAGTCTTTCAGGGCTTCATATATTTCCTCTTCACTAACCGGATTTGGATAGCTTTTCTCAATGCGGTAAATTTCAGAAGCCAGACGCTTATGCATATCGTCGGGAGTTAGCTCAAATAAGTTGCCTGCGCTATCTTTAAGGCCATATTTATTCATCCAGACATTCGCCGCCAGGGTGTCTCCTTTAAAATATGCTGTTGATGCTTCCAACACCATCTTGTGGCTGTAGACTTTCATATCATGTATTACTTTGTTTGGTTCTGTGGCCGATTGTTCTTCAATTGGAGCGGCGACAGCTTCGGTAGAAGTGAATTGATCAATTTCCGGACGTACACGTGATTCTCGTATTTTGTCAAAAAAACTGCCTTCACTGCCCTGTATCAGAGCAGTTTCAAGGTTTTCGAACAGATTGTTTTCCATAATCGTAAAATCCTGTGTTGGTTATTGTTTTTTTTAAATTGCTGGTTTTTAAACGATAAAAATAAGTAAGCCCAATTTTAAATGGGACTGCAATATACAATGGGTTTTGTAGCAGGGCTATTCATTTTTTTCAACCTTCCTGTGTTGATAAATCAGCAAAGCTTAGACTGTAGTGGATTTCAGGAAGTTTTCAGACCTGTTGTAAATAAAATATTGCCCCTTTATTGAATATTGGCATAAGATATTATTGCGAAAAAAAGCTAACTATTTTTTACAAGTAACATTCTTAATGCTATAGATATCAATACTATAGCAAAAACCTTACGCAATACATCAACCGGAATATTCACCGCAAATTTTGAACCGATGTAGCCGCCAATTAGAAATGCTGATGCAATGATAAAAGCATATTGAAGGTTAAGGGCACCTACCTTGTAGTAGTTATACACGGCAAGTAAACCAATTGGTGGAAGCATAATGGCCAGACTGGTTCCTTGAGCGGTGTGTTGGTCGAGATGTAAGAAATAAATCAAAGCCGGGATAATAATAATAGCACCGCCAATTCCTATCATTCCGCTGAAAACACCTGCAACCAGGCCAATCATGATTAAAATTAAGATAATTCCTGTTGTCATAAGTTGGATTAAAAATCGAGACTGAACGATAAATAAAACACTGGTTCTGTGAGTCTTCTGTCTTCTACACCCCAGGCGACATCGCCCCTGACGAAGTATCCGAGTAACATTGTTCTGGCGCCAAAGCCCAGGCCTCCAACAACCGGTTCTTTCTGCATCTCAACGGTTATGGTTAACGGTCCATTGTTGATGGTGCTGGTATAGAGTGAGTTTGAGGGGTCATACGGATTGATTCCGGTCCATGCAGTACCTATATCACCGAATGCAATCACCTGGAAATTTCGGATAAAATCTGAACTTATTGGCCGCTGCAAAAGGTAACGAAAAACAGGAAATCTCAGTTCGCTGTTGATAACAGCAAAACTGTTGCCATTCCTGATGTTCTGGTTAAATCCACGCATATTTGTTGCCAATGTCTGATAGGCATATTCCTGTCCGAAATCGATAGGTGTCGATCGGTTGAAACTTGGAAACAACCAGTTATCTACCCCACCCATGTAATAAATAAGCTTGTTGTTGCCAAATGATGTGGAGGCCGCAAACCGATTGGCCCAGATAAAGTTACGATGAATTTTTTGGTAATGCCTGAAGTCGAGCCCCAGTACGACCAGATTCTTTGACTCATCTCCCACAATCTGATAGTATTCGCCAAATAATTTTGAGCGTATACCACTGTACAGGTTCATGCCCAGTTCGCGGCTGTTGTCAAAAACAAGTTCACCGCGCACGCCTGCCCAATGTTCATATTGATTGGGTTTTTTCAGATTTAACGGATCGGTAGCCAGATAAACAAGCATATCATTCCGGTAAATGGCCGTCCCCCTAACACTGAAAGCCTCGGTAAATGGCCAGCTCAGCATATAATACAATTCGTGCGAATGGGTTCGTGCCAGAAACTGATTGGTTGCCTGTTCAATACTTTGGCGATGAAAAATAATGTGCTTATCGAGTCGCTTACGCAAATTGCTGAAACTGGCTACATATTCGTTATTGATCAGATTGGTGTTCAGACGGGTGCCTGCACTGATACGGTAATCTTCGAGCAGATCGGTCAGGTTTACGCCCAAAAACACATTGAAACCGGGATTGAGGTAAATTGGGGAACCGCCTCCCGTAAATGCTTGATAACTATAATTAATATAAGTAAAGTCGACCTGTGTGTACAGTTGATCATAAAAGAATTCAACATTGTAAATCCGGCGTTTTGGTTCTTTTACACCAAAGGGTTGGGGGGGCTGGTTTTCTGTTAATGTTTCACCAAATATCTGGCGCCTCTGTCCATCAATGGTGAATCCTCCCTGTTTGGGCAATCCGGGTCGGTTCAAAGTATCGATTGATTTTTTTTCTTCACGAAATACATTTGAGAAGCTTTTCCGGTATTGAATCTGACTCAGGTTTTGAGACTCTTTTGCCGCCTCAGTGGTTGGCTGACCGGCATTTTTTTGTTTCGCAAACGATGACATCACATCCTCTTTAACGTTTCCGGTTGTCGATTTAAACAGCTTTATCTGGTTGTTGTCAAGAGATGTAAAGATGATTTCCTTTCCTTCAGAAATCAGGGTATAGTCATCGATCGACTGGCTGAAACTTGTGAGTTGGAATGATCGGTTGAAATACCGGTAATGAACCGTTGTGTCAACATAACTAATTGCACTGTCGTAGGTTGCCTGATAAAGATTATTGTACCCACTGGCATCGCTCAGGTAATGAATTGCTCTGTTGCTAAACTGCAAAGGCTGTTTTTCGTTCGCAAGCCTGGTGTTTGTTACACGCTTTAGTACGTTCGATCGTTTAATAAAATCATAACTGAACAGGTCGAAATATACCTGACCACTCTCAGGCTTTTCCCCTGGTCTGATAGTGTCACTTTCTCTGTTCGAACTAAATATTATCTGGCGCATGCCATCAAAAAACACCGGATTGAGATCAGTGAAATAATCGTTTGTCAGCTGAATATGTGAATTAGCCGCAATATTGAATACGTAAACATCGGGTTTGCCTGCACGCACAGCCGACATGGCAAGCCATTGTCCGTCAGGTGAATACGAAAATGATGTAATTTTCTGAAAATCATACATGACCCTTTTTTGGTGACTGTTTTCACCCAGATTGTAAAAGTAAAGCCAGATATTTCCTTTTTCCTCCACCACAGTTGCCAGAATTTCACCACTTGGGTGCCAGGCCAGCAAAGGATAGGTGTCATCAACTTTCTGTTCTGAACCAAAACCAGCTTTATATAGTTTTTGTTTTTTGCCTGTCTGCATGTTCTCGAGCCAGATGATGACTCTTCCTTCATCATTGGTAACAAATGCAAGCCTGGTTTCATCGGGACTGGTCTTGGGTTTATTGTAAACCAACTTATCTCTGTAGCGATAATCTAATGGTTCACCGGCACTGAAAAGGGGAGCCGTAGCATAGCTATCATAGTAATAGCGATACCATTCGTCGACCAATTGTTTGAAATTAAAGCCCGTAACATACAAGAATCCGTTTTGAACATTCCTTGTCATTTGTGTCAGGTGCAATATATTGGTGATGGCTGAGGGGCCAAACCTGATTTCGATGAATCTCCAGAGCGAATGCCCTGCAATGATTGCATCTTCACCTTCGAGACGGTTAATTTTCAGAAAGCGACCCGAAATCATGCCATCACGTAACCTGTTGTCTGTTTGGGTATTCCAGTCTTCTGAAAGGTATGAAATAAGGCCGTTCTTATACCAATCGGGCAAGGTAAACAATGCTGCGTTACGGATTTGAGATCCAATACTCCCGCCAAAGATCAACTGGTTTATCAATACTTCTGAGATTCCTGCCCGGATTTGCTTTTCGAAATTTAAATAGTTGCCATCGCCATAAAGCACTATTTTGTTGCCTAAAATATGGGTAATACCACCTGTATTGTATTGCTCATCACCGGCAAGGCCTATATTGCTTTGTTTTAAATCGTTCAGGTTGTTGAAAATAATAAAATGTATCTTATCGTCCAGAACGGTTTCAAGTTTTCTTTCAAGTTGAGGAAGCTGTTTATCCGTATACCAGGCCGTGTAAAGCGCCAGTTCTTTGCCGTTGAGGTAAAAATAGGTGTCGTAATCAGTGAATTTGTAAAATGACCAGATGGTATTGGAATATTGTATCCGATTTTTACCGAAAGTCATATTTGATCCATTGTAAAACTGTGCAATGGAATGCTGGGGAATGAAAAAGTAAAGCAAAAAAACCAGGCCGGCAACCAGTAAAAACACCTGCCCTGTTGAAGAGTTGATGTGAGAGGTGTTCCAAAAGGTTTTTTTTCTGATACAAATCATGGGGCTAAATTAATACTTTCGCACGTGGATTGATCCGATGCATTCCTCATAATTGTAAATTTGCAGCTGTTCCTTCATCATTTAAATATTTTTTAAAATAAAAACTGACTTCATGATTCAGATAAAAAAATTTGTTTTCAATTCATTTCAGGTGAACACTTATGTATTGTATGATGAAACCAGAGAATGTGTCATAATCGATGCGGCATGCTCCGAACCTGATGAAGAGGACGAAATCGTAAACTTTATTGCCTACCATCAGTTGAAGCCGGTCAGATTACTGAGCACTCATGCACATATTGATCATATTCTGGGAAACGATTTTATTTCGGAGCACTATAAGCTGACCCTTGAAGCGCATAAAGATAGTCTTCGTTATTTGAAAGATGCTGATGTGTATGCAGCATCATTCGGGCTCAGGCTTACCAGAACCGTTATTCCGGGTATTTTTCTTGATGATGGCTCGGAGATTCATTTTGGTTCAAGCCATCTGAAAGTGTTGTATACTCCGGGTCATGCTGCCGGCAGTCTGTGTTTTTATTGTGAAGAAATTCCTTTCGTTATTTCGGGTGATGTATTATTCTATCAAAGTATTGGACGGACCGATCTTCCGGGAGGAAATTACGATGTGTTGAAAAACAGTATTTGGGGTAAACTTTTTGTGCTTCCTGATCACACACTTGTTTATCCCGGACATGGCCCCGAAACAAGTATTGGAAGCGAAAAAGTGGATAATCCTTTTATTGCTATCGGGTAAAACGATCCAGAGCCTCTGCCAAAGTCCTGTTATCGTGATTCAACATGCACTGGAAATGACCTTTCGGGCATTTCTGATAGCCTATTTTGCTGCATGGTCTGCAGCTGAGCCCCGTAACACTGAATTTGACAGACTTATTTTCATCACCCGGCATATAGGGGTACATCCCCAGATCGGGCACGGTGTTTCCCCAGACCGAAACAGTTGGCTTCCTGAATGCGGCTGCTATATGCATCAGTCCTGTGTCGTTTGTCAGAACAGCGCGCGACAGTTTAATGATCATGGCCGACTGGTGAAGTGAATAACTTCCGCATGCATTAACTATTGGTTTACAAGCCATATCTACAATCTGACTTCCCCGGGCAGCATCTTCCTTTCCTCCCAGCAACACTGCAGGCAACGAAAGTTGCTCACAAACTCCGGCAACTTTTTCAACAGGTAGTATTTTGGTATTGTGTTTTGCTCCAATCACTACAGCTACAAAGCCATCAGGAAAATTGTCCGTGCCAAAATCAACAGCTACCTGCTTCATCAGGTCATAGTCGGGGGGTGGCAGAAAATAATCAAGTCCATTTCCGTCATTTTGAACGCCCAGCTGTTTTACAGCTTGAAAATACCTGTCAACAATATGAATATCAGGCATTATGTTAATCTTAAATCGAACCAAAAGGTATTTTCTGATATTCAGTTTTGGAAAAGAGGCCGAGTGCTTTCTTAACGATAGTTTCACAAACATCGACCTGAGGTTCTTGTGCAGATCAACGATATAATCATAATTCTCATTCCTCAGGGTTCCGATGATTTTTTTCAGCGTTGGATCGGGCGTGAAAATCCGGCTGATAAAGGGATTGTGTTCAAAAAGGAGACGGTTGGCTTTTAGCGTCAACACATGTAATTCAGCATCCGGCAACTGCATTTTCAGGCACCTGATCACCGGGCTTATAAGCACAACATCGCCAATTGAACTAAAGCGGATGATAAGTATCTTTTTCAAAAATCGGGTGTTACAGATCAAAAAGCAAAGGTAAGACAATACTTGCTAATTTTGCAGCATGAGATTGATCGATACCCATGCCCATCTTTATCTGCCCGATTTTGATGCTGACCGTTCCGATTTGATAGCCTCGGCTGTTGCCAAAGGAATCGATACAATGCTTTTGCCTAATATCGACAAAGATTCCATTGGTCCATTGAAGCTGGTGTGCGAACAATATCATGAATCATGCAAACCAATGATGGGACTTCATCCTACTTCGGTAAAAGAAGATTTTGAAGCCCAACTGCAAAGTGTAAAAGATGAGTTGGCGAAAGGAATGTATATCGCTGTTGGCGAGATTGGCATTGATCTGTATTGGTCAAGGGATTTTGAAGAACAGCAGATTATTGCTTTTCGCGAACAACTTCGGCTGGCAAGTCAATACCGGATTCCCGTTGCTATTCACACAAGGGAAGCCTTTCCATTGATTCTTGATCTGGTGGAAAAGGAAAAAACGGATGACCTGCGGGGTGTTTTTCATTGTTTCACAGGAACATCAGAAGATGCGTATCGGATCATCCAGCTGGGATTCTATATGGGTATTGGCGGTGTGATTACTTACAAAAAATCGAATTTGCCTCAGGTTGTCAGTCAGATTTCAGCAGACCACCTGCTACTTGAAACAGATGCTCCGTTTTTGCCACCTGTTCCATTTCGGGGCAAACGTAACGAGAGCGCTTACCTGATCTATATTGCCCAAAAGCTGGCCGAGGTAATGCAAACTGATATGGAATCCATTGCACACATTACAACGCAGAACGCCATCCGATTATTCAATTGCTAAATTATGGAAGAAAAAACATCGATTTTGGTCGTTTATACCGGTGGAACAATCGGTATGATTAAGGATGCCGTGACGGGTGCATTAAAACCGTTCAACTTTGATCATATTTACGATCAGATGCCCATTCTAAAAAGTTTCCACTATCAGATTGACTTTGTGTCGTTTGATCCCCTGATCGATTCGTCGAACATGAAGCCTTCGTTCTGGATAAAGCTGGCGCTTTTAATCGAAGAGCATTATGAGCGGTATGATGGATTTGTGGTTTTACATGGCTCCGACACGATGGCTTATACCGCATCTGCTGTGAGTTTTATGCTTGAGAACCTGAACAAGCCAGTTGTTTTTACAGGCTCACAATTGCCAATGGGTGTAATCAGGACCGACGGACGGGAGAATTTTTTGGCTGCAATTGAAATTGCTGCTGCGAAAGACGAAAACACCCCAATGGTTCCTGAAGTTAGCA
>DITE01000018.1 GCA_002422725.1 Bacteroidales bacterium UBA6192
TTTTTCCGTAAACTGCAGTCGTCACCAGTATATCCCTCTACAGCACAACCAGCTTTCAGCGAATTCATCAACCGCTATAACTATCTTGCCACCCATTACAAGTCGGTCATCAGTGCCCACATCAGTTCGGGCATGAGTGGAACATGGCAGAACAGTATCAACGCAGCCCGAAAAGCTACTGAGGAATCTGGAAAGAAAATCTCTGTGATCGATACCAAANNATTGTTGCCGGGATCGAAAAATGGTCGCAAAACACACGCATACTTGTCACCGCGAGAACCATGAAGTATATGGTGAAAAGCGGCCGGGTTAGCTACTCCAAAGGATTGATGGGCAAACTGCTGGGTATCAAGCCGGTGGTTGAAGTGAAGAACCATGGCAAAACAGAAGCTTTTGGGAAGCCTTTTACCGAAAAAGCCAGCATGAAACTTGTGATGAATGAAATGACCCGTTTTGTTGGTTCTAACAAGGTATGGGGATATGCCATCTCCCATGCCGATAACCAGCAAGGAGCTGATTGGTATGCCGAACAGCTGGAAAAGCTTACCGGTAAGAAAGCCGTTTTCGTGCAACAGGCATCGCCTGTGTTGGTTACCAATGTTGGCCCCGGTGTAATTGCTGTTTCGGTTATGCTGGAATAAATACCAATATTTTAAAAGAAACCGAAAGCAGACCTCATCATGAAGTCTGCTTTTTTTGCCTATTAACCCTGTCTAGAATCAGAAGCTACCGGTTAAAATTCCCTTAACTCAAGAAAGTTGATCCTTCGTTAAAATCATTCTAAATTCAATATGGCTTTCAAACTGCTGGGCTTTAATCCCTATTTTTGCCACATCTTGATCTGTTAATAAATAAACAATAATTAGTTCAAATGATTACCAAGCAGTTAACCCATCCAAACAGCATTGTTGTCATCGGAGGTTCGAACGATGTAACCAAACCGGGAGGTAAAATTCTAAAAAACATCATTGATGGAGGTTTTGCAGGTCAGCTTTATGTTTCCAACCCAAAAGAAACTGAAGTGCAGGGTATTAAAAGTTATCCTGACCCGACAGCACTGCCACAGGTAGATTTAGCCGTGATTGCGATTGCTGCACGCTTTATCCCTGATCTCGTCGACATGCTTACATCACAAAAAAATACCCGTGCTTTCATCATACTTTCAGCCGGATTCAGCGAAGAAAGCCATGAAGGCAAACTTCTCGAGGATCGGATCGTTTCGAGTATTAACAAAGTTGGTGGGTCGCTGATTGGTCCCAATTGTGTCGGAATACTTACCCCGCAGCATCACAGTATCTTTACCTATCCCATTCCGCAGCTCGATCCTGAGGGTTGCGATTTTATTTCGGGTTCAGGTGCAACGGCCTGTTTTATCATGGAAGCAGGAATAACCAAGGGCCTGCGGTTTGCCAATGTTTACTCTGTTGGCAATTCGGCTCAAATGGGCGTTGAAGAAGTTTTACAGCATATGGATGAGTATTTTAATCCCGAGACTGATGCGAAAGTAAAATTGCTGTATGTCGAAAATATTGCAAAGCCTCAGCTTCTGCTTAAACATGCTGCTTCGTTGATTCGCAAAGGGTGTCGGATTGCCGCCATCAAAGCCGGTGCCAGCGATGCAGGTAGCCGTGCTGCAAGTTCGCACACCGGCGCACTTGCCAGTTCGGATGTTGCTGTGGATGCACTTTTCCGCAAAGCTGGAATTGTCAGGTGTTATGGACGTGAAGACCTCATTGCAGTAGCTTCTGTGTTTTTGCATCCCAGGCTTAGCGGAAAGCGCATCGCTATTATAACACATGCCGGTGGCCCGGCTGTTATGCTGACAGATGCCCTTTCGCAAGGTGGTCTTGAAGTTCCCCCGATTCATGGTCCGTTGGCAGATGCATTGAAAGAGAAGTTGTTTCCGGGATCGTCAGTAGCCAATCCAATCGATTTTCTGGCAACTGGCACTGCTGAACAACTTGGTCAGATCATAGATGCTGTAGACAACGATTTTGATGATATTGACGCTATGGTGGTTATCTTTGGTACGCCTGGGCTCACCGAAATTTTTGATGTGTATGAGCTGCTCGATAGCAAAATGAAAAGTATCCGAAAACCGCTATTTCCGGTTTTACCCTCTACATACACTGCCAGTAAGGAAGTAGAAGCCTTTCTGTCAAAAGGACGGATCAACTTCCCTGATGAAGTAATGCTTGGTCAGGCTCTTGCAAAAATGATGAATACACCCGTCCCTGCAACTGAAAACCCTGTCATGCCTGCTGTGGATTATCACAAGATTCGTGAAGTGATTCAAGAAGCTGAAAACGGGTATATCAATCCCGGACAAATTCAACGTTTGCTCGATGCTGCCGGCATCGTCAGGGCTGGCGAAGCTGTTGTTGTCACTGCCGAAGAAGCCGTAAATGAGGCCGGCAAACTGGGGTATCCCATTGTTATGAAAGTCGTGGGACCCGTTCACAAATCCGATGTAGGGGGAGTAGTTCTGGGTGTTAGCAGTCCGGAGCAGGTCATCGCTGAGTTCAACCGGATGATTGCCATTCAGGATACAACGGCCATATTGTTGCAACCCATGCTTCGGGGTACTGAATTGTTTGCCGGTGCAAAAAAGGAAGGCGATTTTGGTCACCTGGTGATGTGTGGGTTGGGTGGAATATTTATTGAAGTGCTTAAAGATGTGAGTGTTGGTATATCGCCAGTTAGTGAAGAGGAGGCATTTGGAATGATCCGATCTCTGAAGAGTTATAAGATTATCCAGGGTGTACGCGGGCAGAAACCAATTCATGAGAAAGCCTTTTCTGAAGCCATCTGGAGGTTATCTGCCCTGCTCGAAGCTGCGCCCGAGATCACCGAACTCGACCTGAACCCCTTACTGGGCAATGAAAAAGGGGTGGTTGCTGTGGATGCCCGCATTCGGATTGAAAAATGAAAGTGCCAAACGTATTGATTTAGTGAGTGTTGTTGGGCATGGTGTGAATATTTCCGTTTGCCTAAGGCATACTTCTTCTGTAAAATCATTATAAATAAACCAATCGTTTCAATCGATTGCATTCTATGAATGATTAATTTATATTTTTGTGATTCGAGGCTACTACACATCAATCGTTTTGTAACAATCTGAACCACAATTAATCTCATTCAAATGAAAAACACTCCAATCCCCGAAGCAATTGTAAAGAAAATATTCTCTGAAAGTGGATTACCCTCTATCGGCAAAGCATCAATCAGGGAAATCAAAAAACTGATTGACCAGATTGAGAAAGCCAGCGGGGAAAAGTTTATCCGCATGGAGATGGGTATACCCGGTTTGCCACCCGTCAGGATAGGGGTTGAAGGGCAGATTGAAGCGCTAAGAAAGGGAGTGGCTGCAATTTATCCCGATATTCATGGCGTCCCGGAGCTTAAAAATGAAATTTCACGATTCGTTAAGCTTTTCATGAATATTGAGGTTAACCCCGAAGGTTGCATCCCCACAGTGGGGTCAATGCAGGGCGGATTCGCCTCATTTCTCATGCTGAGTCGCATTCACAAGGAACGCGACACGACCTTGTTTATTGATCCGGGCTTCCCTGTGCACAAGCAACAACACAAAGCCCTTAACCTGAAATTTGAAAGTTTCGATGTGTACGATTACCGTGGTGATAAACTTCGCGACAAACTGGAATCCTATTTTGCCAAAGGACATATACACTCTGTACTTTATTCGAATCCCAACAATCCTTCATGGATATGCTTTACCGACAAAGAGTTACGGATCATTGGTGAGCTGGCCAATAAATATAACATCGTCATCATGGAAGACCTCGCCTATTTTGGCATGGATTTCCGGCAGGATTTCAGCAAACCCGGCCAGCCACCTTATCAGCCTTCTGTGGCAAACTACACAGGAAATTATATCCTCTTTATCAGCAGTTCAAAGGCTTTCAGCTATGCCGGTGAGCGAATAGGAATGATGGTCATTTCCAATCAGTTATTCAATAGCCATTTCCCCGACCTGAAGCGGTTTTATCAGGGTGAAGTATTTGGAAATGTGATGATTTTTGGTACTATTTATCCTTTGAGCTCCGGGACTTCCCACTCGGCACAATATGGTCTTACAGCAATTCTGAAAGCGGCAAACAGTGGTGAGTTCAATTTTGTTGAAGAGGTAAAAGAATATGGCCGGAAGGCAGCTATCATGAAAAAAATATTTATTGACAATGGCTTCAGGATAGTGTATGATATGGATGAAGATAAGCCGATTGCCGATGGGTTTTACTTCACCTATTCTTATCCGGGCTTTACCGGACAGGAGCTGCTCGAAAAAATGATTTATTACGGAATCAGCGCCATTTCACTTGATATCACCGGAAGTGAGCGCCACGAAGGAATCAGGGCCTGCACCTCGCTTATACAACGCGATCAGTTTGTTGTTCTGGAAGCCCGTCTTAAACAATTCCACGAGGATCATCCACAGTAAGCATATGCATCTGCACAACGAAACGCTTCTGAAAGAGAAGCTTTCTGGCAGACCTTTTCTGCATAAATTATTTATACTGTTTATAAATTAACACGTAAAACGCAATTCGCAATCCTGAGTTATCTGATTGCTCAGGAGAATTGTGTAATTTCGTGCAATCGTTTTCAATAACCAAAATATTGATTTTTATGGCAAAAGTTAAAGGAGCCATAGTCGTTGATGTTCAGAAATGTAAGGGCTGCGGGGTATGTCTTCCTGCTTGCCCCACTCAAGTCATCGAACTGGCAAAAGAAGTAAACGGAAAAGGATACCATTATGCCTACATGGAGCAACCTGATGAATGCATTGGTTGTGCCAATTGTGCAATAGTGTGCCCTGATGGGGTAATTACCGTTTACAAAGTTAAACTAAGCAGTTAATCGTTTAATTATTAAAATGTTATTATAATGGGTGAACTCAAATTAATGAAGGGTAATGAAGCCTTAGCCGAAGCAGCAATCCGGGCTGGAGCTGATGCTTACTTTGGCTACCCTATTACACCCCAGTCGGAGGTGATTGAATACCTGATGTCGGAAAAGCCTTATGAACGGACCGGTATGGTTGTTTTGCAGGCAGAGAGCGAAGTTGCGGCCATCAACATGATTTATGGAGCAGCAGGTGCAGGAAAAAGGGTAATAACCTCGTCTTCCAGTCCGGGCATCAGCCTGAAGCAGGAGGGTATTTCCTACATATCCGGAGCCGAATTGCCTTGTGTGTATGCCAACGTGGTTCGCGGCGGTCCGGGGCTAGGCACCATTCAACCTTCGCAAGCCGATTATTTCCAAAGTGTTAAAGGTGGTGGTCATGGCGACTACAAGCAGATCGTACTGGCGCCTGCCTCAGTTCAGGAAATGTCTGACTTTGTAAAACTTGGATTCGAACTGGCATTTAAATACAGAATAGCTGTTCTGATCCTATCCGATGGCGTGATTGGTCAAATGATGGAAAAGGTTGAACTTTTCGACCAAATGCCCCGACTTACGGATGAGGAGATTTACGAAAAATTCCCATGGGCTACCACAGGCAAAAAGAAAGGCACTGAACGACGGATAATTACTTCCCTTGATCTTGATTCGCATAAAATGGAGGAACATAACCACCATCTTCAGCGCAAATACAAAACCATTATGGAGAATGAAGTAAGAAGCGAAGCTATTCATTGCGATGATGCAGAATATATTTTCGTTGCTTACGGATCGAGTGCACGTATTGCACAAAAAGCGGTTGATATGGCCCGGGCAAAAGGAATTAAAGCCGGATTGATCCGACTCATCACCCTGTTCCCTTTTCCTGAAAAACAACTTCAGGCATTCTGTAAACAAGGTGTAAAAGGGTTTCTTGCAGTAGAAATGAGTGCCGGACAAATGGTCGAAGATGTGCGCCTTTCAGTGGCAGGATGTGCCAAAGTGCAACATTATGGCAGATTTGGTGGAATCATTCACTCACCCGAAGAAGTATTGCGTGCCATGGAACAACAAATTATAGGAGGCTGAAACAATGATAACTTTTGAGGATATTGTAAAACCTGAGAACTTAGTTTACGAAAAAACTTCTCTGATGACGGACAAAGCCCTGAGCTATTGTCCCGGATGCGGTCATGGTACTGCCCACCGTATTATCATGGAGGTGATCGAAGAACTTGGCCTTGAAGAAAACACCATCGGTGTTGCTCCTGTAGGTTGCTCGGTGCTGGCATACGAATTCATGAACATCGACATGACCCAGGCTGCGCATGGCAGGGCTCCTGCCGTTGCAACAGGCATAAAAAGAACCTGGCCCGATAAAATTGTTTTCACCTATCAGGGCGACGGTGACCTTGCCGCTATTGGTACAGCAGAAACAATACATGCTTGCAACCGTGGCGAAAAATTCGTGATCATCTTTGTCAACAACGGAATTTATGGGATGACAGGGGGCCAGATGGCACCAACCACTTTGCCCGGTATGAAATCGTCCACATCTCCCTATGGACGTGATATTGAAACAATGGGTAATCCGTTGAAAATAACTGAATTAGTTGCTCAGCTGCCTGGAACGTACTTTGTTACCCGTCAGGCAGTGCACACTCCGGCTGCAGTGAGAAAAGCAAAAAAAGCGATCAAAAAAGCATTTGAAAACCAACGGGACGATAAACACGGGCTTTCCTTTGTCGAAATCGTATCCAATTGCAATTCAGGCTGGAAGATGACACCCACCGATTCGAATAAATGGATGGAAGAAAATATGTTTCCCTACTACCCCATGGGGGATATCAAGGTGGACGGAAAGTTGGTGAAATAGTGCAAATCCTAAACAATTATAAAAATGACTGAAGAAATCATTATAGCCGGATTTGGTGGACAAGGCGTTCTTTCAATGGGCAAAATATTGGCTTACAGTGGTATAATGCAAGACCAGGAAGTTAGCTGGATGCCTTCTTATGGTCCTGAAATGCGCGGTGGCACTGCAAATGTTACGGTTATCATTAGCGACGAACGCGTAAGTTCGCCCATCTTAACCCGATTCGACACAGGTATCATCCTGAATCAGCAGTCAATGGACAAATTCGAGGGTTCGGTTAAACCTGGCGGAGTTCTGCTCTACGACCCGAATGGGATTACCCGGCATCCTGAACGCACCGATATTGATGTGTATCAGATAGAAGGCGCAAGGCTGTCAGCTGAGATGGGCAATACCAAAATTTTCAATATGGTCATTCTGGGAGCATACATGAAAGTAAAACCCATAGTGCTGCTCGAGAACGTGATCAAAGGACTGAAGAAATCACTGCCCGAACGCTATCACACGCTCATTCCACTTAATGAAGATGCGATTCGCCTGGGTATGAAAAATGTTGTCAGGAAAACGGCCTGATAACTTACATTTTTTTTACTTTTTACTGAATAGCCTTTAACGAATTGCTTTAAAGGCTATTTTTATGGAATGAAAATGCCTTTTACGATGCAGGGATTAAAGTCCTTTCTGGAGGACAAAGTGAGTCAATATAACAACAATTCTTTCATTCCAGACGATCCGGTTTCAATACCACATATGTTTCAGCATAAAGAGGATATCGAAATTTCAGGCTTCTTTGCCGCACTATTCGCTTGGGGTCAACGTGCAACTGCCATCTCTAAAGCAAAACAACTGATGGATTTGATGAAACCATCGCCCTTTGAGTTTCTATTGAATGCCCGGCAAATCGATTTCCGGCCTATGGAACATTTTGTTCACCGCACTTTTAATGGCGATGATTGCCTCACCATGCTGCATGGTTTATCGCATATGTATAAACAGGAGGGAGGATTGGAAAGAGTTATTTCAGATGGTTTTCTGAAAAACGGGGCTTCAGGAGGGATACTTTCATTGCGCCAAAGCCTGCTCAGTCATCCACACCTTAAACGTACTGCAAAGCATCTGCCAAACCCCGAAATTGGATCTGCGGCAAAAAGAATCAATATGTATTTGAGGTGGATGGTTAGAAAAGATAATCAGGGCGTAGACTTTGGATTGTGGAAAGGAATTGACGCAGCAAAACTGATTTGTCCTCTCGACATACATACGGGCAGAGCTGCCAGAAAACTTGGACTTCTTTCGCGCAAGCAGAACGACTGGAAAGCAGCAGAAGAGCTCACCAGCAAGTTGCGTGAATTTGACCCAAACGATCCCGTGAAGTATGACTTTGCCTTGTTCGGGTTCAGCAGGTTTGAAATGAGCCACCAACACATCTAATTTGTACTTTTGATTTTGGAATGATATGAATATGGAAACAAATAACTGGAAAAAGGTCTGGTATAAGATCATTTTTGAGCACGGAACCCGCAAGGGTAGAATTTTCGATGAGTTGCTTCTGGTTGCTATAATCCTCAGCGTGATGGTTGTTTTCCTCGACAGTATTTTGATGCTGCACAACAGGTATGCCACACTCTTTCTGATGCTTGAATGGTTCTTCACTATTGCCTTCACTATTGAATATATTCTGAGAATTATTATCACTGAAAGAAAAAAGGAATTCATTTTCAGTTTTTATGGCATAATCGATTTTCTGTCATTTGTGCCTACTTACTTGAGCTTGTTTTTTGCAGGAGCACAATTTCTGTTGATCATCAGGATATTAAGACTGTTGAGGATTTTCCGGATTCTAAAGCTGGTACGATACACCTATGCTTCGGTTTACCTGATACATGCCTTGAAACATTCGCGCGAAAAAATTGTGGTTTTTCTGGGCACAGTATTGATGATTGTTACCATAATAGGAGCTCTTATGTACCTGATAGAAGGGCCTGAGACAGGATTTGACAGCATCCCAAAGAGCATTTATTGGGCTATTGTAACGATTACTACTGTTGGTTATGGTGATATAGCACCGGCAACGGCACTCGGTCAGATATTGGCATCGGTGCTCATGATTACTGGTTATGCCATTATAGCTGTTCCTACTGGTATTATAACTGCCGAGATGAGCCGGGAAAAATCGCGTTCATCGAAACCGATCCACTGTCCCCGATGCAGCAATACCGAACATGATCAGGATGCTGAATATTGTAAGAAATGTGGTGAAAAACTACCTTGATTCAATAAATGACTAACTGGTTTTACTATAGTGACTTTCCTGAAAATTACTCTCAGCGTCAGCATTAAAATTGATCTGAAACCTGATTGCGAAATTATTTGTTCTCTGTAAGGAATTAATGTACTTTTACAGTTGTGTCTTACAATTGAAATTTTGATGATTGATACTAATATTTACAATTCCTATTTCGAATCCCTTATACAAGGAAAAAGGAATGACTGCCGCCTCATCGTTGAGGGACTGATTCATGATCACCATTCAGTGGAAGGAATTTATTCGGATCTTTTTCAACCTTCACTCTACCAGGTGGGTGAATATTGGGAACGAAACCTTATTTCTGTTGCCACCGAACACATGGCTACTGCTATTACGGAAAGCCTGATGATATTAATGCAACCAGGTATCTTCGCCACCGAAAGAGTAGGTAAAAAAGCTGTGATTGCATCTGTGGCAGGCGAGTATCATCAGGTGGGTGCCAAAATGGTTGCCGACATTTTCGAGATGAATGGCTGGGATGGATTTTTTCTGGGAGGAAATACCCCCGAAAAAGAGCTCATAAGGTTTATTGATCAAAACAAACCGGATGTGATTGGATTGTCATTGACTATTTTCTTTAATTATCCAGTGCTGATTTCCGGGATTCAACGAATAAGGCATTATTTCGATGATATTCCATTGATAGTTGGCGGTCAGGCATTCAAATGGGGAGGAAGAACAGATACACTGGGACAATTTAAAGAAACATATTACCTTGATTCGATAGGGGAGCTAAACCGGTTTTTCTAACATTTTCTTATTCATTATCAAATGATTTTGGAAGATTATAAAAATTTTCTGTTTGGCTATCTGAAAGAAAAAGCAAACATCATACTTCTGGAAGTAGATGAGGATGGAAAGATTGTGTATGCGAATAAGTTTGCATGTGATATTACAGGGAAAGACTTTAATGGGGCTCAATTAAAAGATTTTTTTTCAGAATCCAATGTCAGTTTTAAGAAGCTTTTGCTTGATCAAAATGTAGAAATGCTCAGGCTGAATGTGAATATGGCGGATAATCTTCCCCAAACATTCTATTTTTCGAGCTTTAAAAATGGGAAACAAACTGTTGTTGTTGCCGAACTTAATTTCGATGAAATTGAGGGGTTAAGAAAAAACCTGATTTACCTTAACAATGATTTGAACAATATAACACGCGAGTTGCAGAAGAAAAACGTTCAGCTTGCACAACTCGATAAACTTAAAAATCAGTTTTTGGGCATCGCAGCGCACGACCTGCGTAATCCTCTCGGAAATATTATGATGTGCAATGAGTATCTTGTTGATATGGAAGGCGAAATGCTATCTAAAGAAGCCAACGAACTCTTGTCGATGTCGGGTATTTCAATCCAGTATATGCTTAATTTAATTGAAAATTTGCTTGATGTAGTTAAAATTGAATCGGGAAAAATTGATCTTCAATATGAAGAAACTGACCTTGATAAATTTCTTGCAACTGTTGTGCACTTCAATGCGATTCTTGCCAGTAAAAAAGAAATTCAAATTAAGCTAAAAGTTTCACAAAGCATGCCTTCCATCGATCTTGACAAAGATAGAATAACGCAGGTGCTTAACAATTTGATTACAAATGCAGTCAAGTTTTCTTCACGAGGCACCGAAATCATTGTTAATGCCGTTCAAAAAGATGATGAAGTGTATATTTCGGTACAGGATCATGGTCAGGGCATCCCTGAAAAAGAGATTTCTATGCTTTTTAAACCTTTTTCAAATCTTAGCGTCAGATCGACTGCCGGTGAAAAGAGCACAGGATTGGGTTTGAGCATTGTGAAGAGCATTGTTATGCATCATCAGGGGAGAATCTGGGCTGAGAGCAAGCAAGGACAGGGAAGTATTTTCACTTTTTCTTTACCACTTAAACAAAATTCAGAATCATGAACAAGGAATTTTTAATCCGGACAGCAGAAAAGCTCGCTCAACCTTCAACCGCCACAGCTTCTGAGTTTTCGGAAAAGGCTGAAAATCTGGCTTCAATCATAAATAATCAATTCAAAAAGCGCAGCGACCTCAACATGCTGATAGGTGAAGGCAATGTCGACATGATGGAGGACAATCACCGGAATCATGTGCGCTTTTTAACTTCTGTTTTTAAACAATATGAGCCCGAAGTGCTTGTCGAAACTGTCCTTTGGGTTTTCAGGGCCTACCGCAGTCATGGATTCAAGTTAACCTACTGGCCTGCACAACTTGATGTCTGGGTCGAAATTCTAAAATCTGAACTGAGCCCTTCGACTTATGCAGAAATATATCCTTTCTACGACTGGATGATTATTCATAATCCCATTTTCGCAAAAGTAAGTGATGAACTTTTATCCAGTCCGCTGGAAATCAAACATTAACTCAGACTTTATTATTGCCTTGCATCGTGTATGAAACCGGCAGTCAAACTATTATTGCTGCGGTTTGACAATGATGTAACATACTACATTGATTCAACTACTAACTTATTGGTTTTGCTCCACTGATTTTCACAAGTGAATTGAAAGTACATCAAATGTACCATTTATGGATAGAAAAATAAAGTACGATGAAATTTGTCTACTGCCCCTTGATTTTCATTTTTTTCATTTTTTTCATTTTAAGGCAAAATAATATTGTTTTATTTGTATATTTGGAGCGGAAAGCTACTCAAAAATTTCCGATGACTATCGGAAGAAGGGTTTCCATATAATAGCAAGATACCCGTAAGACGGGATTCTATCGCTTCGACAACAGCGAATTATTACTTGTAAGGAAAGACAGCGTGGAAAGTGTACGGTTAGAGTGCACGGCCAATTGACTGATTAAAAGTAGTAACTAATGCTTACAGCAACACTGCATTTTATCAATTAAATCGTAATTTGCTATGGACTTGAAGGACAAAACTATAAATGTGTCTGGAAATTCAAGTAAAAGTTCATTACTTGAATCTAATGCAAATAAGAAACTAAAACTATTAAGAATACCAAAATGTTATTTAGCCGGCATACTTGTAATACTTGCTGGGCTTATAGGACTTATAGGGTGGAAGTTCGAAAGCGACTTGCTTAAAACCTTTGCTCTCGGCGGTGTTACAATGAAAGCCAATTCTGCCATTTCATTTCTGCTTGCAGGGTTTACAATTATTTTCCTTCAAGACAAACGCAAGCTGATTAATGAATTCACAGCGAGGGTTTTGGCTGTTGTAATAATAATTCTTG
The DNA here is from genome assembly GCA_002422725.1 of Bacteroidales bacterium UBA6192. Classification (GTDB taxonomy): domain Bacteria; phylum Bacteroidota; class Bacteroidia; order Bacteroidales; family F082; genus UBA6192. The sequence goes on from DITE01000018.1 coordinate 12,284, forward strand.
GCTCTCTTGTAATTTTGCAGTACCTATTCAATATAAATTTCGGAATTGATGAGTTAGTTTTTCGTGAAGCTGAAAATGCCTTCGGTACAGTTCATCCCGGAAGAATGGCACCAAACACTGCACTCAATTTTATTTTAATTGGACTTCTCTTTTTTTCTCTCACTTACCCAAAATATGAAAGAAGTCTTGTTAACATTTTCCTTCTTATTACCACTTTCACTATCAGCATTATGGGCTTGTCAGGTTATATTTTCGGGTTAAACGAACTAACCGGATTTGAGGCCTTTACGCGAATGTCTTTAGCTGATTCAATTGCCTTCATCATTGTCTGTTCCGGTATTTATCTTGTCATGTTTACCAAAAATAACGACATCACAGTTGAATCCAAGCTTCTCTCCGGATTGACTGTGGCTTCGATATTTATCATTTTTGGTTCGCTTTTGTCTGTAACAAGCATTAAGTCACTCGTTTCAGCCTCCAATAAAGTAGAACATACAAAATTGGTGCAGGAAAAGCTTGGAAATGTTCTTTCGGAAGCCTATAAGTTCGTGGCCAATAATCGCGGCTTTCTTATATATGGAAATGAAACATTTCTTGATGGATATTACAACGCAGACGAGAGAATTATTCTTCAATTAGAACAATTAAGGGATTTAACCAAAGATGATCCTAGACAACAAGCCAGATTGGATTTGTTGGATGAACTGAGTAAAAAAGGCATTGAATTTTCAAATGGATTAGTCAGCACATATAAAAATGAAGGTAAGGATGCAGCACTAGCTTTATTTTCAACTTTGAATGAGAAAGAGATATATGCCAAATTAGATAGTTTGATATCAGAAATGGCAGAGCAGGAGAAAAGACTTTTTTTAGAGAGAAAAGAATCCGAAACGGACAAGGCGTCTAACACCTTGTTCATCATTCTGCTTAACCTTTTTATACAGATTCTTCTATTGACTGTGATTTTTCTTTTTGTAAAAAAAGATGTTAGCGGAAGAAGGAAAGCAGAGGCAATAGTGCAAAAACTTAACGAAGAACTGGAAGAACGTGTAAAAGAACGGACAAAGGACCTGAACAAAATTAATGATCAGCTCGAAAGAACTGGTAAGATGGCAAAGATTGGTGGTTGGATAATTGATCTCAGAAAGAATGAAGTGGTATTTTCAGAGATGGTTCGTAAAATACATGAAGTAGGTCCGGATTACCACCCAACAATCGAAACAGGATTAGAATTCTATACACCAGAAGCAGTACCTGTAATATCAGAAGCAGTTCGTCTTGCAATTGAAGAAGGAAAACCTTTCGATCTGCAGTTACCATTGATCACAGCTAAAAACAACCGGATATGGGTAAGAACAATCGGTCAGCCGCAAGTACAAAATGGAGAAATTGTGGCAATCAATGGTATTTTCCAAGATGTTACCGACCGGATTAGTGCTGAAATTGAAGCAAAGGAAACAAATAGAAGAATTAACAATTTAGTTTCTTCATTGAATGATGTGGTTTGGACGGCTTCGTACGATGGATCACAGATTATTGATATCAATGAATCATTTGAAGTGGTGTTTGAAAGGTCAGTAGATGAATTAAAATCAAATCCAAAATTGTGGATAGAAGTGGTTCATCCTGAAGACCTTGCAATTGCAGAAGCGAGTCACAAGGAATTGTTGGAAATGGGGAGGGCTGAAGCAGAATACCGTATTGTAAAACAGGATGGAAATATTGTTTGGCTGCAAGACAGGAAATCGTTGATGTATGATGAAAACGGAAAACCCGTACAAATGGGTGGTGTAGCAAAAGATATTACACGACAAAAAAAATCGGAAAATAGAAAATCGAAACAAAATGAAATTCTAGATTGCGTTGTTAAAGGAGTTTCTCTTCCTAAGATATTAGAACTAATTGTGAAATCAGTTGAAGAGGAGGATTCTACTTCGATCTGTTCAATTCTGTTATTGGATGCAGGAGGAAAACATTTGTACAATGGTGCTGCACCAAATTTACCCGATTTTTACAATGAGGCAATTGATGGATTAGAAATTGACGAATATATTGGTTCTTGCGGAGCTGCTGCATATTCTAAAACAAGGGTTATTGCAGATGATTTACTTACCCATCCCAATTGGGTTCATTTCAGAGAATTAGTTATTAAGGCAAATCTTCGCTCTTGTTGGTCAGAACCAATTTTGGATGAAAAAGGAGATGTACTTGGAACATTCGCAATTTATCACACTATACCTAAATCACCAAGTAGTGAAGAAATAGATTTATTAAACTCTGTGGGTTCATTGACAAGTTTAGCTATAATACGAAAACGAAACGAAGAAAAAATCCACAACATAAATGTGGAGCTCGAAATAAAGGTTGAAGAAAGGACAAAGCAACTTGTCCAAACGAATGAAATTCTTCAGAAGGAGATTGAAGAGCGAGAAAAAATAGAAGTAGAGTTAAAAGTAGCCAAATCAGAAGCAGAACGCGCGAACCTTGCCAAGAGTGAATTCCTTTCGCGTATGAGTCATGAACTTCGCACTCCGATGAATTCTATACTCGGTTTTGCCCAATTAATGGAGATGGGAGAGCTCGCTCCTGCTCACAAAAAAGGGGTCAATCATATTTTGAAAAGTGGAAAGCATTTGCTGAATCTGATTAATGAGGTGCTGGATCTTTCCAGAATTGAAGCAGGGAAACTTTCAATTTCATTAGAACCCGTGTCAGTGTGTGGAATAATCTCTGAAACAATAGATATTATTAATCCTCTTGCATGCGAACGAAACATTTCATTGGAAATTATTAATCTTTCAAATGAAAATATATTTGTTAAGGCAGATAATCAAAAACTAAAGCAAGTATTGTTAAACCTAATTAATAATGCTGTTAAGTTTAATCGCCCAGGCGGTTCGGTGAAGGTGCAGTGTATTAAAAAGATTGGTGTAAAAATTAGTGTCATTGATACGGGAATTGGAATTAGGCCAGAAGAATTGCATAAACTTTTTACTCCCTTCCAAAGAATTGGAGCTGAAGTTTCCGCAATTGAAGGTACCGGACTTGGGTTGGCTGTTGCTAAAAAATTGATTGAAGTTATGCATGGTAAAATTGGTGTTGAAAGTAAAGTTGGTGTTGGTAGTACTTTCTGGATTGAGCTTCCGCAAGCAGAAAGTCAAATTGAACTTCAAGATAAAATAAATTCAGGAGAAACGACAGAAACAGCGAATGCCATTGTAACAGGAACTATTTTGTATATTGAAGATAATATTTCCAATATCCAATTAGTAGAACAAATACTAGAAATTCACCGCCCATCAATTCATTTGATTACAGAAATGTACGGGAAGCATACAGTGAAACTTGCGATGGATTATAAACCTTCACTTATTTTGCTTGATCTCGATTTGCCAGATATTAATGGAAAGGAAGTGTTGAAGTTGCTGAAGGGTGAAACGCAAACAAAAACAATCCCTGTTGTAATTCTAAGTGCCAATGCTATGGGCAGAACAATTGAAACGCTTATGAAAGCAGGAGCTTTAAATTATTTGACCAAACCTCTCGATGTATTAGCATTTTTGAAAGTGGTTGATGATATGATAAAACCTACTAGTTAAAATGATATAATAACCCTAAAAAATGAAGCTATGATCGACTCAATGACAAAAAAGGCTGGAATTCTCATTGTGGATGATAATAAGGCCAATATCGATGTTTTAGAGAACCTTCTTGAAATTCAAGGGTACTCCAATTTTAAATCGATTACCGATTCCCGTTTGGCGATTGATTTAGTTGAATCATTTGAACCTGACTTAATACTGCTCGACCTTATGATGCCTCATCTAAATGGCTTTCAGGTAATGGAAATGTTAAATGCGATGCTTCCGCAAAATACTTACCTCCCTGTTTTGGTGCTAACGGCTGATATAACAATAGAAACCAAGCAACGTGCACTTGCTGCTGGAGCCAAAGATTTTCTATCAAAACCATTTGATTTAAATGAAGTTGGACTACGAATCAAAAATCTCATTGAAACACGCTTTCTGCATCAGCAACTAAATAGTCAAAATCAAATTTTGGAAGAAAAAGTTAAAGAACGAACCAATGAACTGGAAAAAACAGTTATTGATCTTGAAATTGCAAAAAACAAGGCAGAAGCAAGCGATCGTCTTAAGACTGCTTTTATGAATAATATTTCGCACGAAATCAGAACCCCACTTAATGGTATTGTTGGATTTGCCTCATTTATTATACAACCCGACCTTTCAATGGAAGAGAAGGAAGAATTTTTAGAGATTCTGAATACCAGTAGTGACCGTTTGATAAATACCATTACTGACTATATGGATATTTCCTTGATTATTTCCGGTAATATGGAAGTGCATCCTAAACCGGTTGATATTGCTGTTGTGTTGATGGAAGTCCATAAGTTTTTTAAAGAGTCTTGTGCGAAAAAGAATCTGGAGTTTAAATTACAATTGCCCAATAATGCTGATAATCTTATCCTAAATACAGATGGAATAATACTGAGAAAGGCCATTTCTAAACTTGTAGATAATGCAGTAAAATTTACTGATGTAGGAAGTATTACACTTGGTTTTGAAATTAAAAATGAGAAAATCGATATTTATGTAAGAGATACAGGAAAAGGCATCGAAAAGGAAGCGCAAGAACGTGTCTACGAGTTTTTTATGCAAGAAGACATCAATAATACACGTGGTCACGAAGGAAGTGGTTTGGGCTTATCTATTGCCAACGGCATTATTCAACTACTTGGTGGAAAAATACGTTTAGAATCGGAAAAAAATGAAGGAACTTCAATGTTTGTAGAGCTTCCAAATAATTTGTCACTTTCTTCATTAAAACCAAAGAGTAAAACTAATACAATCAAAAAGTACAAAAAACCTCTAATATTAATTGTAGAAGACGACAATTCTAATTATTCCTTTATTAATGCATTGTTGAGAAAAGACAATAATACATTGCGAGCATACAACGGTCAAGAAGTAGTTGATTTATGCAAGAAGGATCCTGATATCACCATCGTTTTGATGGATATTAAAATGCCAGTCATGAATGGTATTGAAGCGACTCAATTAATCAAATCTTTTAGAAACGATTTGCCAATTATTGCGGTTACAGCATATGCACAAAGTGGCGATGAATATAATATAAAGGCTGCTGGATGTGATGACTATATTGCAAAACCTGTCAATAAGGCAGAATTAATGTCGTTAATTCAACAGCATTTCAATTAATGAATACTATTGAGGATTTCAACCATTATCCATCGAAAAGATAATCAAGTAGTTGTCTTATTTTTATTGATAGCATTTGCCTGTACTGTCCCAATACATGAACCTGCACAAGCTTGCCGAAGCGCAATAGGAAGGAAGTTTTGTTAATCTAATTCGTGCGAGAGTGGGGGAAACCATATTTATAATTTGCTTTTCACCACTACAAACTATTATTGCTAAAGCTCTGAAATCCAATGGTCAGGCTTCAGGTTTTCATCTCCCTTTCGAAAAATATAGCAAGATAGGTACTATAGATTAAAGCGGTTATCAGTTGTAGAAGCAAGGGTGTTGAAACAAGGCTTCCGCCAATAAGCGCAAAACCGATGAACCCAAATTTGAGCGCATAATATACAAGCTTGCTGATGACAATACCTGTGAAAATGGCTGCAAAAACATGCTTCACCCGATCGACGATCAAATAGAAAACAAAAACATTTAAAACCAATTCAAAGGAGATAAGCAGCATTTTATAAAAAGAAGGATGGCTCGAAATCAAAAAGGAAAACAAAGGCATTGTGAGCGCAAGAATATACGCATTGGCCCTGCTGCTGTGTACCATGGCAATGATGAGCATCATCCGCATGGGCTCAATCAGGTAAACTGGCAAGGAGAGTAAGTGCGAAAGCGCTGGTAATGAATAGATAAATGTCAGTGCTGCAATATCAATCAAAACACCCTTGAGGGGTATGTATTTAAGCAAAGTAATGGTTAGCGTTTTCATTCACTTATTTTTTTATAATTTTAACTGATTGGCCTGTATTGGTTTTTATAAAGTACAACCCGCTTGGCATATAACTCATATTCAATCTGGTAAGCAATTCGGATTCTACTCTTCCGCTTAATAGCCTATGTCCTGAAGCATCGATCAATTCGTAAGTAAATGGTTTCAGGTCAGCATTTTTCACCCAAAGCCAATCTGTAACCGGATTGGGATAAACTTCAAGATAATTTCCGCCAAACTTCATCTCTAAGCCCACTATCCATTCATGAGCCTTTATCAGCTCAATCCCATCGCCTATGGCTAAATTGCGGCTATACTCTTTATTCAGCGAATCGTTCCAATGCTCATGCACACCCAATGAAGCAATTAAAACGCCATCATTGTCCGGGTCATAAACAATTCCCTCGGGCCAAAGCGATTGATCTGCTGCCTGATGCAAATAGTCGTCAACACCATGCCAGTTGGGCCTGCTTTGTGCCACAGTCGGCCCATTGTATTCGGTTCGCAGAAAATCATGGCAAACCGATTCAATAGCAACCGGATCGAGCGAAAGGAAGATGGAGGAGCACCAATTCCCTTCGAAAGGAATGGAATTCCATTTAAAGGGAACACCCAGGGCATCCTCGCCCGGATAAAGTCCGTCAACAATCATAAGCAGGTTTTTTCCACTCAACAGCCTGTGCATCATAATATCAGTCTGTGTTCGGTATAGTCCGTAACCCACGCGTAGCGGATCGTCAGCATTGTCGAATAGTCCGGAATGGAGGTGCATGGCCCAGGGGCGTGTAAATGAGCCAAAATGATTTTTAGCATTCAGGGTAATCCCTGCTGTGGCATGGGCTTTCATGGTGGGCATGTTGATCAGATAATCCATATCCTCAAAGATGGTAAACAGCTTGTCGGATATGGCATTGGGCATGACGGTGCCATTGTCGGACCAAAATACTTTGTCGCTGTCAGTAACCACCACGGGTACGCGCCCCAATGCTTCAACTTCCAATTCAGGATGCAGTAAGTTGTTTCCCAAAACATGAATTGCAGGAAATTCAGACTTCCACAAGTCAAAAAATTCCTTGTAAATGTTTCGGGCCGGATCGCCCACGTAAATCATGTCCTGAGGCACCCCGGCCTCGTCCACAAGTTGCCTGAGCATCGACAAAACCAAAAAGGGATTGGTTTCGGCTGCAAAATCATTGATCAAAAGATCATCGTTTCGGCTCAGATCTGCATAGTATTTCCCAGTGGAGATGCCGCCATATGCTGTTGTAGCATTTACTTTGATAAATACTTTTTCACCCACCTCATAGCCTGTGTCGCCATTTCCCTGCTCATTATTGTAAAACCGAAAAACAGCATCCCAGGCCAACGGCATATCGTTTATGCCGGTGAGCGCAATCATGGATTTTATCAACATGCTGTCAATTACAGACTGATCGTTGTTTTTGGCCATAAACCAGGCGTCGTCACCGGAATCAATTACTCCGCTGGCATTGGATGTGTTTGTGCAATTTTCATTGGTTGCGTCTTGGTCCCACATCCAAACTACCCTCCCGGGAAAAATACCTCTGGCCATGCCAATGGGTTCGTTGGCAGGAAATATGCCCTGGATAGCGGATGCCCGTTTAGCAACAGAAACAGCTGGCATTTGAAAAAGGGCTATCACAAAAAGTGACAAGGCCAAAATCAGAAATGAACCTGCAAACAGGTAAGAAGAGTTTTTAAACGATTGCCTGAAACGCTTGAAGGCCAGAACAGAGCCAGCCATAGTGCTCAGGTAAACAACAAATCCTGCCATGAAAGGTGCAGTAGCTTGCATGCAGGGATAAGCGGCCCGGCTGGGTTTTGGAATTACACGCACCAGAAACCAAATGGTAGCAAGCAAGCCAATGGTGAAAATGACCAGCCCGTTTGGTATTCTCAGTGATCTGAGCGAATGAATAAACCGCTGGAACTTTTGGGGCAAATGCGGTATTGGATTATACATAATATTTTGTTATTCAAATGAATAAAAAAAAGTCTAATCTGTATTTCAATGGCTAATCCGGCTGAAAAAATGTATATATTGCAATGAATATAGCTGGTTTAGCAAACCATAAAATTAGTAAATATTTGTTGCTATCGAAAAAGGAATATTTTTCCCAGCTTTTTTAGTTTTTTTTCTATCCTTATCAGTAGTGAAGCAACATCATCAAAGCCTACCCATGAAGTGTATAAATTTACAAGACTTTAAAGCATTTTAAATATTCCCGGCAGCCCCAAATTTTTTTCATTATTCCAAGTATTCTTGCAGCATGCCGTGGACCATTCATTACATCATGACATATTTGTTAGATTTGCCCAATTGAATCCTTATTCCCAATTTTCTATTGACCCTTTTTAACTGCAGTGGTAAAAATAAAAACCTGACAAGATGAACAGATTCATTAGCATGATCTCAATATTAGTCCTAATTTCGGGCTGTAAAATATCAAAAAACATGACAGACAACTCTCAAGACGACATCCCTGGCTTAGAAACCCAATCATCAGATTCTGACACCATTCCAAGAGTAACAGGGATCGGGGGGATTTTCTTCTTTTCAGATAATCCAGCTGAAACAAGAGCCTGGTATAACAAAAATCTAGGCCTGGAAATCAACGAATGGGGCTCGAGTTTTGAATTCAGGAATGCCAACCATCCCGACGAGATCAATTACCTGCAATGGAGTCCTTTCAAACAGGGAAGCGCGTATTTCGCTCCTTCGGAAAAGGAATTTATGATCAATTACCGGGTGCAACATATTGAAAAACTGGTTCAAAAGCTGAAGGAAAATGGGGTTGTCGTGCTGGATGAAATTGAAACCTTCGACTATGGGAAATTTGTCCACATCATGGATGATGATGGTAATAAAATCGAACTTTGGGAGCCGGTCGACAGGGTTTTTACCGAAATGGGCGGAAAGACCACCAAATAGAATTTTTCACCTCTTTTAAATACAATTTTAACTGATTAACTGGTTGATACGACTACCCGACAAGCCCTGATCCGGTGCCTTACTTATCCGAAAAAATTTGGTTGTCAAAACCCGAATAAACACTAATTTTATCGGCTAAAACCAAATGTATGCTTGTTAAAATAATAGTCGTTTCCGTGTATGCTATCCTCATCGTAGCGATAGGGCTGATCGGGTTAAGAAAAACAAAATCGTCCAAAGATTTTTTGCTTGGAGGGGGAAATGTTGGTCCCTGGATGTCAGCCTTTTCCTATGGGACTGCGTATTTCTCTGCCGTTCTTTTTATTGGCTTTGCCGGAAAGATAGGCTGGGGATTCGGTTATTCGGGATTATGGATAGCTTTGTTTAATGCCCTGGTAGGCGTGTTTGTCGTGTGGAAGTTGCTTGGCTGGAAAATCAAACAGGCTTCGTTGAAATACGATATCAGCACGATGAGTGAGTATCTCGACAAAAGATATCAATCTCCCGGATTAAAACTCATGTCCACCATTGTCATCTTCATTTTCCTGATTCCTTATTCTGCAGCTGTGTTTATGGGGCTTTCCTATCTGTTCGAGATTTCCCTTGGCGTACCCTATGTTTGGGTCTTGGTGGGTATGGGTTTTTTTACGGCAATCTATATTGTTCTGGGCGGCTACAAATCCATGGCCATGATCGACATGGTTTTTGGAATCATCATGACTGCCAGTGTGCTGCTGCTGCTTTATTTTACAGTGCAAAAGGGTGGGGGCTTTCCGAATATCACTGCTTCGCTGAAACAAATTGAACCTAAGCTGGTTTCATTTGTAGGTCCTCCCGGATGGTGGCCCTTGTTCGCCCTGGTTTTCCTCACGAGTATAGCCCCTTTTGCCATGCCTCAACTCGTACAGAAGTTTTACGCCATCCGCGACAAAAAGTCAGTAAACACTGGTGCTGTGGCGTCAACAGTATTTGCAGTTCTCATCGGGGGTGTGGCCTATTTTATGGGTTCAACCACCAGGGTATTTATTCATCCTGAATCAGCCCCCCAGATATTTTCAGCAGGCAAACCCAACTTCGACCAGCTGATGCCCGAACTCCTTACGAATGTCATGCCTTCATCCATCTCAGTGATAATCCTGCTTCTTATCCTTTCGGCATCCATGTCGACACTGGCTTCGCTGGTCCTGATTTCAAGTTCATCGTTTACAAAAGATTTCTGGGCAGCCTACATCAACAAAAAAATGAACGATAAAGGGATCACAGGTATGATGCGCATCATGAGTGCATTCTTTGTGCTGCTTGCTGTGTTGTTTGCTGCCGTTGAACTGGATGTGATAGTGGAAATCCTGGGAATTTCCTGGGGCGCAATGGGGGCATTTTTTCTCGGGCCTTTCGTGTGGGGACTATTCTCAGAACGTGTAAACAAAATCGGTGCACTCGTTTCAGGTGTGGGCGGGCTGGCGCTTTGTCTGGGACTTTATTTCACAGGCATGTCGTCGCCTGAGGCCGGTACAATAGGCATGATTGCATCGCTGCTGCTCAATCCATTGGTAAGCTTCATGGTAAAGGTAAAAGCAATCGCATGAAGGCAAAACTATTAACCTTGTTGCTGTTTTGTGGCCTGATTGCCACAGAAGTAAGCGCTGCTGACGATAGCCTTGTAACCAGCCGCACAAAAGTTGGAATCCGTTTCAAGGGTTTTGTGAAAAGTGATTACTGGTACGATACCCGCCAGGTTGTTGCTTCGCGCGAGGAGCTGTTTTTGTTTTATCCGAAAGAAGTAAAACTGGTCGGCGGTAAAGATGTGAATGCTGAGGATTACGTGAATTTTAGCCCTGTAACTTCCCGGCTTACGGGCTTAATCACAGGCCCGGATGCTTTTGGAGCCAAAACAAGTGGTGTGATCGAAGCTGATTTTTCGGGTGTCACAAATGCCGATATCAACGGATTCAGGCTGCGTCATGCATTCGGACTGCTGAGGTGGAAGAAGTCGGAACTGCTTTTTGGCCAATACTGGCATCCCATGTTCGTAACCGAGGTGTTCCCGAATGTGATTTCACTCAACACGGGTGCACCTTTCCAGCCCTTTATCCGTAACCCACAGTTAAGTTTTACCCGCTACTTCAATGAGCTCAGTGTACAGTTTGCGGTGATTGCACAACGCGACAACTCCAACGATGGTCCACTGGGTTATAATGGTGTATACATGCGCAATGCCTTGGTTCCCAATATTCATTTGCAATTTCAGTATAAAACAGAGGAGCATGTATTTGGTCTGGCTGGCGACTGGAAAACCTTGCGGCCAAGGCTCGAAACAGACAGCATCATCACCAACGATCAGATTTCAAGTTATGCAGCCATGGCTTACTGGAAGTATAAACAAGGTGATTTTATCTGGAGATTCAAGACAATTTATGGGCAAAATCTGACAGAGCATTTGTTGCTTGGAGGGTATGCCGTGCATACCTATGATCCGTCGACGGACAGAGAAAGCTACACCCCAACCAATCATCTCTTTCTGTGGGGCAACATTCAATACGGAAAAAAAATTGTTTATGGTTTATTTGGCGGCTTTGCCAAAAACTTTGGAACATCCGAAACAAACACCGGTAAGTACTATAGCCGTGGTGCCAACATTGATTACCTGTATCGCATAGCACCTTCTGTTTCCTGGATATCGAACAATGTTCAAATCGCCTTTGAGCCTGAATACACTGTGGCTGCATACGGCATTCCGGATAATAAGGGCAAGGTGACCGATGCTGAAGAAGTGGCCAATCTGAGGCTACTGCTGACGTTTTTTTACTTCTTTTAGCGAATTTTTCTGGGTTTTTGGGCAATAGCCGCGCTATCCGCCTTATAGGCAAACTGTTACCGGGTTCAGATTCAGTGTCCGGCATTGGTTTTTATAAGGTGCACCTTAATGCTCCCTACAGTGATTTTGGCTTCGATCAGCAGCGGAATTTTATGCCTGTCGTCAGACACCCACACGGTGATCGCCTCTCCGGAACGGAACATAGTACCTTTTTCGAGCACAGCAGTAAACCTGATACAGCGTTGACCCAGTTTATCGCGTCCGGTAAGAATGTCTTTGCCAAGATACACTATGGGCAGATCGAAAACCCGGCCATCAAGTATAATTGAAAACACAACAGTGTCGCCTGGGAGCATATGCTCAAAGTCCATCGAACGGGCAACATATGTTGCTGTGAGCACATCAAAAGTGCAGGCCTGCAATGGAATGGTTTCCTCATGGTAAGGTTTACGGGTTTCTTCCATTTGCGCGTAGGCCACTCTTTTTTGATGATCAAACACATATTTGTTGTGAATCCAGAAACCACCTTCCAGCGTGTGGCGCTTATATTTCAATGGCTTAAGATCGGTGGATGCAATCACCTCGAAGGTGTCGCGCACTTTAAAAAGCCAATCGTAATTTTTGTACGAGTGACCGGTACTCACAAAATGAAAGGCGTCCTGCCCCTGGTACTTGACTCTACTAGCTTGAAAATCAACCATTCCTGCATCGATCCAGATAAATCCCCAATTGTAGGAAACTTCGTATTGCATCGTTTCACCAGGCTTGAAAGCAGGGCTTTGTATGCCGCATCGCTGTGCGCTTGTGTTGACAACGCAAACGACGAACAGAAGCACAAATAGTATCGAATGAATTCTAATCATATAACATTAAAGCGCCAAAGCTAAAGTAAAAAATGATCAGGAATTATCAACTCTATATAAAAATTTAATTAAGATATTGATAAACAGAATGATATATATAATTCTTGGTTAATAAAAAGTTGATTTTTTTTTTACATTTTTAAAGTATTTGATATTAGATTTCGCCTATTATTGCATACGATTTTACAAACCAGTTTAACAATAACATTTACTTATCTATCAAGAAATTACAATACAAATCGATCATCTTAAATGAAATTACAAACACCTGATCTGCCCGAAGATCACTTTATGGATCTTGAAGAATCCGAAGAACCTCCAAGTTCTGCACCAAAAGCAAACAACAACGAAGCCAATGAAACTGCCGGCAGCTTTGCAGCGGTTCAGCCAATTCCCATTTCTGCCAGCTCATTAAAATTTCTGAACAAACATTTTCCGGGTGCAACTGCCTCCGACTGGGTGAGTTGGCGTTGGCAACTTCGAAACAGTTATACGAGCCTTCAATCGCTCAAACCAGTGATTCAACTGGCAGATGACGAGTTGAAGCCTGTTGACGGGGTGAACGATATGTTGCCCATCCGCATCACACCTTACTATGCAGCCCTGATTGAAGGAGTAGGTGAAAGGCATCCGATTCGCAAAACTATTGTGCCAACCTTAAATGAATTGGTGCTAAAGCCTGGAGAAGTGTCAGATCCACTCTCAGAAAAGGGTCATAGCCCGATACCCAATCTGGTTCACCGATATCCTGACAGGGCACTGTTCCTTGCAACTGGATTTTGTGCTGCCTATTGTCGTTACTGCACCCGCTCACACATGGTGGCCAAAGACAAATGTCATGTTGGCAAAAAAGCCTGGGAACCTGCACTGGAATACCTGTCGCAACATCCTGAGGTGCGCGATGTGATTGTTTCGGGTGGCGACCCGCTTAGCATGCCCGACAGCCATATCCATTACCTTTTATCACGACTGAGAGCCATACCCCATATCGAGATTATCCGGATTGGTACAAAAGTGCCTGTCGTTATGCCCATGCGTATTACGCCATCACTGGTTTCCATTCTCAAAAAATTCCATCCGCTCTTTATGAGCCTGCATTTCACCCATCCTGATGAGTTGACACCTGAAGTTGTGTCGGCTTGCGAACGACTTGCCAATGCGGGTATTCCACTGGGAAGCCAGACTGTGCTCCTGAAAGGTATCAATGACGATGCCAAGGTGATGAAGGCATTGTTTCATGACTTGCTTAAAGCAAGGGTGAGGCCTTACTATTTGTATCAGTGCGACCCCATACCGGGTTCTTCCCACTTTCGTACCCCTGTGTCGAAGGGATTGGAAATCATTAAAAGCCTCAGGGGATTTACTTCCGGTTATGCTATTCCACAATACGTTATTGATGCTCCCGGAGGTGGTGGAAAAATTCCACTGCTACCCGACTATGTGCAGGGATATGAAGGCAGCGATCTGATGCTCAGGAACTATGAAGGCAAGATATTCCTGTATCCGGACAATATCTGACAAATACCTGCACAGCCCATGAGAATCGGACTCACTTATGACCTTCGTGATGCATACCTTGCCCTGGGCTACTCCGAAGATGAAACAGCCGAACTGGATAAAGAAGAAACCATTGCTGGTATTGAACTTGCCTTGCAGCAATCAGGACACGAAACGGATAGGATCGGCAATATCTTTGATTTGCAAAAGCGGCTGATTAGCGGAGAATCATGGGATCTGGTCTTTAATATTTGTGAGGGCATGCATGGAATCAGCCGTGAAGCACAAGTGCCGGCACTGCTAGATGCTTACAGTATACCATATACTTTTTCAGATCCTCTTGTATTATCATTAACTCTGCATAAGGCCATGACAAAGAGGATTTTGAGAGATTCCGGAATTCCGACTGCCGAGTTCAGGACGATTTTCAATCCTGAGGAAATAGAAACTGTCAACCTGCCGTTTCCACTTTTCGTAAAGCCAGTTGCCGAAGGTTCGGGCAAAGGTATCGATGGACGTTCAACTGTGCACAATTCTCAACAGCTAAACGAAGTGTGCATTCGTTTGCTCAGGGATTACAAACAGGAAGTGTTGATCGAAAAATTTCTGAGTGGGAGAGAATTTACCGTAGGAATCACCGGCACAGGCGATAAAGCCATCTGTGTGGGTGTGATGGAGGTGATGATAGACAAGTTGGCCGAAGAGCAGGCATATTCCCGTTTTATTAAAGAAAACTACGAAGGCCGTGTTCGGTATGCCCCTGCCACCGATGCTTTTGCCGAAGCATGTGAAAGGGTGAGTCTGGCTGCATGGAGAGCGCTTGGCTGCCGCGATGCCGGAAGGGTTGACGTGCGTTTCGACGACACCGGCCTTCCTTGTATTATCGAAATTAACCCACTTGCCGGCCTGAACCACATCCATTCGGACCTTCCGATTCTGATGTATCAGCGCGGCTATCAGTTTAAAGACCTTATCGATATGATTGTTCAATCGGCCATGCAACGCATCACAACATCAAAATGAAAATTGTAATTCTACATAACCAGTTAAGCAGCGAAGCAAAAGCCGATGAAGCAGATGTGATGGAACAGGTGGAGCTTGTTCATCATTGCCTGATCGACCTGGGTCACCAGGTGCAGATTTTACCCTTATCGCTTAACCTCGAAGCCGGACGCGATATGCTGCTTAAGGCAGAGCCTGATCTGGTTTTCAATCTGGTAGAATCATTCGTCAACAAAGGTGAACTGGTGTATCTGGCCCCTGCATTGCTCGATGCACTCGGCCTGAAATATACCGGTACGCCAACTGTGCCGATGTTTCAGTCGGCCAGCAAAACCCTTACCAAAGAAAGTCTGCTTCGTGCCGGAATAAGGGTGCCGCAAACTATCGAATTGTCCGAAAGCAGGCAATGTCTGAACGACAGAACATATCTTCTGAAACCCCGTTGGGAAGAGGGTTCTCTCGGTTTGGACGAGGATGCTGTTTTTCGCGGAGACAACCAGGAGTTCATTCAGAACTTGCAAAAGTTTGACAGCCGGTCTTACTTTATCGAAGAGTTTATCGACGGCCGTGAGTTTAACTGCGCAATGGTAGCCAGTGCAACAGGCCCGCTGGTGCTTGCCGTTGCCGAGATTGAGTTTGTCGGATTTCCGGAAGGTAAGCCGCGTGTGCTGGGGTATAAAGCCAAATGGGACGAAGCATCGTTCGAGTATAAAAACACTGTTCGCAGACTCGATTTTGGACCGGATGATAAACTTTTATTGCAAAAACTGAAAGAGATTGGTGTACAATGCTGGCAGGCTTGCGGGCTTAAAGGCTATGCCCGTGTCGACTTCAGGGTTGACCATATGGGAAATCCTTTCGTGCTTGAGGTAAATTCAAACCCATGTATTTCGCCCGATAGTGGGTTCTATGCAGCTGCTGAGCATGCAGGTTATGGTTTTCAGAAAATAGTCAGGATGATAGTGGAAGATGCTGTCAGATAAATAGTAAGATTAAATCATTTCAAACTTCACTTTAATATCCCAACACATGACATCAGTTACCTATCGTTACCAGGTGAAGGCCGACGATCCGGATACCATCGAAACAATAGTACGTTCGACCGGATTCTTTTATGAGGATGAGATTCCGATTGCCCGCGAACTGGCTGAAGAAACTTTGCTGATTGGAGATAAATCGGGTTACCGCTTTGTTTTTGCAGAAGTGAATGGGCAAACACTGGGCTATGCAGCTTACGGATTTATTGACGGAACCGATGCCTGCTATGATCTTTACTGGATAGCTGTCCATGAAGATGCACGTGGCAAAGGACTTGGTAAAGGAATACTGAATGAAGTTGTTAAATCGTTGAAGCAGGAAAATGGGCGACAACTGATTGCCGAAACATCCTCTTTGCCAAAATACAAGCCTACCAGGGAGTTTTATCTCAACACAGGTTTTATACAGCAGGCTGTTTTACCCGATTTTTTTAGAGAAGGCGATCATAAGGTGTTTTTTGTGCTTCGTACCGATCAACTTTCCTGAACTGGATAGGTTCAGAAATAAAAACAGAATTCAAATACTTGCTTTATAGTTTCTTTGTCCAAAAATAAGGCTGCCAATCCTTACCATAGTTGCTCCTTCGTCGATGGCTTCCGAATAATCGCCCGACATACCCATTGAAATTTCACAGAAGCTGTAAGTTCCACTAAAAAATTTCTCTTTGAGGGCATCAAAGATACTTTTCAGGTGACTAAACTCCCGTCTTACCTGTGTCATGTCGTCGGTGTAGGTGGCCATACCCATAACGCCACACAAACGAATGTGATTCCATGTTGCCAAGTCAGGTGATGATAACAAAGCGGTGGCTTCTTCCAGATCAAGCCCAAACTTTGACTCTTCCTCAGCGATATGAAACTGTAAAAGACAATCCACTGTTCTGCCTGCCTTCTCGGCTTGTTTTTGAATTTCTCTCAATAATTTGAAACTATCCACCGACTCAATCATGTGAACGAAAGGAACAATGTGTTTAACTTTGTTTGTTTGCAGATGACCAATGAAATGCCATTGAATATCAGCCGGAAGCACCGGATGTTTGGTGGTAAGCTCCTGAACTTTATTCTCGCCAAAGCGTCGCTGTCCGTTTTCATAGGCAAGCAGAATGTCAGCAGGAGGCATGGTTTTCGAAACAGCAATTAGCTTGACATGATCCGGGATTTCTGACTTTAACCTATTTAAATTTTCTTTAATAGACATTTGAAGCAGCATTGATTTTCAACCACAAAATTAGCAAAATTGATGCATCAGCGTGAAGGTATTAAAGCGGTTCTCATTCGAATAATGCTATTTTTGCAAATTATAGGTTTATTATGAAATATGTTCTGAAGGGGATATTCAGTCGTTTTGTCTTCTGGATGCTTTATTTTGCCCTGTTGCGATTGGTTTTTATTACATGGTATCAAAAACTGATTAACATTGAGGGCATTTCGTTTCAGGAAACCCTGTTAAGTTTCTGGAATGCACTGCCACTCGATATCTCAACGACTTGCTACTTAGTTTCAGTTTCTTATATCCTGCTGTTATTCAGGGATATTACCGGAAAAAGATTTTTCCTGACTGCTGACAAACTGTTCGGCCAGTTGATGATCTGGGTGATTGCCTTAATCAGCACTGCCGAAATCGGACTGTATAGAGAGTGGAACTCAAAGTTGTCGTTTAAAGCATTAAGTTATCTGACAAATCCTGATGAAGTATTCAATTCGGTTTCGACACTTACATTTTTGGCATTGGTCGCCATTTGGGTTTTGCAGGCTGTTCTTCCCTTAACTTTTTTCAATCGTTTGGTTATCAAGAATCCTGTGCCTGAAAGACGAAAAGTGCTTTCTTCAGGTTGGACACTGATATTCATGCCTTTGTTGATTTTTGTTGGTATACGTGGAGGAATTAGTGAAATTCCAATCAGTACCAGTGCATCGTATTTCAGCCAATATCAGTTGGCAAACCATGCAGCGGTTAATTCAGCTTACAACCTCATGGTAAGCACTTTAAATACAACACGTATCGGCAGGGTGAATCCATTCACTCATATGCCTGCCGAGGAAGCAATTCAAATAACGACTAAGTTACATGAAACGCCTTGTGATTCAACACTTTCAATTTTGAAAATTCCAAAGCCAAATATCGTGTTTCTTTTACTCGAAAGCTGGTCGGCCGACCTGATCGAGTCGCTTGGAGGTGAGCCGGGCATCACACCGCAGTTTAAGAAATTGGAAAAGGATGGCTTGTTGTTTACGCACTTTTATGCCAGTGGGAACCGTACCCAACAAGCGATGGGTTCGCTTTTTGCCGGTTTGCCCGGCCTTCCCGTTACCACAATCACCTCATATCCCGAAAAGTATTCATCTTTACCAAGTTTTGTACATGATCTGAAGAAAGCAGGTTATCACAGCAGTTTTTGGTTTGGTGGCCAGCTGATTTACGGAAATATTCTTAGTTATTTGATGCATAACCAGTTTGATGAAATTGTTGAAGGGAAAGACCTTTCAAGTGATTTTGGACGGGGTAAGCTTGGTGTGCATGATGAGTTTCTCCTCAGGCACACAGCGACTAAGCTTAACTTCTATCCGCAACCGTTTTTTTCTACAATCTTTACCCTGAGCTCTCATTCGCCCTATGATTTCCCTATGGAGCATCACATCCAATGGCCTGAAACGGAAAAGGAATATGTGAACTCTGCCTTTTACACTGACAGATCAGTGGGTGAGTTTTTTATGATTGCACGTCAACAGCCCTGGTACGACAGCACATTGTTTTTAATTATGGGCGACCACAGTCATAAATCATATAAGAACCATCCACTTGAATCATTCGAACACCACAAAATCCCCCTGCTGATATATGGCCCTGCACTGAAAGATGAATTTCGTGGAAAAACCTTTGATCAGATAGCCGGAAACACGGATGTTCCTGCCACATTGCTGGCACAGCTTGGCATCGATAGCAATGATTATTTCTGGAGTAAAAACGTATTCAATTCATGTTATCAACCATTTGCATTTTTCGAGTTAAACGACGGATTTGGATTTATGCGTTCTGATGGATATCTGGTATGGAATCAGGTTGCCAACCGCGATTTTCAGAAAAAAATTCCAGACAGTCTCGAAACAGAAATAACCATGCAGGGGAAAGCCTATATGCAAACATTGGTCGACGAATTTATCGGCTATTGAAACAAGCGAAACATCCTTTATTTGTTCATTTTCAAATATTTATAAAGACAATCATCTTTGCAGGCAATCACCAAAAAGATGCCTTTCTATTTGAATTCGTTCTAAATTAATTCTGTGAGTTAATTCAATAGCTCAAAGTCTTATTTTTGCTCAAAATGAACAAAACAATGATAAGAAAAGTATTGTTAATATCAATTTTATTTCTGGCTGTCAGCACGCAGGCTCAATGGGTAAAGGCTACAGTCACATTCAAGAATGGCGATTCGAAGAATGGGTTTATTAAAAAATTCGATAAAGTCGACACTAAAACAGTCCAGTTTAAAACACATCTGAAAGACAGGAGAGTAAAATTCAAAAGTATAGACCTGAAAAGTGTTGAATTTGTCACGAAGAAAGGAAAAACCGGAAAGTTTGTTTTTCTGAAAGAAGCCTATTTTAAAAACAAGAAGGGAGACCTCAAAATAGCGAAAAAAGAAAATTGGTTTGCCCTTTATTATGAAGGCGATTTTCAGCTGCTCGATTACAATGATGGCGGAATTTCGGTTCATTATTTACGTTGGCCGGAAAATGATTATGCTGTCCGGGCATTTGTGGAGTCCGAAGTCTTTACTTCTTTTGTAATGAATAAAAAGAATATGTTCAAGAACGCCTTCTCTCTAATTTTTAAAGGGCACTGTGATAAAATGGTGAAAGCATTTGAAAGCGAATCATTCAAGCCAAAAACAATTGAGGAGGTTGTTAGATACTACGAAAAGCATTGCAGTAATAGCTCAGATGAAGCAATGTAGTTTTTGTTTATTACTGTTTTGACAGGGCATGGTTCATAAATATGGTTATTTTTTAATTAACTCATTCATTTATAAGCATTGTAACAATACTAATTGGTTGTTATTAATATTTATTTTAACCTTGTTGAATTTATGTATTGTTAACTTATATTTGCTTTAAATATAAGGAAGGTATGTTTCGGGCTACCTACCCAAACGTGACAAAGTGAACTAAACAACAACTATTTTATCCGTATTGAGAATACGGGGCGGTTCCGAAAAGCCACACGAGTAGGACAAACTAAAAATCTCAAGCAATGAAACAACTATTTAGATTAGCTGCCATTTTAATGGTAATGGCTTTTGCAATGAATGCACAGGCACAAACAATTGGTTTAAAAGCAGGTCTAAACATGGCCAGTATGGTGATTAAGGTAGATGATGAAAAGGCAGATGACATCAAAATGAAACCAGGTTTTCATATCGGTGCTACCTTTGAAATGCCTTTTGGTGACATGCTGGCTTTTGAACCGGGAGTTCTTTTGTCAACCAAAGGTTACAAGATAGACGGAGATCCGGATGATTTTGTGTTCAATGTCATGTATGTTGAAGTCCCGCTAAATGCCAAAGCATATTTTGATATTGGTGATTTAAAATTGTTCGCCCTTGCGGGTCCATACATTGGAATTGGGGTTACCGGAAAGAGTAAGGTAGGTGATGATTCTGAAGATATTGAGTGGGGTACGGAAGTGGGTGAAGCAAACAGGATTGACTATGGCCTAAACATCGGTGCCGGGGTTCAAATAGGCGCTATTGAGGCCGGTATTGGATACGGTCTTGGACTTGGTAATATGTCCAACGCAGATGATGTGTCATACAAACACCGCGTCCTTGGCATTTCAGTGGCTTACAAACTTGGAATGAATTAAATAATTAACCAGATTTATAAAAGTAAATGCTCTTATTTCTTAAGCATACAGAATAAGCCCTGAAAAGGGCTTATTTTTTTACACTTCGTTCAATTTCTTTCAGATTATCGAGTTTCTTACGACTTAGGAAGCTGTTGATATCGCCAATGTGTTCACGAACCTTTTGTTGGCCAAACTCAAACACCTTGTTCACCAATCCATCCAGAAAATCGCGGTCGTGCGACACAACAATCAGGGTTCCATCGTAGGCCATCAAAGCACTCTTCAGGATATCTTTCGTGCGCATGTCCAGGTGATTGGTGGGCTCATCAAGAATGAGCAGGTTAACCGGTTCGAGCAATAATTTGATCATCGCCAGTCGTGTTCTCTCACCTCCTGACAGCACTTTTACCTTTTTGTTCCAGCTTTCGTCGCCAAACATAAAGGCGCCCAGCAGGTCTTTTATTTTTGTGCGGATATCGCCCTTTGCCACATCATCTATGGTATTGAAAACGGTATTTTCCTCATCGAGCAAAGAAGCTTCATTCTGGGCAAAATATCCAATCTGGGTGTTGTGGCCTATGGTGAGTTTCCCCTCAAATTCCACCTGGCCCATCAGACACTTTACCATGGTCGATTTTCCTTCACCATTCTTGCCTACAAAAGCAACCCTTTGCCCGCGTTCGATGATGTATGATGCCTTGGAGAACACAAGGTGATCGCCATACCGCTTGGCCAGGTCTTCAGCGATAACCGGATAGCTTCCCGCCCTGGGCGAAGGGGGAAACCTGAGTCTGAGCGCAGAGGTATCTTCTTCGTCAACCTCAACAGCCACCATTTTTTCGAGCATCCTGACACGCGACTGCACCTGATTGGTTTTCGAATAAGTGCCCTTGAACCTGTCGATAAAATCCTGGTTGTCGGCAATGAACTTTTTTTGTTCATCGAATTGCTTCTGTTGTTGTTCGCGTCTTTCTTTGCGCAGTTGCACGTAAGCAGAGTATTTAACCTTGTAGTCGTAGATCCTGCCGAGTGTTATTTCGATGGTGCGGTTAGTGATATTGTCCACAAATGCCCGGTCATGTGAAATCACCATTACAGCACTTGAACTGTTGATCAGGTAGTCTTCGAACCATTGAACCGATTCAATATCCATGTGGTTTGTAGGTTCATCAAGCAGAATCAGATCAGGTTTTTGAAGCAAAATCTTGGCCAGCTCGATTCGCATTCGCCATCCTCCGCTGAATTCGCTGGTGGGACGGCCAAAGTCATCGCGCGAAAACCCCAGACCAAAAAGTATTTTCTCGACCTCTGCATCAAAGTTTATTTCTTCGATGGAGTACAATTTCTCGCTTAGTGCCGACACCTCCTCAATCAGTGTAAAATAACTATCTGATTCATAATCTGTTCGTTCAGTAAGCTGACGGTTGAGCTCCTCAATTTCTTTTTCCATTTGGTGAATCTGGGCAAAAGCCTGAGCTGCTTCCTGAAAAACTGTTCGTGTGTCTTCGGTCAGCAAATGTTGTGGCAGATAAGCAATGACAGCATCTTTTGGCGCTGATATTTTACCTCGTGTAGCCTGTCTGACACCCCCGATAATCTTCAGCAAAGTTGATTTTCCTGCACCGTTTTTGCCCATCAGGGCGATCCTGTCTTTTTCGTTGATTGAAAAAGTAATATCCTTGAAAAGGGTGGTGCCCCCAAACTCAACTTTTAATCCGTCAACTGTGATCATCCGATTTTTTTAATGAGCGGCAAAGATATTGGAATTTTATGAGAGGGGAGGCCCAATGAAAATGAAAGAGCTAAATCATATTTTGAAGTGCAGAGGATTGTTTTTATTGATTATGAATCCTTTATCTCTTTGTGCAAACTGTGATTCATTGCGGAACTTTGTGATATAGCTATTGCACAGAGAGCCACCAGGAAGACACGTAGTTTCACAAAGAAAAAAATGAGTATTAAAATTGAAGCCAGCACATCAACATAGAAAGTAACCAATGCAAGAGGGAAGCGTGAGCTGATGTGCCAGAAGCATCAGGTTGAATTAGTCGTGGTGGTAAGGTTCGCCTTTGCTGATGGTGAGGGCGCGGTAGAGTTGTTCGAGAAAAATCAGCCGGACCATCTGATGCGAAAAAGTCATTTTCGACAAGGATAATTTCGATTGGGCACGTGCATATACTTCCTCCGAAAAACCATATGGGCCGCCAATAGCGAAAACAATACGCTTGCCTCC